>NZ_JBGCFU010000099.1:0-19174 GCF_045107095.1 Congregibacter sp. | reverse complement strand
AAACGCGACTTCCAACAGCCGTCTTTCTGCAAGCTGGCTCTGCTTGGCAAGCTCAGCCTCGTTTTGTAGTAGGCCTTTAAGGCGAGCGACACGCGGCTCTATGCGCCCGCGATCTCCCGCATAATCTAAACCCACGCCAATCAAACCAAACACCGTCTTTAGATAGAAAAACGCTGGCAACAGAAGCGTCAAACCAACGAATAGAGCCGTGCGGCGATGAAGACGAATCCAGTTCATGATCCCGGCCCGCTCTCGATTGGAGGCTCAACTTCTATATCGAGATGAAACTGCTCAAGTCCGGTATTACCAACAGCTGTTATGGCCTGCGGAGCAGTGACACTGGAGAACGCGGGCGTTTGCGCAAGAGTCTGCATGACGACAGCAGCATCGCGAGCTCTACCACGGACCCGCAGTTCGCGACCACGCATGGCGAAATGCATGATGTGGACTTCGTCCGAAAGGAGCTCCGTAAGCCGGGCGATCTCTATGTGGGGGTTTGGATAGTCGGAGACAAGCTCATTCGCCGCACGAATAGTTTCGTTGGCATCAACCATCGTCGCGCGCATCTCCGAAACCGCCTGAGACTCATTCTGAATCCTGGACTGCATGTACTCAAATCTATTGAAAGAGATTCTCTGCTGGACGGCAAACACCGCTACCGACACCAGCACCAAAACCAAAATGGAGCCTACCAGCAAGCCTGCTCGCATCAGACGCCGACGATACAAAGCCTCCCGCTGTCCTTCGCCGAAGCCTTGCAAAGTAACAAACGCGCCGTCGGCTTCTGCCCAAAGTTCAGTATTAATCGCATCGGGCAACTGTTCCACCGCCGCTTGATCGCGCTTCCACCGATCAACTGCAGAGCGTGAGGCTATAGCCATCGACACATGAATGAGCTGGGCATCACGGCCAGTCTCACTCCAGCCAAACACCGTGTCGTCAGACTTAAAGGGACTGGCTGCAGCAACCTCCATAGACAGCACCGAAGGAAGCTCCGATTCGGCCGCGATGGGAATACTCAGAGATCGACCGAGCACAAGAGCGTCATCGAGCAAATAGGCATCACAAGTCGCGGCACTCTGAGCCGCATTCGACTGAGGCAAGCCACCCTGAAAAAGCTGCACCTCATCTGCGTTGTGGAGCAGCACTGGCTCATCGAGGCGCTGGCGAATCGGCGACGTCGTGGAAAATAATAGCTCACGCCAAGCGGACAGCCATTGCTGCCCGATGTGACGCATATCGATGCCGAAGAGCATCCATTGACTACTTTGCACTGCCACCTTGATACGTTCTCTCTACACCTATTTCTTAAGTTGAGCTGTTCACCGCAGTTACGCGACCTAGTCACTAACTACTTTCCACTAGCCACTAACCACTAACTACACGGTTACTACACAGCCGGACCGGGCCTACTGACTATTCTCGCGGGCTCCGTTCGGTATATCCGCCACGGCAGCACGCCCACAGATGCTGACATCGATACCCAGCGGCGACGCAACCAAAACGTATCGCCTATCCTGACTAGCGCATCAATCCGATACCCCGTTGCACGCGCCGCTCCGATGCTGATGCCAGCAAAGGCCTGCCCAGCAGTATTAACTCTTTGCGCCGGCGTCAGTGTCTGCAGCATTCTCATACGCTGCTGCGCCTTTGCACCGGGGCGACTCAGGCCAATACTTCCGATCGGCACCGCTATGTAATCGCGCACGCGATCCCAGGTCCGGCGATTTACGCCGGGCACGCTCAACAAGTCCTCCAGCGCTTCCATTCGCACGCCCGCAGCGCCCTTTGGATCCCGGCGCCATTGTACAACAGCGTTCCCTAGAAACTGCGCCCGGGACTGGTCCAATGCGCCCGACAACTGGAATGCATTGGCCATCAAAGGCGCAGTTGCCGTATTGATATCCACCAACCACTCCGTCGGTACCGCCACCACATCAACCTGTACATCACCCAACTGGTAAACCTGCTGGGGTAGGCGAGCAACTCCATCATCCACGTAGAGTCCGTCTCGCATATCTGCAAGAAGGAGATTTACTGCCCCATCTCCAGCCGCTGATGCCTGCGCACGTCCCATGTGCAACTGGGCAAATCGAACATCAGTTCGCGCTGACATCACCACACCAGCAACCAGCAACGACATCCCCGCGATAAACCAAACCACAACCGCCAAGGCCACGCCCGATTCACTACGCGAGTAGGTACTCATTGAGCCACTTCCATGACGATATCCGGCCAATAACGTTCTGCCGACTGCAGCCGCAAACGCACCCAAGCCGGGGGGCCTCGGTCGTCCCACTCTGACAACCACTCACCCTCGCGCTCTCGGCGGTAGGCTACGGAAAACTCCTGCACGCCCTCGACTAACGTGCGCGCAGCGGCATTATTCCAATCGTCAATCTGACCCCGGGCGTCCATTTTCTGCCAGCGCAGCACTATATTTGGGTTTTCCCTGGCGACTCTGACCACAAAACTACCGCCGGCACTCTCGCCAAAGAGCATCGTAGTCTTCCAAATTAACTGCGTAGGTGACGACTCAAACACCGTCATTTCTGCACCGCCACCGCCGACGGTCAAACCTCCACTACTGCTTCCGACCACAGCGGACTCAAATGCGTCCCTCAGGAAACTACTAACACTTCTGATTTCATCGTTGCGATCTGTCACTTTATTCAGAGAGCTTTGCGTGGATGCCAAGGTACGCAAGCCGGTAACGGTAGCAAGCATCACCAGCGACAAAATGGTGACCGACACCATCATCTCTACCAATGTGAATCCTTGGCTCCTGGAGGGCATTAGCGCTCAGCACCTGCAACAACGGAATGCAGATTAATCTCACGCTGTCGCGTTCCGTCGGGCCAGGAAACGCGAACGTCTATGCGCTGCAAGCGTCCCCCACCCAGGGCGGAGCCTCGCGGCCGAACCACAGGAGACGCAGCAACCTGCCAAACGAAACCACCGCTGGTCTCGCCGTTCTTCTGCAAGCCCTCAACGGGCACAACGCTATTATCCGCAATCAGTGAGCGGCCAAGCTCTACTGCATAGGCGTAGCGTTGATCCGCGCGTACATTGCGCGTAGCGCCACCAACCGATTGATAAAGGGCTCCCAATGCCAGGCCAAGGATAGCCACAGCCACGACCATCTCTAACAGAGAGAACCCCTGCTGCTGTCTACCGAACCCAGACATCAACCGGGGGCCAACGCTGATTGCTCAACGCGGCCGACCAACCAGTCCACACTAATGCGGGTACCAGAACCATCGGCGCGAGCGATGTCCACACCGCCTCCACTGGCACTGCCATCGGGATAAAAACGAATAACGCCGATGTTCTCGCGGTTAAGTTCCGCAGCACCGTGGACAGTAATTCTGAGACCTTCAGGGAGAGTATGAGTCCGCTTGCCGTACCAGATACGCCGAGTAGAGGGCCGGACGCTTACATCCTGCACTCGCCCTGAAGATAGTGCCTGCTCGCGCGCCGAAGACAATAGAGTGACCGCGCTACGAACGGCTTGCCTGCGCTGCATGCCTTCGTAAAAGCGCACACTCGACGGCACCGCAGCCGCCATTATCAAGCCCGCGATCGCGAGTGCGACCAGAAGCTCTACCAGACTAAAACCTCGGGCATCCAACTGGCGATACCCAAGCATTGCCATAGTCTTATTGCCAGTTGCCGACGTCGGCATCTTCGCCATCACCGCCGGGAGAACCATTCTGACCGTAGCTAAAAATATCCAACTCGCCACGCTCTCCCGGGTACTTGTATAGGTAGTCCTGCTTCCAGGGATCCTGAGGTACATCTCCTTTGAGGTAAGGACCATTCCAACCTGCCGCACCACCGGGCTTGTTCACTAAAGCCGTTAAACCTTGAGCCGTGTTGGGATAACGACCCACGTCTAGCTTGTACATTTCCAATGCCTGCTCCAGATCACGGATCTGAATGAGCGCAGTTTTCGTCTTGGCGCCACCCAGTTGATTCAAGACCTGCGGCCCCACCAAACTCATGAGCAATCCAAGAATCGCGAGCACGACCAGCAACTCCATGAGCGTAAAACCCGATTGAGCGCGGTTTGTTCTTCGAAATCCACGTGACACTCTTTTTTCTTTACAGCTCATTGTTGTTTTCCTATCCATTGTCTCTTCAAACGCTTACCGCGTATTTCATATCTATTGTTTTGCAACCACTAGCGTGGCTTTAAGCCAGACGGCCATGTGGTTTACACCGCCAAATCGTTCACCGAAAGAATGCCCATAAGGATCGCTATGATGATTACGGCTATCACCGCACCCATGGTCAAAATGAGCAAAGGCTCCAGTAAAGTAAGACTGCGTTTCACGCCAGAGTTCACGTGATCGTCAAAAACTTTCGCCAGCTCAAGCATCATGGTGTCCATGGCGCCGGATTCCTCACCGACTCTGGTCATTTGAATCACCATCGGGGTAAACATCTTCGACTCGGCCAAGGCCACGGACATCCGCTGCCCGGCCTTCACGGCGGGCGGTAAGCTGCCAAGAGATGCCTTCAAAACCACGTTCTCTACAGTTCCGATTGCGATATCGATGGCTTTCAGCATCGGGACGCCATTACCCAGTAGCGTTCCTAACGTCCGCGCAAAACGCGCCATCTCAAACTCGAAGACGATTCCGCCGAATAAAGGGAGAGTGAGTAATCGCGCATGCCATCGCTGCTTCCCCGCATCACTACGCAACCAATTTCGCACTGCAACGACCGTCAGAGCGATAACTATCGCCAATAGCCAGAACCATGCTGTTACGAAATCCGCCGCGTTAATCACCACGCGCGTCAGGCTAGGCAGTGAATCCCCCATATCGTTAAAAAGTGTTTCAAACTGCGGCACCACAAAAGCCAGCATTACCACGATGGACAATACGGCTACGACTAGCAAAATCGCAGGGTAAATCAATGCGGAAACGACGCTGTCCCGCGTTGCCTTGGACTCTTCGAGGTGCGCCACAAGCCGATCAAGTACCGCGGACATCTCTCCGCTGGCTTCGCCACTGCGCAGCATGCTGAGATAAAATCGACCAAACAAATCTGAGTAGGGCTCGAGCGAAGCACTAAGGGCTTTACCGCCTTTAACCGACTTCAAAACATCCGACAGCAGTGCCGTCATAGAAGGTAGAGACGCCATTTCGATTAGCACTTTCAGAGACCGATCCAATGGCAGACCAGCGCGGAGTAGCACAGCCAGCTCAGTGGTCATGGACAACACATCCTGACGCGACGGAGGGCGACCGCTGCTGCGACCTACCGCACTTCCCGCTTCATCGCTGTTGAGAGAAAGAAGCGTAAGACCCCGAGCGCGCAACTGACGAGATGCCAGTTCTTGGCCGGCAGCCTCCAGGGTGCCGTCCACTGTTTTTCCATCGCGCCCTACAGCGCGGTAATAAAAGACCGCCATGGGGCTAGGCCGGCATCGGCTGGATGCGACTTACTTCGGCCGAAGCGCCCGCTGGCAGACTGTCCTCAGCCTCGCTCTGATCCTGCGTGACCCGAAGCACCTCCTCCAGAGAGCTCTCTCCAGCAACGACCTTACGAAGGCCATCCTCGTAGAGGGTAATCATGCCCTGAGAGCGCGCCGCGGTATGTAACTCCGAGGCATCCGCACCGGACTGAACCACTCCGCGAATCTCTTCGTCGAGCAAAAACAACTCATGGATACCCGTTCGTCCAGAATAACCGCTTTGCAAACAGTGCTCGCAACCCCTAGCTTCGTATACGGTCCGCTGCCCCGGGGGCAAGAAGCGCTTGATACCGCACTGGGCGATTGCAGTGTCGGACAGTTCGACGGGAGCCTTGCAATGGGTGCAAAGCCTACGAATCAGTCGCTGAGCCAAAACGCCGTTTACCGATGAGGTAATAAGGTAGCGCTCGATTCCCATGTCTTCTAAACGCGTGATGGCTCCCGCTGCCGTATTGGTGTGGAGCGTGGACAACACGAGGTGACCCGTAAGTGCGGACTGCACCCCTATCTGGGCTGTTTCGCCATCGCGCATCTCACCGATCATGATGATGTCTGGGTCCTGACGCAGAATGGCGCGCAGTGCCCGGGCAAAAGAGAGTTCTATCTGCGCCTGCACCTGAATCTGGTTGACGCCGGCGAGTTGATACTCCACGGGATCCTCAACGGTAATGATCTTGCGATCCCGCGTTTCCATCGAGGCGAGGGACGCGTAGAGCGTCGTCGTTTTACCGGAGCCCGTTGGCCCCGTCACCAAGAGCACGCCGTGAGGTCTTGCCAGCAATTGCTGGTAGCGCAGTAAGGTATCTTCACTAAAACCCATGTCCGGCAGCGACAGCTGGATACTCTCTCTATCGAGCACCCGCATGACGATACTTTCGCCGTGCACCGTTGGGATCGTGGACACACGAAGGTCCAGTTCATGGCCCTTCACCCGCGTCATGATTCGCCCGTCTTGGGGCAAACGTCGCTCCGCAATGTTCATATGGGAGAGTAGTTTTATACGCGAGGCAATCGCCGGAGCCAGGCTCGCAGAAGGAGGATCGGCCATGTCCTGCAAAACGCCGTCAACGCGATAGCGTAAGTGCAGACCATCCTCGAAAGGTTCAATGTGAATATCTGAGGCAGAGAGATCCAGTGCACGGTGAATCAACTGATTCACCAATCGAATTACCGGAGCCTCGCTGGCCAGGTCTCGAAGATGCTCAATGAATTCATCGTCGCTCTGCCCCGCAAATTGATCGAGTCCCTCGTCGTCCTCCTCTTCAGAGCCGCTATCGCTCAGCATTTGCTCAAGGGCACGGGAAATATCGCTGTCAGTCCCGAGCATCAGCTTGATGGGACGATCCACAGCCATGGCCAGCGCTTTGCTCAGATAGCTGTCTTGCGGAACGGCAGCCGCAAAAGATGCTTCGGCATCGGACAGCGCTACGGGGATGACGTTATTACTAACCAGAAACTCTCGGGCAAGACCCTCGGGAATCGGTGGGGCCTCGGGATAATCAGAGGCAGCAAGCAGCGGTATATCCAACTGTTCACTCAAGGCCTGGGCGACGTCAACTTCTGACACCAAGCCCAGCTTCACGAGAACACGACCAAAAAGGTCTCCCATTTCAGCCTGTGCCAGCAAACTGCGCTCGACATCGCGTGCAGAGAGCTTGCCCTGAGCGATAAGTATTTCGCCGAGTTTCTTAGTGACCACCGTCTACAAACCCTTTTGCACGACCGTTAAACCCGACCTTTATGACCGAGAATTCATATCTACGAACAGTAGTCCGTCTACATGAGACGTCTCAGTGGCCAGTAAATTCACATCAGTTTATCACAGGGCGGGTATCAGCCCGCCCGAAAACAACCGTCGCGCAGCACCCAATCAGGCAGAGAACTCATAGTCTTTGAACTGCTCTCGCAATCCTACTTTGTGGATTTTGCCCGTAGCTCCGTGGGGCAGCTCATCAACAAACTCGACAGCATCGGGTGTCCACCATTTGGCAATCTTGCCATCAAACCAGGCAAGCATTTCCTCGGCAGTGAGATCTTGTCCTTCGGCACCTTTCACCACAACCAGTAAAGGTCGCTCGGACCACTTGGGATGATAGCGACCTATCACCGCTGCCTCAGCAACCTTGGGGTGATCCGTCGCCGCGTTCTCTACATCGATCGACGAGATCCACTCACCACCGGACTTGATCACATCCTTAGTACGGTCAGTGATCGCCATGTAGCCGGTAGGATCTATAGTCGCGACGTCGCCCGTTTCAAACCAGCCTTCCTCGGAGTGAGCACTGGAGTCCTCACCAAGATCGTAATAATCAGAGCAGATCCATGGGCCGCGAACCTTCAGCGAGCCAAAGGCTTCGCCATCCCAGGGCAGCTCCTTGCCTTCATCATCCACAATCTTCATCTCAACACCAAAAATCGGCCTACCGGCTTTTAGGCGCTGCTTGGCGAAGCCCTCTTCAGTGTACTCGGCTCGAGCGGCAGTGCACTCGTTCACCGAGCCCAAAGGACTCATCTCGGTCATTCCCCAACCGACGCGTGTCTCCACACCGTAACGGTCGAAGTCCTCCATCACGGATAACGGGCAGGCGGCACCACCTACAATCACGCGATCCAGAGTTTCTACCGTCATACCCGACTGCTTGAGGTAAGCAAGCAGGCCAAGCCAAACGGTGGGCACACCAGCGGACATGGTGACGCCCTCGTCGTTGATGAGCGCGGCAAGAGTTTCGCCATCGCCCATCTTGTTGCCAGGGAACACCAGCTTAGCTCCCACCATGGGGCAAGCGTAAGGCGTGCCCCAGGCATTGACATGAAACATGGGTACGATAGGCAGAACTGCATCACGACTCGACAGCCCCATGGCATCAGGCATCAGCGTGGCATAGGCATGGAGCATCGTAGATCTATGAGAGTACAAAACGCCCTTGGGATTGCCTGTGGTGCCTGAGGTGTAGCAGAGGGCGCAAGCCTCATTCTCATCCAGCTGCGGCCATTCAAAAACATCAGAATGGCTATGCACGAGGTCTTCATAGCAGCTGACGTTCTCTAGACTAGTCTCGGGCATATGTTCTTTAGTCGTGAGTACAACCCACTCTCGCACCTTCGGACATTGCGCCGCTACCGCCTCCACCAGCGGCACAAAGTCTGCGTCAACAAACACCACCTGATCTTCAGCGTGATTAATGATGTAGACGATCTGCTCCGGAAACAGACGCGGGTTGATGGTGTGGCACACATATCCACTGCATGCAGCCGCGTAATAGGTTTCAAAATGGCGATAGTCATTCCACGCGAGGGTTGCAATACGGTCACCTCTGGAAAGACCCCACCCTGCTATGCCATTGGCTAGTTGTCTCGTGCGTTTGAATGCATCGTTGTAGGTGTATCGATGACGGGGGTTATCGCGAGTAACTGAGACGATTTCCTTGTGGCCATGTACACGCTCGGCATGAGACATGATTGAAGTAATCGTCAGTGAGGCATCCATCATCAAACCGTTCATTGAGAACTCCTGTGAGCAAAGTGCTGTTTATTTCAGCTTTTATGTAAGTTTTGATCTACGTCGTTACGAGTTGCGCGACAGAATTGCTAAACCGGCGTTTTTTTTAAAAGTCCAAGCAACAGTCCAAGCAACCGTCCAAGCCTAAATGACTTGCCAATTGTCCTCATACCGCGCCGCGGCACCCTCTCGCTCTAGTTTAATCAAGTGTGCCTCCATGGACAGCTTTGCCCAAGGATGCAGACTCGGATCGACATCGTCGTACACTTGCTGAACAAGCGTGTCGAGATCGCACAAGCCCAGCGCTTCGAGCCCCTTGAGCACCTTCGCCTCTCTCGCAAGACGATGGGCCACCAAACCCTCGATCTCAGCTTGGCTATCGTCTATGACTTCACCATGTCCCGGAGCAATACAAGCCACGGGGTACTCGAGCAGCATTTTTAAAGCTGCTATGTAGGCCTGCATGTCCCCTCCCGGAGGGATGATGACAACGGTGCTGCCATTCATCACGTGATCGCCCGCGAACAACATTCCATCGTCTTCCAGCAAGAAGCAGTAGTGATTGCTGACATGTCCGGGGGTATGAAGCGCGAGCAAAGATAGCTCGTCAGTCTTTAACCGGTATTCATGTTCGAGCGTGACATCAGGAGCAAAGGTCTCGTCTTGGTGATCATCGCCCTCGGGCAAAGCTCCGATAACCGTCGCACCGGTAGCTTCCGCTACCGCTTTCCAGGCCGGCGAATGATCAGGGTGGGTATGCGTGCAAACGATATAGCGAATACGTCCCGCTCCCGCAGCCAGGATCGCATCGATGTGCGATTCAATCGCCGGACCCGGGTCCAGAACGATCACCTCCTCATCACCAAGAAGGTAGGTATTCGTCCCGGGACCTGTCATCGCACCTGGATTTGGCGCCACCAGGCGACGGACGCGGGTACTTAAACGCCAGGGTTTTCCGTGTTCCAGCATGTCAGATCAACTGTGCAATGGGGACCAGAGGATCGACATCGGCGTCGTAGTCTACGCCGTCAACCTCAAAGCCAAAGAGCTGCAAAAACTCCTGCCGATAGCCCGCAAAATCCGAAAGCTCATGCAGGTTCTCTGTCGCCACCTGCTCCCAAAGCTCGCCTACAGCCGCCTGCACCGCAGGATCCAGCTCCTTGCCATCTGCACGCAAGCGGCCTTCATCATCCAGATGAGGTTCTTCCGCATACAGCGAGTCCCGGAACAAGCCATCGACCTGCTCAATACAACCTTCGTGGGTTCCCCGCGCCTTCATTACCTTAAACAGGATGGCCAGATAAATTGGCATCGCAGGTATTGCCGCACTTGCTTGCGTTACCACGGCCTTGAGTACCGAAACCCGCGCGTCACCACCCTTGGCCGCGAGTCGCTCTCGAATGTCCAGCACGCGCCGATCAAGGTCTTTCTTGGCCGCACCAATCGTGCCGTGCCAATAAATGTCCCAGGTCAGCTTCTCGCCAACATAGGTGTATGCCGTGGTCTTGGCACCATCGGCAAGAACCCCTGCCTCATCCAGGGCTTCGATCCAGAACTGCCAATCTTCACCACCCATGACCGCCACGGTGTTGTCGATTTCTTCCTGACTAGCAGGCTCTAAGTGAAACTCCTGGATTTCGCCTTTATCGGTGTTTATGCCTTTTTGAGTGGTCGCACTGCCAATGGGCTTCAAAGTCGAGCTATGAACTTCACCTGTCTTGGGGTGCTGTCGCCGAGGTGAAGCAAGGCTGTACACAACGAGATCCACCTGCCCCATGTGGCTGCGGATTTCTTCGATTGCCCGCTGTTTTACTTCGTCGCTAAAGGCGTCACCGTTGATGCTTTTGGCGTATAGCCCGGCCGCTTCCGCTTCCGCATGAAAAGCCGCTGAGTTATACCAACCCGCAGTGCCAGGCTTACGCTCGGTGCCTTCCTTTTCAAAGAAAACACCCAGAGTTTCCGCTCCGCTTCCAAAGGCAGAAACGATTCTCGATGCCAAGCCATAACCCGTTGAGGATCCGATGACTAGCACGCGCTTCGGCCCGTCTACTACATCACCGTTACCTTGCACATAGGCTATCTGCCGACGAACGTTTTCAGCGCAGCCTACCGGGTGGGTTGTCGTACAAAGAAAGCCGCGAACGCGGGGCTTGATGACCATAAAACGCTACCTTTTTTCATCGTGTTTCACGACGGATGTTTTGACAGCAAAAGAGGCACAAAAAGGCCACTCGGCACTGCCTTCAAAGGAGCAGAATTCTAGCACAGGGTTTTCGCCCTAGCGGTGATCCCGTCGGTTGCTTATCCAGACCGTTTGGTAAGGCTGAAGAAGCATTTGTTGCTTGTTACAGTCTTCGCCAGAGATGAGATCTGACCAGTCCTGAGCCTCAATGAGGTTAATGTCACTGAGCTGCAGATGCTCCGCTTCGTTACTTACATTGGTGATGCAAAAAATGCTCTGTCGCCGATCAGAACTCTGGCGCCAGAATCCGAAGAGCGTAGATCCGAGGTGCAAGGTGAACTGTGTCGCGTTGGGATGGAATGCCGACTGCTTTTGGCGGATTGCCAGCAGATCCATAATGCCTTGGAAAACCTTCGCGTGGTCAGATTGCGCATCCCCAAGCTGTGCCTCCAGTTCATCAAGCTGCCATTGATGCCTGTTGATCGAGCGATTCTGCCCCGTCGCTTCGAGGCGTTCGAGATCGTTCCTAGTTCCAAGCAAACTGTGAATGTAGATACCGGGGATACCCTCTAAACCCAGCATGATCGCGTGGGCACACACAAAACGTTGAAGGCCATGCTCATCGGCGCCGGCGACCGTACCTTGCAGCGCATCAATCAGAGCGATGTTGATCTCGTAGGGCTTGTTTTGCCCGTTTTCCAATGCTCGATAAGACACATGCCCACCAAAGCGTCGCATAGTACTGATGAGAGTTTGCAGCTCCTCATCAGACAGCAAACCCTCTGCAGGTCGCAAACCAATACCATCGTGGGAGGCAATAAAATTGAAGTACGCAGTGCCGTGTTGCGGGGGCGGCATACTCATCATCCACTGCTTTAGATAAAAACAATCTCCGGTCACCAGGGTGTTAACCAACAGAGGTGGTAGCGAGAAGTTGTATACGCAGTGCGCTTCGTTACCATTCCCAAAGTATGAGAGGTTTTCCTGATTGGGGATGTTTGTCTCAGTGATGATCATCGCATCACCGCGAGCATGCTCTATCAAAGTCCGCAGCAGGCGAACAATCTCATGGGTCTTTCGCAGATTGAGGGAACTGGTTCCCGGTTTTTTCCAGAGAAACGCAACGGCGTCGAGACGAAAAATTCGCACGCCGTTATCCAGGTAGTGGCGCACGATCTCCACCATGCGCTTGAGCACCTCAGGGTTTCTGAAATTGAGGTCAACCTGATCGTGGCTGAAGGTGCACCAAACGTGCCGCGTCCCATCAACCGCCTCTACCTCGCGCAAAAGAGGCGACGTCCGCGGGCGCACCACCAAAGACAAATCGTCCTTGGGTGACGCCGTCGCAAAGTAATCAATACCCGGTTCTTTGTTCTGCAAAAAGTTAGCGAACCACTGGCTCTCGCTTGAGCAATGATTGATCACCAGATCGCCCATGAGGTTGTACTTGGCGCCAATGGCAAGCACATCATCCCACTCGCCTAAGGACTCGTTTACCTTCAGGTAGTCGATCACGGAAAAGCCGTCGTCAGAGCTCCAGGGGCAAAACGGTAGGATGTGCACACCGGTGATACAGCCATCCGCATAGTGATCAAGCCAGTACTTTAAGGTCTGAAGCGGCGCCTGACCTTCTTGCTGAATGCTGTCGCCGTAGGTAATCATCAAGGCATCGCGCTGATCCCAATGATTAAGATAGGGGTTGGGCTGCGGCATATCGTCCTGCAGCCGCATGATCTTGAGGAGGTCCACGGCGAGCGCGTGCATCTCGGAACTCACTTCGCCACCTGCATAGATGACGGAGAGCTGCTGTGCTACTCGATAGGCTAGACCGTGGACTTTGTCCCGACCGCCGTCGTGGAAGCCTGGTTGCTCAGCTGGGGGCATACTCCGCGGTGTCCTCTTCCACTGCCTGCAACAGCCGATCACGTACTGTGGGCATTGCGCTACTCACCCGAGACCAGCTCGGAATAAATGGCCTCTCCATGGGGCGATCCAGAAACGCCTCACCGGCCTTCATGATGTTTTCAGCAAAGAGCTCCACCGCTCGCTCCTCGCTGTGCAAATCATATTCGAGACCGTTCATCACTGCATCATTGTGATAGGTCTCCACAAAATCCAGTGCTACGCGGTAGTAGCTCGCTTTTAGAGAGCGGAAACTCTCCGTGCTGAAGACCACACCGCGCGTTGCCAATTTTCTAAACAAGGCCTTGCTGATATCGATGGACATACGAGACAGCCCCGCCGACGCGTCGTCCGCCGAGAGTTGCTGATGCTTATGATCGTAGGTGTCTGCGATATCCGCCTGACACAGACGATTATTCGCGTAATTTCGATGCATCTCGGACAACACGCCAATCTCGAGCCCCCAGTCACTAGGGATACGTAGATCGTTAAGGACATCGCGGCGGAAGGAAAACTCCCCCGCCAGAGGATAGCGAAAGCTATCCATGTAATTGATGTATTCCATGTCGCCCTGAGTCTTTTTTAAGGCTCGCAATAGGGGGGTCACCAGGAGCCGACTCACTCGTCCATTGATCTTACCGTTGGCGACACGCGCGTAGTAACCCTTACAAAACTCGTAGTTAAAATTTGGATTGGCGACGGGATAAATCAATCTGGCGAGTAGCGAACGATCATAAGTCAGCACATCGCAGTCGTGCAGCGCTATGGATTCCACTCGGTTCGCAGCCAGGATATAGCCCATGCAATACCAGACATTACGACCCTTCCCAAGCTCGCGCGGAGCGAGATCCATTTCCCGGAGCTCCTCGTCAATAGCCTTCAATCGCGGTCCATCGTTCCAAAGGACCCGATGAGGCTGTGGTAGTCGAGAAAAGAACTTAAGAGCATCTCGATACTGATCTTCCGTCGCCTGATCCAGGCCGATCACTATCTGTTCCAGGTAAGGAACCTTCGCCAAATGATCGACAATACGGGGCAATGCCTCGCCTTCAAGCTCGGAATACAAAGAAGGCAACAGCAGTCCCATGGGTCTTGCTTTACTAAAGCCAACGAGCTCTGCCTCCAGGTCCTCTACGGGCCTGTTAGAGAGATTGTGCAGAGTAGTAATGATGCCGTTCTGGTAAAAATCCGCCATGCTTTAAACTTCCTCACGCGACTTATAAAGGCCACGCAACCATTCGCGCACCCCGACTGACCAAGCTTCTGGACCGAACCCTTCCCCGACGATAACGCCGGAATCACGCTCCAACTCCGGCAGGGCACGGTTGTGCGCAGGAATCTGTAAAGCATGGCGGGCTACTTCTAGCATGGGGACATCGTTCTCTCCATCCCCTACAGCTAGATCATAAACAGCCGAAGCCCCGGCTGCCAGCGAGTATTCCTGACGAAGCCATAAAAGCGCCTGACCTTTATCACAATCGCCCGACACACTGTAAAAACGCCCGCCCTTTAGCACCCGCGCGCCGGATGCTTTCATGCCACGCAAAAAGAGTTCCAGTTGTTGATCACTTCCCCGCCACTGCACAGGCTCGCTGTACTCTCGCTGGTTAGCCAAAGCCGCTTTTTCAAGGCTTAAACCTGTCATCTCGGCAATGCCGGCAGTTCCTGCCGTGGCAAAGTCCAAAAAGCAGCCCGGCATTTCCAGTCGATATTGGTCCAGGACCTCATTCCAGTGTGTGCGAGAGGGTGCAAGCTCGCGCACCCAAAAGCCCTCTCGAAGCTCGGTGCCCTCCGGCTGCTTCTGAAAATAGCGCTCCGGTATGTAAATCGCGGCACCGTTCTCCGCAATAAAAGGATGCTCATTCTCCAGCTCATGCCGTAACTCAAGCATCTCGGCGCGAGTTTTACTCGACGCGAGAACAACGGGAATCCGCATCTCTTCAAGCACCTGAAGCACAGGTTTTGCGGGTTCATAACTGTAGTCATCATGGTCCAGAAGGGAGCCGTCGAGATCAGTGACAACTAGATGTACCGTTGAGCTCACCGCGTTTGCTCCAGTCCTTCAGCGCTTACGATTCTACGATCCTCATCTAATTGAAATAACACGTCGGCACGCTCAGGCAGATCGCGCAAACATTGTCGCGTATAACGCTCAAAGTACTGTACAAACCGTCTTAGCGACGCATCATCCATGAGGCCTTCCCCTTTCCCGCCCACCGCTTCGCGAAGCTTCTGCTCCTGCTCACTGCGCCAACGCAGCACCTGCTCAAATCCTGGAGCCGCCAGCATGACCCAGATATCCAACTCAGCGTAGAGTGGCTCGTAGCTCTCTTTGAGCAGCCGATTAGAGTAGCCACGCCAGAGACCCCCGCCATCCTCATCACGTTCCAGCGCATTACAGGGCTTTTCCAGCGTAACGGGTAACTCGCTACGAGCACCCAGGCACCAGCCCTCCAGAATGATCACATCCACAGGGGTGTCGAAGGTCGACCATGCCGATATTGGAGCCCGATCATCGATAGACTTATCAAAGCGCGGGACAGCGGTTGTGTCGGGGGACGCTTGACTCAGCTCACTGAGAGTACGGCGCAAGAGACCCACATCATGGGTGCCCGGAACACCGCGCGTTTTAAGCAAAGGATGCACCGTAGCCGCCAGATCTTGCCGCTCAGCAAGGGTGAGATAAAAGTCATCTAAAGAAAGAGCCGCAGCACTCAGTCCATAGTCGTGGGTCAAGCACTCACAAAGGTAGTCGCCCAAGGTGCTCTTACCCGACCCCTGACTGCCGTTTAGACCCACCTTCAAGGAGGCACCCTGCTTCCGCCTGCGCTCTTCGAGCTGCTTAGCCAGGGGCGCAAAAAACCTGTCGGCAGCATCTAGATAGCTCTCGGGCAGGCGATGGGTATCAAGGAAGCTCTGCTGCCATGGTTTCACGCTTCTCTATCTACCCCTCTGCGTCGTCATCTATCAAAGAAGGAGTTTACGAATATCTCCAAGAAGTGCACAGAGCTCAGTCAGAAAACGTCCCGCATCGCCGCCATTAACAACGCGGTGATCATAAGAAAGGCCTAGAGGCAGCTGTAGTCGCGGCTGGAAGGCTTGACCGTCCCACACCGGCTGTGTATCTGCCCGACTCACTCCAAGAATCGCAACCTCTGGGGCGTTGACGATTGGGGTAAAGCCACGACCGCCGATGGACCCTAAGCTCGACACAGTGAAGCCACCACCCTGCATATCCGACGGCTTGAGCTTGCGCTCTCGGGCCTTACCCGCAAGTTCAATAACTTCATCAGCAAGCTCCCACAGTGTCTTCTGATCCACATCACGAATGACAGGAACGACCAAACCTGCAGGCGTATCAACTGCCATGCCGATATGCACGTAGCGCTTGAATGTCAGCGTGCTGCCACCATCGCTCAACGATGAATTCAGCTTCTCGTTGTTTTTCAGTGCGACTGCACAGGCTTTGAGCAAAAAGGGTAAGGGCGTTAAACGTGTTCCGCGCTTCTCTGCCTCGCCTTTCAGAGACTTTCTAAAGGCTTCCATCTCGGTGATGTCCGCATCATCGAACTGAGTCACGTGAGGAACATTGAGCCAGCTTCGCTGCATATTGGCAGCGGTGACCTTGTCGATTTTGCTGCGTTCCACCACTTCCACAGGACCGAACGCTGAGAAGTCCACGTCTGGTACAGCAGGAATACCCGCGCCACCGCTGTTGGATTCCTGAGAGGCAAGCGCTTTGCTGACGTAAGAGTGCAGATCCTCTTTAAGAATGCGTCCACGAGGACCGCTGCTCTTTACCGATTCGAGAGGCACGCCAAACTCTCTGGCGAGGCGTCGAACCGCAGGTCCTGCATAGACAGAAGCACCGCTCGACCTGGTACCAGTTTTGGCCGTCTCTTTGGCAGGCGCCGGCGCACTTACTTGAGCTGGTTTTGCAGCGGCGGCGGAATCTGCAGCCGCAGCTGGCTTAGCTTGAGCGGCAGGCTCATCGTTACTTTTACCTTCGCTTTCACTTTGGACAACTGCCACCGCATCAAGGAGCAAGAGGACGTCGCCTTCTTTAACTTGCGTGCCCTCTTCTACCATCAACGCTTTGACAACTCCGGTGGCCGGCGACGGAACTTCCATAGACGCTTTATCCGTCTCTAGCACCACGAGTGTGTCGCCTTCTGAAATGCTATCGCCAACACTCACGGAAACTTCAATCAAGTCGACCGGCTCGTCAGTACCAATGTCCGGCACAGGGACCTCCAGCGTCTGGCTCGCCGCAGGCGCCGGCTCACTGGTCCTGGTCTCTTCTGGAGTGGGGTTGGAGGATTCTGCTGATGCGGACTCCGTAGCTCCTTCGCCGCGAGCAGAGCCATCAGCGCTAGACACTTCAGCATCGGCGCCCGCGACTTCGATAACCGCAACAGCGGCGCCCTCAGCGAGCTCATCACCATCTTTTGCCAACACCTCCACGACCGTCCCGGCGACGGTCGAAGGGATTTCCATTGATGCTTTATCCGACTCGAGTACCAGAAGCCCCTGATCGACCTCAACGGTATCGCCGGGGCTTACCAAAACCTCGACGACCTCGGCGGCATCTGAACCACCGATATCAGGGACTAGGACTGTTTCCTGTGCCACGGACTCTCTCCTCGCTAGACGCGCTATCAAGCGCTGTATTAGCTACTTTTATATTGTTGTAGGATCTACTTTGTTCGGGTCGATACCCAGTGCGTCGCGGGCAGTCGCCACCTCTTCGGCACTGATATCCCCGCGAGCAGCGAGGGCATTCAAAGAAGCCAGCACCACGAATTCCCGGCTGACCTCAAAGAAGTGTCGTAGCTTCGCACGAGTGTCGCTGCGTCCAAAGCCATCGGTTCCAAGAACATAAAGCGGCGCTGGACAAGCGGAGCGAAGCTGTTCAGAAAAGCTCTTCATGTAGTCTGTCGCGATTACCACAGGAGCATCGCTTCCCTGCAGCTGCTCGGTGAAAAAGGCCGTACGAGACTCTTCGCCCGGGTTCAGCATATTCCAGCGCTCAACCTGCTTAATGTCGCGCTGAAGCTCGTTGATACTCGGCAGGCTCCACACCTCGGCGTCCACGCCGTAATCATTGCGGAGCATTTCTGCAGCTGCTTCTACTTCGCGCAAAATCGTACCCGCGCCACACAGGCGCACGCGAGGCGCATCGCCCTCAGCGCTCTTCAAGCGATACATGCCTTTCACGATGCCCGTTTCTACGCCTTCAGGCATCGCCGGCTGGGGGTAGTTCTCGTTCATCGTGGTGATGTAGTAGAAGCGATTTTCACGCTCGGAATACATACGACGCATGCCATCCTGAATGATGACCGCCAGTTCGTAAGCGTAGGTAGGGTCGTAACTCACACAGTTCGGGATGGTCGATGCCAACAGTAGACTATGGCCGTCCTGGTGCTGCAAACCCTCTCCGTTGAGCGTCGTGCGTCCGGACGTCGCCCCCATAAGGAAGCCTCGAGCCTGGCTATCGCCCGCAGCCCACAGCAGGTCGCCGATACGCTGGAAACCGAACATGGAGTAAAAGATGTAGAACGGCACCATCGGAAAGTTACTGGTGCTGTAGGACGTGGCCGCCGCCAGCCAAGCTGAACCTGCACCCGCTTCGTTGATTCCTTCCTCCAGAATTTGACCCTTGATGTCTTCCTTATAGAACATGATCTGATCGGAATCATGGGGGGTGTAACGCTGCCCCACAGAGGAGTAAATACCCAACTGTCGGAACATACCTTCCATACCGAAGGTTCGTGCCTCGTCAGGCACAATCGGTACTACACGGTGACCAATGGCTTTATCTTTGGCCAGGGCCGATAGGATTCGCACAAACGCCATGGTTGTCGAGACCTGACGCTCGCCGCTACTTTTTATCTGAGCCGAGAAAGCGTCCAGACCCGGTACCGGAAGCACTTGCGCCTCGCTTCGCCGTGCGGGGATACATCCGCCAAGCTTACGACGCTGCTCGCGCATGTAGCGCATTTCCGGGCTATTCTCGTCGGGCTTGTAGTAAGGCACCGACGCCAAATCCTCATCATCGATGGGAATCGCAAAACGATCGCGGAACGCCCTCAGGGATTCCATATTC
>NZ_JBGCFU010000098.1:0-30186 GCF_045107095.1 Congregibacter sp. | reverse complement strand
GGTGGTGCGGTCATTATCGAAAACCGGAGCGGCGACGCCCGCGGGGAACTGCTGACTCGCATCGTCAACCGCGTCGCGTACTTCCGACCAGGCTCTTTCGATGGCGCTGGGCTCCAGGGTGTCGTACAGCTCGACTACAATAGATGAAACACCGGTGGAGGACGTCGACTGTACTTCATCCACCTCCGCAATGGCGCGCAGCTCTCGCTCCAGAGGCTTGCTCACAAGCGCCTCAATTCGCGCGGGTTCGGCACCTGGAAAAAACGTCGTTACCGTCGCCACAAAATTTGTGATTGTCGGGTCCTCCTGTCGTCCTAAGGAGCGCATGCTGGCTGCGCCTACCATCAGAATGACAATCACGGTCAACCATAGGTAACGGCTGTGAGAGTAGAGCAGTTTGGCGAGCATGCTTAGGGCTCCCGGCTGTCACTATGCGGCTGTGCAAGGGCCGCATCCCGGGCCCCGAGCGGCGCCACGAGAGTTCCGGGAGCAATGCGATGAACGCCATCTGCAACGAGGGAATCGCCATTTCGTACGGAACCTCGTACGTAGGCTTGATCACCACTTACATGGAGAACCTCAACGACCTCCCGCAACGCCAGAGTGCCACCTTCCAGTTTTCGTAAAACGAGTACTGTCCAAATCCCCCGTTCACCTTCCATGAGCGCTGAAAGAGGGAGCCAGCCACCCGTTTCTGGCTCAGTTCGGGGTAGGCTGACGGACACCGGTTCACCATCGAAGGCGTCGATATCACCGGGCATAGAAAAGATCGCAACGGTAGTCATACTGACTGGATTTACGTCAGAGCGTACAGCGATAAGCGGAGCGCGCAGTTGGCGGTCTCGCCACTGTAGTTCATAGGCGTCTCCCACGGTCAAGAATTGTGCTTGCTCCACAGCCACCCCGATGTGTGCTTCGCGGTTTTGTAGCGATGTAAGGGTAAACACGGGAGCTCCAGGCTGTGTGACTGCGCCACGATCCAAAAGCTGTCGGCCGACTCTCGCAGCGTAGGGCGCTCGGAGGATGGATTTTTCCATGTCGATGTCCAGAGCTTGAAGCTGCGCCTCGGCGGCAGCTAAGGCCGAACGTACTGCTTTTTCAGCCAGTCGTGTGTCGTCGTACAACTGCGCTGAAATAGCGCCGCTCTCAACAAGCGGGGCCTGACGTACGGTTCGCGCGCTAGCTAGCTCTAGCTCAGCACTCGCTTGATCAACGGTAGAGGCGGCAGCACGTCGTCGAGCTTCTAGAGATTGTGTATCAAGCTTGGCAAGTGGCGCGCCAGATTCCACCGCCTGTCCTTCATTTACCAAGACCTCGGCGATTGCACCGGGCACTTCAAACCCTACCTGGCTGCGACTAGCGGCCTGTACCAGGCCTAAAAACTTTTGTTCGCGCTCAAAGCTCGATTGCTCGTTAAATTGCGTTTGCGCAACGGGGATAGGTGGGCGGAGATTCGGCGTCTCATCGGCCGAGACGCGAGCATGCAATGCCAGCGTTACCGAGGTGGTGATAAGCATCGCGACGATCAGTGCGAGGGCACTGCTTGTCCAGCGATGAGATGATAGTTTGGCAACCATGATGTTAGTCCGGTTTCTGTCTATGTTAGAGATCATAACATTTATGTTACAAGTATTAACATCTACGCGGTTTGCTGAGCACGGGATGCGTTTGCTTGAGATTTTGTCGAAAGGCTTGTGTGTACTGGACATTTTCTGCACAGAGCGCTGAGGTGACGCTGCGCCTTGCTACCGAGGGACCTTTTGGCGACAATGCGCGTCCCCGCTAGTTGGGGGTTTTAGGGTGGCCCGGGCGGTCCCCTCGCAATGTCAGGCAGTGAACTCCGCCAGGCCCGGAAGGGAGCAACGGTAATTGCTGGTACATGTGCCGGGGTGTGGCTGTCCGGGCCGCTTCCATTTCGGCTCGGGTAAGGCGTGTTTTATAGTTAAGCGCTGCTCGTACCACGTGCCATTATGGTCAGAGATGACGGACCGGTTTTCGGGTCGTCCAATAACGGGAAAAACATGTCCTATCAGGTGCTGGCGCGAAAATGGCGTCCGGCCACATTTGATGCCCTGGTTGGCCAGGAGCACGTTCTGCAGGCCCTGCGCCACGCGTTGGACAGCAATCGGCTTCATCATGCCTACCTCTTTACCGGCACGCGCGGTGTTGGAAAAACCACGATCGCGCGAATTTTGGCTCGCAGTCTTAACTGTGAGAAGGGCGTCAGTGCAACGCCCTGTGGTGAGTGTGGGAGTTGTGTTGAAATCAGCGAAGGGCGCAGCGTTGACCTCATTGAAGTCGATGCCGCCTCGCGCACCAAGGTCGAGGATACTCGAGAGCTCCTAGATAACGTGCAGTACGCACCCACCCGGTCTCGTTTCAAGGTCTACCTTATCGATGAGGTACACATGCTTTACGGGCACTCATTCAATGCACTTTTGAAAACCCTGGAAGAGCCTCCGGAGCACGTTAAGTTTCTTCTCGCCACCACGGATCCGCAAAAGCTTCCGGCTACGGTTCTGTCCCGCTGTCTGCAATTCAATCTGAAAAACATGTCTGCGCAGCGTGTGGTGGAGCATTTACGCGATGTACTGGCGCAGGAGCAGGTTGATTTCGATGATGCCGCGCTGTGGCAATTAGGTCGAGCGGCTGCGGGCAGCATGCGAGATGCTTTGAGTCTTACGGATCAGGCTATTGCCTTTGGCGACGGCAGCCTTCGTGATGCCGAGGTGGCTTCTATGCTGGGCTCTGTGGATCGCCGTCACGTATATGACCTGCTCTCAGCTTTGTTGGCCGATGACGCAAGGCTATTAATCGATGCTTGCGCTCAGATGGATGAGCAGGGCGTGGATTTTTCGTCTGCGGTTGATGAGTTAGCCAGCGTGCTGCACCGCTGCGCTCTGGCGCAG
This sequence comes from Congregibacter sp., assembly GCF_045107095.1. GTDB lineage: Bacteria > Pseudomonadota > Gammaproteobacteria > Pseudomonadales > Halieaceae > Congregibacter. Next base: position 27,277 of record NZ_JBGCFU010000098.1, on the reverse strand, counting down.
GCAGTGCCCGGTGCCATTGATCCCGAGTTTGGTGATGCTGAGCGTGTAGCTGAACTCGCTGGAAAGATGACCGCAGAGGATGTTCAGCTGTTCTATGAACTGGCACACAACGCACGGCCGCAAGTGGTGCACGCGAGCGACCCAAGGGCGGCGTTTGAAATGCTCGCGCTGAGATTGCTGGCCTTCCGGCCCGTCGGAGTGCTGGATCCAGGTTTAACTGCCGAAGATTTGCTTGAGCTTCCAATGTCGACCCCGGAGGTCGACGACGCCGCAAAAAAGCCTGAGCCGCCGCCGGCGGCAGTGGTGAGTGAGGCTTCAAAGCCTGAGGTCATACCCGCAGTTGGCAAGCCTGAAACTCCAAAGGTCATAAGCGAGAGCGGAAGCGTAAGTGGAAGCGCAAGTAGAAGCGAAAGTGAAGCTGGCATTCAGGGCGGGCATCCTCCCTGGTACCAGATACTTGAAGCTCTTGGGCTAAGCGGGAGCGCACTGAATATCGCGTCGCACTGTGAAATCGAAGCTGTTAACGGCACGTCCTGGCGCTTGGTTCTTGATGAGAATCGCGCCAACTTGTTCAACGAGCGCCACGTAGCGGTTGTTGCCAAAGCCTTGTCAGAGTGGCAAGAGGAGCCTTGCGTGGTTTCTATCACTCCCGGGGCTGTTTCCAAGGAGACGCCCGCCATGCGCCGCGTGCGACTGGAAGCCGAGCGTCACGAGGTGGCGGTGGCGGAGATCAATGAAGATCCGGAAGTTATGCAGTTGGTGAAAGACTTTGACGCCAAAGTACTGCAAGACTCGGTGACCGTCGATGTCCCGTGATGTCAGGACCGCTGCAGCGGTTGTTTTGGCGTTTTGTTTGATGACTGGAGAGCGAAGAATATGAAGGGCGGCTTAGGTGACATCATGCAGCAGGCGCAGAAGATGCAGGCTGATATGCAGAAAGCGCAAGAAGCGATGGCCGATCTGGAAGTTGTCGGTGAGTCTGGCGCGGGGATGGTGACAGTCACTATGACGGGCCGCCATGACGTGCGCCGCGTCAAGATCGATCCCAGTGTTCTTGGCGAAGACAAGGCCGTGCTGGAGGATCTTCTCGCTGCCGCCGTCAATGATGCCGTGCGGCGCGTCGAAGAGACAAATCGCAAGGCTATGCAGGATCTCACCGGGGGGATGTCCCTGCCGCCCGGTTTTAAGTTTCCGTTCTGATGCATCGTTTCAGTCCTGCTATGGACGCTCTGATCGAGGCTCTGCGATGCCTCCCGGGGGTCGGTCCAAAGTCAGCGCAACGAATGGCGCTGCATCTCCTTGAGCGAAACCGAGAGGGCGCCTCAGCCTTAAGCCGCTCTTTGGCGGATGCAGTCGAGCGAGTCGGGCGATGTCAGCAATGCAGAAATCTTGCAGAGTCTGTGTTGTGCGGTATTTGTGCGGATACGCGCAGGGATCCTTCCTTGCTCTGTATTGTCGAAACACCGGGAGACATATTGGCTATCGAGCAGGCAGGAGGATACCGAGGAAGATATTTCGTACTCATGGGCCACCTTTCACCCATCGATGGAATAGGTCCGGAGGAGATTGGATTGCCGTTACTCGAAGCCCTTGCGAGAGATGGTGAGGTGCAGGAGGTTATTCTCGCGACCAATCCCACGGTTGAAGGTGAAGCCACGGCTTACTACATCACTCGTATGCTTGAACCACTGATTCCTCGCATGTCGCGTATCGCTCATGGAGTGCCTTTGGGCGGTGAGCTGGAATATGTTGATGGATCAACGTTGGCCCATGCTTTTTCTGGCCGGCAGCCGGTGCCCGGATCATGAACTGGACTCTCGTCGAGAGCGATGAAGCCCTGGCTGCTGTACTGGCGAGCCTAAGGGGTGTTACCGAGATTGCGGTAGATACGGAGTTTATGCGGCGTAACAGTTATTACCCGCACGTGGCGCTGCTGCAACTATGCTCCGACGACCATGCCTGGTTGATTGACCCTCTGCAAATTAGCGAGCTTGGTGGTCTCCGCGAGCTGATGACAAATCGCGAGTGCGTCAAAGTACTTCACTCCTGCAGTGAAGACTTGGAAGTGTTTCGCCATTGGTTGGGCGTTGTGCCATCACCATTGGTCGATACCCAGCGGGCTACGGCGCTGCTGGGCAAGGGGTTTGGTGTTGGTTACCGAGCGCTCGTGGAGCAGCTCCTCGGCGTTGAGTTAGAGAAAGGGGAGACTAGGTCAGACTGGCTACAGCGTCCCTTGAGTGAATCCCAATGCCATTACGCAGCGCTGGACGTACTGGAGCTGGTGCCAGCGTGGGCGATTCTCAAGGAAGAGGCCCGGAAACAAGATCGCATGGAATGGATCCTGGATGAAGGGGCAGAGGCGATTCGTTTGCTTCTTGAACGAGAAGGACTTGTTTACCGACGTGTGAAATCAGCGTCACGTTTGTCAAGACGCCAGTTGGAAGCGCTGCGCCGACTATGCGTGTGGCGGGAAGATCTCGCGCGCAACGTCGACAAGCCCAGAGGATGGATAGTTGAAGACAAGGCATTTATCACCATTGCTCAGGCGATGCCTGAAGACCTTGAGGCTCTTGCCAGCCTTGATGCGTTGCCCGCGTCGGTGCTACGAAAACAGGGATCTACATTGATCGCCTGCGTCCACAAAGCCTTGGCGGTTCCAGAAGAGGAGCTTCCTGAGGCTTTGCCGGCGCCTTTGGCTCCCCCACAGCGTAACTTATTGAAGGCGCTCCGTAGCGTCGCCAAAGATATTGCGGCTGAGCTAGTGGTCGCTCCAGAAATTCTTATCTCCACCGCGGACTTGGAGTTACTTATCCGGGAAGCGTCGGGTGCAACCATTACTGAGCCTGAGCGCTGGCAGGGTTGGCGGGCTACTGCTGTGATTGCGCCTTTGCGTGATTCGTTACCTGGAGCTGCCTGACGATGAAGCTTTTGTGTGAGGTCTTCCGCAGCCCGAAAAAAGAAGGTATGTATCTATTTGTTAAGCGCGAAGAAGGCTTGGCCCGCGTCCCGGAAACCTTGTTGGCAATGTTTGGGAGTCCAGAGTCCGCACTGGTTTTTGCTCTGGAATCATCGCGGAAACTAGCGCTGGCAGATGCTGCTACGGTGCTGGCGGCATTGGAGTCCGAAGGATTCTATGTGCAAATGCCGCCGGGGTCATCGCCGGAGCCCACCCTTGATCCGCGACAGAATACACAACAGAAAGAGGGGGCTTTGGATGCTCACTGATAGCGCCTATCTCAGCGCTCTAATTGTTTACTCGCTCTCTGCAATACTTGCTGTGGCCCTCATGAACTATTGGTTGCTTCGGAAACGTTCGCTGGGGGTCAAATTGTTGATTTCGCTGCCGGTGCTTAGCCTATTGCTCACGCCGGCCTTAATACAGCCCGAGGCGGATACCTTTGCACCGGCACTGGTGGTATTGGCTTTTCAATGGTTGAGTCAGGGTCAGGAGGCAGCTGAGCATGCGTTGCGGCCGCTACTGATGTTTACCGCGATAGCGGGTGTCGTTGGCGTCTGTCTGGCATTGCTACTGGGTGTTCTGAGTCGGAGACAGAGTCCGAGCGAAGCAGAGGCGTGAATTGCCAGTAACTTGCCGTGCCTTAGTACTGTTGGGTACTCTTGCGCCCCTTATTATTTCTCGTCGGCGGCTGGAAAGCCGTTGATATCAGTTTTCTCAAAGTGGAGCCCCGTCAATGAAGTTTGAAGGTACTGAGCGTTACGTAGCGACCGAAGATTTGAGTATGGCCGTAAACGCGGCCGTCGCTCTTCAGCGCCCCCTGTTGATTAAGGGGGAGCCAGGCACGGGCAAAACCATGCTAGCCGAAGAGGTTGCGAGCGGCCTGGGAATGCCCCTTATTCAGTGGCACATCAAGTCCACCACCAAGGCGCAGCAGGGTTTATACGAGTACGACGCAGTATCCCGTCTGCGGGATTCCCAGTTGGGTGATGATAAAGTTCACGACGTCAAAAACTACATCAAGAAAGGTAAGCTCTGGGAAGCGTTTACGGCTGAAGAGCAGGTGGTTCTGCTTATCGACGAGGTGGACAAGGCCGACATTGAGTTTCCAAATGATTTGCTGGTTGAGCTCGATCGCATGGAGTTCTTTGTGTACGAAACCGGCGAAACCATTAAAGCGACTCGCCGCCCCATCATTATTATTACCAGCAACAACGAGAAAGAGCTGCCCGACGCGTTTTTGCGCCGCTGTTTCTTCCACTTCATCAACTTCCCGGACAAGAGCACGATGCAGCGTATTGTTGATGTCCACTATCCGGAGATCACGCAGACTCTGGTACAAGAAGCCTTGGAAGTATTCTTTGACCTCCGCTCCGTTCCGGGGCTTAAGAAGAAGCCCTCCACGTCAGAGCTCATTGACTGGTTAAAGCTGTTGATGGCGGACGACATTCCCGATGAGATACTTCGCGAGAGGGATCAATCCAAGGCCATACCGCCGCTTTATGGTGCGCTCCTGAAGAACGAGCAGGATGTACACCTCCTTGAAAGACTTGCGTTTATGCATCGTCGAGAGACGCGTTAAGCGGCGAAGTCGAGGGTTACGGCGTGTTGATAAATTTCTTCAGTTCTCTTCGTGACGCTGGGATTCCCGTCACCACTCGGGAGCTCCTGGATCTCTACGAAGGCCTGAGTAAGCATGTGGCCTTTGGTAGTGCCGATGACTTTTACTTCTTTAGTCGCACTTGCCTTGTCAAAGACGAGAAGTACTTCGATCGCTTTGATAAGGCTTTCGGCGCCCACTTTGAAGAGCTTCAGGATCTCGATGATGTAATCGAGGCGATGATTCCGGATGACTGGCTGCGCAGCGAGTTTATGAAGCAGCTTTCAGAGGAAGAGAAAGAGAAGATAGAGTCTTTAGGCGGGCTCGAAAAGCTCATCGAAGAATTCAAAAAACGCCTGGAAGAACAGAAAAAGAGGCACGAAGGCGGGAATAAGTGGGTCGGTACCGGGGGTACCTCACCCTTCGGGCAAGAGGGCTACCACCCCGAGGGTATTCGCGTCGGCCCCAACGGGGGTAACGGCAAAGCGGTGAAGGTTTGGGACCGCCGGGATTTTAAAAATCTCGACGACAGCGTGGAGCTGGGTACCCGGAACATCAAGATGGCGCTCCGCCGCCTGCGCAAGTTTGCACGCAACGGTGCAGCTGACGAGTTAGATCTCGATGACACTATCCGCTCTACGGCGAGAAATGCCGGGCTGTTGGACATTCGTATGGTGCCGGAGCGGCACAATGCGGTGAAAGTGTTGCTGTTCTTTGATGTGGGCGGCTCTATGGATCCCCACGTGCGTGTTTGCGAAGAGCTATTCTCGGCGACGCGTACAGAGTTTAAGCACATGGAGAGTTTTTACTTCCACAATTTCTTTTATGAAAGCGTGTGGAAGAACAACGTACGCCGGCACGCAGAGCGCACGAACATGCTCGACATCCTGCATAAGTACGCCCATGACTACAAAGTGATCATCATCGGTGACGCTTCGATGTCCCCCTACGAAATCATGCAGCCTGGTGGTTCCGTAGAGCACTGGAACGAGGAAAGTGGCGAGGTTTGGATGCGCCGCGTTCTGGAAACTTATGACAAGGCGGTGTGGATTAATCCTGTCCCGCAGGAAGAGTGGGAGTACACCCAGTCGATTACGATTACTCACCAGCTCATGGAAGGGCGGATGCATCCCCTGACACTCAAGGGACTCGAAGACGCGATGACGTACCTGTCCCGTTAGCCCGGGGCGGAGTGTTTCATTTACCTGTGGATGCAATGTAAGCCACGAGAGCACCGCTTACAGCGACATTAAGGGACTCCACGCCGTTCTGCATAGGTATTGACAGATTTTCTCCAGGGAGCTCACTGAGCTCTTTTGAGATTCCGTGGGATTCACCGCCGAGAACAAAAAGAGCGCGCCTTGAAAAACCGCTGCCGTCGAACAAGCTGCGTGAGCCCTTTGCCTGAAGTCGGTACAACTCAAAACCTGAGTCACAGAGTGCTCTGCTGGCTTGCGTAATACTTTGGCAGCGCAGCAGCGGGGCACGAAACACGGTTCCTGCACTGGCTTTAATAACCAATGGGCCTAGCGCAGGGTTACCGCGATCGGCATAAAGAACCCCAGTGACGCCGGCTGCGGCAGCACTGCGAATCACCATTCCCATATTTTGGGGGTTAGTGACGCCGTCGAGGGCCAAAAGGCGTTGGGGCGCGTCGCTCAGGGTGTTCAGGGTTGTGAGGTAGTCGTCAAGCTCACGCATCGCGGGACAGTAAACATCCAGAGCAACCCCCTGATCCTGGCGTCCATTGCGAGAAATGCGCGCCAGTTCTTCGCGACTGTGCTCGCGGTAGTCGAGACCTCGTGACTGCGCAGCGCGCCGGATCTCTTTGACGACACCACCGCTGCGGTTACTTTTTGCTAAATGCAGGATTCGGCAGTCCATCTGCGGATCTTCAAGTGCTTCCAGAACAGCGTTGCGTCCGTAGACTGTGAGAAAGCGTCGTCTCTCCTGTCGCTGCGGTTTGCGGTTGTCACCCATGCTAAGCTCGTGTGCCAAAGAAGGCGGAATGATGGACGAAGTGAGCCTGATTCTCTATAGCACCGAGGGCTGCCACCTCTGCGAAGAGGCGGAGGCGCTGCTGCGGGTGGTTAAGGAAACTTCCCCGCTCCTTACATGGCAGGTTGTGGACATTGCCAACGACGATGCGCTTTTTCAGAAGTATGGCTGGCTAATCCCTGTACTCAGTTTGCCCACGGCAAACGCAACGGACGCTGATTTTGAGTTGCGCTGGCCGTTCGATGGGCCTGCACTCGTGGCGTTTCTAAGGGACTCTGGGTTCGCAGCTCAATCTTAGCGGGGCTAAGGGCCATTCGCGGCGTGTGCATGCGTTTTTAGCCGACCCGAACAGCCAGGACATCAACAGTGGCTCCGTGAAGAACGCCGTTCGCTGTAGAGCCCATGAGTAACGCCAAACCGTAACGGCCGTGGCTGCCTACTACGATGAGATCCGCGCCTATCTCTTCTGCCATAGAGTGAATTTCCACTTCGGGGCGTCCCAGTACGACATGTCGACGATCTTTTTCGACGCCGTGCTTGGTGCCGAATTTCTCTAACTGCTGGTCCGCTTGTTGATGGATCTCATCCTGAATCCCGGAGAAGTCCATGGGGATATCTCCCCCATAGGCGAAGCTCAGTGGTTCGATAACATGGATGATATGCAATGAAGCGTCGTTGTTTCGGGCGATCGCCAGCGCGCGCTGAGCAACGGTGTCGGAGTCTTCGCTGAGATCGACGGCCATGAGAATTTTACTGTAGTTGGACATAGGCTCTCTCCACGTTTGATTGCTGCCAATCTTGTCGTTGGTGGTGGCGTTCACTATCACTGCTGATAGCATGCGCCTCGTCATGACTTATTTATAACATAGTGATTTGTGTCGAAAACATCGAATAGATCAATAGAAAGCGGGAGTCTTTTGTGGGTTACGCCATTATTGCGCTGGTTTTACTCTTGGCGCTCGCTCCACTTTGGCATTTCATGCCAACCAAACGCCAAAAACATCAGGCTCGGCTGCGCGAATGCGCGGCGCTCGCAGGAATGTTTGTGGAGTTTCGTGATTTGCCGTTGGGAGCTGAGCGACTCGCGCGTTTATCCGCGAGTGAGCGTCAGGTGCTTTACTACGGATTGAGATTACCTGTGTCACGAAAGAGCCCGCGAGAACGGCGCGCTTGGTACCGTGATCAACAGGAATGGCGAAGCGTGTCAGGAAGGGTCTCGGCCCCGGGCATTACACAGAATCTGCCAGTCTCTATACAGGCCGTGGCGGTGTCTGAAGAGAGCTGCGGGATATTTTGGCAAGAGCAAGGTGATGAGGATTTGGTGCGCGAAATTGCCGCCTTACTGGAGTCTTGGCGGGACGATCTTGTGTCGCTCTGATCATCGATTCCCTTGACCGAGCCTCGGCGGAGCTATATATATGCGCCCCTTCGATCGTTTCTGCCGCTATGGATTAGCGCCGTAGACAACGATTAACGTTTCTTTACTGAGAACAGGCCAACAACCCCTATGGGTAAATCCCTTGTCATTGTCGAATCCCCCGCGAAGGCCAAGACTATCAATAAGTACTTGGGCAACGACTTCGTGGTTAAGTCCAGCGTAGGCCACATCCGTGATCTACCAACGGCAGGGTCCGCCAAGACGACTGATGCGAAAGAGCGCGCTGCAAAGGCTGCCCAGACTCGCAAAATGTCGCCCGAGCAAAAGGCCGTGCAGAAAAAAACGCGAGCACGTGAGCAGTTGGTTCGCCGCATGGGTATTGATCCTGACCAAGGATGGGAAGCGAACTACGAAATCCTGCCGGGTAAGGAGAAGGTTGTTTCGGAGCTGCGTAAGTTAGCCGAAAACGCCGACACGGTTTATCTCGCAACGGATCTCGATCGCGAGGGAGAGGCGATTGCCTGGCATCTTCGTGAAGCTATTGGCGGTGATGACGACCGCTACCAACGGGTGGTGTTTAACGAGATTACCAAAAAGGCAATTCAGGACGCCTTCTCCCAGCCGTCACGTATAGATCAAGCTCGGGTGAATGCCCAACAGGCACGACGTTTTCTGGATCGCGTTGTGGGCTACATGGTGTCGCCCTTGTTGTGGGCGAAGGTTGCTCGGGGTTTGTCCGCAGGGCGTGTGCAGTCTGTGGCGGTACGCTTGATCGTTGAGCGCGAACGAGAGATTCGTGCATTTGTCCCAGAGGAGTACTGGGAGATCCATGCGGATCTCGAAACCAAGGCGGCCGAAAAAGCGCGTTTTGAAGTACGGCGTCTCCGCGGCGAGAAATTCCGTCCAAACAATGAAACAGACGCCATAGCGGCGAGAGACGCGCTTGCCGAGGCGGACTATGTCGTTAGCGACCGTGAAGACAAGCCCACGCGCTCCAAGCCGCCGGCGCCGTTTATTACCTCGACCCTTCAACAGGCAGCGAGCACCCGTCTGAGCTTTAGTGTGAAGAAGACCATGATGTTGGCTCAGCGGCTCTACGAAGCGGGCTACATTACCTACATGAGAACCGACTCCACGAATCTTAGTGCAGATGCTGTGCAGGCCTGTCGGGATTACATCAAGGGTGCTTACCCCAAGGAATATTTGCCCGAGCAAGCGGCTCGCTATTCTTCCAGTGACAATGCTCAGGAAGCGCACGAAGCTATTCGACCATCGGATGTGAACGTTCTGCAGGGACATTTGCAGAATATGGAGCGTGATGCGGAGCGTCTTTACGAGCTGATATGGCGTCAGTTCGTGGCCGGACAAATGCCAGCGGCCGAGTACACCTCGACAACTATCACGGTGAGTGCTGGAGACTTTCATCTCACGACCCGTGGTCGCATCGTACGCTTCGATGGCTATACCCGTGTGCAGCCGCCTCAGGGGCGCAAGGCGGAAGATACGGTATTGCCTGATCTTTCAAAGGGCGATGAGCTTTCTTTGCTTAAGTTGGATCCTGTGCAGCATTTCACGGCTCCTCCCGCGCGTTACGGTGAGGCGAAGCTCGTGAGTGAGCTGGAGAAGCGGGGAATAGGGCGGCCTTCGACCTATGCGTCGATCATTTCCACTATTCAGGATCGAGGTTATGTCCGCCTGGAGAACCGGCGTTTCTACGCCGAGAAAATGGGTGAAATAGTCACGGATCGCCTCGAAAACAGCTTTAGCGATCTTTTGGACTACGGCTTTACCGCCGGGATGGAGGAGCATCTTGATTCCGTCGCCGACGGCAAGCTGGACTGGCGCCAGTTGTTGGATGACTTTTATACCGAGTTCAAAGAACGGGTAGAGCGCGCGGAGCTTCCTGAGCCCGATGGCATGCAGGCCAATGCTCCCACGATGACAGATATCCCCTGCAAGGTTTGCGAACGGCCAATGCAGATCCGCACGGCAAGTACTGGCGTGTTTTTGGGCTGTTCTGGTTACGCGTTGCCACCGAAAGAGCGCTGCAAAGAGACCGTCAACCTAATTCCAGGCGACGAAGTCATAGACGCCGACGCGGATGATGAGGCCGAATCACGATTGCTGCGGAGCAAACACCGCTGCAAGATTTGTAACGCGGCTATGGACAGCTATCTCATAGACGAGGAGCGTAAGTTACACGTTTGCGGTAACAATCCTGATTGCTCCGGCTTTGAGGTTGAGCTCGGTAAGTACAAGATTAAGGGCTACGATGGCCCCACGTTGGAATGCGATAAATGCGCTAGCGAAATGCAGCTTAAGACAGGGCGTTTCGGTAAGTACTTTGGCTGCACCAATAGCGAGTGTAAGAACACCCGCAAACTATTGCGCAGTGGTGAGCCTGCGCCACCTAAGATGGATCCGGTGCAGATGCCCGAGCTCATCTGCGACAAGGTAGAGGATCACTACGTGTTGCGCGACGGCGCAGCGGGTCTGTTTCTTGCCGCTAGCCAGTTTCCCAAACACCGGGAGACGCGTGCCCCTTTGGTGAAGGAGCTGCTGCCCCATAAGGACGAAATCGATCCTAAATACACTTTCTTGTTTGACGCCCCTGTCGAAGATGGTAGCGGTAACCCCGCACAGATCCGTTACAGTCGAAAGACGAAAGAACAATATGTAATGACTGAGGTGGACGGCAAGGCGACGGGTTGGAAGGCTTTTCACGACGGTGGACGCTGGCAAATAGAAGAGCCGCCAAAACGAAAGCCCAAGGCCAAGGCGAAAGCCAAGACAAAGACTAAAGCGAAGACGAAGGCCAAGGCGAAAGCCAAGGCAAAACCTTCTCCGGCGTCCTAAGGCATGGCTCGGTCGCGAAGCGAAGCGAACCGGGCTCTGTATCGCGCCCGGATTCTTTTGGAGGCGTGGAATTACATGCGAGGGGAGGGTGCCCATTCTGACGCGGCGCTTATCGATGGGTTCCTGCCCGCTGTGAGAGGTCACCTGATAAAAGCCTATGGCTGGTTTCTGTTGTCGCTCACGGGCGTTGAAGAGCCAGTCACAGCAGTATGTCCGCGGAGCACTCAGGAGCTGCCAGCGCCCGAGGCGGGGAAGGCGCTTGGTCCCGAGATCGCGGAGTTCGCGCAGTTAGAGAACAGTGGCTGGCTTGCCCAAATGCTGTCTGACGACGACGATCAAAACCATGCCCACGACGCTAAAGATATGAGCCCGAAGCCCGCACAAGGGCTTTTAGTGAGTGACAGAGAGCCACCGGGGTTCCCCGTGGCCCTGGCTTGGGCAGACGCTTTAACTGCAATTATGACGCGCATGGACGATTCTTTGTCCGAGTGTTGAGTACCTTTGCCCCGCGCCTCGACTTGTGAGGGAGGGATGAGGGCTGCTACCATTCTGTTGCATCTCTCAATTAGAGGTTATTGCGTGCCTACATCTTTGCTCGAGATCGTGGATCTCGGTGATGGCGACATTGTTCTACAACGTGCTGATGACGACAGCGAGCCCCTCGTGACCATCAGTTTTTCAGACGAAACCCGAATGTACATAATGGATCAGGGACTGGAAGTGGCTAAAGCCATGATTCAGGCTGGTATCCAGGCGGCCGCGCAGGTAGCCGAGCAGACGGACGTTGAAGTAGAGACGGAGCCCACCCAAACCGCCCCCCGCATTCTTCACTGATTCGCGGTGGGGCCCCCAGCTTTAGGCGCGGTCAGCGTCCAGAAGCGTCTCTTCCAGACTCTGACACAGGGATTGGGCTAAGCCAGAATTCCCTAATGACTAGTACAAGCCCTTACTGTCTGGCTATGCAGAACGCTAAATAGACCTGCGGATAATCCCTACGCTCAGGCCTTCTATCGCAAAGTCGGTCTCTGCGAGATCTACCTTGATAGGCGAGAGTTGATCGTTCTCCGGAAGTAATTGCAGGTGGCGCTTATCACGCCCGCGCTTCAAGCGTTTAACAGTCACTTCGTCATCTATACGCGCCACGACAATCGCGCCGTTATCGGCAACGGGCGTGCTATGCACCGCGAGCAGGTCTCCGTCGTGAATACCGACGTTGATCATGCTGTCTCCCTGGACGCGAAGTAGATAGTCCGCGGGAGGATGAAACATTGAAGGATCTACCGCACAGTGCTCCTCAACGTTTTCGGCGGCGAGAATAGGCTCGCCGGCAGCGACTTTACCTACGATTGGTAATCCCGCTTCCTCAGGCAGCCTTATACCTCGCGATGCCCCGGGGATGATCTCGATAGCGCCTTTGCGGGCAAGAGCCTTCAAGTGTTCTTCAGCGGCATTAGCCGACTTGAACCCCAGTTCTTTTGCTATATCTGCTCTCGTTGGGGGCATGCCGGTGTCACCAATATGGCGTCGTATAACGTCCAGAACTTGTTCCTGGCGGGCGGTGAGCTTAAGCATAGGGCACCTGTGAATATGTACAGTGCCTGTGATTATATACAGTAAAAGGCTTGTGGCAACCGGTATGTGCGGGAGGCCAGACCTTAGGCTTTGAGTGCTAAGGCCTAAAACTCCTCGAGGGCCAGTATCGTGTCGGGCTCAATGGCTGACAGGGGACTTGCCCACTGGAGTGGGTGCATGGCCGCGTCGGGATCGCTCTCATCCGCATCATCAAGTTCGAATGCTGTACGCCAGTCTTCCGGTGCGGCAGCGGTGCGTAGTTTAAGTTCAGCCCAGACATCAAACTCAAAGTCGGCTATTTCGCCATCCAGGTATTGAACTTGCACGTTTGCTTCGTCGGCGTCCAGTGACACGATTTCAAACAGCTGGCCGCTTTCTTTATCCTGATACCAGCGGCCCAGTTTTGGAACAAATTGACTCATAGTTTCCCTACCTCCAATTACAAAACTATCAGCAATCTACAGAGATGCCAGCCCAAAAAAGTGTCACTCGAGCGCGACACTTTTGCGGGGATTTGTGCCGCTTTCAGATGATGCTTGGCTATTCAGACACTTGCGATTGCTGCTGCAACAAACCTCTGAGGTCGCTCGGGCACTGTTATACTTTGGCTGCCTTAACGGCGGTTTCTACATGCTCAAATAGTCTAAAAACGAGTCAGGATCGACATGGAATCACAGCTCACGGTCGCTTTTGCGCACATTGCTAACAGCTTGAATCTCCCCTGGGTTTGGGTGGCCGTGACAGGTCTCTTGCTCATCGCGCTGCTTGGTCAATGGATCATTGGAGTGTTGCTAAGACGGTTGTATCGCCTGGCCCAGCAGTCCGAGCAGCAGTGGGACGATGCATTTGTGGTGGCACTCATTGCTCCCGCCAAGCTGGCCTGGTGGTTGCTGTTGCTGACGCTGCTCTTTGCGCTGCTACCAGCGCTGGCTTCCGTCCGGGGAGTGGGACTAACGACGCTTCATGCCTCATTGGTTCTTCTCGTGCCGTGGTTTCTTCATCGTTTGATTACGAACGTCGAAGAGCAGGTGGTTCTTGCAAAGTTCTCCGACGGCACCTCTGTCGATAAGGCCACGGTACGTTCAACCGCTAGGCTTCTCCGTGTCGCCCTGTGGTTAGTCACCGTCCTCATGCTCCTGCAGACGCTGGGTGTTTCGGTATCAGGGCTGCTGGCCTTTGGGGGTATCGGGGGCATTGCCGTTGGTTTTGCGGCCAAGGATTTGCTCGCCAACTTCTTTGGTGGGCTGGGTATCCATATGGATCGCCCCTTTACCATTGGAGACTGGGTGCGCTCTCCGGACCGTGCACTGGAAGGCACCGTAGAAGACATTGGATGGCGAGTGACGAGGATTCGAACTTTCGATAAGAGGCCGCTGTACGTTCCCAACTCGGTGTTTAGTCAAATTGTGATTGAAAATCCGTCGCGCATGCTCAATCGACGTATCTATGAAAAGTTCGGGTTGCGCTACGAGGATAGCCGCAGCGTAGGGCCGGTTGTGGATGCTGTACGCGAGATGTTGAACAGCCACGATGCGATTGATACCGGCCAGACTATCATCGTGAATTTTGAATCCTTTGGGGGATCATCTTTGGATTGCTTTTTGTACTGCCACACGCGGACGACGAATTGGGTTGAGTACCACGGTGTAAAGCAAGATGTCTTGATGAAAGTTCTGGACATTGTGCATAAGCATGGCGCCGACATTGCTTTTCCCACGCGGACATTGCACATGCAGGGTTCCATTGAGGAGATGGGCTCATGAGCATTGGGCTGATTGGCGGTACAGGGCTCAATAAGCTTGAGGGTTTGGAGGTTCTGGCATCTCATGCGGTGGATACTCCCTATGGGCAACCTTCGATGGCCATCGAAGAGGGCGTACTAAGCGGCCGCAAGTTGTTTTTTCTTCATCGCCATGGCGGCAGTGGAGGACCTGTCCCTCCGCACCTCGTGAACTATCGCGCTAACTTGTGGGCGCTGAGGGAGTTGGGGGTAGAGCGGATACTTGCGGCTAATGCCGTGGGCGCCATTAGCCCGTCAATGATGCCGGGGAAGTTAATCATTCCCCATCAGTTGATCGACTATACCTGGGGGCGCGAGCACAGCTTTGACGACGGCAGTAGCGGAAGTTTGCAGCACGTAGACTTTACACACCCCTACGATGAGGCGCTGCGAAGCGAACTCATGCGAGCGGCGGATGGTGCTGGTGTCGCCTATATCGACGGTGCGGTTATGGGCGTTGTTCAGGGGCCGCGGCTTGAAACGGCAGCTGAGGTGAAGCGCTTTTCTCAGGATGGATGCGATCTCTTGGGAATGACGGGTATGCCTGAAGCCGCGTTGTCGCGGGAACTGGAGATCCCCTACGCAGCCGTGTGCATGGTGGTTAATGCGGCAGCGGGTATCAGCGATGCGCCCATTTCTATGGATGCTATTCGAGCGACGCTACTGTCAGAAACCGCGCTGTTTGCTGAATTCCTTACGGCTTTTTTAAAGCAGTAAGCTGCCGCTTAGTCGTTTTCTTCTTCTGCTTCGGAGTCTACTGGCAATACCTCGACAGGCAAGGCGTGGCGTTCGCGAAACTCCCGGATCTCGGGCGCGACCAGTGGCAATGCCTCGTCGCTCATGGGCGTCACCTTTACTATGACACCAATCACAGGGTGATCCAGATAGTGTATTTCGCCTGAGCGCATGCGCCGCGTTTGACGGTGAACAATCGCATGGCGCCAGGGATACGAAGGTATGGCGGCTTCGTCTGCTAACTCTTCCGCTGCGTCTGTTATTGCTTCATCCGTTGTTTCTGTGTCTGGACTGATGTCACCAGAGTTATCGGCAGTCCGGCCAAAGCTGGCGTCGCTGGGGAGGGGAGGCTTGGCGGGCGCCCAGGGATCAATGTCTTTGCCGCTGAGAGTTCGTGCGACCAGCGAAGTGGGGGCCAGAGGTGGTGCGTCAATCTGCCAGCCTTCGGGCAGGTATTCACCCAGGGTGTTGACCCACAGATCGAGGACCAGGTGTAGGTAGCGAGATCGATAGACTTTCAGACTGCCCTGCAGCGCCGGCCAATCGGTGCTGTCCATATCTCCGGAACGGTCCATGATCAGTGCTGGTGTTTCATCCTGATCGTTCAGCTGCGCCCACCAGCTTCCATGAAAAACAACCCGTTCACCTCTCCGTCGCAAGCTTCTGGCATGAGCGCGAAACTCCAGGTTGTCTCTGCCGAGTAACTCATAGGGCAGGCTTACGATGGGGCTATCAAGATCAATCAGTGGATCCTTGGGATCCAGATTTGGGTTGTTGGGGTCTACTAGGAGTCTATTGCTGGCTTGTTCGTCAGCTGGTAGCAGTACATCCAACTCTGGTAGAGGTACGGTAATGGCATCTGGTCGAGAATGGTCGAGGACTTCCTCTATAGGTGCGGGCACACGGAGTGTTTGTCTGCCTTGCTCATCGAAGACGCTCTCGTAGCCCAGGCTTTCCTGAAGTCGACGGTCTGCCATGGCCGGGTCGATGAGGTATTGATAGCGTTCCGGGTAGCTCAGCTCTGGCAAGGGCTCCCACTGCTCTGAGCTACGGCTCTGTGCGTCTTCACGTACAAAAACCAGTATTTCTGTGCGGTACCAGTTTTCCGCAAGCTCTTCTGGCACCTCTGCTGACGCGTTTACGCTCATAAAAGCACTCAAAGCTGCGCCGAGAAGAATTCTTGGGAGAGTGCCTGGTAGCGAATCCGGGACCACGGGAAAGCTTGCTAGGAAATTTTCAGGCCGCTTCATTCAATGCGTCTCCCGCCAACCGTTGCAACAGTTCTCTGGCAAGTTCTTCTCGCTGTTTCACATCGGGCAGAGACCGGTCAACGCGCAACCGTGTGGGGCCTGCTAGCCGATAGTGCAGGGGATGCTCTTGTACCAGGGTAACGAGTTGCAGCGGGTCCACGTTGGTGTTGTCCATAAAGTCGATGTGCCCCCCAGTATCTCCAAGCTCTAATGCCTTTATACCGCATCTCTGTGCGAGCAAGCGCAGAGAGCTGGTGCCAAACAAGCCTTTCACGGGCGGCGGTAATAGACCAAAGCGATCGATCATTTCCACCTGCATTTCTCGTAGTGCCAGATCATTTTCACAAGCGGCGATGCGCTTGTAGAGGATCAATCGCATATTAGGGTCGGGCAGGTAATCGTCAGGTATGAGTGCAGGGCTGTGTAAGTTCACTTCAGTAATCGCTTGTAGCGGCGCATCCACGTCAGGGATGTCGCCGCGACGGAGAGCCTCTACCGCTTGGCGAAGAAGTTGGGAGTACATGGCAAAGCCCACGCTTTGAATCTGGCCGCTTTGTTCATCGCCCAGAAGCTCACCCGCGCCGCGGATTTCCAGATCGTGGGTGGCCAGTTGATAGCCCGCTCCGAGGTCACCGGCCGCTTCGATCGCCTCCAGGCGTTTGCTCGCATCGGTGGTCATCGCGGAAACGGGCGGACATAACAGGTAGGCATAAGCCTGATGGTGAGAGCGTCCGACTCGGCCTCGGAGCTGATGAAGCTGTGCTAAGCCAAACTTATCCGCTCTATCAATAATAATGGTGTTGGCGTTCGGGATGTCGATGCCAGTTTCTATAATTGTGGAGCAGACGAGTATGTGATGACGCTGGTGATAAAAGTCTGACATCACTCGCTCAAGCTGAGTCTCATGCATCTGCCCATGAGCGGTTGCAACTGACAGGTCGGGTAAAAGTTCTCTCAGGGATTCCGCTCGCTGTTCGATGGTGCGCACTTCATTGTGGACGTAAAAGACCTGCCCGCCGCGCAGGGATTCGCGAAGTACAGCTTCCTTGATCAGGCCGTGATCATGCTCTCGGACAAAGGTTTTGATAGAAAGTCGTCTCGCTGGCGGGGTTGCAATAATAGACAGATCGCGCATGCCCCCCAGTGCCATGTTCAGGGTTCGGGGAATCGGTGTTGCTGTCAGCGTGAGAATGTCGACTTCTGCCCGCAGCGCTTTAATGCTGTCTTTCTGACGCACACCGAAGCGGTGTTCCTCATCGATGATCAACAAGCCAAGATCTGCAAATTTGATATCGCTTTGTATGAGCTTGTGCGTGCCTATAAGAATATCTACATCGCCAGCCTCCAGTCGCTTGGCGATTTCTCGGGTGTCAGAGGCAGCGCGAAAGCGGGATATCACTTCGATCTTCACCGGCCAGTTGGCAAAGCGGTCCCGAAAGGAGTTGTAGTGCTGCTGGGCGAGGAGGGTAGTAGGCACCAGGACTGCTACTTGTCGCTGATTGGCGGTGGCGATAAATGCCGCACGCATCGCCACTTCGGTTTTACCAAAGCCCACATCACCACAGACAAGGCGATCCATAACGCCTTTACTGCACATGTCCTCCTCTACGGCATCAATCGCAGCCGCCTGATCGGGAGTTTCTTCAAAAGGAAATCCAGCGGCAAACTTTTCGTAGTCTCCTTCGGGGCTGGTGAACTGCACACCCTCTCTGGCTTCACGCCGTGCATAAACCTCAAGAAGCTGGGCAGCCACATCGTTGGCTTTTTCCCTTGCTTTACGCTGTGCCTTGTCCCATTGCTCAGAGCCCAGTCGATGTAGGGGCGCGTGCTCCGGGTCGCTCCCCGCGTAACGGCTAATCAGCTGCAGTGAAGCGACGGGGACGTAGAGTTTTGATTGATCAGCGTATTCCAGGGTCAGAAATTCCGCCGCACTGCCGTCGACGTCCAGGTGCGTTAAGCCAACATAGCGTCCGATGCCATGTTCAGCGTGAACAACGGGGGAGCCTTCCCGGAGTTCATTCAAGTCTCGGAAAATCGCCTCGGGATCGAGAGCATCGCGACCACGGCGCCGCCGCCGCTGGGCGACGCGTTCACCAAAGAGCTGCGTCTCTGTAATCAGCATGGGCGACGTAGGGCCCAGGTTGATGCCGCGATCAATGGGCGCAACGGCAAGGGCAAAGTCCACCTCAGAACCCATGAACTCGTCCCAACTAGAGACTTCCAGGGGCGGTTTTCCGAGCGATTCCAGAAGTATTTCTCGCCGGCCCTCGGTTTCTGCGCAAAGCAAGACAGGGCCGCTATGATCTTTCAGGAGGGTTTGCAGCCGAGTGGCGAGGCCGGTCTCGTTCTCGCCATCAAGCAGCTGAGGGGGTGGTTCAGTGCTGGTATTTATATGCGCCGGCGCCTCGGCGCTGGGTCGAAGCTCGAGGACCGCATGCTTTCCTAATAACTGAAAAAGCTCTTCGACCGGCATGAAGAGTTCCGCCGGAGAAAGGAGTGGGCGGCGTGGATCGACGCCATAGTCTTCGAATCGTCGAGATGCTTCTTCCCAAAATCTGGACGCGGCGCTGTAGTGGTCGCCCAGAGTGACGAGCGCCGCGTTTGCCGGGAGGTAATCGAGCAAGGATTCACAGGCATCAAAGAATAGGGGCAGGTAATATTCCGCGCCGCCCGGAGCCCGTCCATCGCTCAACTCTGTGAAAACCGGGCATTGATCGTGGTCGACATCAAAGCGGGCATACCAGCGCTGTTGAAACGCTTTGATCCCGGGCTTGTCCAGGGGGAATTCTCGGGCAGGCAGTAGATCAACGCTTGAGAGCTTTTCGATCGTGCGCTGGGTCTCGGGGTCGAAGCAGCGCAAGCTATCGATCTCGTCATCCATAAGATCAATGCGTAGGGGCAGTTTGCTGCCCATGGGGTAGATGTCCATGAGTGAGCCGCGCACCGCAAACTCGCCGTGTTCGTAGACCGTGTCGACAGAGCGGTACCCACTCTTGGAAAGCGCCCCACGCAGTGTTTCAAAGTCCAGAGATTGCCCTTCTTGCAGAAGAAGGCTATTCGCCTCGATGTAGTGCCGGGGCGGCAGTCGTTGCATCAGCGCCGCCATAGGCAGTAACAGCACCCCACTTTTAGTGCTCGGTAGTCGATGCAGGGTTCTCAGTCGCTCGGAGACAATGTCCTGATGTGGCGAGAAGTTATCGTAGGGTAGGGTTTCCCAATCCGGGAGCTGCAGAATTTCGCAGCCCTTCGGAAGGAAGAACGGCAGCTCTCGAGCGAGCATTTGGGCCTGTGCCGTATCCTCGGTGAAAACCACGAGCAAACGTTGCTCTCGGGCCAGCTCGGCAATACACAGGGACGCTGTGCTTCCGTAAAACGGACCCACAGCGGTACGCGAGCCGGTTTTTGAGGGCCAGGGCGCGGAGCCCAGCAGTGGTGCGAATAACATAGCGATAGGACGAGTCAGCTCGGTAAGGGGTGCCATTGTAGAGCGAGGTAGGCTGGGCATCCAAACTGTGAAGAGGCCAACATTTATCATGTTGCTAGCTTGGGAGCGCGCGAGGATAATGCGCGGCTGAAATCAACGCACAGTTATTATCGCGTCTATTTACCGCGCCGACGCGCGCCACAAAAGGATTGAGACCAGTGACGGAACGCAAAAGACCACGCCCGGACGACTATTTCAAGGATTGGAAAGAGCGCGAGGCGCTGGCTGAAGACATTATTCCCCTGGTGGGACGTCTGGCCCGTGAAAAGAACGTCAAGTGCTTTTGCTACGACCGCTCTCTGGTAAATACCTCGGTACTGGAGCTCATGAAGACGCATCGTTACGTCCGACAGGTGGAAGGGAACGAGCTGTCCGAACGCGAAACTCATCCCGTACTGAACGCTATGAGCAAACTGGACTTGGGGCCAGCGCACATTGATGTGGGCCGACTAGCGGTAAATTATTACGATAAGAATCATGGCGAAGGCCTGACCGTTGACGAGTACGTGCGCGAGCAACTCGGTTACCTTCTTGAGAGCGATAACTCTGCGGTTCAGAAGCCTGTTGATGTGGTCCTCTATGGTTTTGGTCGTATCGGCCGACTGGTCGCGAGGATCCTCATAGACAAGGCTGCGGGCGGCGAAGCATTCCGTCTGCGCGCGATTGTTGTACGAAAGGGTAAGGCACCCAACGATATCGAGAAACGCGCAAGTCTTTTGCGACGAGACTCTGTGCACGGCGCCTTTAAGGGAACTATTCGCGTTGATGAAGAGCGGCAGAGCTTTGTGGCCAATGGCAATGAGGTGCGAGTCATTTACGCTAGTTCGCCCGACACTATCGATTACACGGAGTACGGAATCGACAATGCGATTATTATCGATAACACCGGTGTATGGCGCGATGAAGACGGCCTCTCTCAGCATCTGAAATCAAAGGGTGCGGCGAAGGTGATTTTGACGGCGCCGGGCAAAGGCGATATCAAAAACATCGTAGCTGGCATAAATAGTGAAGACATTGCGGCAGACGACAGCATTATTTCAGCAGCATCGTGTACCACCAATGCCATTGTTCCGCCGCTTAAGGCGATCGATGACAAATTTGGGATACTTCATGGCCACGTAGAGACTGTTCACGCGTACACCAATGACCAGAATCTCATCGACAACTATCACAAAGCCGATCGTCGGGGCCGCAGCGCACCGTTGAATATGGTGATTACTGAGACTGGCGCTGCAAAGGCCGTAGCCAAGGTGCTGCCTCAGCTTTCCGGAAAGCTCACGGGCAATGCAATTCGGGTTCCTACACCCAACGTGTCCATGGCTATTTTGAACCTGACGCTCAGAGAAGAGACAGATGCTGAGGCTCTGAACGAGTACATGCGTCATATGGCACTACATTCAACCATGCGCCGCCAGATCGACTACTCCAACTCGCCTGAGGTGGTGTCTTCCGACTTTGTCGGGTCGCGGACCGCCTGTGTTTATGACGCTCAAGCGACAATAGTGAGTGGAAATCAGGCTGTTATGTACCTTTGGTATGACAACGAGTTTGGATATAGCTGCCAGGTATACCGCGTAATGGAGCGTATGGCGGGGGTTAACTACGCCGTGTATCCCAAACAGGCTTGAATCTTGGAAGTCTCGGCGAATTGTCGAGACTTTTCTCTTGAAGACTTCTGCAAATAGGTCGTTACTTCAGTAGCGGGAGTACCCGACGCTTCGCTATAATGCGCGCGGCCTGAAGCCGGTTCGTGGGGGAGCGAAGCGAGTCGGTAAGTCATTCAAGGTCAGTGCGGGCGCAAAACATGGTTTTTTGCGTCTCTAGTGCCGACCCATTCGCTTGAAACACAACGACAATCCAGGCGGATTACATGATTAAAATTTCCCGAGGGCTTGATATCCCTCTCGAGGGCGCGCCCGAGCAGAGCATTTCTGAAGCGCCCGATGCACGTGCTGTTGCCGTGCTTGGTGCCGATTACGTTGGTATGAAGCCAACAATGGCCGTACAGGTCGGTGATCGTGTCCAGTGCGGGCAAATACTCTTTAGCTGTAAGAAGACGGAAGGCGTGCACTATACGGCTCCTGCATCGGGGGTCGTTTCAGCGATCAATCGTGGTGCCAAGCGCGTTTTAGAATCGGTTGTCATCGATGTTGAAGGTGATGATGCCGTTGCGTACACGGCGTATTCTGCGGAAGAAGCCCGGGCGTTAGGTGCCAGTGACGTAAGAGAGCAGCTTTTGAGCTCCGGGCAGTGGGCGGCGTTACGGACACGTCCCTTCAGTGCCGTGCCTGCTCCCGATCATCAGCCTGCGGGTATTTTTGTGACGGCCATGGATACACATCCTCTGGCGGCAAACCCAGCGGTAGTGATTAGCGAGCAGTCGGATGCTTTTTCCTTGGGTCTTGATCTTCTGGCTGGCCAGACTGGAGGGTCTTTGTACCTGTGCACAGCGCCGCAGGCGGGGATTTCTGGGGGCACTGCGAGCAATATCCAGCAGGAAGAGTTCGCGGGACCGCATCCGGCGGGCTTGCCGGGCACTCACGTACATCATCTTTTCGGTGCAAGTCCTGAGCGGGTGGTATGGACTGTGGGTTATCAGGATGTCATCGCCATCGGGCGCCTGTTTCTCGATGGTCGTCTCTGGACTGAACGCGTCGTATCGCTTGCGGGGCCTCAAGTGGAGGCTCCACGACTTCTGCGAACTCGCGTCGGAGTGGATTTGGAGGCTCTGGTTGCAGGACAACTCAAGGCAGGGGAGAACCGGATTATCTCTGGTTCTGTGCTGGGGGGACGTAAGGTAGCTGGTGCTACCGCGTATCTCGGGCGTTATCACGCTCAAGTCACGGTGCTTGAAGAAGGGCGGGAACGAGAGTTTCTGCACTACTTGAGGGCAGGTACCAAGAAGCACTCCAGCCTTGGTATTTACCTAAGCAGTTTCTTTGGTCGTAAGCCATTGGCAATGACGACATCAACCAATGGTAGCGAGCGCGCCATGGTGCCCGTCGGTGCTTACGAGCGCATCATGCCGCTGGATATTTTGCCCACGCAGCTTCTTCGCTCATTGATCGTCGGCGATACCGAAACAGCGCAGGCTCTCGGTTGTCTGGAGCTTGATGAAGAAGATCTTGCTCTGTGCACGTACGTCTGTCCCGGAAAGTACGAATATGGGCCTATCCTTAGGGATAACCTGACACGCATTGAGAAGGAGGGTTAAGTCGTGGCTCTACGTAAATGGCTTGACGGCGTTGAACACCACTTTCAGGACGGCGGACGTTACCAAAACTTCTATCCGCTCTATGAAGCTGTGGACACTATTTTCTATAAACCATCGACAGTAACGCACACCACCGCGCATGTGCGCGATGGCATAGATTTAAAGCGCATCATGATCACCGTATGGCTGGCGGCGTTCCCCGCGATGTTCTACGGCATGTACAACCTCGGTTTTCAGGCGAACGAGATTCTTGCGGTTACCGGCGGTAGTGTTGATGGTTGGCGTGGTTCTTTGATCGCCTCTTTTGGCGGCAATGACTCCTCGAATATCTGGCACAACATGTGGTTCGGTGCTTTGTACTTCCTGCCCATCTACGCAGTGACCTTCGCTGTCGGTGGTTTTTGGGAAGTACTCTTTGCAGTTAAGCGAGGCCACGAGATTAATGAAGGATTCTTTGTTACCTCAATTCTCTTCGCGTTGATATGCCCTCCGGATTTGCCCCTGTGGCAGGCTGCCCTGGGTATTAGTTTCGGCATCGTTATTGGAAAAGAAGTATTTGGGGGTACGGGAAAGAACTTTCTGAACCCAGCTCTTACCGGTCGCGCTTTTCTCTATTTTGCTTACCCGGCGCAGCTGTCCGGGGATGCTGTCTGGACTGCTGTGGACGGATACAGCGGCGCCACGCCCCTCGGAATGGTGGCGTCTGAAGGCATGACCGCGATGCAGGCCCAGTACACGTGGATCGACGCTTTCATCGGCTCGATTCCAGGATCTATTGGTGAAACTTCAACGCTCATGGTCATGATCGGCGGCGCGATATTGCTACTGACTAAAATCGCTTCCTGGCGGGTGGTGGCCGGCGTATTCCTCGGCATGTTCCTGTTCTCCTCGTTCCTGAACATTGTGGGATCTGATACTAATCCAGCGTTCGCCATGCCTTGGTACTGGCATATGGTCGTTGGAGGCTTTGCCTTCGGGATGTTTTTTATGGCGACAGACCCGGTGTCAGCAGCCATGACGGATAACGGTCGCTGGGCCTACGGAATTTTGATTGGAGTCATGGCTGTGCTGATTCGGGTCATCAATCCCGCGTTCCCGGAGGGCATTATGCTGGCGATCCTGTTTGCGAACTTGTTTGCACCGCTGTTTGACCACTTTGCGGTTCAGGCGAACATCAAAAGGAGACTCGCCCGTGGCTAGTAACGACGGTATCGGCAAAATTCTCGGTGTTGCCCTGGCGCTGTGTATTGTGTGCTCGGTTATTGTGTCCACCGCTGCGGTGGTGTTAAAGCCAGCGCAGGAAGCGAATAAAAGTCTCGATCGAAAGCGAAACATTCTGCAGGCAGCAGGCATGCTTGAAGAAGGGCGCAGTGTCGATGAGCAGTTTGCGGTGGTGGAAGAACGCTTTGTGGACCTTGCGAGTGGCGAGTTTACCGACGCGGTGTCTTCAGGCTATGACCAGCGAGCCGCTGCCAAGGATCCCAGTCTTTCTCGGGATGTTCCCGGTGACGAAGATATAGCCAAGGTTGGCCGTCAGGCCTCTGTGGCGCAGGTCTATTTGGTGCGCGGTGAAGCGGGTGACTACGAAAAAATCATTCTGCCTGTGCATGGATATGGTCTGTGGTCGACGCTTTACGGCTTCCTTGCCTTAGAGTCAGACGGCAATACGGTAGCGGGACTGGGGTTTTACGATCACGGCGAAACTCCCGGCCTAGGTGGTGAGGTCGATAACCCGCGATGGAAGGCTCTCTGGCCAGGAAAGAAGGTCTATCGAGATGGTGAAGTGGAGCTCAGTCTCACCAAAGGCGCTGTCAATCCGGCCAACGCTAATGCGGACTGGATGGTCGATGGCCTGTCGGGCGCAACATTGACGAGCCGCGGCGTTACCAACCTTATTGATTTTTGGCTGGGTGATGCGGGTTTCGCTCCCTTCCTTGAAAACCTCAAAAACGGGGAGGCTTGATCATGGACGCAGTGAAAGACACGCTCGCGGGCCCAATATTTAAAAACAATCCGATCGCGCTGCAGATACTAGGTATTTGCTCTGCTCTGGCGGTAACCTCCTCACTGAAAGTGACCTTGGTGATGTGTATCGCCTTGACCTTGGTAACCGCGTTTTCGAATTTGTTTATTTCATCGATCCGACACCACATCCCGGGAAGCATTCGAATCATCGTTCAGATGACGATCATTGCGTCGCTGGTGATTTTGGTCGACGAGGTCCTAAAAGCCGTTGCTTATGACATCAGCAAGCAGCTCTCGGTTTTCGTAGGACTGATTATTACCAACTGCATCGTGATGGGGCGTGCTGAAGCCTACGCCATGAAGAACCCGCCAGTCGCCAGCTTCATGGATGGTATTGGTAACGGTCTTGGTTATTCGGTGGTGCTGATATTTGTCGCGGTTATTCGAGAGCTCTTCGGCGCAGGTAAATTGTTTGGGTTTGAAATTCTACCTCTGGTCACCGAGGGCGGCTGGTACAACCCCAACGGTCTGCTGTTGCTTCCGCCCAGCGCATTTTTCCTGATTGGCCTGTTTATCTGGATTCTTCGTTCCGCTGATGCAAAGCAGGTTGAAGAGCCAGACTTCCGTATGGCGAAACACACCGTAGCGGAGGAGAGCGTCTAATGGAGTATTACCTCGGCCTGTTTGTGCGGGCGATTTTCATTGAAAATATGGCGCTGTCTGTGTTCCTGGGCATGTGTACCTTCCTTGCGGTGTCCAAGAAGGTCAGTGCCGCTATCGGTCTAGGTGTTGCTGTGGTCGTTGTTCTTACGATCACCGTCCCGGTAAACAACCTGATCTACAACTATCTGCTGGCAGATGGCGCTTTGGCCTGGGCGGGTCTACCCGATGTGGATTTGAGCTTTTTGGGGCTGTTGTCATACATCGGTGTTATTGCCGCTCTCGTGCAGATACTGGAGATGTTTCTTGATAAGTACGTTCCTGCTTTGTACAACGCGTTGGGCGTTTTCCTGCCGCTGATCACCGTGAACTGCGCAATTCTTGGCGCCTCGCTACTGATGGTCGAACGTGACTACAACTTCGGCGAAAGTGTGGTTTTCGGTGCCGGTGCGGGCGTCGGTTGGGCACTGGCGATCGTTGCCCTGGCAGGCATTCGCGAGAAGCTTAAATACAGCGATGTCCCTGATGGCTTGCAGGGGCTCGGCATTACCTTTATCACTGTAGGACTGATGTCCCTGGGCTTTATGGCCTTGGGTGGCATCGATCTCTGAGGCACATTCATGGATATGACAATCGTATATGGCGTTGGCATGTTTACCGCGATGATTTTGGCGCTGGTAGGCATCATTCTTTATGCGCGAACGCTTCTGGTCAGCAGTGGTGATGTAACTATCGAAATCAACGGTGAGCGCAATATCACCGTGCCCGCGGGAGGCAAATTGCTGCAGACCCTCTCGGACGCAAATGTGTTTCTGGCCTCCGCCTGCGGTGGCGGTGGCACTTGCGCCCAGTGTAAGTGCATCGTGAATGAAGGGGGCGGCTCTATGCTGCCCACGGAGGAATCTCACTTCACGCGTCGCGACGCATCAGATGGGTGGCGGCTCTCCTGCCAAACCGCTGTGAAACAGGATATGAAGATCCAGGTGCCTGAAGAGGTATTCGGGGTTAAGCAGTGGGAGTGCACCGTAGAGAGCAATCCCAATGTGGCAACCTTCATTAAAGAGCTGACCTTACGCTTACCTGAAGGCGAGAATGTTGATTTTCGCGCTGGCGGTTATGTCCAGCTAGAGTGTCCACCGCACCTGGTCAATTACAGTGATTTTGACGTGGAAGAGGAGTATCGCGGGGACTGGGAGCGCTTTGGATTTTTCAAAATGTCATCACAGGTAGATGACACGGTAATTCGCGCGTACTCCATGGCTAACTACCCAGAAGAAAGAGGCGTAGTTAAGTTCAATATCCGGATTGCAACGCCGCCTCCAGGTAGTGAAGGCATTGCTCCCGGGCAGATGTCGTCGTGGGTATTTGGACTGAAGCCTGGTGACAAGGTCACGGTGTACGGTCCCTTTGGCGAGTTCTTTGCGAAAGACACTGATGCCGAAATGGTATTTATCGGTGGTGGCGCGGGAATGGCGCCCATGCGATCTCACATTTTTGATCAGCTAAAACGTCTTGGCAGCAAGCGTAAGATTTCTTTTTGGTACGGCGCGCGATCTCTGCGAGAAATGTTTTACGTGGAAGATTATGACGGTCTTGCTGCAGCTAACGAAAATTTTGATTGGCATGTCGCTCTGTCTGATCCGCAGCCTGAGGATAACTGGGATGGCCTGACGGGCTTTATTCACAATGTACTGTTTGAGGAATACCTTAAAGATCATCCTGCACCCGAGGACTGCGAGTACTACATGTGTGGTCCGCCAATGATGAATGCAGCTGTTATCAAGATGCTCACAGATTTGGGTGTCGAGCCGGAAAACATCATGCTGGAT
>NZ_JBGCFU010000097.1:0-11304 GCF_045107095.1 Congregibacter sp. | reverse complement strand
ACGCAGGTTCGCAGCGCATTAACTGGTTCCTCTAACGGTTTTGAAGGTCCTTTCAGTACCTTGGCTGAACTCGGAATAACCACCCAGGCAAACGGCAATCTCGCAATCGATGAAGGCCGTTTGGGAGCTGCGTTACGCGACAATTTTGACAGTGTCGCTGGTGTGTTCGCTCAAGTCGGACAGTCCAACGACAGCAGCGTTGTGTTCGATGGTGCTGGTAGTTCGACGCAGGTAGGCAACTTCAGTGTTGAAGTTACTCAGTTGGCAACTCGCGGCAGTATCGCAGGCGCTGCCGTCGTTGCGCCCACTGCCCTAGCTCCCCTGACTATTGATGGTTCTAACGATACGTTAAGCCTCACAATCGATGGCGTCTCCACCGATCTCGTTAGTCTGACTCAGGGCGATTTCGAAAGCGGTGATGCGCTGGCGGCAGAGCTGCAGTCTCGCATTAACGGTGACGATAATCTTTTAGAGGCGGGTATTTCGGTCAGCGTGACTTTTGATGCCTCAAACCGACTCCAGATTCAATCTAGCCGTTTTGGCTCCGAGAGTAGCGTCGTCATTGACAGCGTTGCTGCTAGCACCACCGGCACCCTGGGCTTATCCGCGGGCTCTGGCACCGATGGCGTCGATGTCGCCGGTACCATTGGTGGCGTGGCCGCAACGGGGTCGGGTCAAAGCTTGATTGGGGCGGCTGGTTCTGCCAGTGAAGGTATTCGATTGTCGATCATCGGAGGTACTACCGGCGCTCGAGGTTCCGTCAACATCTCAAGTGGGGTTGCTGTTAGTTTGAGCGATGTCATCGACCGTTTTCTGGACAGTAATGGCCTGATCGATTTACGTACCGATACCCTCGAGGCCGATGTCGCGCGTATTGAGGAAGATCGCGAGGCCCTGGAAGCTCGTTTAGAAGCCATCGAGGCGCGCTTCAGAAATCAGTTCAACGCCTTGGATATTTTGCTGGCAAACTTGCAGAGCACCAGCGAGTTCTTAACCACCCAGCTTGCTGGAATCCCTCTACCGGGACAAAACAACAACTAGTGATAAACGCTACGGAGAGCAGATAGATGAATGGTATGACCGCAATTAGTGCCTATCGCAAAGTCGACGCTCAGAGTGGCATGACCGACGCTAGTCCTCATCAGCTCATTACTATGCTGATGGATGGCGCTTTAAGCCGCATCGCTGGCGCTAAAGGCGCTATGGCTCGAGGGGACGTAGCCGCGCAGGGTGAAATGCTGGGGAAGGCCATCAGTATTATCGACAACATGCGGGCTAGCCTCGATATCGAGCGCGGTGGTGAGGTTGCTACGCGACTGCGCGACCTCTACGACTATATGGAATCACGCTTGGTGGAGGCTGCTTCTACCAAAGATGAAGCATTGCTTGACGAGGTCTCGGGCCTCATGCGCGAAATCAAGAGTGGTTGGGAAGCGATTCCCGAAGAGTACCGAGGCTAACAGCCCGTGAACGCGACCCTCACAAGCGCACTCGACGCCAAGGAGTCCGGGCAATACCAGAGATTGGCCGGCGTGCTCAATATGACGCGGGATATGCTGGATTGCGCTGGCGCCGGTGAATGGGACCGCGTGGCGGAGCTTGAGCGCGAACGTCGCGATGATTTGCAGCAGTGTTTTTCGCAGCCGGTTGATGCGGAACATGGTGAGCTGGTGTCAGAAGCTCTCGCCGTGATGCTCCACCTCAACGATGAGCTTATGGGGCTGCTCGCAAATGCCCGTGATGCGGTGCTCGAGCAAGGCGTCAATCAGGCACGTACCCGATCAGCCCTCGGTAGCTATCAGGATGTTCAATCTTCTAGTTAGCTCTTTAGCCGACCTCTCTTGCTAGGTTAGGTAATTGCTCTCCCTCCAGACCCTTCTTATGCTAGCTTGGAATCTATTGATTCTGGGCCGTAAAGGTATGCCTGCGTATGAGTGATACACCAGCAAAGTCTGAAGGTGGTTTAGCCTACAGCGACAATATCTCCATCGCATGGAGAAAAATTGATCACGAACTCGATCAAAAGCACTTGGCTATGGTCAACGCCTCTAACGAGGAGTTTCTGCGGGCGGTTTCGGTTATTGGCGACGCGGGCGGGCAAAAAGATCAGCAAGAAGCTTCTTCAGGAGTGGTTGCACAAGAAGTCGCTCGTCTGGATCTAAAGGTCAATTTGCTTTTGGACCTTGTCGGGACTCTTATTTACCACCAGCTTGATATTCCCGATACCAGCCCGGTGCGTGTATCTGCTGCCGGTGTTGCCTGGAAAGGCGATGTGCCAGAGCCCGGTACAACGGTTTATCTGGAGCTCTACATTCAGCGTGGACTGCCCAAGCCCCTGTGTTGCTATGGCGAAGTGGTGTCGACTGCCGAAGAGCACGCCGCGGGCACTGGTAAGGTCCGCTTCACTGGACTAACCGGGGCGGCGAAGTCGTGGCTCGAAAAGCTGATCTTCAGGCATCACCGCCGGGAAGTGGCGTTTAAACGCTCCTCAGGCGAATAGCCCTTGGCTTCGGCCGCTTGGCTTGCAGGTCTTACTCGCTAGCCTTTCCAGCAGCTTTATCCATGATTCCGGCTCGATTCACTGGTCACAAATAATCCAGCGATTATCAATCCGTCAAAAAGTTGACTTACGCCGCTAATACTCTGAAAATCCATGTGTTTTTGTTGTGTCGCGTCAGTAATTCACTGCAGCGGTAATACACTTAGCCATGACAGTGAATATGCGCGCATCCACGCGTAAACAAGAGGATTAAGCGTGAGTGAAGACGGGTCGGCGATTCTTGAAGCGAGTCGCACATTGGCGCGGGAACTCGTTGGCAGCAGTGCTCAAATCGAAGGGATACGCCGCCTCATCGCGCAGGTAGCGCCGGCAGAGGCTTCCGTTTTGATCCTCGGCGAATCGGGTACGGGCAAAGAAGTGGTGGCTCGTGGCATTCATCAGCTATCCGATCGCGTGAAGGGCCCTTTTGTGCCGGTTAACTGCGGCGCTATTCCCGGTGAACTCCTGGAGTCTGAACTTTTCGGTCACGAGAAAGGCGCGTTCACCGGCGCCATAAGCAGCCGTCAGGGACGCTTCGAGATGGCAGCTGGCGGCACTCTCTTCCTTGATGAGATCGGAGACATGCCTCTGCAGATGCAGGTAAAACTGCTGCGTGTTCTGCAAGAACGTTGCTTCGAGCGTGTAGGAAGTAACAAGACTCAGGATTGCGATGTACGCGTGATCGCCGCCACGCACCAGAACCTCGAGGATCGCGTCCAGGCCGGTGATTTCCGTATGGACTTGTTTTACCGACTTAATGTGTTTCCTATCGACATTCCGCCCCTGCGGGAGCGTGTCGAGGATGTCCCGGCTCTTGTGAGACGCTTTGTCGATCTGATGGAGCGTGACAGTCGTGGTTCGGTAACTCTGGGTGACGATGCCATGGCATGCCTCAAGCGCTATGGCTGGCCGGGCAACGTGCGCGAGCTCTCTAACCTTGTAGAGCGCCTGGCGATTCTTCACCCCGAGCAAGAGGTTACGGCGGCGCACCTGCCTGGCAAGTTTGTGGCTGATCGCGGCGCAAGCGAAACTACAGAAGTCGCTGACATTTTCCTTCGAGGTGATCAGGCTGCCGCGACAGGTGGTGCGATGGGCAGTGCCTCGGAGGCTCCGGTTGCTCCTGCAGAATCAACGGGTCGCCTGGATTCGCGAACTATAACGCCGGACGAAGCGCCAGCGGTGCTGGCCGAAGAAGGCATGGACCTGAAGACACATCTTGCAGATCTTGAGCGTTCCCTGATGGTACAAGCCCTTGAGCAAAACGATTGGGTCGTTGCAAGAGCGGCAAAGATGCTCAACCTTCAGCGGACTACCTTGGTCGAGAAGATGCGCAAGTACGAGATTATTCGCCCGGACGAAGCGCCATAGTCTTGACGCTTCTTTATTGCGGATTCTGCAAGCATCTGAATTTCAACAATAAAATATTAGGCATAGCCTTTGCATAGACCTGTTCCGAGATACCACAACTCAATGGACAGGTATGACGCAGATCTCCACATCAGATGTGCTCGAGCGCCCCGAGAGCGTTGCGCTGGACGAAAGCTCCCTGGCTTCGCTCACCGAGGTCTCCCGAGAACTCGACAGCAGTTACCGCACAATGCAGGAACAGGTTTTGCGCCTGCGCACAGAGCTTGCTATCAGTCGCGGCGCACGTCTTCGTGAGCTGGCTGAAAAAGAGCGTCTGTTAAATCGCCTTGCGTCGCTTCTGGCTGTACTCCCCGGCGGAGTGATGATTCTTGATCCCGAGCAAACTATTCGCGATGCCAATCCGGCCGCGCTCGACATGCTGGGTGAGCCTCTATTGGGAGAGACCTGGCCCCAGGTGGCCAAACGCAACCCCGAGCTAGATGAGCGACAGCCAGGACAGCGGCAGTTGTCGATCAACAGTCGCGCGCTGGATGACGACGGCGAGGACGGAGAGCGAGTCGTTCTGATAACCGACACGACGGAGCTCCATGACTTGCAGTTGCAGCTGGGTCGCAGGGAGCGGCTTGCCGCGCTGGGTGAAATGGCCGCTCGACTCGCGCATCAAATTCGGACCCCACTGTCTTCCGCGACCTTATACCTCTCCCAGTTGGGCAGTCATGATCTTCCCCACGTGCAGCGCGATAAAATCAGCGAGCGCCTGGGAGATCGACTTCAGCACATGGAGGCATTGATCGAATCCATGCTCAGTTTTGTGCGTGGCGAAAATCCTCATATGGAGCCCTTGTTACTGAGGGACGTAATGACAACGCTTGAATCGGCGGTGCGCGAGACTCTTCCGTCCACCGTTAGTCTCACGGTTACACCCATCGACGATACGCTCGCCCTAAGCGGTGCGCGGGACGAGTTGGTTGGGGCGTTGGCTAATCTGGTTAATAACGCAGTGGAAGTAGGTGGCGAGTCTGTACGTGTCGATATCTGGGCGGGGGCGACGAGTCACGACTCTCTGCAGATATGCGTGCGAGATAACGGCCCCGGTATTCCGTCTGACGTGATGCCTCGACTTTTCGATCCCTTCTTTACGACGCGAACGCAGGGTACCGGCCTGGGGTTGGCGGTCGTTGCCAAAACCGTCAGTCATCACGGCGGAGAAGTACGAGCCCGCAATCGCGCTCAGGGCGGTGCAGAATTTTTAATTGATCTTCCCCTGCTGGCTACCGAGGAATCCTGCGGTGATTCCGAGGTAGTCAGCAACCTTATTAGTGAGGCCAACGAAGAATCGGATGGCCTTGGTATTCATTCTCACAGCGGTAGCAAAGGCGAGAGGCCTAGTTCATGAATCAGGCAGCACGAGTACTTATCGTTGAAGACGACGATACGCTTCGCGACGCACTGTGCGACACCATAGAATTTGGTGGCTATCGAGCAGTCGCGGCCGGTAACGGGCGTGAAGCCTTGTCACGCATGGAGAGCGAAAGCTTCGACATGGTGATTAGCGATGTGCAAATGGACGAAATGGATGGTCACGGTTTGCTCCGCGAGGTGCGCAACCGTAAACCGGAGATGCCCTTCGTAATGATGACCGCTCATGGCTCCGTACGTGATGCGGTGTCGGCCATGCGTGACGGTGCTACAGATTATTTGCTGAAGCCCTTCGAAGCTCAGGTGCTGCTGGATATGGTGGCGCGTATGCAGCCTACGGCTGAGGCTGGTTTGCCGATAGTCGCAGAAGATCCCAGTAGTCAGCAGCTATGTGCCCTGGCCCAGCGGCTTGCCCCCAGCGATGCAACGGTTTTGATTAGTGGTGAGTCGGGCTGCGGTAAAGAGGTGCTTGCCCGTTACATCCACGGCGAATCAAATCGTGCGGACAAACCGTTCCTTGCAATCAATTGTGCGGCTATTCCCGAGAACATGCTGGAGTCCATGCTCTTTGGTTACGAGAAAGGCGCGTACACAGGCGCTCATCAATCGCGGCCCGGTAAATTTGAGCAGGCCAATGGTGGCTCGCTGCTGTTGGACGAAATCTCCGAGATGGATTTGGGTTTGCAGGCAAAGCTTTTGCGAGTTTTGCAGGAACGCGAGGTGGAGCGTTTGGGCGGCACCAAACTGATTCCTCTGGATGTGCGCGTAATTGCGACCACCAACCGTCAACTGGAAGACGAGGTGCGCGAAGGTACCTTCAGAGAAGACCTGTATTACCGACTCAACGTGTTGCCGCTCCATCTTCCGCCCTTGAGAGAGCGACGGGGAGACATCCTCCCTCTCGCAAAGTTGTTTCTGAATCGATACGCCACCGTGCCCGGCGCCTACTTTGATGAGTCGGCAGAGTCTGCGTTGGTTAAGCAGGCCTGGCGGGGCAATGTTCGGGAGTTGGAGAACTGTGTACAGCGGGCGGTGATTCTTGCACGCAGCAACGTGCTCAGCGAGTGCGACATCGTCCTTGCAGATCAGTTTGATGTCAGCACAGATGCCCAGGCGCCTGTCGTAACAGAGCGGCCGGCATTAGAGGGCGATTTAAAGCTTCGAGAGCAGGAGTTGATTCTTCAGGCATTAAATGCCACCGGCGGTAGCCGCAAAGAAACAGCGGAGAAGCTCGGGATCAGTCCCAGGACACTGCGGTACAAATTGGCGCGGATGCGAGAGCAAGGCATTAGCTTGCCGGCATCAGTATAGACAGAGCGACAGCCACGTAATGATGATTAGTAGTGATGAATCGTCGTGATAAATAGTAGTGGCGATCAGCAGTGATGATAAACGGAGAGAGTGAGTTATGAGCGATATTGCGATCAATCAGGTTATTGCCCAGATGCGCACCATGGCGGCTGCAGCGGGGTCTGAGTCAGCGAGTCCTGAGCAGGTGACCGGAGGGAACTTCTCAAGTCTCATGCAGGATTCTATCGAGCAGGTGAACGCATCCATGATGGAGGCGAAGGCTCTAGCTACCTCCTTTGAATCGGGTGATCCTCAAACGTCGGTGACCGAGGTGATGATCGCATCCCAGCGCGCTGGTTTGGAGTTTCAAGCGATGACCGAGGTGCGCAACAAGCTCCTCAGCGCCTATCAGGAAATCATGAGCATGCAAGTTTGACGTTTCTTTTTTGGAAACGTTGAAAACTTTGAACTAGTGAGAACGTAGAGACATGGCCGAAGCTATCGATAACAATTTGTTCGCCCGCTTTAGTGGATTTTCGCGACAGCCGGCGACCCGCCAGTTAGCTTTACTCGTGGGTCTTGCCGCGAGTATCGCTATGGCCATGGGGCTGGTGCAGTGGGTAGTAGAGCCTAACTACAAACCTCTTTACGGCACCATGGCACCGGAAGATACCAATGATGTTATTGCTTCGCTTGAGGCCAACGGTATGGACTATCGCATGGATCAGCGAAGCGGCATGGTCGCCGTGCCGGCAGGCGATGTGCATCGCGCGCGCTTATTGCTTGCCAGCGACGGATACCCGCGGGGCGAAGGCGTTGGGTTTGAGAGTCTCTATCGTGAGCAGGAAATCGGGCTGTCCAGCTTTATGGAGCAGGCTCGCTATCATCGTGCTCTTGAATCTGAGCTGGCACGCACCATTGGTGCCATGGACAGTGTGCGTGGCGCGCGGGTGCATCTGGCGATGGCCAAACAATCGGCATTTCTCAGGCAGAGGGAGCAACCGGCCGCTTCAGTGATGCTCAATCTGTATGCTGGTCGCGCACTGAATGAGCGTCAGCTGGCTGGTATCGTGCACTTGGTTGCTTCCAGTGTGCCCAATCTTGATTCGGAGCAGGTTTCTGTTGTGGATCAGCAGGGCAAGCTGTTGTCCGGTCAGGGAACTGATGACGAGTTTGGTTTTACCCAGGACCAGTTCCGCTTCACGCGCCAACTCGAATCTGATCTGAGTGGTCGGATTGTGGATATTCTGGAGCCCATCCTTGGTGCCAATGCCGTACGTGCCCAAGTGGCTGCTGACCTGGACTTCACGCGGGTTGAGCGCACACTCGAAACATATGCCCCGGAGACCCATGTTCGCAGTGAGCAAACGTCTGAAGAAACAACGAATCAACGCTACGCTGGAGGTGTGCCGGGCACCTTATCCAACGAGCCACCTATCGACACAACGGTTACCGCGGTTCAGGGTCAGCCCACGGCCAACGGGGTGGTGCAGACTAACGTGCCTTTAGGTGGCGTTCTCCCTCCTGAGCGTACAAGCAGCCGATCAACAATCAACTACGAAATGGACAAGACCATCAGCCATGTTCGCGAAACGCCGGGAGCGCTTCAAAAACTGTCCATAGCGGTGGTACTGGATTACATTGAGTCCACGGCGGACGATGGTACGACCAGCCGGGTACCTATGCCGCAGGAGCGCATCGACGAGGTCACATCTCTGGTACGAGAGGCCGTCGGCTTTGATGCAGCGCGCGGAGACACGGTGAGTGTAATTAGCGCATCCTTTGTAGAGGCGCCTGCGATTGAAGATGCAGTGATAGAGACATCGCTGATGGAGCAGGACTGGATCTGGCAGCTCGCGAAAGGGCTGTTGGTCCTTGTAGTGCTCTTAACACTGGTATTTGTAGTCGTCCGTCCGCTTGTGAAGTTTGCGGCCGTGCCTGTACCCATGATGCAGGCCCCTCAGAACCTCCAGGGGCCCGGGCAGCAGCAAGTGGCGGCCCTTGGGGGCGGAGCTATGGCGGATGATCAGGTAACCTTAGGCGG
This sequence comes from Congregibacter sp., assembly GCF_045107095.1. Taxonomy (GTDB): domain Bacteria; phylum Pseudomonadota; class Gammaproteobacteria; order Pseudomonadales; family Halieaceae; genus Congregibacter. The sequence goes on along the minus strand of NZ_JBGCFU010000097.1, from coordinate 2,644 downwards.
CCAGGGGCAGGTAGGTCTGCCCGGCGCAGCGGGAGCGGCAGGCGGTGCTGGCGGATACCAGCAGCAGTTACAGATGGCGCGATCGGTGGCCGCAGGAGAACCTGATCGAGCCGCTCAGGTAGTTAGAGGTTGGGTAGCAGACGATGGCTGAAGCAGGTCCAAAGCTTAGTGGCGCACAGCGCGCTGCGATATTTTTGCTCGGCGTGGGGGAGGAGTCCGCCGCGTCGATCATGCGTCATATGGAGCCCCGGGAAGTCCAGCGCGTGGGTGAAGCGATGACGTCCCTGGTCGGTGTGTCTGATGATCAGCTCACCGAGGTGCTAGGCGAGTTCAATACCAAGGCAGGCTCCATTAATCCCTTGGGCTTGGGCGCCTCGGACTTTGCCAAGCGCGTGATGGTGCAGGCGCTAGGCGAAGACAAAGCTAACACTATGCTCGCGAAGGTGATGCCGGGAAAAGCGAAGACTCGCGGAATCGAAGCGCTTAAGTGGATGGATCCCGCGAGCGTCGCGGCGATCATCAGCGAAGAGCATCCGCAGATTATGGCTATCGTGCTTGCGTCCCTGGATGAGGAGCAGGCAGCTGATGTGCTGGCTGAGTTACCTAAAGAGCTACATTCCGATTTGATGCTACGCATCGCCAAACTCGAAATGATTGATCCTGCCGCTATGGAAGAGCTGGACAAAGTCCTGGAGAAACAGCTTGGACGAGCATCCAAGACGCCGCCGCGAGCGGTCAATGGCTTGAACAGCGCTGCAGCGATCATGAACAACGTGGACGCGGATATGGAAGTGTCGGTGATGGAGGCCTTGCGCGAGAGCGATGCTGACACCACAGATAAGATTGCCGAGCTAATGTTTGTCTTTGACGATTTGATGGATCTAGACGACCGCGGTATGCAGCGTCTTATTCGCGAGATTTCAGTCGATACATTGGTAGTCGCGCTCAAAGGCGTGGACGATCAGTTGCAGGAAAAGTTCTTTGGGAATATGTCGTCAAGAGCCGCGGATATGCTGCGAGAGGATCTCGAGGCAAAAGGCCCCATGAAGCTCACCGAAGTGGAGGCTGCTCAGAAAGAAATCCTCGCGGGCGCCAAGCAGCTTGCTGATGAAGGGGAGCTCATGATCGGGAAGGGCGGCGATGACTTTGTCTGATTCTCAAGGCGCCGAAGCTAGTTGGGCGCCGGCGGTTCCCGACGCTTTCCCGCAACAGGCTTCCAAAGCGCGAGCTGTAGCGAGTGCTGCGCAGCAATCAGAAACCCGTGATATCGAAGCGGAGCGAAAGAAGGGCTACGACGCTGGCTTCGCTGAAGGGCTGGCCGCAGGCAATGCCAAAGCCAACGGGCAGGTGGCCCAGCTACAGGCGCTTCTCGATGCCATGGCTGCGCCTTTTCAGGAGAGTGAAGCGGTTCTGTTGCGAGAGCTCTTGTCCCTCACCGAGAAAATAGCGAGGGCGGTGATACGTCGTGAGCTGGATTCTGGAGCAGATATCGAAAGGGTTTTGGCGGATGCGCTGTCTGCATTGGGTTCGGTGTCTATACCCGTGACTTTGACGCTTAATCCTATGGATGCGGCCTTGTGTCGGGAGCAGGGAATGCTGCCCAACGAACGTTTTGTGGTGCAGGAAAATCCGGGTCTGGCGCGAGGCGGCTTGCAGTTGGCCGCTGGTCATAGCTTTGTTGATGCCAGCGTGGAGACACGTATTGAGTCCGCATTGGCGGAATTGCGTGGTGAAGCAGGATTGCCGGAGGACGATATTTTGGAACCAGAGCTACCCGTTGGCGCTGGCAGCGCTGATTCGGGCGGACAAGCTTAAACACATGAGCAGCGCGCAGAAAATACGTGACGCGCAAATGCAGCGTCTGGGTCAGCGCCTGGCAACACTGAGCAGTCATGTCGACGCGCCCGATCTTCAATGTGAAGGGCGGCTCATGCGCATGGTGGGAATGAAGCTGGAAGCCGAGGGCTGCGATGGAGCCATCGGCGAACGTTGTAGAGTCATAAGCGATAGCGCCGTAGTCGACACGGAAATTGTCGGTTTTGCTGATGGCCGCTTGGTGCTTATGCCCGAGGGTGACGTGTCCGGGCTGCAGCTCGGCGCCAGAGTCGTGCCTCTGGGCGAGCGCGCGATTGTCGCGGTGGATGAGCAATTGTTCGGCCGGGTCATCGACGGTGCAGGGCACTTTCTTGATGATGGCCCCGCTCCCCATTGCAGTCACAGCGTGGCGCTTCGTGCCAAACCACTGAATCCTTTGGAGCGCCGGCCTATCCGAGAGCCGCTTGATGTGGGTGTGCGCGCAATCAACGGTCTTCTTACGATGGGTAAGGGGCAGCGTCTGGGGTTGTTTGCCGGTAGTGGTGTCGGAAAGAGCACGCTGCTGGGTATGATGACGAGACACACGGAAGCCGACGTCATTGTGGTTGGTCTCGTGGGTGAACGAGGCCGCGAAGTTCGGGAGTTCATCGAAGATATTCTCGGGCCCGAAGGTCTTGCGCGAGCGATTGTGGTTGCGACTCCGGCGGATTATCCACCGCTAATGCGTGTGCACGGTGCTTGGCGAGCGACGGCCATCGCGGAGCATTTTCGCGATCAGGGTCGCGATGTTTTACTGCTAATGGATTCGTTGACGCGCTTTGCGCAGGCG
>NZ_JBGCFU010000096.1:0-12190 GCF_045107095.1 Congregibacter sp. | reverse complement strand
GCGTTATGCGGCCACCGCCTTGACATATCTAATAGGGTATATAACCTTTAAAATATGTGGTCGATCTTCGAACATAGGCGCTTAGACAAGCAGCTTGCAAAAGCACCGCTAGACGTCCAGAAGCGCTACGAAAAGTGGAAGGACATTGTTGAGATTTCTGGCCCCGACGGACTAAGGCTCATCCGAGGTTTTCGAGATGAGGCACTTCGTGGAGATTGGAACGGTTACCGTTCATCTCGCCTAGGTCAGCAGCATCGGGCTATCTATAAAGCCTATGGCGATCGACTAGAGGTTATTGTGGTAGAGGTGACACCTCACGACTATCGAAGGAGGTCTTGATGAGCGAGATTCGTAAAGCAAAGCGTCGGGTGGCGATCTCTCCAGGAGAGTCCGTTAGAATCATTCGAGAGCTACAAGAGCTCAGCCAGAACCAACTCGCGGATCTGGCCGGTATGCCGCAGTCCACTATTTCAGCTATTGAGCGGGGTCGCGTGAACATCGGTGTGGATCGTGCAAAAACCTTAGCTCGTGTTTTGAAATGTCATCCAGCAGTGCTTGTTTTTCCGGGTTGGGATACAGATGCGGAATCCGCCGCATAAGTAGCTGTTATGTTTCTTGAGGATCGAAACATGATCGTATTCAAGTCAAAAATAGATCTATGGCTTCTGCTTACTCTGTTTTTCTCCATAGCAGTGTCAATTGCGACAGCTTATGTAACCTTTAAGCAGTCAGGCACAGTAAATATCGTAATTGCGGTAATAATCTTGGTTTTTGGTGGTGGTCTACCGGCGTGGTTGTTTTCGGGCACGAAGTACGTCGTTTCCGATGACAATTTACGAGTTAGTTGTGGGCCATTCTCCTGGTCTATTCCTGTGTCGGAGATAACCTCCGTTTCGGAAACTAGAAATCCACTATCGAGCCCAGCGCTCTCTCTCGATAGGTTGGAGCTCAGCTATACACATGGGAAATCTATAATGCTGTCACCGTCTGATAAGCAAGCGTTTAGGGAAGCAATTGGTCATCCCGAAACATAACAAGTCAAGGCAGCAAGGGCGCTTCGCGCCGGGACGGTCAAATCGCTGCGCTGCTTGCCGCCACAGCCTGAAGGGTTATGTGTACTTGTAAAGCTAGGCAGTATTCCTAATGAATTGGAAAGTATTCGCTACAGTATTTGGCACTGTTTTTTTTGGCAGAGCTCGGTGACAATGCGCAACTGGACACAGCGACACGATGCGACAGAGAGACCATGAAATCTTATTCTGACAAAGTGGTTGTCATTACTGGCAGCGCGGTAGGCATTGGCTTTTCTTTGGCAAAACAATTTGGGAGCGAGGGAGCCAAGGTCGTTGTTTCGGGACTGCCGACAGATGATATTGAAAGTGCTGTAGAGAGACTGAACGACCTAAACATCACCGCTGCCGCAGTAGCTTGCGACGTAAGCAATCGCCATGACGTAGAAAACCTCGCCGACTTTGCGGTCAAAGAGTTTGGAACTGTCGATGTGCTTGTTAACAACGCGGGGGTTTCACAGAAGCCCAGGCCAATTATCGAAATGGACCTCGCCGAATTTCGGAAAGTCCACGAGATAAACATCTATGGTGTGTTACACGGAATTCAGGTGTTTGGAAAAAGATTCATAGAGCAAGGTACACCTGCCGCCATCTACAATCTCGGTTCAGAGAACAGCATCTACCCCTGCGTACCCTCCGCGCACGCTTACGTTTCATCGAAGCATGCCATTTTGGCGATCACCGAATTGCTAGCCGAAGAGGTGCCCAGTTTTATCGATGTGGCTTTGATCATGCCGGGTTTAGTTAAGTCTGAAATGACCCGAGGGCTGGGCCTGGGAATGGAGACAGATGATTTCAGCAAAATCATTCTTGATCAGCTCAAGGCCGGCGAACTCTATGCGGTTTCACATTCTTACAACAAAGTCCGACTTGTAGAGCGCTTTGAAAGATTGAGTGCGGCCTTTGACAAGTATGCGCCACGAGAAGCTAATGACGAAGATCTGGATATTCGCACGATCGTTTCAAGACTTCAGAGAAACTAGTGTCATAACTGGCACAACTGTCATAACAACACCATGAATGGGCTTCAGCGTCAGATCGCGAGTTTACGAAGATTGTAGATGAAGCCATCACGGCCGGTGAGCTTGGTCGCACCCAAAGAATACACAACGGGATTAAGGCGGAGCTTGCGTGGCATTCCAAACAGCTCATCGGTGTAACAGTCGGTAACGGTAAGGATCTCTATCCAAAGCACGCTTTGGTCGACCACAAATTGGCTTCGCACCTTTGTCGGGACGTCGATCCCAGCGTGGGGCACGTGCGTAACTATGAGCAAAACTGTATCGGATACATAGGGCCTCTCCTCAAATGTAGTGCAACTGCTGCAACAAAAGAGAGCCAAAAAACAGAAACTTGATTGATTCCCGAAAGGCCACATCACCCCGAAGAGTCGAACACCTTGCCAGGTAGGCAGGTTGGCGGGGCATTAACCCTCTCTTGATGCCGAGCGATATCTCATACGCGTAAGGCGAACGAGGGAGGAGTACGACCCATCCCCACACCACTCAGCCACAAAAACCATTCACCCTATTGTAATTTTCTTAATACTAAATGATAATCAATCTCATTAGTATTTAGATTCAATAGGAGCCTCCGTGAAACACCCCTTTACCCGCAACACTCTATTCGCCGCCACCCTGCTTGCAAGCATTTCAGCCGCAGCGCAAAACGACCCACAACTCGAAACAGTGATCGTGACCGGCAAGTTATCGACATTTGGAGCCACAAAGTCAGACATCCCCATCCTTGAGACCGCGCGATCAGTATCCATCGTTCCTGCGGAAGAATTTCTGGAACGTGGCGCACTTACCCTTGATGACACACTGAACTACACGGCCGGTGTGGTAGGTGACACTTTTGGGTTTTCCACCCGCGGAGACTTTCCCCGCGTTCGCGGCCTCGACGTCCCGGAGTATCTCGACAACATCCAGGTACTCTTCGGCTTTTACAACAATGCCCGCTCAGACATCTATACCTTGGAGCAAGTAGAAATCTTGAAGGGCCCTGCGTCAGTACTCTATGGACAAGGCTCCCCCGGAGGACTAGTGAACACCGTGAGCAAGCGCGCGGGGCGCGATAACCTCGAGCGTGAATTCATGCTCGACTTCGGTAGTCAGGACAGACTGCAGGCAGCGACCGATATCGGGTTTAGAATCAGCGACGATGGCAAATGGAGCGGCCGCTTTGTTGGCGTTTATCGTGACAGCGAAACTCAGGTCGATTTTGTCGATGACGATGCTTTGGTGTTAGCGCCTTCGGTCACCTATCAGACCGACCGCACAACGATGACCGCGCTGGTGAACTACACCGATCGCGAGAGTGACACTGCCCACCAATTCTTACCACTCTCGGTAAGCGGCTGTGCAGACTCGTCAGTACAAATCTCCGAAGCCAACGTATGCGCCGGCACCAGCGGAGCCGAGGTACCCGCATCACGCTACGTGGGCGAACCCGGGTTTAACACTTACGATACAGAGTCCCTATCCGTCACGCTGTTCGGCGAACATGTTCTGAACGATGTTGTGTCCTTTGAGGCCACAGCGCGATACCGCGACAGCGAAGCGGACTATCGACAAACCTGGGTGTCATTTCTGGGGGCGGGCAACCCAAGAACCCTCCCCGATGGCTCTGCTATAGGTCGCAGCTGGTACGACGCGCCAGCGTCCTCCGAGCAATACGCTATTGATGCACGTACCCGCTTCAAATTTGAAACGGGCAGCTTCAGACATGAAGTATTGGTGGGCGTTAACTATCAGGACGTAAACACGCGCACCGACGCCGCGTTTCTTTACGCACTACCCACCACCTTTAACGTACTCAACCCTCAGTACGGCGAGGACCCACTACCAACTGTCGCCGACTTTGACGCCGCGCGAGGCACCTCCCAAAGCGACACAGAAACCGTCGGTTTTTACATCAATGATCAAATCGAGGTGGGCAACTTTGTTGTCACCGCGGGCTTGCGATTTGACGATGTCGAAATCGACAACGGCGGCGAGATACAGAGCGATGATGCAGTGTCGCTCTCGCTTGGTACGCTATACAAAACAGATATCGGCTTGAACCCCTATATCAGCTACTCCGAGTCGTTTCAGCCCATTGTTGGCACCGACGCACTCACTAACTCAGCTCTCGAACCCCAAGAGGGCGAACAATGGGAAGTGGGCTTTAAGTGGCAACCCAGGGGTACCCGCACCTACGTGACCGCCGCCTACTTTGATATAGAGCAATCGAACTTACCCAACCCCGCGGATCTCCCCTTTGCCGCAACGCAGCAAGAAGGCGTGGCCGAAATCAGCGGCTTTGAGATTGAGGCGCAAACTGTCTTGGGCAATGTTTATCTTGACGCTAACTTTAGTGTCTTGGACACCGCAGACCCTGATGGCGTGACCTTTGCCAGTATCCCCGAAGAGCAAGGCTCGATATGGGCTACCTGGCGTCCGACCGAGGGACGTCTTAACGGATTCAGCCTAGGCGCAGGCGTTCGCTACGCTGGCGAAAACCAGAGTAACGGGACGGCTTTCCTCCCCGCTAATGGCTTTGCACCCACCCCGGTGGAAGTTAACACCGATGGCTATACCCTGGTGGATGCGCTGGTCGGTTACCAGTGGAAGTCCACTGCTTTAACGCTGAACCTTCGCAATGCATTTCAAGAGGAGTACTACGGCACCTGCCTTGCCCGAGGTGATTGCTTCCCGGGTGAAGAGCGAACCATCGTAGCCCGAGTTACCCACAACTTCTAACCGGGGCGCTGTGATGTTATCCGTAATCGGGTCTTCCTTAGTGGGGCTGGGCGTCGCTATTTTGTACGCAACATGGCGCGCCGCCCTGCCCCGCCACGGGCGCGTTATCGGCTGGGCGAGCATTGCGCTGGGCACTGGGGTTTGGTCATGGGCGACCGGAGCTGATCGTGGAATCGCTATAGCACTCATTGTTCTGTGTATTAGCGCCCTTTGCTGTGTTGCTGTTTCTGGATCTATCGCATTCAGTACGCCGCAGGAAAAAACAAAAACACAGCCTAAAAAAAATAAGCGCGCTCTAGGAGATCAGCGTAGCGATGACGCTGGGATTGCGAGAAGTCAAAGCGTCGGCTGGATGGCCAGCAAGCGCCTGAGCTGGTTGCTGACAGCGGGACCCGTTGCCGCCTTATTGGCCTTGAGCACCGCACTGGCCAGTCACCAGATGCTTATCTGGGCAGGTACTCTCCCTGAAAACGCACTGGTTACAGAACTATTCCTGTTTCCCGTGCTCTGGGGCTTTTTAACGGTGTGGAGCCTGATGGCGCAGAGTTTTAGTGGGAACACGCAGACTGTGGCCAAAAAGAAAAACAAAGCGAAGACGGTGCAACGCGCGCTATCTGCCCATGGCGTCCTCGGCGTCGCTATCGCAGCGGGTCTCTATTTAGTCTGCCTGAGCGGCACAGTCAGTGTCTTTAAAGATCAGTTGGAAGTCTTTGAGCAAAGAAAGGAGATACCGCAGGTATCAGCTCTCAATGGCGAAGAACTCCTGAAAGCTTCCCGTGAAGCCATAAAACTGGATCCCGATACAAAGCATTTAGTCGTCTACCCCCCCACCCAAAAAAAGAACACCGCAATAGTGGGAACCGACAACAGATCCCACTACGCGGACGCCAAAGGGCGACTAGCACTGCAGAAGGTACATCCTTGGTCCAGCTTTCTCATAGACCTCCATTACTACCTCAATCTGCCCCATAGCTTTGGAATGATCGTCGTCGCCATTTTTGGGGTACTACTGTTCGGCATGTCTTTATCTGGCTTGCTGGCTCACCCCAACATCGTTAAGGATGCATTTTCATTTCGTCGCGGAAAGTCATCGCGACTTATGCACACCGATATCCACAATCGGCTGAGTGTTTGGACCATGCCTTTCCATTTGAGTAATTCGCTCACCGGGGCAATGATCGGCCTGGCCAGCATCTCGGCATTCGCCATTGCCTCTCTTAACTATGAAGGAGATACCAGTGCGGTTTTCGCGCCGGTCTTTGGGAGCGAACCCCCAGTCGACTTGCGCTCTGCACCCATCGCGCGAATGGATTTAGCCCTTCTTCACGTCCAAGAGAACTATGCATTTACAAAACCAGTGCTCCTGGTACTTCATGATCCGAATACCGAAGGTCAGTATCTGCAAATTTTTGCGGAGCATCCCGATCGCCTCATATATGCCGAAAAATACAACTACAACAGAGACGGTGAGTTTCTGGGGACAGTAGGTTCAGCCGACGGAAGCATTGGGCAGCAGGTGGGCGACTCGGTGTACAAGGTGCATTTTGGCTCCTTTGGCGGTATGCCAGTAAAAATCGCCTATGCACTCTTTGGCATATGCCTTTTGTTCATCATTCATTCAGGTATGCGCGTGTACTTTCTAAAGCGCCAAGCTAGAGAAAAGAACACAGCGGGGATGTATGGTGCATGGCTGGGTATCGCTCTTGGCGCTCCATCGGCCCTGGCTCTGACACTACCCGTCAGCTTGGTGCTCCCGCTAACGCAGGCGCAGCTCCAGCTATTGTTCTGGCTTGGCTTAGTCTTGGCGGTTTGCTTTGGATTCTACCGGGGCTATCGCTCCGACAGCAGGGCCGCCTTGGCAGCAAGCCCTGTTGTGCAGCAACTCGTCTGATCAACTTCAGACTGAGGCAAACAATTACATCCCATAGCGCTCTTTGATGTAGGCAAAAAACGCAGGGCCGTTGGCTTCTCTGTCAGCATCGACCTTTCGCGCAATGTCGGTGTCCGCCATCATCTCCTGCCAGTCCTCGATACCGTCGATCTCTGCGACAAAATCTCGCTCGAGGAGCGCACCAGCCAAAGCCACCACACCAACGACATAGCGCAAGTAAATGTCAGCCATCGTTAGCTTGCTGCCCATTACATAGGGATCAAACTCTGCAAGGCTGTTAAGCGCCGCGATACCTTTGGTAAGAGCATCGCTCACTTCCTTAGCCAATGCGTCGGGCACAGGACTCTTGCTGATTGAAAATGGAATGAGTCGTCGTCCTGCCAACTCTAAATAAAGTTCAGAGACCTTAATGACCTGACGAACTCTCGCGCGGTCATAGTCATCGGCAGGGTACAGCGGCGAGTTAAAGGGGTAAGCATCCTCAAGGTAGTCGCAACAAACCGTCGATTCGCTCATGCACTCACCGTGCTCGGTGGTCATTGCAGGGACCTTACCGAGAGGACTTATCTCTAAATAGGCATCGTCAGCACCAAACTGCTGCACTTCCTCAAAAGGCAAACCTTTATGAAGCAAGACGTGCTTAACGATGTTGTAGTAGTTGCTGTAAGAAAAGCCGTATAACTTGATCATGTACCTTTAATCCTTGATTCGTTTAATGTGGGTAGCACAGTCTACTTTACCGCCGGCGGCTGCATCGCCTTCATCTGAAGCATTTGCTGCATACGTTCCATCATTCCATCAACGGAGAAACTGGCTACGGCCTGCCTTGGTGGAAACTCCCGAAAGGTCATCAACCATTTGCCGACTTCTTGCTGTGTAGGTACGAACAGCCAGATCTGATCTGCAAAGAACCGCGTGTATAAACTGGAATCCAAGGATGTTTCATAAGGATCTGTGCGTAGATTCACCATCTGCGGAAAATTCAGCGCCTCGCGACTCCCGCCCCATCCATCTTTCTGAACGCCAAAGTGGATTTTCCAATCGTTCCAGCGAAGCGCGTTAAAGTTAGCGTTGTCATCAAAGTAGAAAATGTTGTGGCGAACACCCGGACCTGTGCCAGCGAGCAAGTCTGTTTGATCAAACCCATCAAGGTGCACCCGAAAAGACTTCTCACCGGCTCGGTGGCCCTTGCGCAGCTTACTGGCGATATCCGGCTCTCCCGCCGCTGCTAAAAATGTCGGCAGCCAATCCTGGTGAGAAAAAATATCGTTGATCACAGTGTTTTCTTCTACAACACCCGGCCAGCGTATGAGTGCGGGTACACGAAAGCCCCCTTCCCAGGTCGAACCTTTCTCCCCACGGAAGGGCTCAGCGCCACCATCGGGATAGGTATTGGTTTGCGAGCCATTGTCCGTTGAGTAAACAACGATGGTGTTATCGGCGATCCCCAGAGCGTCCAGCTTGTCTAAAACACGACCTACGTGAAAATCATGCTCCATCATGCCGTCTGCATACAAGCCGTAGCCCGACTTGCCCTGCCACTCGGGCGCCAGACGAGTCCATACATGCATACGCGTAGTGTTCAGCCATACGAAAAATGGCTGCTCGTTGGCATGGGCCGTATCAATGAACGCGAGTGCGGCATCGGTAAATTCTTTGTCCACGGTCTCCATACGCTTACGAGTAAGCGCACCCGTATCTTCTATCTTGCCGTCAGCGTAAGAGCGTATAACTCCTCGTGGAGCGAAGCGGCGCCGGAACTCGGGATCTTTAGGGTAAAAATACGTCTCAGGCTCCTCCTCTGCATTCAGGTGATAGAGGCTGCCGAAAAATTCATCAAAACCATGATTGCTCGGCAAAAACTCATCCTTGTCACCCAGATGGTTCTTACCGAACTGTCCTGTGGCGTAGCCATGAGGTTTAAGGAGCTCCGCAATTGTAGGATCCTCTGCGCGCAAACCAATGTCGGCGCCCGGCAAACCTACTCGTAAAAGCCCGGTACGCAGCGGATGTTGTCCGGTGATAAATGCGGAACGGCCTGCGGTACAGCTCTGCTCGCCATAGTAGTCGGTGAACATCGCGCCGCCCTTGGCAATACGATCAATGTTGGGAGTCCGGCTACCCAACATCCCGCGGTGGTAGGCGCTGATGTTCGACCAGCCTATGTCATCGCCCCAGATGACGAGTATGTTGGGTTTGCTATCAGCTGCAGAGACTAACCCTGAAAACAGCATCGACAGACATGTCGCGCAGACTGTGCGCAGCAAGGACTCAGAAGACAGTCGCTTCATTTCGAATTCCTCTTGTTATATTTTTTATCGCTGCCTCACTAACAATCCCGTGGATCGCGAAGCGTATTGACGAGGGACTGTATTAGAGCCGTGCGTAAATGTCACCCACTGATCGACCTCGGGCAAACAGCCACTTGAGGCCGAGTAGGAACATGCTGGGCCTGCTATGCTTGATCACCTATAAAAAAACCAACACTCGACAGGCACGCACCCTGCCAGGAGAACTCATGCAAACCAAAACCACAAAACTCGTGCTCGCCATTAGCGCTGCTCTTGCCATGGCCCCCGCGCTGGCGGACACCCAACTCATTCACGCCGGTGAGCTCCTCGCCGTACCCGGCAAGAAGCCGCTCGAAGAGCAAACTGTCGTTGTAGTTGATGGTCGTATCAGCGAAATTGTTGACGGCTATCAAAGCGCTGGTGAATACAACGCCGACAGCGTCATTGATCTCAAAGACAGCTTTGTCATGCCAGGACTTATGGACATGCACGTACACCTTCAGGGGGAGTTGAGCCCCGACAATGATAGCCGCTCCCTTCGCTGGTCCGGCGAACTCGTGCAGATGTATGGCTATCACAATGCGATGACGACGCTCATGGCAGGCTTCACCACCGTGCGAGACGCAGGCTCAATGAATCAGCAAACCTACGCTGTGCGCGATGCTATTAATAAAGGCTGGATTGACGGCCCCCGAATCATCGCTGCGGGTGGCGTGGGCATTACTGGTGGTCACAATGATGTAAGCGGGACCAAGCATGAGTTCATGGAGCTGATGACCGACGAATCAGTCTGCGACGGGCCCTATGACTGCCGCCGCGCCACACGAAACGGCATCAAGTACGGCGCTGACTTCATCAAGATCACCTCTACCGGCGGTGTGCTTACCGACCGCGCGACCGGCACGGGCAAGCAAATGGAAGATGACGAGCTGGTAGAGGTAGTCCGAGCAGCTCACAGCATGGGACGTAAGGTCGCCAGTCATGCTCACCAAGAGGATGGCATTATCGCGGCGCTCAAAGCGGGAGTAGATAGCATTGAGCACGGCACCTACGCAGGCCCTGCCGCGATCAAAGAGTTCAAGCGCACTGGTGCTTACCTAGTGCCTACTCTGCTGGCCGGTGCGACGGTCGGCGAGATGGCAAAAATGGGAGGAATTCTGACTCCCGCCCAGGCAGCCAAGGCAATAGAAGTCAGCACCGCAATGCAAGGTAACTTCGAGAAAGCGCATAAGGCCGGCGTAAAAGTCGCCTATGGCACTGACACGGCTGTTTCCAAGCATGGCCTTAATGCGCGAGAAGCAGAGCTCATGAACAATGCGGGCATGAGCGAGATGGACATCCTGGTGTCGGCGACGGTCAACGCCGCTGACCTCATTGATATGAGCGATAGCTTGGGAACCATTGAAGCAGGTAAGCATGCCGACATTATTGCAACTCGGATCTCGCCTTTAGATGACATCAAGGCCTTACAGAACGTTGGGTTTGTGATGAAAAGCGGCAAGGTAATGAAAGAGTAACCGTAGGATGAAAGAGTAACTGTAGGATGAAAGAGTAACTACGCGATGAAAGCGCAGCGGTTAACCGCTGTCTTGTTTGCAGTTTTGTTCCTCCACTCCGCCTCGGCAGACGATGCGATAGCTGAACTGCAAACCATCGTTGCAGGCACAGATGTAAGCTCGAGCTTGAGCGGTCTGCAGATTAGTCTGCTCAAAAGTGGCGAAGCGACCGAGGGTTATGCCCTTGGCTTTGCGCAAATAGAGTCAGGCGTAAAAGATCCCTTACGACGGGATCACAAAATCCGAATCGCCTCAATCTCAAAGCTCGTGGTTGCTATCGGTGTGCTGCAACTGCTTGATGCCGGCAAGCTCGACCTTGACCGCGACCTATCTGATTATCTCGGCTGGGAACTGCGTAACCCCAATTTCCCTGACGAGGCTATTACGGCCCGACAATTGCTTTCACATACCTCCTCGATCCGCGATGGATCAGCGTATTTTATCGCCGCCGGGACGGGAGAGCTGCGCGACTTTTTTACACCCGGCACAGACTATTGGGAAAACGGTGATCACTTTGCCAGCGGCACTGCGCAAGCACCGGGCGAGTTCTTTTACTACTCCAACCTGAACTTCGGTCTTTTGGGGACAGTAATAGAGCTGCTGTCCGGGCAGCGTTTCGATCAGTACATGGCAAACAGTGTGCTTATACCCATGGGGATCAGCGCGCGCTTCGATCCTTGTGAGATTCCACCCTATCAGCGGGCGGCGGCGTTTCGAAAAGGAATAGATCCCGGCGGGTGGGACGATCAGAGCGATTGGCTGTCACAGGTCGATGGTGCACAGCCGAGCTGTTTTTACGGAATGCGAGATACAGCGTTCGCGCAGAAGTTTCTGAGCAGCTACGTGCTTGGCAGCAATGCGACAATCTATTCACCCCAAGGGGGCTTACGCGCCAGCGCAGATGACCTAGTGGTGGTGCTCAAAATGCTGATTAATCGCGGAACAGCGAATGGCAAACAGATTTTGACTGCAGCAGCCGTGGACGCCATGCTCGCGCCCGATTGGGACTTGAATGCGGATCGCAGCAACGGATTGTCCGCGGGTGAGGCAGAGCCGGGCGGCCCTACCGATGGGCTCATGACCAGCTACGGGCTATCGGTACATCGAATCAATACGAGAGAATGGGGCTTTACGCAGGGACCCGAACTCCTCGTGGGCCATCTTGGAGAGGCCTACGGCGTGCTCAGTCACGCTCTCATCGACCCGGAGACCGGTGACGGCATCGCGACAATTGTTACGGGCACGGCCAAGAATCCGGCCCACGCTCCGCCGGGGAGCAGCCCCTTGTATCGGGTGGAGGAAGAGATTCTTCGCTGGTGGTTAGAGCGGAACGACTAAAGCTTAACTCTTTAGTCTTAACTCCTTACTCTTAAGCCAGCGGCGGTGCCTTACGCTTTCGTGGCCCCTTTTTCTTGGGCGTGTCTTTCTGATCGCCTTCAGCAGGGCTCGACCCCTTTGCCGATTTTTTGGGCTTAGCGCCGGGGCGTGAGATTCGAAGCTTCTGCCCACTTACCCAGACTGTTTGCAGGTGTTTGAAGATTTCCTTGGGCATTCCCTCGGGCAAATCCACAAAGCTATGATCGTCTTCAATCTGAATGCGTCCGATGTACTCCGCATCAACTTCCGCTTCGTTGGCAAT
>NZ_JBGCFU010000095.1:0-9059 GCF_045107095.1 Congregibacter sp. | reverse complement strand
CAGCCATGGACCAAGTGGTGCAAGAGGGTATCGTGGCTCTTTGCGGTGAGGCCGTGGGCCTTATGGGGCAGCTCAACACTAAGACTCTTGAATACACGAAGACGCGTGAGCAGTTTGGCGTTGCGATCAGCAATTTTCAGGCGCTCCAGCATCGTATGGTCGATACCTTCATGTCTTATGAGCAAGCCAAATCAATGCTCTATCGCGCAGTCTGCGCCCTGGAAAATGGTGATGCTGACCTGCGTAGAGAGTTGCACGCGCTTAAGGTAATGACGCACAAGTGCGGCAAGCATATCTTCGAAGAAGCGATTCAGCTTCACGGTGGTATGGGTCTTACGGACGAGCTGGATATCGCTCACTACGCAAAGCGATTGATGATGATCAATGCGACCTTCGGTGATCGCGATCATCACCAGTCACAGTTCAATGCGCTGAGCTACGGTTCTGAGGCTTCTGAAAACGTCGCTAGCATGAGCGATGCAGCCTAAGAGCTAAACCTTTGAACAGGCCCCCAGCTGGGGGCCTTTTTGTATCTGTAGATCGCACAATTTGTAATTGGAGACCACACAATGGACGTAAAAGGCAAAGTTGTTGTTGTTACAGGCGGTGGCAATGGAATTGGCAAGGGCCTCTGCGAGCGTTTTGCCGCTGAGGGTGCTGCACAGGTAGTTGTTGCAGATCTTGAACTGGATTCGGCTAGGGCTGTCGCAGACGCCGTTAATGGCAGTGCCTATGAAGTGAATGTTCGCGACGAGGCGCAGATTGCTGCGATGGTCGAGGATGTAATCGCAAAGTTTGGTCATATTGATTTGTTTTGCTCAAACGCAGGTATCATCGCCCTGGATGGTCCTCCGTGGTACGCCACCTCGGCCCCTAATGACACCTGGCAGGCCATGTGGGACATCCACGTCATGAGCCACGTTTATGCTGCTCGGGCGTGTTTGCCCTCTATGCTTGAGCGAGGAGAGGGGTACTTCTTAAATACCGCTTCTGCGGCAGGTCTTTTGAGCCAGGTGGGAGATGCCGCTTATTCGACCACGAAGCACGCGGCGGTTGGATTTGCCGAGTCATTGGCGATCACTCACGGCGATGCCGGAGTTAAAGTCTCATGCCTGTGCCCTCAGGCTGTCGCTACGCGTATGATTGGCGATTCAGAAGGGGGAACCGCGGGAGTTGATGGCATTCTAACGCCTGCGGACGTAGCCGAGGCCGTTGTGCAAGGCCTTGCGGAAGAGCGCTTTTTGATTCTTCCGCACCCTGAGGTTGCCAAGTATCGCGAACGCAAAACTGCGGATTACGACCGCTGGATCGGTGGAATGCGTAAGTTGCGTCGCCAGTTTGGTAATCCCGAAGTCTAGTCTTTTGGAGTTTTGGGGGTAGCGTGGAACGACGCGAGCGGTTTGCGCGGATAATTCTTAACGGCTTTGAGTCGTACTTTGCGGATTACCAGAATATTACGCTGGGTGCCCGGTCACGTTTTGAAAATGCGGACTGGCTGGGTATTCATGCGGCGACGATTCAGCGCATCGACCTTTACAAACTGAAGGTCAGCTTTGTGTTGGATACCGTGGAGTTGGTTGCGGGTCAGGAGTTGCGCAATTACGAGTTCTGGCGCGACACGCGCAAGATTTACGCAGGGCTGATACGCAATCACAACAACTTCGAGATTGCGGAAACCTTTTACAACTCTGTTTACAACGCAGTTTTTTCTCACGAACAGATTCGCAACGACTACGCCTTTGTCTTCTCGTCTCAAGGCGATATTCCACTTTCCGACAGTAGTCCTGTTCTTCGCTATTACGCTGTAAAACACTCGTTAAAAGATAGCTTGGAGCAGCTTCTTGAAGACTACTGTTTCAATATCCCCTATGAAGACTTGTCACGGGACGTCGGTCGACTGTTAGAAGCTTTTGAAGAGGAGTTGATGCTTGTCTCAAACATCGACTTGAATAAAAGCGACCTGCGTATGGAGGTGCTTTCTAACCACTTTTATCGCAACAAGGGAGCGTACATCGTTGGTCGAATTCTTTCGGGCCAGGACAGCATGCCTTTTGTTCTCCCTATTTTGCATAACGAGGCGGGCGCGGTGTACGTGGACACCGTGTTGTTTGGCTCCAATCGCGTGAGTGTGGTGTTTAGCTTTACGCGAACCTATTTCATGGTGGATGCGACGATTCCATCCCAGTACGTGCTGTTTTTGGCCAAGCTCATGCCGGCCAAGCCGATTTCCGAAATCTACAGCTCCATGGGTTACAACAAGCACGGGAAAACCTACTATCACCGGTCTGCGGTGAGGCACATGGAGTCGACTACGGACAAGTTTGTTATCGCGCCTGGGATTAAGGGCATGGTGATGAGCGTGTTTACGCTGCCTTCTTATCCCTTTGTGTTTAAGATCATCAAAGACCGGTTTACGCCGCCTAAGGAAGTCACGCACGAAGAAGTGAAATCAAAGTATCGTTTGGTAAAGCGGGCAGACAGGGCAGGGCGTATGGCCGACACTCAGGAGTTCGCTAATCTGGCTTTTGCCCGCGATCGTTTTTCTGATGAGCTGATCGAAGAGCTAAAAGCGGTCGCACCCTCACAGATCCAGGAAAATGGCAAAGCGCTGATTATCGGGCATTTGTATGTCGAGCGCCGAATGACGCCCCTTAATCTCTATCTGCAGGATGCCACGGATATCGAGGTAGAGGCGGTGATGGATGAGTACGGGAACTCCATCAAGCAGCTTGCCGCTGCTAATATTTTCCCCGGAGATATGTTGCTTAAAAACTTCGGTGTTACTCGTCACGGACGCGTAGTCTTCTATGATTACGACGAGATCGTGCCGCTTACGGACTGTAATTTCAGGATTATTCCCGAGCCTCGTAATGAAATAGAGGAAATGGCTAGCCAGCCCTGGTACTCCGTTGGTCCTAACGATATTTTTCCCGAGGAATTTCGTCTGTTCTTTTCGGGCAATCAGCGAGCGCGTAAAGCCTTTGATGAGAAGCACTCAGACATTTACGAAGCGCGGTTTTGGAAGTCGCTGCAAGAGCAGATACGTAGCGGCTATGTTGAATCGTTCTATCCTTACCGAAGGAAACTACGTTTCCCCCGGGAAGAAGAACCCTCTTTGCTTGGACAAGCTTAATGGCCAGTATTTACGTTGTTCGACATGGACAGGCGTCTTTTGGCGCAGAAAACTACGACGAGCTATCCCCCCTAGGTCGGCTGCAAGCGACGCTCACCGGTGAGTACTTGGCTCGTACCGGAGTGGTGTTTGATGCGGCTTACAGTGGTTCCTTGGAACGTCAGAAAGATACCGCTTCGTTAGCGCTGGGTAGTCAGGCGGCTTCGGTGCCTTTGACGGTGGATGCCCGGCTTGACGAAGTACGTAATGACGAGCATCTAGAGTATCTGCTTCCGAAGGTGCTGGAGACTCGCCCGGACATCAAGGCGATTGTTGATCAGGGTCTTGATTCAAGTAAGCGCTTTCAAAAAGTCATTGAGGCTGTTTTTAACTACTGGGTCTCTCCCGAATGCGATGAACCCAATATTCAGAGTTGGGCGGAGTACTCCGAAGGCGTGCACAGCATGTTGCGCGACATCATTACCAATGAAGGGGCGGGTAAAACGATTGGCGTGTTTACCTCCGGTGGCACTATCGCCACTCTCACCGCAGCGGTACTGAAGCTTCCTGGATCCGCGACTTATCAATTTTATGAGCCCGTGTTCAACTGCTCGGTCACGCAGATTTTTTACAGGGCGGAACAGGTGTCTTTGTCGTACTTCAATGATTGTTCGTTTCTTCGAGAGCAGTCTGCATCCCGGGGAGAAAAGCTGGTTACCTATCGATGAGTAACGCGCGAGCGATTTATCTGGTTCGTCACGGAGAGGCTGCGGCGAGTTGGGGGCAGAGCCCTGACCCGGGTTTATCGGAGCTAGGGCATTCTCAGGCTAAAGAGACTGCACAGCAGCTGGAGGCACACTTGTCGGCACCGGGAGTCACCCTGGTGAGCAGTCCTTTGCTGCGTGCCCAAGAGACCGCGATCCCATTGGCCGCTGCGTTGGGGCTAGAGGTTTCGGTCGATGAGTGCTTCCGTGAGATACCGTCACCGGTGCCTCTTGACGAGCGTCAGGACTGGCTGCGAGGTTTTATGCGTCAGCAATGGCATGAGCAGGAACCGGCTTTGCACCAATGGCGACAGAACATTGTCGATGCAGTTGAGTCGCTCTCGGGTACAACGATTGTCTTCACGCACTTTTTAGTGATCAACGCCCTGGTGGGTTGGTATCAGAAGCGTGAGGAGACACTCGTGTTTTGGCCCGACAACGCATCTGTCACCGTGCTTGATGACTCGACGGGCAGCCTGGCGGTGCGTTCCTTGGGCAAGCAAATGTCTTCGGTTGTGAATTGAAAGCTCTAGCGACTTGAGAAAGGACTCTGGCTCTACGTTAGTCCCTCAAGCAAGCCCGTCTCGGCGGCGTCGTTGATTTTTTTAGGGTGAACTAGGTCGCAGCCGTATCAACGACTCTTGGGCGGTAGACGCGATAAGCCGACCGTCGCGGCTAAAGAACTGTCCGCGGCTGAATCCGCGACCGCCACCTGCGTTTGGGCTGTCCATGGTGTAGAGCAAATAGTCATCGGCCCGCCCGGGACGGTGGAACCAGATCGCATGATCCAAACTGGCTGCCTGAATCTTCTTGCTCGCAGCTGTGTAAGGGTGTGGAAACAGTGCAGCCCCCAGCAGGGCAAAGTCTGAAATAAATGCGAGAAGGGTTTGGTGGCGATTGGGGTCGTCCCCAATATCACCAGGGACCCTAAACCAGGTGTGTGAGATAGGATCTTGTGGTTTTGGCGATGCATAGTCGCGACGATTAATGACTTTGCGCTCCACCGCCTGAGAAAAGGGCGGATCATATCTATCCGGGTGTTTCGCAGCCATTTCGGTCCAAAAATCGAAGTCGTTCTGAAGGCCCTCAGGAGGTTCTACCTCCGGCATTGGCGCCTCGTGATTGAGTCCTTCTTCGATTTCCTGGTACGACACTGAAGTGATGAAAATGGGCTTACCGTCTTGCTTCGCAACAACGCGGCGCGTGGCAAAGCTACGGCCGTCTCGCGTGGGATCTACTTCAAAGACGATCTGCTTTGCGGGGTTACCCGGGCGCAAAAAGTGCGCATGCATAGAGTGGGCAACGCGGTCGTCGCCAATGGATCGATTGGCCGCATTGAGGCTTTGCGCAAGTACCTGGCCCCCAAAAATGCGCCGCGGGCGTTCGGGGCTACTGCCGGTAAATAGGTAGGTATCAATGCGCTTCACTTCAAGATGATTCAAAAGGTCTGCGAGAAGGTCAGTCATGAGAGGCTCTCTTTAGACGGTTCTTTTGGCAAAAGTCCGTTATAAAAAATATCGAAGTACTCGATGGCTGCGCTGTCGATGTCGTCAATGGCTCGCCAAAGGCTAATGTCCATCGAAGCGTTGATTGCTCCGGACATTAAACGGCGTGCCAGAAGTGAATTTACATCGCGGATACTGCCATCGAGTTTTCCTTCGGCAATCAGGGTGTCAAACCGGCTATCCGCATCCTCCGTTGCGGCGAGAATCTCTATTCGCCGTTCCTTAGGTAGTGCGGTAATCGTGTTGTAGCGAATTAATGGGCCCGCGTCGGAGTTTTGGACGTGGAATACTCTACGAGCGGTTTCATCGAGCTTTTCCAAGCCTGTTCCTTCAGCGCGCATTGCGTTGGTATCGATTCGTTGCACGATGCCGATGGAGCGCTCATAGCAGGCGAAGAGGAGATCTTCCTTGTTTCGAATGTGATAGTAGAAAGCGCCTTTTGAGACGTTGAGGTGCTCGGCGATCTCGTCCAGAGATGCTCCGTTAAAACCTTTGCGGTTAAAGAACCAGGTACCAGCTTTATAAAACGCTTCTTGTTTTTGTCGATGCTGTTCTTCTCGATCAAAGCCCTGCGCTGGTCGATCATTGTCCGAGTTGATGTTCAGGGGCACGGGGCGATATTCGCGGCCATCAGCAGATAGGCCCCTTAGCAAAATGTCCCAGGCGGAGTCAGCAGCGTTTAGAACGTCGGAGCGATCTAGTTGATGCAGCCAATGAAACACCCAGTCTGTGGCACCAATGATGGCTCGGGTGGCCGAGGTGCTGTCGACCGTGCGTGCCTCACCGCTCTCCATGGCCTCACGCAGGAAGGCTCGGAGGCGCTTAAACATCCGTATGTATTCTGACTCAATGGCCTTGCGGTGCTGCGGTTTGAGCGACGCTATCTCCAGGGGTGCCGCGATGTGCACATCGTCCCCGGTTTGGGCGCTTAGCCAGCCTTCAAACTGGCTTTTGAAGAAGGCCCCGGCACGCTCCAGAGGAGTGAGCGTCGCTTTGTCGAGAGCGTCCATAATGGAGTGCTGCCGCTGCATGGTGACTTCGTAACACTGGAATATAAGCTCTTCTTTTGTGCGCACGTAGTAGTAGAGGCTAGTCTTGGTGAGCCCCAGACCTCGGGCCACGTCCTGCAGCGTGGTGGCTCGCGATCCTTTGCTATTAAAAAGGCGTGCAGCTTCAGAGAGAATAGCGATGCGCTTAGCGTCATGCTGCGCTTTTCTGTTGAATGGAGACGTGCTGTTTGAGCTGCTGGTGGTCGTCATTCAGGGGACGCTTATTGTTCTCATCATACTGTAAGGTTGGAAATTCCAACTTTAAGTATTTTTACCGGCCCTGTCTACGAATCCATTAAGCGAGCGCCGCACATTCCCTGTGTCGTGGGCAGCTCACGATATGGTCATTGACCATGCCGGTGGCCTGCATATTTGCGTAAATGATGGTCGGGCCCACAAAAGTAAAGCCCCGCTTTTTCATGTCTTTGCTGATCTTTTCAGATAGAGGGGTCGAGGCAGGAACCTCAGACATGCTGCGCCATTTGTTCTGAATGGGTTTGCCGCCTACAAAGTCCCAAAAGTAGTCGAGGAGTGTGGTGCCTTCTTCATAGAGCTTAAGGGTCGCGAGGGCGTTTTTTCTGGCGCCATACACTTTGAGCCTATTTCTAACGATGCGAGCATCCAATAGTTTTTTGTCTAATTGGCTATCGCTATAGGCCGCAACTTTGTGAACGTCAAAGTCATCGAAAACCGCGCGATAGCCGTCGCGCTTACGTAAAATGGTTATCCAGCTTAGGCCAGCCTGGGCACCCTCTAGTACCAAGAACTCAAACATCAGCTGCTCGTCTCTGAGGGGAACTCCCCACTCATTATCGTGATAGCTCATGTATAGCGGATCGTCTCCACACCAATCGCAGCGCTGCATCTGTACTCTCCGTGTTTACTTAGCGAACGATGACGGCGTATCGACGCTATGCAAGAATGTGTAAAAGTCAGGAGCTTAGCATGAGCCATTCGATCGAATATTCGGTGAGCGACAGTGTCGGGACACTGAACATCAACCGCGAAGATAAGCACAATTCTCTTGGCGCCACAGAGCTTAAACGTATCGCTGACGTTCTTGATGTTGTCGAAGCGGATCCAGAGGTGCGAGTGCTCATTGTTACGGGGGCGGGGGAAAAGACATTCTGCGCCGGAGCATCTTTAGGAGACCTAAATAGCGGTGTTTTGAAGCCTGATGCGTTCCAAAGCGCGATGCACCGTTTAGCCACGTTAGCCATTCCCACCTTGGCCCGGGTGAACGGCAATGTGTTTGGAGGTGGGACCGAATTGGCATTGAGCTGCGACTTTCGAATAGGCGTGGTGGGTACACGGTTGCGCGTACCTGCAGCAGCGTTTGGCTTGTGTTACCCGCCAGCGGGTATCTCCCTATTTGTAGAGAAGCTCGGCCCAAACATCGCGCGGAGGATGCTGGTGGCATCTGAGGCAATGGATGCGGTGGAAGCGTATCGAGTCGGTTTTTACGATTACATCGTGGCGCAGGAAGAGCTTGATGAGCGTGTAGAGGAGTTAGCGCTGCATATAGCAGGGCTAGCACCATTGGCGACTAAAGCCATGAAGGAGCTGATTGCCCAGGCCGGCCGTGGTTCTATCGATATCTCTCGTGCTACAGAACTGGCGCGCTTGTGTGAGGAGTCAGATGATTTGCAGGAGGGCTTTGCAGCTCAAAGAGAGAAGAGGATGCCTGAGTTCTCTGGAAAGTAACCGAGTTACAAAACAAATCTGTTAGCCGGGAAGCGCAGGCTAATAGAGAGCGTGTTCCCCGCATCGTAGTCGTCGCTTACCTCTCCACCGCCTGTCTCGATGAGATGAAAAGTAAGCGGCATAGCTCGCGCAAGGGTCTCGTCATAGTTGTGCTTCTGCGCACTGTCTTCAATGCGGAATTCGTAACTGATTTCCCCAGCCTCGGTAAGGGTGGGGGAGGCAAAAGCTATGTATATGAGCGGATCAATTGAGCTATCGAAGCTTCTGCCGGTAATCGCAAATTCAAGCGCTTCCTGAATGACTAAACAGAGATACATTGCATGCTCGAGGGGAACCAGATCTTTGCAGGTGTCATTAGTGATGATCGCGCGGGAGGCAAATTCAGAAGTCGTTGCCAGCCGAGCCGTGATCTCGTTGGTGAGGGCGTGTATGTTTGTTCGCTCCTGATTCGTTGTTCTGTCGGTAAACGTTTGAAGACTGCGCAGCGTTGCTATCTTGCTCGATAGGTCGGCTGTTGTTTCACTATCTGTGTCATTGAATTGGGCGGACAGCGCTGTTTCCAGAACGTCTAGCAGTTGGTTAGCAGATGGTGTTCTTCCGAGTAGTAAGGTTTCATTCGCTTCTCGTTGCGCCTGGTAGTCATCCTCTAAACGCGCGAATGCAGCGCTGCCTTCTTCAGCGATCTTTAGGCGTTCTCTGCGCGCTACATTACGATCATTGATTATCTTGAAGTATCGAAATGCGATCAGCGCCAGTAGGAGATAACTAGCGATTGCCCACCACGTTCGCCACGCCGGAGGCAGTACTTTAATAGGAAGCCTGATCTCGTTGTCGCTCCAGACGCCTGTAGAGTCAGCCCCTCTGGCTCGGAACACATAATCGCCTGGTGGTAAGTTTTGGTAAGTGACTACGTTAATGCTTCCGG
>NZ_JBGCFU010000094.1:0-36942 GCF_045107095.1 Congregibacter sp. | reverse complement strand
ACGTTCACCACGCTGATCGGCTATGAATGGTCTTCCGCCCCCAAGGGCGGAAATATGCACCGCAACGTTATTTTTCGCGATGATCACGTACCGGCTTTACCTTTTTCATCCATAGACTCCCCCGATGAGGAGGATCTCTGGAAGTGGATGGGCGCTCAGGAAGAGTTAGGCTCGACACTTTTGGCGATTCCGCACAACTCCAACGCCAGTAAGGGCTTTATGTTTGAGCCCGTAGACAACTCAGGGAACCCGATGGATGCCGAGTACGCTCGCTTACGCAGCCATTTTGAACCACTTATCGAGATGATGCAGATCAAGGGCAACTCTGAAGTACATCGCAAGTTTTGGCCCGCTGACGAGTTCGCTGATTTTGAAAACGGAGATAGCGTAGAGACACACAGTAAACGCACTTTTGCGAAGAAGAACTTTGTCCGTGCGGCGGTGATAGATGGTTTGGGCTACGAGCAGAGTCTCAACGCGAACCCTTACAAGTTGGGTTTTGTTGGGGGCACTGATAGCCACAACGGTACTCCCGGTGATGTAGTAGAGAGCACCTATGTGGGCAGCCACGGCGCTGCGGATGGTTCTATAGAGCGCCGCCGCGTGGATGATATCCCTGGATGGATAGCTGTGAGAGATTCAAGCCCCGGGTCCATTACCGGCGTCTATGCGCCCGAGAATACCCGAGGCGCAATTTTTGATGCGCTCAGAGCGCGTGAGACCTTTGTTACTTCCGGGCCGCGATTGAAGCCCCGATTCTTCGCGGGAGCCAATTTGCCAGAGGCCGTGGATAACCCCCGGGAAATGCTAGAGCTTGGCTATAGTGATGGCCTGCCCATGGGGTCGACGCTCACGGCCCTCTCTGAGTCACCTAGGTTTTATATTCACGCAATGAAAGACCCTGAAGGTGCGAATCTGGATCGCGTGCAGATCATCAAAGGTTGGGTTGATAGCGATGGAAAAACCCATGAGCGAATTTATGATGCAGCGGTGTCCGATGGACGAACAATTAACGATAGCGGACGGTGCACGATTGCGGTGGGTAACACCGTGGATGTTGCCACTGCCACCTATCGGAACTCCATTGGTGCGACAGAGTTGATGACCACATGGTCTGACCCGGACTTTGATCCGAGACAGCCAGCGCTTTACTACACTCGGACCCTCGAGATTCCAACGCCGCGATGGACCACCTACGACGCCGTGCGTTTTAAGCAGCCGCTTCTTGATGACGTGCCTGCGACTGTTCAAGAGCGGGCTTGGAGCTCGCCGATTTGGTATGTGCCCTAAGGTGTATCGACCCATGACGAATTTTGGACGCTTGGTCGCCGTAATTACGACTGCGTTTGCTCTCCACGCTTGTTCGACTTTGCCACCCGAGAAGACTAGCGATGAGTTTGCCAGCGCGCCAGCGGTTACACCGCTCTGGACTGAGCTTGAGGAGCTGCGCAGCGACGACTGGAACATCCTGTTAAACGATGGGGCTACAGCTCTTGATTGGAGATTGAACGCGATCGACTCGGCAAGTCGTAGCCTTGATCTACAGACCTTTCTTTGGTCCTTGGATACCGTGGGGTCAGCGATTCTGAACCGCTTACTTGCCGCGGCGGAGCGTGGTGTAAGAGTGCGCTTGCTGGTGGACGATTCCTTCTTACTTGGAGAAGACGACTTACTCCTGGCGTTGGCAGAGCATCCGAATATCTCTTATCGCGTTTACAACCCGTACCAGAGAAGACACGACGGCTTTGCTACTCGCGAACTCATGAATCTTGGAGACTTTGAGCGTTTGAATCACCGCATGCATAACAAAGTCATGCTAGTGGACAACAGGGTAGCCATTATCGGAGGGCGAAATCTTGCCGACGAGTACTTTGGTTTTAACGAAGAAGCAAACTTCCGTGACATGGAGCTTCTCGTGGGAGGCAGCGTTGTTCCTCGTCTTAGTGAGGTATTTGATACTTACTGGAACGATATCTGGTCGGTTCCCATCGCCACCGTTTCCCATGTTCTTCCGAACTATGAGCGCCTGACGGAAGCTGTCGCTGTTAAGGATCGGGAAATCTTAGCTCGCGGTGAATACGATCAATCCGCCTTGCGGGCCAAGTGGCGGCTTGCCGTCGAGGCTGCGATCTCCGGGGAGGCTGAGCTACTGGTGGATATACCGCCTCCTGCAGATATCAACGCGCTGGAGAGTGCGCCGGTGCAGCTAGCGCAGCGGCTTCTTGAAACTTTCGAAAGTGCTGAGGAAGAGGTGATTGTCATATCCGCCTACTTGATCCCGTCACCGCGATTGGAAGAGTTGGTTGAACAGGCCGTACAGCGAGGCGTCCGCGTTCGAATTCTCACAAACTCGATCCGTTCTAATAATCACATCACTGCTCACAGTGCTTACCGAAATCACATTGATGAACTAATGGCAGACGGCGCAGAGCTTCATGAGGTACGCATCGACGCAAAAGATCGCGACCGTTACATGCTCTCTCCAACTGATGGCAAGGCCTTGGCTCTGCATGCCAAGGTGTTGGTGATTGATCGTGATCATGTGTTTGTGGGCAGCCCTAATTTGGACCCCAGATCAATGCGGATTAATACTGAGGTGGGCTTGCTCGTGAAAAGCCCGGAGCTCAACGCGAAGATTCGAGAAGGTGTGGAGTCAGATCTCAGTCAGGCCAATGCCTGGAGCCTGCAGATCAATGAGTCAAGCAAGGTGGTTTGGGTGGCCGAAGGAACGACACTCTCAGAGCAACCTGCTGCCTCTTATATGCAGAGGCTAGAAGATTGGTTCTTCGCGCACTTGCCCATTGAAGGACAGATGTGAAGCATTCTTGCATGCTCATGAAGTCTAGGCGCATACTTAATTATAAAATTCTAATAATAAGTACTTAGATGGTCTGATGAGAAAGCTAAAAGTCACATTGTTTACTATGGCGACGCTATTGCTAGGGTCAGGCGCGCAGGCGCAACACGATGGTGGTGCTTTACGGACAGAGGATCTAAACGGCCTTTACCCCGGTAAGAGCTACTCTCCCTGGGCTGATAGAGCGTTTCCCAGTCAAGTCTTCTGGGGCGAGACACATCTACACACCGGTTTGTCTTTGGACGCGGGTTTGTTTGGCAACACTACCGGTCACGACACAGCTTATCGCCTGGCCCGTGGCGAGCAGGTCACTTCATCGACAGGGCAGGAAGTAAAGCTCAGCCGACCTTTGGATTTTCTTGTCATCACTGATCATTCGGACCTTATGGGTATCGCTACCGATATTCAGCGTGGCGCGCCCAACATTTTGGCGATCCCCAAGGGCAAGGCATGGGCTGAAGGCTTTGCCAAAGGCGGTCAGGCCGCTGGCGAAGCTGCGTTTGACCTCATTGGAAATTTCTCTCAGGGCACTATTCCCGCGGAGCTGTTAGAGCAGTACAGCCCCGGTGCAGATGTGTACAACAGCCTGTGGGACGAGATAATCGAGAAGGCGGATAGCTATAACGAGCCGGGACGATTCACTGCGTTTATTGGCTTTGAGTGGACTTCGGTCCCGAAAGGTTTCAACTTGCACCGCAACGTCATCCTGCGTGATAACGGTAATCGTGCCGGCCAGGTTGTTCCGATGACCACGATGCCCCCCGTGGGAAGTACGGACCCGCTGGACCTGTATAAGTGGTTAGAGAATTACGAGAGCAAGACGGGGGGGCGCGCTTTGGCAATTTCCCACAACGGAAACCTGTCTAATGGATGGATGTTTCCCGTCGACAAAACCTATGCCGGCGGTCGGGTCAACAAGGAATATGTAAACCTGCGTGCCAAGTGGGAGCCGCTCTATGAGGTCACGCAAATCAAAGGCGATGGTGAAACTCACCCAAGTTTGTCGCCGGATGATGAGTTTGCGGACTACGGCACGTGGGACGTGGGTAACCTAGATATTTCAGAGTTAAAGAAGCCTGAAATGTTGCCGGGTGAGTATGCCCGTGAGGCGCTTAAGCAGGGATTAGCGCTTGAGAAGAAGTTCGGTACCAACCCTTACAAATTCGGCTTGATTGGCGCCACCGATGCGCACACCTCTTTAACCACGGCTGAAGAAGACAATTTCTTCGGAAAGTCTGTCAGCGTGGAGCCTTCCGCTACGCGCGTTGAGCATCCTTTTGTGAAGTCGGCTTTGGGTGCAATCGAAGGCGACATGTTGCTGGCGTCTGGTTATCAAGGCGTATGGGCGACAGAAAACACCCGTGCGGCATTGTTTGATGCCATGGAGCGAAAGGAAACCTACGCAACGACGGGCACGCGGATGGCCGTGCGCTTTTTTGGCGGCTGGGATTTCGATGCGGATGATGTACGGAGCCGACAGCCTGCCTTTGTC
The DNA here is from genome assembly GCF_045107095.1 of Congregibacter sp. Lineage (GTDB taxonomy): Bacteria > Pseudomonadota > Gammaproteobacteria > Pseudomonadales > Halieaceae > Congregibacter. The sequence goes on along the minus strand of NZ_JBGCFU010000094.1, from coordinate 32,593 downwards.
GGTTATGAAAAAGGAGTGCCTATGGGTGGCGATCTTCGCGCAGCGCCCAGCGGCAAGTCGCCAAGCTTTATGGTCTACGCTTTGCGCGATCCCATTGGGGCCAATCTCGATCGAATACAGATCGTAAAAGGCTGGATGGATAAGCGTGGAAACCTGAAGGAAAAAGTCTACGATGTGGTTTGGTCGGACGATAGAGTCCCGGATGCCAATGGCAAGCTGCCACCCGTTGGGAACACTGTCGATCTGGAAGCAGCTAACTGGACTAACACCATTGGCGCATCTGAGTTGATTGCGGTCTGGGAAGACCCGGATTTTGATGCTCAGGAAAGTGCTTTTTATTACGTGCGTGTCATCGAGATTCCCACGCCTCGCTGGGTCCTTTATGACAAGGTCCGCCTTGGCGCGAAGATCCCCGATCATGTGGAGCTAGTGCACCAGGAACGGGGTTACACATCGCCGATTTGGTACACGCCCTAGTTGTTTGTATCGTTACGAACAACCGTCGCCGTTTCTAAGCGTAGTGTTCAGAGTACTGCTCTGCGTATTACGCTAAAACACGCCTTGGCATGCGCGGCGATGCTCCCGTCTCTCGGGCATGCTCAGGCAGTCGACTTGGATTGGCTCGTCGGTTGCTGGGAGTCCTACGAGAACTACAGTAAGGAGGTTTGGGTCAAAAATCCTGATAGATCCTTGCTGGGGTTTAGCGCATCGGTAGAAAATTCTGAGATAGGGTTTTACGAACTGCTTTATATTCGCGAAGTAGGCGGAACACTGACCTACACAGCGCATCCCTCTGGACAGAGTTCAGCGGTGTTTGTACTGAGCGAGACCGGCGAACGGCGGGTTGTTTTCGAGAACCCCTCCCACGACTATCCTCAACGTATTGCTTACGAGAGAGTCGAAGACTCCCTCACAGCAGTTATCTCATTGATGAATGGCGAACAGCAGCTTTCTTTTGTTCAGGAGAACTGTGATCCAGGTGTCGCAATTGAGGCTTCTTCAGAGCCCTGATATTGGAGCGGGTGATGGGAATCGAACCCACGTCATCAGCTTGGGAAGCTGAGGTTCTACCATTAAACTACACCCGCATCATTCCTTGATTGCAGTTTACATCACAGGCATCGCGGTCGCGCACTAAAATGCGATTAGTGACAACGGATTCGCTCAGTAACGGAATTCAGCATGATGGCGTAACAAGGCGCTGTACGCATTAGTATTGGAGTAGGTATGTGCGGCTTTTTGATAAATGCTAGAGCAGGTTTGATCGCAATCATCACCTCGGCGATCTTGATCGCCTGCGGTGGTGAGCGTCCAATAGATACTTCTCGCTACGCGGCCATTGATAGCGTCGTGGGTCAGATTAAGGAGAATCTGGCTGCGGCGGATGATTTGCGTGAAATCGCTGACATAGACCATTCTCGTTTAGCACATGAGGCGGAGTCGCCCATGCCTCCCGCTCGGGTTGTTATTTTTTCTAACCCAGAGCTAGAGACAAGTTTGATACAAGAGAACCCTCTTACGGCTCTGGATTTACCTCTGAGAGCTTTAACGTTTGAAGACAGTGATGACGGTTCTCCATCGCTTATCTACAATTCTTTTGACTACTTGCTTTCGCGATACGGGCTGAATCCAGAAGACACCCTAGCCCTTCGCAAGCGCTACGAGCAGAGTTTTGCTACTGCTGTAGCAGGCGTCTCTTCACAAGTTCTCACGCAGTTTGCTAGTGATGTAATGCAGCCGGACGGCATTGTTACGATAGATAGCCCTTTTGATTTTGAAGAAACCATTGAGCGAGTAAACGAAGCCATCAATGCTCAGGGAGACACAGTGCATTTTGGAGTTGTGGATTTTCGGGCGAACGCAGCAGAAGTCGGAGTCTCGATACTCCCTTCACACATGATCTTGTTTGGCGGTCCAGGCCCAGGGGGCAAAGCCATGGCGTCTGCGCTCACTCTGGGGCTTGATGGGTTTTGTCAGAAGTTTTTGATTTGGCAGGATCAAGAGGGAGTAACCCATTTGTCGTTTAATGACCTTCTTGCTTTGGCGGAGCGACAGGGTGTTAGCAAGGCTCCAGCGCTACGGGTGATTAATTTTCGATTGAAGAAAACCTTTGGCGATGCCTTGGCGGTAGAGTAGTCGGTATCAAAGAACCAGCAGGAGCAGTTAATGAAACGTAAGCACTACGAGCAGGAATTGCGTGAATTGCAGGCAGAGCTGGTCGCACTCCAAGAGTGGGTTAAGGATACCGCCCAGCGTGTAATCGTGGTTTTTGAGGGACGGGACGCCGCGGGCAAAGGCGGTTGTATTCGTGCTTTGACCGAGCGGGTCAGCCCGCGGGTGTTTCGCGTTGTGGCCTTACCGAAACCTTCGGATCGAGAAAAGAGTCAGATTTATTTGCAGCGGTACATCAGTCACTTTCCCGCCGCGGGTGAAATCGTGGTCTTCGATCGCAGTTGGTACAACCGTGCCGGTGTGGAGCGAGTTATGGGCTTCTGTACCGAGCAGGAGTCGCAGCGTTTTCTGCAGGAGTGCCCGAATTTCGAACGGAGCATGATTGTTGATAGTGGTGTGATCTTTCTTAAGTACTGGCTCGAGGTCAGCGAAGAGAAGCAGGAAAAGCGGTTTCAGGATCGTATCGACGATCCGGTAAAACAGTGGAAGCTGTCTCCCATGGATATACCGGCCAGAGAGCGTTGGTTTGAGTACTCCCGGGCTCGTGATGATATGTTAAGAGCTACCGATACGGATTTTGCGCCGTGGAATATTGTTAAGTCTGATGACAAGCGGCGCGCACGTTTAAACGTGATTCGTCACTTCTTGTCGCAGGTTCCCTATGTAAAAGAAGAGCGCAGAGCTGCTGATTTGCCACCGCGGGACATGACAGACGCCTACGATGATAGTGCGAGTATTGCTAACAGGCGCTGGGTGGAAGACAACTATGGTTAGCTTAAGAACGGTTAGCTTAAGAACGGCTAGCTACGAATTAGCTAGTTCAGCTTTATCTCTATGGTGGTTTCACCGTCTACGGTAAAGAGAGATTCTTCGAAGTCGGGCTCCCCGATCGTCCGCTTATAGTTGCTAAAGCCATAGCCCTCACTAGGTATTCCCAACATATTGGTGTCCAGTACGCCGTTCGCGTTTTCGTCGTGGTATAGCTTGACCGCATAGGTGCCGTTTGGAAGTTCTGGAAATATAAGGCGAACTTTGGGTCCGGAGACACTGTCCTTAGCGGTAGCAATAGGGCCCTGACTGTCCTCCCAGCCCTCAGCGGAGTTGAATACCGCGACCATCATGGCTCCGCCCAGTCGCTCTATACCGACGACATCCACTATCAGCTGATCAGCCTTTGCAGGTATCGCGAGCGCAAAACTCATGCTTAGCGTGGTACTGGCTAAAAGTTTCAACGATAGTTTGCGCAACATACTTCTGCCTTTTGATCTCATACGTACCTTCAAGAGTAGTACGAGGCGGCATCAGATGCACCTTTTTGTCCCATGACAATGGACGCCAAGAGAAGCTGCTCTAGGGGTTACAATCTCAGGATGACATTCACCCGGAAAATTCTTCTTGGTTTGCTCGCAGGTGTAGCGCTTGGGCTCTTCTTTGGCGAAAGCGTTGGCGGCTTATCCGTCATGGGTGATGTCTATATCGGTCTTCTGCAAATGACTGTTTTGCCATACATTATGCTCTCGCTTATAGCGAATCTTGGGCGTATCAGCTGGAGCGAGAGCCGTGGCCTTCTTACGAGCCTCTGCGCGGTGTTTCTGGTGTTTCTCCTGGGCGGAGGGGCCATTCTCATGCTCAGCCCGTTGGCGTTTCCGCCTGCGGACGCCGCAAGCTTTTTTAGTCGCACGCTAATTGAAGCCCCAGAGGTGATCGACTTTGTAGCGCTCTACGTGCCCTCCAATCCGTTTTCAGCGATGGCGGACAATCTGGTGCCTGCGGTTGTTCTGTTTAGCATTCTGTTAGGTATTGGTCTTAGCGGAGCTCCACACGCAGGGGGCTTGCTAACCGGTTTGGATACTTTGACGGACGCCTTGAATCGAGTGAATAAACTCGTGATCAAGCTAACGCCTTTGGGCGTATTTGCGATCGCGGCGGGGACTGCGGGGACCATGTCTCTTGATGAACTGGGTCGACTCCAGGGTTTCCTGATCAGCTATACCTTGCTCGTAGCAGCGGTGACCTTTGTGGTACTTCCTTTATTGGTTAGTGCTGTAACGCCCTTTTCCGCGCGGGAGTTGTTAATGGTTCCTCGGGATTCCCTGATTACGATTTTTGCAGCGGCAAAAATTATTGTGCTCATGCCGCAGCTTATTGAGAACGTGCAGGAACTGTTTCGTCGTCATGATTTATTAGATGACGAGGTCGAGCACGGCACGGGCATTTTGATGCCCCTTGCTTACCCGTTTCCCAACCTCGGTACTTATCTGATCCTGTCCTTCGTTGCATTCGCAGGCTGGTATCTGGGTAGGCCCTTGGATTTCGCCGACACCCTGTCTCTGGAGGCTTCATCTTTCTTTTCCAGCTTTGTCGCGCCCATCGTAGGCATTCCCTTTCTCTTGGATATGTTGCAGCTTCCGGCAGACGTCATGGAGCTGTTTGTTGTCTCTACGGTTTATACCGATCGCATTCGTGTGGTTCTGGGTGCTATGCATTTGATTGCGTTGAGCACGGTAGTCATGGCTATCCGGCGGGGCGTTTTCCGACCTGATTTTCGGAAACTAACTATCGCATTGGCTTTCTCCGTGGTGGCCGTAGGCTCTGCATTGATGCTTACGCGGGTTTGGTTGCAGGCGACGGTGGTGGGAAGTTACGACGGTGATCAACAGCTCTTGCAGATCGAATGGATGGCGCGGCCTGTCATAGCGCGCAGCTATAGCGACGAATTGCCGAGCGCAGCCCCTGGGGATGCACCGCCACGTCTGGCAAGGATTGCCGAAAGGGGCACAGTGCGCGTGGGATACGTTCCTGACTCACTACCTTGGGCTTTTCGGAATGAGCAGGGCATAGAAACCGGCTTCGATATGGAAATGGCAAACGCACTCGCCCGGGATCTCGATGTGAGCCTCGAGCTTGTTCGTGTGAGGGAGCCAGACATTAGTACTCTGATAGCCACGGGACAAATCGACATTGTCATGTCTGGCTTGGGACGCACCGCCGACAGGTTGCGACTGTATCGTTTTGCGGGGGAGCCTATCGATCTCACGCTGGGCCTGCTGGTTCCTGATCACGAGCGCAAGGCTTTCTCGGATAGCACGCTGTTGCGCGACCGCACAGACCTGACGATTGGCGTTGTGCAGCGCGACCCAGCATTCCAGCGCCAGATTGGCGAGCTATTGCCCAACGCGTCTATTAGATTTGTAAACAGCCCCAGGGCTTTCCTTCGTGGCGATGCTCCAGAGCTGGATACCGTTCTCTACTCCGCAGAGGGCGGTGCGGCGTGGACACTCCTCTATCCCAACTACTCTGTTGTGGTGCCGCAACCCGTATTGGCACGGTTAACGGGGGGGTACATAGTTCCTGTCTCAGACGACCCTTGGGCGCGTTACATCAACGAATGGGTGAAGTTAAAACGCCGCGACGGCACGGTAGACGCACTGTTCGAACACTGGATCGGCGGAGGCGGTGCGACACCCAGCACGCCGCGATGGTCTGTTGCGCGGGATGTACTGGGCTGGGATATTAATTAGCTGAATGCTATTGCGCCGACTAAATAGAGCAGGTCAGCTCTCCTAAGCGTTCTGTTAGCTTTTGGTTCTCACGATAGTCGATAGGTACAAGCACCAGGCTGGGTCCGATATGATCTTTGGCGGCTTTCAGGGCCTCGGGGAGATCAGCTCCAGCCTCCACTTGCTGAAAATGCCAGTCGAACGCGGATGCGAGATGACTCCAGTTTGGATTACCAAAAGACAAGTCTGTATGGCGTCCAAATTCTTGAGACTGTTTCCATGCGATCAATCCGTAAGCGTGGTCTTCCCACACCATGACCGTGATGTTGCTGTTGAGTCGCCGTGCCGTTTCCATTTCCTGCAGATTCATGAGAAAGCCGGCATCGCCGCAAATACTGATGATGCTGCGTTCGGGGTCTACTAGCGATGCACCAATGGCGCCGGGTAAAGCAAATCCCATTGAACAGAAACCGTTGGGTATGAGACAGCCATTAGGTGTCCGGCAATGATAATGACGGGCGATCCACATCTTGTGAGCCCCTACGTCTGACAGAAGTAGACCTGTGTCGCCGTAGAGTTTTTCCACCTCAAAAAGTACTTTTTGTGGCTTGATGGGACCCGCAGCGTCATCCGCAGCATGTTCCTTGAGATCTGCCTGCATATCCCTGCGCGTTGCCGCTTGTTGCGCGGTGTCAAAGCCCTGTGTTGGCTTGTCTCGAAAGATGCTTACCAAGGCTGCGATATTGTCAGCAATATCACCAACTAGTTCGTTCTCGGGGTTAAAGTGCTCGTCGATTTCGGCGGGCAAAAAGTCGATGCTCACCACGGGCTTGTCGCCTTCGGGGTTCCACAAGTGCGGGTGGTACTCGACCATGTCGAATCCGATGGCGATTACCAAATCTGCTGCATCGATGGCGCAGGTGCCTATGTCCTTGCTGCCCAAGCCGATCGTATACAGACATTCGGGCATATCCGGATCCACAGCGCCTTTTCCCATAAAGGTATTGAGCACGCCGATGCCAGTGATTTCTACGAGCTCTCGCAGTTGCTCTGATGCGCGTTTTCGCACGCAGCCGTTCCCCGCAAGAATCACCGGCTGCCTGGCTCCGCGAATTCGCGCAGCAAATTCATCGACTGCCGCCGCAGCAGCGACGGGCCGTCGGTATCTAACGGGTGTAATTGGAGTTGCGGAAGTTTCCCGCTTCGCAACATCTTCGGGGAGTTCAATAAGTACTGCGCCGGGTTTTTCCGTGCGGGCAACCCGGACCGCTTTGCGGATGATCTCGGGGATCGTATCTTCATGAATGACTGTCTCGGCCCATTTTGTGACGGGTTCGAACATCTTTACGACGTCCATAATCTGGTGTGATTCTTTATGCAGACGCGTGGTACTCCCCTGACCGGTTAGCACCAGCATGGGCGCGCGATCCATGTTGGCATCGGCGACACCGGTAATCAGATTAGTGGCTCCAGGACCTAGCGTGCTCAGGCAGGCAGCCGGTGTGCCGGTCAATCTGCCATACACCTCGGCCATGAAGGCGGCGCCCTGTTCATGGCGGCACAGTACAAAGCGAATAGACGAGGAGTTCTCAAGGCTCATCATGAAGTCCGCGTTTTCCTCTCCGGGTACGCCGAACACGTACTCGATATTTTCTGATTCAAGACATTGAACGAATAAGTCTGAAGCCTTCATTAACGCTGTTCTCCGCTTAAAGCTGACAGTGCATTTCTTTGTGACATTTCTCGCAAGCCATTTTTATCTTGAGCATCGTGGCTTCGCCTATACTGCGCATACGTAACCATGGAGGTAAGTCTCTTGTTAAACCGATCAAAAGTCACGTTTGTCCATGGGTGTGCTTCACTGGCCGCTCTTGTTTTGAGTTTGGCCGCAACCACGGCCCGTGCGGACTCTCTTTACATTGGCGCCGGCGCGTACTTTACCGATGCTGAACTTACGGTGGGCGGTGAAGATGACATCACTCCGGCAGGCTTCATTGGCTATCAGTTTTTGGACAGCAACGTCCTTATGTTGTCCGTAGAGGCTGGTTACTACGACTTGGGATCCTGGTCTGGCAATGTCAACGAGATACCGTATTCGTTCGATGCTAGCGCCCTGACGATTGCAGGGGTCGCCTATGTGCCCGTCGGTCCGTTCTTTGAAATCTACGGCAAGGCAGGCTTTGCTGCGGTAGAAGTGGAGTCGCGCTTTGCTGATATTCCGCGAACGGACGACGACACGGAGTCCTTTATCGGAGCGGGATTTGCAGTGGACTTCTTTGATACCGTTGATATCTACGCCGAGTACCTCCAGTTCCACAACCGGATCGATTCACAGATGGTTGGCGTTGGTATCCGTTTCGACTTTTTCTAGATCCGGACATTGTTGCCCTGCGGCACTTAGGCAGATCTTGTGCATCCCTTAGAGCTATCTGGTGTTTTTAAGCACTTTGCCGGAAAGGTCGTACTCGACGATTTCAGCCTGGGTTTTTCTGAGGGTCGCGTTACTGCCCTTGTAGGGGCCAGCGGTTGTGGAAAGTCCACAGTACTTAAACTCTGCAATGGGCTTTTGCAGCCCGACGCTGGCGTAGTGCATGCCTTTGGGGAGCCTCTTAATTACCAGGACCTTGGCGAAACCCGTCGGCGCATGGGCTACGCGGTGCAGGGCACGGGGCTATTCCCGCATATGACTGCGGCAAACAACATTGCCATTGGCGCTCAGGCGTCCGGCTGGTCAACCCAGGACATAGCGGTTCGAATCGCGGAGCTACGGACGCTCATGCATTTGGACGAGGAGCTCCTGGAGCGTTATCCCCATGAACTCAGCGGAGGTCAGCAACAACGCGTGGGTCTGTCCCGGGCAATGATGCTTCGTCCCCGGATTTTGCTCCTCGATGAGCCTTTTGCGGCAATAGACCCCATTACGCGTTTTGATATACATCGACAGCTTCAAGAGCTTCTTGCGGCGGAGCCAGTCACCGTTCTACTGGTCACCCACGATATGCGAGAGGCGATGCTTCTGGCTCAGCAAATCGTTGTTATGGCCGACGGGAAAATACGGCTTAATGAGGCGACTGCCGAGTTGCAGAAGCGGCAGCCAGACTTGGAACCCGAGGTCTTACTACAGTCACTTATGGTGACCCCGTGAAGGGTCCTCTCCTGATGATTTTTCTGTGGCTCGCAGTTTGCGCGAATCCTGCGTTAGCGCAGCCACCAGTGGTTGTGGGCTCTAAAACTTTCAGTGAAAGCCACATCTTGGCCGAGGTGGCGGCGCATTATCTGGAAGCCAACGGGGTGCCTGTCGAGCGAAAAATTGGCCTCGGAGGCACACTGATTACCTATGAAGCCCTGGTGCAGGGCGAACTGGATGTTTATCCCGAGTACACCGGCACGCTTACCGGTGCGGTGTTCGATGATTTATCTATGGACATAGCGAGGCTTGGCGAGGCACTTGATGGCGACGGTCTGGAGTTTCTGGTGCCCCTCGGTTTTAACAATAGCTACGCGCTCGCCATAAGCGAAGCTCTCGCGGCGCGCCTCGCAATTGCCAGTATCTCGGATCTTGCGATGCACCCCGATCTCGCCGTGGGGCTTTCCCTCGAGTTTCTGAACCGCGGGGATGGCTGGCCAGAACTCCAGCGTCGTTACGCCTTGCCACAGCAAGCGAAGGGCATTGAGCATGCTTTGGCCTATCGAGCGCTGGACGCCGGGCAATTAGATGTTGCCGATGCTTATACGACCGATGGAGATCTTGACCTCTACGGTCTGCGGCTCCTCAACGACGATCTTGGGGTTTTTCCCGCTTATGATGCTGGCTTCTTAACCAGAAAGGGTTTGCCGAGCCGCGCGCGAGAGCTGCTGGCAGACCTGGAAGGGGTTATAGACGAGACGACTATGCGTGCTCTCAATCGTCGGGTAGCGACGGATGGACTGTCACCAAAAGTAGTCGCCTTTGATTTTCTTGTGGAAAAGGCTCTGATCCAAGCCGGTCGCAGACCATCAAACAGTGAAAGCCGTATTGCGCACAATACCGCGGTACACCTTAAGTTGACGGCGACGGCAGTGGCTCTTGGTTGTTTGGTGGCAATACCCCTGGCGCTTCTGGTTTCACGATCACCGGGTATCGCGGGAGGGTTGCAGTACTTGGCGAGCTTGCTCCAAACGATTCCGGCTCTGGCACTTTTGGCCCTCCTGATTCCTTTGCTGGGTCTGGGGCAGACCACGGCGATCTTCGCGCTCTTTTTGTACTCCTTGCTGCCTATTGTGCGGAATACCCTTGCGGGGCTTGGGGGAGTCGATCCACTGCTTAAAGAAGTCGCTCGTAGTTTGGGACTAACACCTGCTCAACAAATTTTGCGCATAGAACTGCCTTTAGCCGTACCCATGATTATTGCGGGGATAAAGACCGCCGCGATCATCAGTATCGGTACCGCGACCCTTGCAGCCTTCGTTGGTGCAGGCGGCTTGGGTGAGCCGATCATTACGGGACTGACCCTGAATAACAACAGGCTTATTCTCGAGGGTGCGATACCCGCAGCCTGTCTTGCTATCGCAACCGAGGTGATTTTCGGACTGATAGAGCGTGGTTTTGTGCCGGCACACCTTCGCCGCAGTTAGAGCGTCATGCTCTGCGCGTGAAAAGCTGTTAGGATTTTTGCATAAGGGCCTGCGTAACTTTGGCGGGCAATCAGCCGGGCAGTAACCGGCGCCAAAAAGAATAAACGTTTATCGAATCACGACTCGCAAGCCTGACTCTTTATGCTTTCGCTGGTAGCGAGGGCCGTCGCAAGAACGCTGTTCGAGGAAACCCTTGTCAGGTAAGTCTCCTCGAGGGTCCTCCAGAAAGCTCACCGGAGCCTGGTTCTCACACCCAGTGTCTTAGTTGGCGTGTGAATGATGACGTCTGTGCAGTGCGTTGTTGGTCCCCTTCGGGTCATGAGATTCAGCTCTGTGGCCACGGCTTGTTGTGTAGCGGCGCTGCGTGGTTAAGTCAGGGGAGCAGCTTGAGCCAGCTTGAGATGAACGGTCTGCGAGCGGCCTTTCATGCCGACGAAGATAAGTATTGGATAGGTCTTCCATCGATAAGCTGTGCAGCTTGTCGTGTACCGCACTGGATTGGAGAGTTTTTTCCTGTGCCGCCGTGGCGTGCCGCGGAAGCGGGGGCCGATGACGGATATCTAGTCCTCGAATGGCCAGAAGGTTTTGATCTGGAGAGCTTGCCCATACCTCGCTATGCGCTACATCGCCGAACAGGCCGCGCACTTATTGTGACATCGCGAGATACCTCGTCGTCCTTTGATATTCAGATGCGCTACTTTGCGCCGCAGCACGGTGTTCCCGAGGACACGGCAACGGGCTCAGCTATGCGCGTACTCGCTACCTATTGGATGAATCGGGACTTGAACGAGAACCTTCGTGCGCTGCAGTGTTCCCCGTTCGGCGGCGAACTTTACAGCCGTATCCGCGAAGACCTCACCTGGGTCGGGGGTCGGGTAGTTGCCGAATCCAGGGAGGAAAGCCGTGTCAGCTGAAACCATAAGGGACCGATTTCTTGCCACAAGGCAGCGCTTTTTGGCGATCTGCCAACCTCTTGAGCTTGAGGACTACGGCTTGCAGGCAGCGGAGTTTGCCAGTCCTCCAAAATGGCATCTTGCACACACGACATGGTTCTTCGAGACCTTTCTCCTCAAGCCATTTGTATCTGATTATCAACCGTTGGAGCCTCTTTACGAGGTGTTATTCAACTCTTACTACAATGGCATTGGCAACCAACATCCGCGAGGAAAGAGGGGCCTACTGTCACGACCATCACTGCAGGATGTTTTTGCTTATCGAGAGCATGTTGATCATGCGATGTTGTCATTGCTAGCGACAGTGAATGATCGTGAGGGCAGTGAGGAAGCCCAGGAGCTTATCGCCAGAACCGTGTTGGGTATCGAGCATGAACGTCAGCATCAGGAACTGTTTTTTACCGACATTAAGTTTTCCCTGGGCGTTAATCCACTGTATCCCCGGTACATTGCGGGAGACGTAAGCACGCAAGCTGTCACCGCTCCCCTTTCTTGGACAGCTTGCGGTGGTGGGCTCATAGAAATTGGCTATGAGGGCAGTGACTTTAGTTTTGACAACGAATTACCGCGGCATCGTACCTATCTCGAGGCCTTTGAGTTGGCCAATCGTCTGATCACCAACGGGGAGTATCAAGCTTTCGTCGACGATGGCGGATACGAACGACCGGAGCTGTGGTTAGCGGATGGCTGGGCAATGGTTCAGCAAGAGCAATGGATCGGGCCTCTCCACTGGGTAGATAGAGGCGGCCAACAGCTGGAGTTCACCTTGATGGGTTTACAGCAACGAGCGGCGGCAACACCGGTAGCGCATGTGAGCGGTTACGAGGCGGATGCTTATGCGCGCTGGGCCGGAGTACGCCTGCCCACAGAAGCAGAGTGGGAGCATGTTGCCGCGATGGGCTATGAGCACGACCATGATCCAGCGGAGTCTGGAGACAGTGCGCGAGCTGCTCTTTGTCACCCCGAGGCTGCCGCAGGGGAAGACCTACAGCAACTTTACGGCGCGTGTTGGCAGTGGACTCAGAGTGCCTACAGTCCCTACCCGGGATTCGCACCGTCCGCCGGAGCTATCGGCGAATACAACGGTAAGTTCATGAGCAACCAATGGGTACTGCGCGGGGGCTCCTGCGTCACGCCACCCAGCCAAGCTCGCCCGACGTATCGCAATTTCTTCTATCCCCAGGATCGCTGGCAATTCAGTGGCATTCGCCTTGCCAGATAAATTTCGAAATAGTGATCGAGACAGGAAAGCATCAATATTATGAATGAGTCCTTGGGCAATGTAAGTCGCGTTAGTTTTCGGGATGAGCATCCAGATTTAGGCGACGGAAGAGAAGAGATACTGAAAGGTCTTGGGTTGCCGCAAAAGAGTGTCAACCCGAAGTGGTTCTACGATCAGCGAGGATCTGAGCTCTTCGACGAGATCACTCGCTTACCTGAGTATTACCCCACACGCACGGAAATTCTTATTCTCGAGCAGAACCGTGAAGCCATCGCCCGTGTGTGCGGTCCCGAGTGCATCTTGATTGAACCGGGCAGTGGCTCTAGCGAGAAAGTGCGGATTCTTCTAGATGCGATGCGACCTGAGCGGTATGTCCCCATCGATATCTCTGCAGCCTTTTTACAGCGCTCGGCGCAGGCTTTGGGCGAAGAGTATCCCTGGCTGGACATCGCTGCGGTATGTGCCGACTTTAACGGAGGTTGGAGCTTTCTGGAGGAGCTCCCTGCGTCTCCACGAGTGGTTTTCTATCCCGGATCGACAATTGGCAACCTCGAGCCGGACTTAGCGCAGCGATTTTTACGTGAGCTGAGAGAGATGGTCGGCCCTGATGGAGGTGTGCTTATAGGCGTTGATACCCATAAGTCCACGGAGCGCCTGAACGCCGCCTATAACGATAGCGCAGGGATTACCGCAGAATTTAATCTGAACGTTCTTCGTCGAATGAACGAGTTGCTGGATGCCAGCTTTGATGATTCTAGCTTCAGTCATCATGCGTTTTATAACGAAGGGCAGAGGCGTATTGAAATGCACCTTGTAAGCGACAATGCTCAGCAGATTGAGCACGCTGGCGGGTACTTTCACTTTCGCGCAGGGGAAACAATACACACCGAGTGTTCTTACAAGTACAGTCTTGAAGATTTCGCGGCCCTGGCGCAGTCCGCGGGTTTGGAAATCGCAGAAACCTGGCAAGATGACGAAGCTCTCTTTAGCGTCCACTATCTCCGCCGGGCTGTCTGAAAGGCTCTGCTGGCTTTGTTGGTATCCGCTACCAGTGACCCGTGCCAGGCTCTCCTTTAAAGGGTCCCGTGAGGCGGTCAGTAATCCAGCCGCCGTAGAACTCTCCCGGTTGAGGTCGCACGCGCTCACCGTTCACTGCGCACTGAATCCGCGATGGGTAAAAGGATGCGTGGCGATGGATCGCGGCAAAGGTCTTCGATGGATCGGCGTAAAGCCAGGCCACTGGATATCCTTTGGGGTCATCAATCAACGCAAAGTAACTGGCCTGGCCTTTCCACTCACAAAAACTGTGATGAGCTATCTCCCGAAGCTGTGTCCAATCAATGTCAGTCTCGGGTAGGTAGTAAGTAGGTGGGCTGGCGGTCTCTAAAACCCTAAGCGCGTTTTGGGTCTTGGCAATCGCGACGGCACCATTGCTGACCTCAACGAGTTCATCGCTAGGCACCAGAATAGGAGGGCGCGGATAGTCCCATACAGACTCTTGGTCGGGTCCAGGTGCGATGGCGAAGTCAGGACGTCGTTTACCAGTATATTTCCACATTCTCCTACTCTAGCGCTTATGTTGCTGTCTAGCGATGCGTTCGCGCGCTTAGCTGTGGTGAATCGACTCTCACGGAGTACTTATTCCGTGTGCCGGGTATTACTGCGACTTGTACTAAAATTACTCGGCCCTTAGTTGCGAAAGCTAGATCACAAAAGTCTCCGATAAATGACCCTCCCGAAATACACGAGAAGCGCTTTCTTCTCACGCTACGCGATGGCGCTCTTGGCCGTTGTGCTCATTGGTTTTGCGCCGTCGTTTTTCTTGCGTCTAGTGATCGAGAGCGAGCCCCTCCCATTTTACCTGCATTTACACGGTGCCTTACTTACCGGCTGGTTTGCCATCGTGTGCGGTCAGGCGTTGTTGATTCGCAAGGACAACGTGGTGCTACATCGGCGCCTAGGTCGATTTTTTGCTGCCTACGGCGTGGCAGTCGCCATAGCCGCTCTTATGGCGACCTTCAATTGGGTAGAGCGAGAGCTGGCGATGGGCGCGACCTTCGAATCCGATATGGCAGCCGTTAATCCTCTGCAAGCAACGGGGATTTCGTTTCTGGACTTCGCTGCAGCACTGGTTTGCTTCAATATTGCGTCGGTGGCGGGTTTCGTAGTGCTTTTGGCATTAGCCGTCGTGTTCCGACGCGAAGGGAGCCACCATAAACGCTATGTCTTGTTTGCATCACTGTCGATTGTTACCCCTGGTGTGGCGCGGATTTCACGGATTGTTATGCAGACAGAGATGGGTCCGATCATACCCCTCGGTATCGCGGGTTTTGGTTTGGCAATACTCATTGCGGATTTTAAAAGCTTGGGGCGTCTGCATCTCGCATCGCTGCGGGCGTCACTGATTCTCTTCATAATTAATGGTGTGGCAGGACTTATTGCTCTGAGCCCCTACGGCAAGATGCTCGTACGGGCCCTTGCGTAGAAAAGTTAGTGCTGGGTGAACTTTACCGGAAAGGTCGGAAGATCAAGCATTGCAGCAGCTTCCGTGGTCGTAGCGATGGGCCGGTCATATTTGGCTGCGATGTCGACAACCTCTTTTACCAGCTCGACATTGTTCGGCGTACGATTACCTGCATAGGGTTCTAAGCCCACCTGTACATGACCACCTCTTTTGATCGCAGCCTCTGCCAGACCACACCCTGTGCAATCCGCGCCGAAGCTTGAAACCAGCCAAGGAACGTCCCAGTCGCCTAGCATGCCGAGATAGGCCTCAAGGCTAGTCGCCGTAGGCGGCATGCCAAAGGGTAGTTCCTCCGCAGCAAAGTACAGCTTGATCATGCTGCCGCGGGGGAGTTTGCCCGCGCGGTGATAGGCGAGGATGAACTTTAGAAAGCTGGGTTCGAAAATCGATACGCTCATTCCAATATTGAGGCGGCGGCAGGCCTCCACGTAATAACGGGAGTCAGCCATGTCATTGCGGTATAGGTATTCGCTGGGAGCAAACAGGCCGTCTTCGTCTAAGAGTGAAAGGTTGAAGGTTCCAGGGTCCACCAAGCCCTGGGCAAGCAACCCCTCCGTGGCCATCTCTTCAACGTGCTTGTAGCGGGTTTCGACGGATACACCGTCCTGACCAACAGGCATGGTGGGTGTCAGTATTGCGTCAGGTCGCAATTCGAGCAGCCTGCGCCATGGTCTTGCATAGCGTTCTGTATCAAGTTCACCCGAACCACCGATGATTGGCTCGTCGGTATGGTTGTGAATCAGCGCGGCGCCCGCCTCCATGCACGCCACGGCATCTGCGACGATTTCATCATCACTATAAGGCACTGCAGGGTTGAGTTCTTTGCTGGCAGCGCCATTGAGAGACGCTTCGATAATAAGCGGTTTTCCCGCTACTGATGATGAGCTCATGGGATTGTAGCCGTGAATGTAACGAAGCTCAGTCTGCTCTACTTAGGCGGCGCGGGAAAGCCCCGTATTAGATCCCGATGCCATCTTCAAGCGCAGCTTTTTGAACCAGGAGAGCCGATCGGTGAACAGTACGCCATCGAGATGATCCAGTTCGTGCTGAACACAGACCGCATGAAGCCCGTCCACTTCGAACTCTTGAGTCTCGCCATCGGCATCCTGAGCGCGAAGCTTCAATCGAATGCAGCGAACCACATTGCCTTCTATGCCGGGCACCGACAGGCAGCTCTCCTGGACATAGCGGGATTTTGATTTGGAGAGTATCTCAGGGTTGATATAGAGCCTTTCGCCGAATTCATCGTCAGGTACATGTACCAAAATTATTCTTTTTAGGATCCCGGCCTGAGGTGCAGAGAGGCCAATGCCGTTAGTGTGTTTCAGTGTGTCGAGCAAATTGCGCACCTGCTCTTTGAGAGCATCGTCAAACGCAGTTACGCGCTCGGAATGTTCCCGCAGTCGTTCGTCAGGTACTTCAATGATATCCAGCACCGCCATCTAAACTGCGTGCTCCGTTGTGCTGGGGGATAACTCATAGGAACGCTCTCGCAGGAGAGGGGCAATGAGGAGAAGAGTGATGACAAGTAGCGCGATCTCAATCCCGTAAACAGTCATGTAGCCACTGGCACTTGCGCTACTGGATCCTGCGGCTAAAGAACCGGCCTCAAGTGCGTTTACCGCATCGCGAATGATGCCGCTCAGGGCAACGCCAATCCCGGCAGCCGTAGCTTGTACTGCGCCCCAAGCGCCCAGAGCCAGGCCGGCTTGCTCCCGAGGGGCTCGGTTCATGGTGGATGTAAGTGTCCCATGGCCAAACAATGCGCCGCCAAAACCAACCAGAAAGTTGCCGACAACAAATAGCCACGGATTCACAAGGGGAGCCGCAACTATCACCAAAGCAAAGGCGGGAAGCCCAATAAAGGCACCGATGCGCGTGGCGATATAGGGATCCATGCCGTCGCTTATAGCCTTGGACGCAGCGCCGAAGCCTGCCAGTCCACCTACTGCAAAAAGCGCCGTAAGTAATGTTGTGGAGCTTACAGACAGGTTGAGTACGTGACCCCCAAATGGCTCCAGCAGTATATCTGCCATGCCAAAGGCCATGGTGCCCATCCCAACAATGGCCAATCTGCGAATCGTATGCTCGCCTTTACAGAACTGCTGCCAGGCGTCGCGGAAGCTGGGATCCGCGGCCGGGACGACGTTGCCCCGGTTTGGTCTTCGGGCTTCCTGCTTCCAAACCGCAGTGATGTTGAGGACGAGAGTGAGTAGGGCGGCAGTTTGAATCACTCGAACTAAGCGGCCGGGACTGAAATCCATAAGTACAGTGCCAAAAATTAATGCGCTGACCATCATGCCAAGGAGCAGCATGACGTACATCAGTCCTACAACTTTCGGATGCGACTCTTCGGGAGTTAGGTCCGTGGCTAGCGCTAACCCGGCGGTCTGCACTGTGTGAATACCAGCCCCCACCAGCAAAAAAGAGGCAGCTGCTGTTATCTGCCCTACCCAAGGCGAAACACTGCCGGACAGCCCTTCTCCTGCCAGTACGAGAAGAGCGAAAGGCATAATCGAGAAACCACCAAATTGCGCCAGCGAGCCTTTCCAAACGAAAGGGACGCGGCGCCAGCCAAGGGCGCTTTGGTGATTGTCCGAGCGAAAACCAATGAGTGCGCGTAGGGGCGCAAAAACTAGGGGCATTGCTAGCATCACGCCGACGATCGATGCTGGCACATTGAGCTCTACAATCATGACGCGATTCAGAGTGCCAACCAGCAGCACCATCGCCATACCGACAGATACTTGAAAGAGCGAAAGACGAAGAAGCCTACTGAGAGGCAGGTCGGGTGTTGCTACGTCTGCAAAGGGCAGCGCTCGAGTCCCCAAAGAGGACCACATGGCGATGAGCTTTCGATCGAGACGATTCACAATTTGAGTCTACCCAGAAACAGGTCGGGGCGACAATTGTCGCCCCGTGCGGTTCGCATAAACCCTGTTCGTTGGCGTTAGCCGCCGAAGAAGGCTGGGAACCAGGTTGTGTTTTCCAGCACCGCAAAATGCACAGTGAAGGCAATTAAGGCCACGCCGCCAAGCATCGCCGGGATTCCAACAGTGGGGTTAACCACAGTCCAGAGTTTTCCGTTATTCATGCCTAGCTCCTTAGCCCAACCAGGGGGTTAGTGTGTAAACGAGGGCGTGCGCGACGAGCGAAATTACAAAGAACACGCGCGTGCCATCAATTATGTACTTATGTACCTCTTCAGATTCCCTAATGGTTAAACCGGTGGGGAACACCTTTTCTCCATTTTCCACGTTTAGCTACTCCGTTACCTATCACAGTGATGGCGGGATCATTGCGACTGAGGCAACTTTTCCCGTATAGATCAGACTAGGAACTCGTTCATATGTTGTCAAGGTTATTTGTCAAGTATATGTGTAAACTTTAGTTTACACATTGACAGTGGCGAGAAGGTTCAATACGTGAATATCTGGAGCCCCTTCAGCGCTTAGCAGTAGCGCACTTTGAGGCGATCTTTATATGGTCTAAGTGGTTGTTTTATCTGGCATAAAAAAACCCTGGTGCCGTTGTGGCCGCCAGGGTTTATTGCGCCCTTTCAGGCGCTTTCCTGCATTGTCTACTGACTAGCTGTACAGATAATGATTTCGCTTCGAGAGTACTCTCAGACCTAGCATTGATGAGAGGGGAGTTCCGCTCTTGGACAGCAGGGGCATGCCAAAAGAAGAGCTCTTACCCGCCACTCGATCGCTCTTCAGGGGCAGATTGAGCATGGAGGAGAGTGGTGTTGCGCTGCTGCTCTTGATCTTCCAACCAATCATCGACGAGAACGTGAAATCTGATGCCAAGGGCTTAAACCAACGAGAGAAGTGGCTCAGACCATCTTGCTGCGTGCTAAATCCGAAGGCTTCTGACAGCGTGCCGTTAGCCAGTACGGGTAAGCCGAGCATGTTCGAGAGAGGCGTTGCCTGCTCGCTGATCGGCACAAAAGGCGGTGGTGCGGGCACGTGAGAATCGGGGAGAGGATCGTGCTCGTCCAAAATCACCTCGACCATACGCGATGCAATGAACGGCGGGGTGGTAACAACCAGCGTTCGTCCTTCGGTCAATCGAGACATGTAAAAGTCAGCGTGATCGCCCAGCATGCTGCCTACTCGTACCGCATGGCTTACCGATCCAGCGTCCGCTGCGGGTGCTGTCGCCGCTTCCGCGAACTCATTGCTGGCCTTAGGGCCTTCCATCACTGCGACATCGTCGCTGCTGTAACCAACCTCTACCAGAGCCTTTGCTGCGGCTCTTGCCTGATTTTCATCATTATATAAACGCGCTATCAACATCACCTGAGTCCTCTTTTTGCAGGTTGCTTTTGCCTTACTAAAAGAACATACGGCGGCTTTTGAAAATTGGACTGAACTTAGACAAAAATTTTTTTCCCGCCTGAACTCTTAACTTTCAAGCTCTGGGAACAAGGTAACCGCGTTTTTTCGAAGAATCGCGTCCCGTATAGAGGAACGCTCGGCTGTATCCGTGGCAATCAATACTTTCGCCAAGGTTGCCCCAAGGTGGTACCAGGGCCAATCCGTGCCAAAAAGGAGTCGTTCTCCACCGGTTTTAGTGATGATGCTGTCGAGGCTGGTGATGCCCTGTCCGTGAATCCCGATCCAGGCGTTTTGATGCTTTACAGCCAGATCAACCATAGCTGCGCTGTCCCGGGCACCCGCGTGACCCAATATCACCTGCAGCTTTGGGAAATCCTCCAGAACACGCGCATAGTGGCGGGGCACTGCAAAGGGCTGGCTGGATGCGGGCTCAATACCAGCGCGACCGCCATGAAAAAACACGACCACCCCGAGGCGTTGAGCCTCCTCGTAGAGCGGCATCAGGCTGGGGTCGTCAGGATAGAATTTTTGCACCGTTGGGTGCAGCTTCACCAACCGAGCACCGTTGGCTGCATATTTGCGCAGCTGCTCTACCCGGTCTTCGTCTCGGGGATGCACCGAGCAGCCGGTCCTCACACGATCGCCTGCGCCGGCTAAGGCAATTGCATTCTGCCATTGCTCGCTAAGGTCGTCGCCAAAGGGTAATCCCAGTTTTATGGGCAGCACGAAGGAGTGCTGAACACGCATGGCGTCCATTTCGGCCATCAAATTGGGGATCGTGTGGCTGCGCACGACCTCGTTCCCCCAGAGACCCTGAGTGGTGAGCACTCGTTCGTTCTGCTTGAGTGCTTCCTCCGAGAAATTGCCGTTAATGTATATATCTAGGTCTAAGTCACAGGGCGGATTGCTGCCGTCGCAATCCAATAAGTGTCGTACCCTGGGTGTGGTCGCTTGAAGATCAAGTGTTGGCTTAAAGAGTATCGACATGCCCAAGTGCGCATGGACATCAACGATTCCCGGCAGAGAGTCGTCGATACAGACTAGCTCTCCGTCATTATCTAGTTCAAACCAAGGGAGTGCAGCCAAGCCTCGGTAGCCTTGATAGCTTTGCGCTCCGAAGGGCCCCTTGCCTTTTTGCAACGCTTCGAGTTTCTGTTGATTGGCCAGAAGTTCGATATCTGCCTGGGTATATCGACCGGGAGGAGGGGTGTCATCGCAGCCCTGTAAACCTGAGAGCGCAACTCCGCCCGCGGCGTAAGCCAAGAGCTGGCGTCTCGATAAGCGGGCCCTTTGTGTCACGCCAGAGAGACGCCTGTGAGTAGCTCCGACAATGCCCAAAGTTTGCGGGCTTCCTCGGCATCCACGCCGTGGGGGTCGACCCCGCTGTATCGCGCTGTGCTGCTGCCGATATCGGTATTACTCGCTATATTGCAGTCTTCACAGTAAACGCCTCCGTGACCATTTAATGCAGGGGATGTAGCAGCCCATACGCTGGTCGCCGCGCCTTGTTCGGGGCTCTTGAAGATAGCGTTTACCGTTCCTGCTTCATCGATCCATCCCATGGCGATCATTTCTTCTTTGGGCAGATGACGCTGAAGCGGGGTCATGATCCCGCCAGGATGAACGGCGAAGGCACGTACGCCATCAGCCTGACCCAACGCATCGAGTTCAACGGCAAAAAGACTGTTCGCAGTTTTTGCCTGACCATAGGCTACCCATTTGTTGTAGTCGTCTTTCTCGAACATCAGGTCGTCCCAGCGAATAGGCGAGAGTTTGTGTCCTGTGGACGACAGTGACACCACGCGGGCTCCGCCCTCGGCCTTAAGTGCCGGGTAAAGAAGTAGGGTCATGGCAAAGTGCCCGAGATGATTTGTCGTGAACTGCGCCTCGCGCTTATGGGCAAGACGGGTTTCGGGACATGCCATGATTGCGGCGTTGTTGATCAGGATATCGATACTTCTGCCGCTTTCGTTGAAACGCTGGGCAAAAGCTTTTACCGACTCGAGATCACCCAAATCCAGTGAGTCTACTTCAATGTCGCCGGGCAAATCTTTAAGCGCTGCCAGTTCGGCCTGTGCATGTTCAGGCCGCCTGGCCGGTACCAGTACCTTGGCGCCGGCTGTGGCCAGAGCGCGGCTTGTCTCCAGTCCCAGTCCCGAGTAACCCCCCGTCACAATGGCAAGTTTCCCCGAGAGATCGATACCGCTAACAACCTCAAGAGCTGTGCTGTTCTTATCAAAGCCCGAATCGATAGGTGCTTGTGAAGTGGTCATGCTGGACTTCTCCTGCGGGTGCGAAACTAGATAGGTAGATCGGCTAGGTCAGGCTAGGGCCTTAGCTAGGCCAGACGCTGCATAGGTGTCGAGATACTCACGAAGGTTCTGAACTTTGCCATTGCGGACATCGGCGACGATGCACAGGCGAATATCCATCGCGCTGCCATCGGGAAGCGTGCCACGAACGCTATGCTCCTCGACAAAGCCGGTGCTTGTGACTGAGCGTTGAGCCTCTTCATAGCGAAAGTCTTTGACCACCTTGAGGACGGCCGTTGAAAACCCTAGCAACTGGTCGAGAGTCATCGGCGGGTTATTGTTTTGCCGAGCCTGTAGCTCGGCCGCACACAAGAAGCGGACCTTTGCTTCGTCACCCTCTTCAAAGGCGCGAAACAGCGCCTCGCAGATTTCAAGGTTATTCATGCTGTCCTCGCGGCAATGTAAAGCTCAGCGTCGGTGTTCGCTTGCGACGCTGTCTCTTTTACTCAGTCGCTGATGCAAGCTCACGCTCGGCCATGTCGTTCCGCGCTTGCAGGATGACATAGGCGCGAATCGATTCAATCTCGTCTTCGCTAAGATGGTCAGCAAAAGACACCATGCCGTTCTGGGCGAGGATCCCGTCATACACCACGCTCTTCCACGCGTCGGCATTCGCAGTGATGGGTGACCAGCGCAAATCAGGCAAAACGCCGGAGCCGATAGCGAAGGGGCCGTGGCAAACAAGGCAATTGCGCGAGTAGTGCACCAATCCTTCGTTGATGGTCTCCTCGTCGCCGAAAGCAGCAGCTGTGGTCATGCGGTTAACGACAGGGAGATCGGGTACTGGTATCTCGCCTGTGCCTCCGAGTTTGAAAACGACGACTTTGCCGAGTTTGGTTGTGATTGCATCGTCAAAGGCATAGCCAGCGGCCAGTCCAAAGGCAGAGCCCCAGCCGGTAGTGATTGCCAGATATTGCGTGTCATCGATGGAGTAGGTTCCGGGCCCGGCGTTGGCGCCAGATTGCAGGTTGTAGGACCAGAGTTCCTCACCCGTTGCCGCGTCGTAGGCAAAGAATTCACCGTCCAGGCGTGCCTGAAAGACTAATCCCCCCGCTGTAGACAGTACGCCACCGTTCCAGGCATTGGGGTGCTCTACACTCCATCGGGGCTGTTGTGTTTTAGGATCCCACGCGATGAGGCGACCCTTGAGCGCAGTCCTAGCCGCTTTAATGTCGGTAGATCTGATCTCGGCGGGTACCAAGGCGGCGAAATCAGAGCCGGTGTTCCAGCCGGTGGTATTGTTCGCGTAGCGCGCATCCGCAGCGTAGGCCTGAGGGATTTCTTGCGCTGGGATATAGGCCAGATTTTCGGTGGGGTTAAAAGCCATGGGGTGCCAGTTGTGCGCCCCCAGGGGCCCTGGAAGAAGCACCACAGGCGCTGCACCGTAGCGCGCACCCTCAGCTTCGATAGGACGACCGGCTTCAGTCAGTCCCTCTGCCCAGGTAACAGGACCAAACGCGCTGCCAGAAATGAACTGTCCGGTTTCGGCGTTAACGACATAAAAGAAGCCGTTCTTCGGCGCCTGCATGGCCACGCGGAGATCTGCGCCGTCATCACCCAGGGGCAGGTCTGCCAGTATGATGGATTGCGTTGCGGTGTAATCCCAGTTGTCACCGGGGGTTGTCTGGAAGTGCCAACGATAGCTTCCAGTCTCTGCGTCGACTGCAACAATCGATGACAGGAACAAATTATCGCCCCCGGAAGGATCGCGGAAGTCGCGGTTCCAGGGGGAGCCATTGCCGACACCAAAGATGATCTGATCGTTGACCTCGTCATAAACAATAGAGTCCCAAACGGTGCCGCCGCCGCCATCGCTTACCCAGTGACCTTCGTCACCCCAACTGTCATTGGCAAACTTGGCAAACACCTCGTCAGAGATCTCGTTGTCCGGTTCTTTGTTGGGGTTGGGTACGGTGTAGAAACGCCAGATTTTGTCACCGGTTTTTGCGTCGTAGGCACTAAGATAGCCGCGCACGCCCATCTCTGCTCCGCCATTGCCAATCAGTATTTTGCCGTCGACGGCTCGAGGCGCGCCAGTGATGGTGTAGGGCTTGGACTGGTCGACTGTGACTACGCTCCAATTGCGCTCGCCAGTTTTTGCATCCAGCGCTTCAAGACGCCCGTCGATTACGCCGACAAAGACCTGACCTTCGTAGACGGCGACACCGCGGTTAACTACGTCACAGCAAGCATTTACACCCACCGCCTTATCGACCTCGGGATCATAGGTCCAAAGTTCTTCTCCTGTTTCTGCGTCCAGGGCATATACAAACGACCAGGCGGAGGTCACATACATCACCCCATCGACCACGATAGGGGTCGCTTCAACGCCGCGATTGGTTTTAAGTTCGTAGGTCCAGGCGACACCTAAGTCGGCAACGCTCTCGCGGTTAATGTCGGTGAGTGATGAATGTCGCTGCTCTTCATAGCTACCGCCGTAAGTGAGCCATTCGTCACTTGCCCCAGTTTCAATGATGCGCTGGGTAGTGACATCAGCAAAGCTCTCTTGGGGTACGTCAGCCGTCGCGACCGCTGCAGGTTCACTTTGTTTGTTGCAGCCACCAAGCACTAACAGAGGCATTAAAAGAACGGCTGATCGTACGATTACCGATGATATGGCTTTGGGCTTGCGTGACACGGACTGCGCTGTCGATGGTGACGAGTGCAGAGAGCTACAGTTCAAAGAGCTAAATACGGGCATGTTGAGTTACGCCTTATTGTTAGTTAGACGACCAGTCTAGGATGACTGCCGCTCATTTAAAAGTGATGCGTTCATTCTTTAAAAGAAGCGCAATCCTGCGATGATTGCAGTGAGCGCGATTATTAGCAGCGAGCCGCGGCGTTTCCATGGGATGGTTCGGGGAAACCAGCGCATAAAGAGCAGCGAAACCGCCGCCAAACAGAATAGAAAGGCGAGTTGTGCTGCCTCTACTCCCAAATTGAATGCCAGCAAACCTGTGATAAGAAAATCAGCGGGTAAGCCTATTTCCCGAAGGGCTGCGGCAAACCCAAGCCCGTGAATCAAACCAAAGAACAAGACCAGCGGGTAGCGTGTATGAGTGCCCGCGCCTCCAGCCAAATTGGCTATCGCTATCCACACAATGCTGAGCAGGATGAGTGGCTCAACGATGGATGCTGGCGCGCTAATCCAACCCAGTGCCGTAATGCCGAGACTCAGCGAGTGTGCAATTGTAAACAAGGTCACGATGCCGATTAGTCCCGCAAGAGAGGCGGAGCCAAAAAACAGTGCGGCCACAAACAACAGATGATCGAATCCATCCGGAAAAATGTGCCGAAATCCAGCAATCAATAGATCTGCGAATACGGCTAGAGCTTCGGATGAATCACCCTCTGATATTTCGACAGCCTGAGGCTGAGCCCGCGGGGATTCGGCGGTAATTAAAAACGCAGGAGATCGCTGCCCGGTCACTAACCAGCGGGTTTGCTTGCGCCCACTTTCTTTGGCTGTGACGGTGTTGGCGATGGGCTCTTCAAATATAAAGCTATCCAGGTAGCTAACCTGCAGCGTGAGTGGCTTAGTGGTGGCTGACGATTTGGGGAGTGTTCCCGTGAGTCGAATCTCAGAGCGTGGCCACGCCAGCGGATCGAGGAACTCTTCACGATCTGCCTCAGGAAGGCTCACTTTTTCGATTCTAAGAGAGACAACCGCACCGTTTGCGGTAAGGGCGATGGCATCGGGGAGTGGCGAGAGTGCCTGTTCGATCGCGTCATCGCGAAGAGGGTCGTCTTGCTGGCTCCACAACCAGTAGTCCTCTCGACTGCCGGCGGTCGCCAATAAGTCGAGTGTGAGATCTACCGTGACTCTGCCGTCGGCATCCACCGAAACGGTGGATCTGGACATATTCAGAAGGTGCGAATGCGCGCTGAACGAGACCAGCAAAAGCGCGAAGAGCAGTCCCGCTCGCATTACCAGGCTACGGGATGGGTTTCACCGGTGGTAATGTTAACCAGTCCGCCAGGATTACCCTCATAAGGGGCTACAAGTTGCCACTTCCAGGGAGATGCGGTTAAAAATGCAAAGCGCATCCGCTCGGGCAGGCCGGGATTACCGATCCATTCCATTTGATCCGCTGCATTAAACAGCGCCTCTACTTCGGCTCCGACGTCAGTGACTGATCGCTGAGAGACTAGTCCTGCCACTTCTAAACGAACGCTCGCGACGACCTTGCCGTCGTGTACCAGCGCCCAACCGCCTTGCATACTGGCAACTGTGTTTGCCGCTAGTGCCATGGCGCTGTCATCGTTACCCAGCACCCAGATGTTGTGCAGGTCATGGGACTGAGAGCTGGCAAGGGCGGAGTTTGGTGAGAGAGGGCCCACGTTGCGCCAGAACATCGTCGAGAGCGCAGCGTCTCCGTGGTAGCGGTCGATCATGGCGACTTTGCTGATCCCTCGGGACGGATCCGCGCGGAGCTCGCCTTCGGACACTGCCAGCGTGTCCTTGGGGAGTTCCGGTTTAAAGTAAAACGGTTCCAAGACCGCAATATCCATAGTCTCCCGGCCTTTGGGCGCTGTCATGGCAAAGTCTGAGGCCGTAAGTTTGCGCCCGACATTCATAGTGTTGGTCGCCCATCCTGGGTAGTCGATTTTGGGTACATCCAACAGATACTTACCGTCTTGCGCCGCGAGTCTTCCGCTGGCGTAGACCGACTCTACGGCCACGGTATCGGGGTCGGTCAGCAGCACTATGTCTGCGAAGCGACCGGGGGCGATACTGCCTACTCGATCATCAATATTAAAATGTCTGGCAGTGTTGTAGCTGCCCATTTGGTAAGCGATGGTTGTGGGTATGCCCGCTTTGATCGCCGAGCGAATGTTGTAATCCATGGAGCCAAGCTGAGTCGTTGTGTGCACGTCGCGATCATCGGTAGTGACCGACACATTGCTCCAGTCGCTAACTCCTTCCTTTATGAGGTAAGGGAATAGATCTCGCATGGCGCGGACTTTCACTTCGAGGAAGACACCGCGTCGCAGTTTCTCCAGCCCTTCTTCGGGTAGTCGAACTTCGTGATCAGAAGACAGTCCCGCTGCGGCGAAAGCGTTGATCTCCGCTGACGTGACAAGCCCCGCGCCATGACCTTCAATGACTCCGCGGTTTTGCCGTGTGGCCTGCATCATTCCCCAGATACGTTCGTGCCCCGGCGCGTCCAACTCGCTGACTGACGTCCAATCCATAACCTCGCCAAGACCAACAACGCGAAGGTCCCGCTCCATAAAGGCTTTCATTTCGTCATGGCCGTAATAGCCGCCACCGGATTCATAGACGGTGGGAGGCGTGGCGGAGCCTACTGCAGGAAAGATCTTCAGCGGGCTACCGGCGTCTTCGGCGTAGAGCCAGAAGTTCACGTTGTTGTTGCCCACAACGTTAGAAATCTCGTGGGAGCCTTCGACGGTCCAAGTGCTGCCGAAAGGAATAACCAGCTCCGCTTCATATTCGGGTGTGAGGTAGCTGCTCTCGATGTGTTTGTGCGATTCACCAAAGCCGGGCACGGCCCAAAGGCCGCTGGCGTCGCGCGTGGCTAATGCTTTACCCGTGAAGTTGCCGCTGTTACCCACCCAGGCGATGCGATCTCCGGAGATGGCAATGTCCTGCGCTGACTCCCAGTTCCCCGTAAATACGTTGAGCAGCGTAACGTTGCGAATCAACAGATCGGCGGGCGCGCGCCCTAGCGATACTTGGAGTAACTGCCGACGAGTCTCAACTTCCGGAGACAGCACGGTAGTTTCTTCTCGGAAGCCCGGGAGCGTTTGGGCGAACAAATGTCCGCACATGAGTAATAAGACGAGAGCGAGCAGTCGCATGAGATTCTCCGGGGGTAGGTGGTAGCGCCGCTTAATCATAGCTCAGGCAGCAGAAGGCGGTCTGCGATTCGACAAGGAAAATTCTACTGCTATGATTTCTGCTAATCCGAATTTTTGTTTTTTAGGTCGTGTTTATGCGCGTTGTTCGCGTTGTACTGCAATTTTCTTTGTTGTTTTTGTGTGGTTTGGCTTTCAATTTATACGCTCAAACTGACGGCCAGCATCCGCTCACTATCGATGACATCATGGCGATCAAGTCTGTTGGTGATCATCAGATCAGTCCGGATGGTCAGTGGGTGGCGTACACGGTCACTCAAAAAGATCTCGAGGAAGATGAGTCTCGAACCCAAATCTGGATGGTTTCTATTGATGGTGGTGATCCTATCCCCATGACCTCGCCCGACAGTTCTGCCCGCCGTCCTCGCTGGAGCCCTGACAATAAGTATCTGAGCTTTACCGCCAGCCGTGGCGAAGACTCGAAAACCCAGGTCTGGAACCTCAATCGCCTCGGCGGTGATGCCATGCAGGTTACGGACGTAAAGCAAGGCGTCAGCGGCTATGCATGGTCTCCCGATGGCAGCCGGTTACTCCTCGAGATCGAGGACATGACCCCCGAGGAAATGACTGAAGATACTGAGGATGACGATCGTCCTAAGCCTCACGTAATCGATCGCATTCAGTTCAAACGCGATTACGCCGGTTACCTGGACCGTCGCCGCACCCACATTTATACCTACACGCCCGGTGATGATGCGCCCGTGCAGGTGACCTTTGGTGACTATGAGGATGAAGACCCGGTTTGGAGTCCTGATGGTCAGTCCATAGCCTTTGTGAGTGATCGCTCTGAGGAGCCTGATCTTCACTACGGCTCAAATATCTGGCGAGTGGATTTGTCGGGTGATGAGCCAAAGATGTCCAAGGTAACTGATAGCGAGGGCAGGGAGCGTTCACCCACTTGGAGCCCGGATGGAAAAAGCATCGCTTATGTGACGACCACGGGGCCTGATGTCGGTGGTTCTGCGCTAACTCCCACGCAATATTTGGCGGTAACGCCCGCAAACAAATACGAGCGACGTTTATTGACGGCAGATTTGGATCGCAACGTATCAGATCCACAATATAGCTCCGACGGTAAGCGCATTCTGTTTCGTCTGGAAGACAGTGGGCAGGTGCACTTCGCTTCTATTGCCAGCAACGGAACAGGTCTAAAACGAGAGCTCGACGGTCCAGTCACCGTTCGAGATATTGAAGTGGCTGCCGGGCGCACCGTGGTCAGGGTGGAGCAGGCGAACCGGACTTCAGAAATCTATGCCTACGACGATGGCGTGATCAGTAACCTGACGGACGTTAACGGTGCAGTGTTCAATGAGGTTATGCCCGCCAACGTGGAGAAGCAGGCATTCAAAAGTGCAGATGGCACCACCGTCGAAGCGTTTTTTGTGCGCCCACCGAACTTTGAAGCGGGCAAGCGTTACCCGACGATCCTCTGGCTCCATGGTGGCCCGGCTGCGCAGTTCAGCTATAGTTTTCGGGACAACGCGCATTTGTTCGCTGCGAACGGTTATGTAGTGATCATGCCTAACCCGCGAGGCTCAGTAGGCTATGGTGAGGCTTTTGCGAAAGGTACGGTTGCCGCGTGGGGTGAAAAGGATGTCCAGGACGTTTTAGCGGCCGTAGATCACGGTATCGAAATGGGCATTGTTGACCCGGAACGTCTGGGTGTTGGTGGCTGGTCTTACGGCGGCATTCTTACCAACTACGTAATCACGCAGAGCACGCGTTTCAAAGCGGCTTCCTCCGGCGCGAGTTTGGGCTTGGTTCCTGCCAACTACGGTCACGATCAATATCAGCTTATGTACGAGCTTGAGTTTGGCCTGCCCTGGGAAAATCGTGAACGCTGGGACACGCTGTCGCCCTTCTGGAAGGTTGAGGACATCACTACGCCTACCCAATGGATGGGTGGTGCGGTGGATTGGAACGTTCCCATTATTAACTCCGAGCAAATGTACCTCGCTATGAAGCGTCTTGGTAAAGAGACCCAGTTGGTGGTCTATCCCGACGAGCATCACGGAATTCGGAGGCCAAGCTTTCAGAAAGACAGACTGGAGCGTTGGGTGGCGTGGTTTGATCAGTACCTCAAGTGATCGTGTGGACGAGTGCTGGGGCGCGGCTCATAGCCTAATCCGCTAGTGTGAGACCATCGAATGCGCTATCGTCCCCTCATTCGTTTTTTCGGACTCTAATGCGTGAGCTTTCTTGGGGAACTCAAGCGGCGTAATGTCGTTCGCGTAGCGGGCGTGTATACCGTGGTTGGCTGGCTGCTGGTGCAGGTTGCTGCGACGGTCGAAGAAGCCATTGCGCTGCCCCCATGGTTTGATGCGGTCGTACTGTCCTTTCTTGTGATTGTATTTCCCATTGCGTTGATCTTTGCCTGGGCCTTTGAGCTGACCCCTGATGGCATCAAGCGCACAGCAGCGGTAGACGAAGACGAGAGCATTACGGCGCAGACGGGATCTAAACTCGATGTCGTGCTGATCATTTCGTTTTTGCTGTTTGCCGGCGCCATGGTGTTGCCTCGCTTTTTGGGCAACGGGGCTCCCGGTGAGCATGCAGCAGGTGTTGTGTCCGCCGATGCTGCTGCCAAAGAAGGCGAGCCAGCAGAGGCCCCGACAGTTGTTGCCGATCCCAACACGCCACCGGATGCCTCTATTGCGGTTTTACCTTTCGCAGATCTTTCGCCCCGTGGCGATCAGGAATACTTTGCTGATGGTATCTCCGAAGAATTACTCAACGTGCTTGCCAAGGTAAAGGCGCTCAAAGTGGCTGGACGCACCTCTTCCTTTTCGTTTAAAGGTCTCAACGAGGACCTCAAAGAAATCGGTCGAGTGCTCAAAGTCGCACACATTCTCGAAGGCTCGGTGCGCTCCCAGGGCGACCGAGTGCGTGTCACTGCCCAGCTAATTCAGGTCAGTGATGGGTATCACCTGTGGTCCGAAACTTACGATGGCAATCTCAGCGACATTTTTGCGGTGCAGGACGATATTGCGCAGCAGATTTTAGTGGCGCTCAAGGAGCAGCTAGTCGTAGAGGCTGCACCCGAGGTCGCGCCAGCTGCGCGCACCGATGTCACGGCTTACGGTTTGTTTTTAGAGGCACGGGATTTGATTTACACCCGGGACGAGGCAAAGCTGACTAGGGCAAAAGCGCTGCTTGATCAGGTGATCAGCATTGATCCGGAATATGCGCCGTCCTACGCGGCTCGAGCCAAAGCGTATTTGCTGCTTTCTGATTCGCCGTCATCTTACGGAAAAATCCCAGTTAAAGAAGCGGCTGAAAGAGCAGAGTCTGATATCAACTTGGCCCTGGAGCTTGATCCACAGTTAGCGGATGCTTACGCGGTGAGCGGACTTCAAAACGATGGTCTCGGTAACCCGGATTTCGCTATTGCGAGCCTGCGACGAGCTTTGGAGCTCAATCCTAACTCTTTAGACGCCCGCAACTGGCTGGCGCTCTCGCTACAAAACAGTGGTCGTTTGCAGGAAGCACTTGCTGAGTTAGAAGTACTGCGAGAGATTGATCCGCTGTTTCCTCCCGCCGCCAACAACATAATTAACTACAAGGATGCGTTAGGTGACTATGTGGGAGCTGTGGAGGTTGCTGAGCAGTTCGTGGCCTTAACCGATGATCCGGTGGTGGCGGCGGACTATGGCGGACGAATTGCAAGCACACAGGGCCGATTGGCTGATGCCATTAAGTTGTGGAGTGGTGTGCCTGCTGTTGATCGAGGTCGAACGATTACCGGGGATTTGATCAACGGCTACGTGAACTTAGGTGAGGATTTTCGAAAGCATGGGCTGAAACAGAGAAGCCCTACCCAACGGGCAATACAGCTTGCACGTTTGGGAGAGCGCACAGCGGCCTTGAATCTTGTGACCGCCTCCTTAGAGCAGGCGCCCGATCAGGTGTCAGTCCAGCAAGCCTACATAAATATTCTCAAGCGTAGTTATGAATACGAATCACTCATGGAGTACTTTGAAACGCAGTTTCAGGGAGACCTCGATGTTGTAGCAACGCGCTTACGCTCGCAGTCACTTATCGTGCCGCCACCTTTTAGGCAGTTCGCGATCGCGGCTCGTGCCGTGGGCAAGGAATCGGTCTTTCAAGGGGCGATGTTGCGTTACCGGGAAAGTATTGATGCCTACCGAGAAGATGGATCTGTGGCTTGGTGGTTTGATCTGTTCGACGCCATTTACTGGATTCTTATGGGCCAGGAGGATCTTGGTTTGGACTTTCTCGAGTCAGCAGTAGAAAAACGCGTTGTGATGCCCTTCTTTTTCTTTACCTGGGCAGAGTTCGAATCGGTTCGTGAGCATCCCCGCTTTGTAGCTATTCGTGACGCCAATGCAGCGCGTATTAATGAACAGCGCGGACAACTAGATTTAGACCCGCTTCCTGCCGAGGTTTTTGTTACTGGATATGGAGCGGCATCCGAATGAGCTTTTTAAGCGAACTCAAACGACGTAACGTCTTTCGCGTAGCGGGCGTATACGTGGTCGTTAGCTGGGTGATTGTGCAGGTGGCGGCGACCTTAGAAGAGGCCATCTCGCTACCGACATGGTTCGATGCCGTGGCGGTGTCGTTTTTGGCGATTGCCTTTCCTATCGTTTTGGTCTTCGCCTGGGCCTTTGAGCTGACCCCTGATGGTATCAAGCGCACAGCCACGGTAGATGAAGATGAGAGTATTACTGCGCAGACGGCGTCAAAGTTGGATGTCGTGCTGATATTGGCGCTGCTGATCTTCGCCGGGGCGATGCTAGCGCCGCGCTTTATGCCACAAACGGAGCCAACAGTTGCAGAGTTGGCCGAGGGTGAAGCCGCTGGGGTAGACGAACAACTGGTTCGTGACGCCACTCCACCGGTTAAAGATGCGTCGATAGCGGTACTGCCCTTTGCAGATCTATCGCCCGATGGCGATCAGGAATATTTTGCCGATGGTATCTCGGAGGAGCTTCTGAACGTGTTGGCCCAAGTTGACGGCATGAAGGTCGCCGGACGCACCTCATCCTTTGCTTTTAAGGGGCGTAACGAGGATCTTCGTGAGATTGGACAGGTGCTTAATGTGGCGCACATCCT
>NZ_JBGCFU010000093.1:0-4770 GCF_045107095.1 Congregibacter sp. | reverse complement strand
CTTGTCACCGTTAGCTAGCGGGAAAGGTAATGACGGCTGAAAGAGGGTAGTGAACCCAGACTCGTCGTCGGCGCCAGCAAGATCGCCAGTGAAACTAGTGTAGATGTTCTTGAAGGTAAGGCTCGCCAGCGCCGTATTGGGGTTTGCGAGCTCTCTTGCGGCCTCGGCGGCAGAGGTTTGCGCGCTGGCATGACTAGTAGCCACGATGTCGAACACCGCCGCGGTAATTAGAGTGGTGAGAGAAAATGATCTACTCATGGGCCTGGGCTTCTGGGTTTAAGCTCTAAATTTGGTGTTGTTAGTACCTTGATGCTTTAGGTACTCCAATTTAAAGGTCAATGTTGCGCACAGCGACTTCGTACAGCGCCAGCTCCACATCGTCTGCTCTTTGTAGGCGACCTGTTATGTCCACGATCAATGCATCACGTGTTGGGAACCAGTCGGCATTCGTTGTCCAGCAGTAAGCCTGTAGCGTCACCAGACCTTTATCGATGTTGGTGACAAACACTGACGGCGCAGGGTCAGCCCGTACCCGGTCATCCGAGAGCATTGCATCGAGCATCAATTGCCGGCCGGCTTCCAAATTGTCATGGGCGTGGATCTGGATGGACACATCCACTCGGCGGTTGGGAACGGTACTGTAGTTTTCAATGTCCGTGGAGAAAGTCAGAACGTTGGGTATGTAAATCAGGCGGCCGTCAAAGGTGCGAAGGACTGTTTGATAGCTGGTTATGGCTTCGATATTGCCCATATGGCCTCTGATTGAAACCAGATCACCCACGTTAAACGGCACCCGAGGTAAGAATGGAATCAGGAAGAAGACGACAACGGCTCCGGTGATGACCAACAAGATGCCGATACCGGTAAAGCTTGCTACATCGTAGCCTAGGCTCTCTGCGGCAAGGCTTACTGCCAAAAGCAGGATCAGCACATAAATGGCACCGAATGCGACCCGCACCATTCTTGCAAATTTACCCGTGGGCTTTACGAACGAAGACACGGCTCGGTACAAAACAAACACGATCACCATAGCGGCCAACATAAATCCGAGGCCGCTTAGTATCAGTTTCGCGTAGATTTCCAGAGAGCCTAGTGCAGTGTCGATATTTTCCGTCATGGGTATTTCCTAAAGCGTGATGATTGCTCGAATGCCAAAGACCCAAAGCTGATCTTTTGAAGGGAGGCGTGCGGGGTTATGCAGCCACTGTATGTCCGGGGTAAGACTTATTGCCCGCGTCAGCTGCATTTTGTAGGAGGTCTCCAGCACCCACTCATCTTTGAGGCCCGCGCCGTGTGTTTCTTCGCTTGGTTCTGACCAGCCAAGACCCAGGGTCCAGGCGCGCTGTGCCCAGGGCTTAAGTTCAAAGCCCACGCTTGCCGAAGACTCGGCGGCAACGCCTGCGCCGCCATCTGAGTGGCCAGCACGAAAGAAACCCAAGACGTCTGGTGTCAGCTGATAGCTTGAGCTCATCGCCCAACCCGAGCCTGCGGAAACGCCCGCTTTCTTACGTTCGTCTTTTTCCCAGTAGGTGAGCTGTATGCGATCTGTGCCGCGTCTGGCAAAACCAGGGGTCCATCCAAATTCGACAGCCTTTAGCCATTCGCCTTCCTGCACGGTGTCAAAATCAAATTCGCCGTTCGCTGCATTCCCATCGTATATTTGCGCGCCGATCCATACTTGGTCGCTAATGTGGCCCTTTACTGCGGCGCCTAAAGCGCCGAGACCTGTCGTGCCAATACTCGGATTGAGAATAAAGGCGCGATTCAAAAAGCCGCGGTAAGGGGACTGAAAAGCGAAGGAGTCGAGATGTACGTCAAACGCCATGCGTCCGGCCGCGTAGCCCCAGCGTCCCTTGTTAAAGGTCTGTGTCCAACTCAGCACAGAGAAGTCGGTGTCAAAATTGTTGCCGTAGGGAAATCCCGGGTTGAGTGCTGCCATGTACTGGCCGCCTAACTCTTGGGGTGCCAGGCCCGTACCGAGGTCTCCGCGCGCCTCAAGTCGCCAGTCGAGTTTACCTACACTCCCGTTATCGCCCTGGAACGCGGTCCAACTCCCTTGGAAGCGATAGATGCCACCGGCCGCGTCAGAGTCGTCGCCTGGGGAGGGCGCTTCAGAAGCGTCCTGATAGGTCATGAGCAGATTGACACCCATTTTTATGCCGGTTCTGTCCGCAAAGTCTTGTTTCCAATCGAACCAGGGCGAGAGGAGTTTCTTTTCCCAATCCGGCTCCAGGAGCTCATCCCGGTATTTGTAGAGGTCTTCGAGTTCTGCTTGAACGCCGCTGGCGCCGCCAAAGGTGATGCTCTGCTGAGATGGAAACTTTTCAGGAGCATCGCGCTGTTCGCCTGCGGTAGTTTCGGCCACCGCAGTGTGCGTCAGCATTAGCAGTGCTAGAGCGTTGGTGTGAAAAAGTAAAGACGTCGTATGGTGCATATGAAGTTCTGTGGTTAGTCTCAATCGTTACTGCAAAATAAGGATGACTCTTGCAACGAGGGCATCCATCTCGCCGACGGTATCGAATCTATCGGTGCTGGTGTGCTTATAGTTGAGCGACACCGCCATGGATTGCGTGAGCCACCAGTTCAGCTGAATAGTGGAGACGTCGATCTCTCCGCCATCTATACCACCGTCGGTGAGATCTAGTGTTGAATATCGAAGGCCAAGTTCAAGTGCGCCAGCGCCGCCGCCGGGAACATTGTGCGCAATGGGAAGTCCGCCAAACACGCCACGATTCATCCGATAGGGTCGCATTTCTCCACTGAGGCTCCAGGCCGCAGACAGGTGGTAACCGGTAAAGTTAGGATCGTCTACCGTGGGGGCATCGATTCGATTGTCACTGTATTCGGCCATGAGCCAATAGGGACCGCTGCGCCACCCGAGCTCTGCGTTATAAAGCGCCGAGGACTCAGCTTCAAAGAACCCGGTATCAACAAATTTGGGGGCGTTGCCAATTTCAGGTCTGCTACTGTAGGCCAGACCCTGCTTGGCGTCGGTGTATCTCAGGCCCGCGCCAACATGCAGAATGGTGTTTCCGTCGTCGGATAGATACGGAACCCAAGTGACGCGCCCAACGCCCTGACTAGCGCTTTCATTGAAATCCTCACCTTCGGTTAACCAGTCGTTAAAGACCCCCGCACTCCAGGAAACCCGTTGATCTGGTATCGAGCCGTACAGGCTTATTCCCACGTTCCGCGTGGGAAGCATCGCATCAGCGGCTGCATAGCGCTCCTGGGATGAGATTTGGGTCATAGTCATAGAGCGATCCATGTTGATGGGCTCTTTTTGCTTGCCCACACGGGCGATGATTTTGTTCGAGACCGGAATATCTACTGAAAAATCAAACAACTGAAACTCGTCTTCGCCATCTTCTGAATCGAATCCGCGGTCGAAGGAGTTCCAGGCGCCTGCTATGTTATACAGCCAAGGCTTCTCAAAATTGATTGTTCCTGCTGTGCCAAAGCGCCAGCCCCGGATAGTTCCGCGTCCTCGTTCGTTCTCAAGGTCACCAAACTGCCCAGCGCTGCCACTGTCCTGACTGATGTACTGTCGGTCCAGGGCCAATGCAGAAACAAATAATCCGTTTACCCACTTTGTTTTCCAGGTGTTCCATTTTTCCGACCTAATACTGCTGGGTAGGGCAAACGGCGGTGGGTCGTAGGCGAGCCATCGATTGGAACGTTCAGTGGTCGGGGCTTCAGCGACTATAGATTCAGTGAGTGTGTTAGTGAGTATGGTTTGATCTTCGATGGCAAACACAACGTGCTGGCTAGTGTCGAGCAGCACTTTGATGTCGTTTATGGGGTTCTCGTCCAGGATCATAAACAGCGGGGGGGCACCTACCGTCAGCTTGCCAAGTAAGAACCCATTGTCCGCATCCAAAATGAGACTTTCGTCATCGGCCTCAATATTATCGCCAGAAATTAGCCGTAGCAGTCCGTCTTTGATTTTGATGTTGGCCAGAGACTCGGCACTCGCTGTCGAAGGATTCACAATGCGCACGTTTCTGATGATCAGGTCTGCAACGGTGTCCTGGGTTTGGCTATACACAGGGGCAGTTGTTAGAAGTAGGCAAAGTAGGGCGGCTAGCGCAGCCCTAAAACTCATAAAAACACGCAAAGCGATCCGCCTATGATTAAGTATTGGGTTGGCTTCATTGTGTCACTTAAAACACGAAACGAGCGCGCAGGTTTAACATCCATATTCTGTCTTCTGCAGGATTAAGTGCCGGGTCTTGGATGTATTGTACGTCGCCGGTCACCGCGACGTGTTTCCCTAAATCAGCGCGGTAGAACACCTCTATAGCCTGCTGCTCAGCGAGCCCTTTGCCGAACGTGGTCTCGTTGGGTTCTCCCCAATTGATACCCACGCCCAGCAGGCCATCCATTGATTGCGGCTGATACCCTAGCCCGGCGCTCAGAGAACGCTGCAACAAAGATCCACCATCATCGGTGTAAGCGCCTCGCACAAAAGGCATCAACTTGTCGCCCACATAGCGTGAGGCTGAAAAAGCCAAGCCCCAGCCGTCAGGAACGCCAGCCTCATCTTGCTCGTCCTTGTGCCATAGCGTCATGTGGTAATTATCGAAGATGATGCGCTCTTGGGAACTGGTATAGCCAAGTTCGATGCTTTTAAAGTACTCACCCTCATTCACGAAGTTCTCGAAGCCGTCGAAGGGCCGAGACGGGTCGCCGTTGGTATCAGTGATGCCGCCGATAAGGTAGAAGTTGTCTCCGAGCATCGTGCCGTAGGCGACGCCGACAGCCGCGTCG
>NZ_JBGCFU010000092.1:0-3155 GCF_045107095.1 Congregibacter sp. | reverse complement strand
GTGCAATATGGCCGTGATTTCATCTATGTGTTGACGACCCTTCGCTTTCTCAAGACTCGATAACAACCAGTGAGCATTCGCGTGCCTGGGATTTTTAGCAATAGCGGCTTCAAGGCGTGATCTAGCACCCGCGAAATCACCCATGAACATCAGATTGTTTGCACGATTGATGAGGAACCCAACGTTGCCTGGCTGCGCTGCCAAAGCTTTTTCCTGCCATTGGGAAGCGTCTTCCGCATTACCCAGAAGCGTGTATACAGTAGCAATGGTGTCTTGTACGACCGGGTTTTGGTCAGCGTGAGCGACCGCCTTTTTTAAGGCATCTTCTGCCCGATTCACTTGCCCCTGTCGCATAAAAAGGCGTGCGAGCTGTGCCCACGCTCCGCCGTGATCGGGTTGAAGTTTTGTGACCGAGCCAAAACCTTGTATGGCTGTTTTGGCATCATCGCTATTCATCGCGATCATCCCGACCAGAAAATGACCCTCCGCCAAATCGGACTTGCGTTGAAGCACCCGGCGACAGCAATCGGCGGCGCCAGCGGTGTCCCCGCGTTGAAGACGATCGAAGCCCTCACGCAACGTGGCCTTTAACCATGCCGCTTCATCGGGTTTTTGCTGCGCCATTGCGCTTCCTCTACGTTAAGCGAGTTAGCAAACCACAAGGGGTGAAGAGGGCTTGTTGGTTTACCCCCATGGAGCCATAGTAACCATTGCTGTCAGCCGAGTCAGCCGAGTCAGACTCAGTGTTTCAGAATCATCTAAGAGGGAGCCCCCATGGCGCGATTATACGTACGATACCTATCGATACTGATGACATTGGCTTGCAGCCACTCTGTCCAGGCACAGGAAGACGCAGCGGATCTCGTGTTTTTCGGCGCAAAAATTTACACCATGGACGAAGCCACGCCTTGGGCAGAAGCGGTAGCGATTAGGGGAGACACGATCGTTTACGTGGGCAGTAACGCGGGTGTGGATGCGTTTGTGGGGCCCGGCACTCAAAATCGCGATCTAGCAGGTAAATTGCTTCTGCCGGGTTTCATTGATAGCCATATGCATGTTGGATCCACGCTGCCTTATCTATTTGCTGCGAGCCTGTCGCCTGCCATGACGCGCTCAGAGGCCTTGGAGGCCATTGCCCAGCACGCACAGGAGTACCCGGACCAAGATCCACTCATTGGTACCGGCTTTTTAGGGGCGGCCTTTGGTCCCGAGGGGCCCACTGCCAAAGATCTTGATAGCGTAGTGTCTGATCGGGCCGTGATCATCTTTGATGAGGGCTTTCACTCTGCGTGGGTAAACACTGTCGCCATGGACGCGGTAGGGCTTACGGCAGATACGCCTGATCCTAAACCCGGCGCGCATTTTTATCGTCGTTATCCCGATGGTAGTCCTACCGGTTGGTTGATCGAGGGGGAGGCCTTTGGCTGGGTGGCCGAGTCTCTGGGCGTGATTGATGCCGAAATCCTCGACAGGTCGGCAGACGAGTTTTTCGCCAGCATGTCCGCTATGGGGATCACAGCCGCATTTGACGCGGGCATGATCGAAGGGGACGGACAGCTGTTTCGATTCATGGGCGGACGCGCCGACGCAGGAAAACTGCCCGTGCGCATAGTCGGGTCGCATTACGTCAACAGCGAACGAGGACTCCTTACAGCGATGGATGATCTCGGCAGGCTGTCTCGCGAGTACGAGCATGAGTTTTTTGACGTCGAGGTGCTAAAGGTATCCCTTGATGGAACTGTGGAAGCGCAAACCGCCTATACCATTGATCCTTATCTGGAGCCGCCGGGGCATCGCGCAGAGCCTTTGGTCCCTCTTGAGAAAACCAAAGAAGTGGTTGCCGCGGCAGCGGAGCAAAAGATTGATGTGCACCTGCACGCGATTGGAGATGGAGCGGTGCGCATGGGCCTTGATCTTGTGGAGTACGCCCGTTCAGAACACCCTGACAGCACGAGCCGTTTTACTATCTGCCATGCGCAAGTCGTGAATCCAGCCGATGTTCCTCGCTTTGGCGAGCTTGATGTCATCGTGCAGTCCACGCCAACCTGGTATGCCTACGACGATATTGCTTTGGCTTACCTTGGAGAAGAGAGACTGGCGCATATGTATCCACTCAAGTCTATTGCGGCGGCTGGCGGAAAAGTGACGCTAGGAAGCGACTTTCCTGCGAGCTGGATAGGCCTCGATGGCATGAACCCGGTCTTCAATATTGAAATGGCGCTGACCCGTCAGCCGCCGGGAGATAAAGATTATCTACCTCAGCCACCTGTTGATGAGAGGATTAACCTCGAGCAAGCTATTAGGGGCTACACCATTGATGGCGCGTTTCAGTTGGGGCTGGAAAAGGAAATCGGTTCGATAACACCGGGAAAACAAGCAGACATGGTTGTTCTGAATAAGGACTTGTTTTCCCTGGACGCCCATGGGATTCACGAAACCAAAGTTGTCCTGACCATGGTGAATGGAAAAATAGTCTTTGAATTGCCCTGAAAAACCCGCGAGTCTCTGAGTGTTGTCGTTCAGAGACTCGCGGTCAGCCTAGCCTGCGCGGCTAGTGATTACCCTTCAGCACTGCGCGCGCCTTTGGGGCCTCGTGGGTCATTACTAGCGCGCGGTACCTGCCGGTCAGGTGCAGCCACGGCGGGCGCCGGTGTCTCTGAGAACAGCACTATTTGTCCAGTTTCGATGTGCAGTTCTTGCACTGGGGCAGGGGCGACGCGAGGGTCGTTCACTGCTCGGCCCTCTTCATTTACACCGTCACCCGGCGCATTCGCGGCTTCGGCTTCCACAGAAAGGCCGGCGGTAGCTTGCTCTGGCTGCAGTTCAGGCTGAGTCTCGGTCTCATCAATACTCTGAGGCTCACTGCTTTCCGCGTCCGAAGTCGTAAGGGCGTCTTCGGCCGGAGCATCTTCTGTAACAGGGCGCTCCTGACGGGCGGGCTCCGGGGCTAAGCCCATGGCGGCTTCGATACTGGTGCTGGCAACGGCGGGAGCGATCGATTCTTCGCTAGCGCTGTCGGGGGATGCTGCTGCGTGACTGCTGTCATCGCGATCCAGTTGAGTTTGAGCGATCGCTTCATCGGAGGTTTTCGCTTCAGATGCCGCGTCCGTGTCAGCTTCTGTGATGCTTGCGACATGTTCTTCCATGCCTACAGC
>NZ_JBGCFU010000091.1:0-6562 GCF_045107095.1 Congregibacter sp. | reverse complement strand
GTGCCATGGGAGTGAGTAGACATGACGAAATCGGTGATTCTCGGCCTGTTCTTACAACTGGGAGCAGTCCATGCCTTCGGCGCATGCCCTGAAGGCTCTGCCGCCCAACAATACCTTCGCGCTATTGAAACAATGAATTGGTCGCAAATGGAATCCATGCTTGCCGAGGACGCTGTCTACACAGACCCAACAATGACTTACTTTGATAGCGACCCTATCCATCGTGAGGGCCCCCGTAACATCGTGGGCTTTTGGCGCAGTAGCTCCGAAGAGTCGGGTACGAGCAATATCAGCTACACAACCACTCAGTGTTTTGAAACCGCTGGGTACTTCGTTGTGAATCTCGATATCGATGTGCGCGTCGCGGGCGCTTATTGGAACGTCGACAAAGACTGGATAA
Organism: Congregibacter sp.; assembly: GCF_045107095.1. Classification (GTDB taxonomy): domain Bacteria; phylum Pseudomonadota; class Gammaproteobacteria; order Pseudomonadales; family Halieaceae; genus Congregibacter. The sequence goes on along the minus strand of NZ_JBGCFU010000091.1, from coordinate 6,162 downwards.
GCCTCCCAGGCAAAGTGGTTTCGATCATTCGGGTAACGGACGGCAAAGTAAGCGAGCACCACGATTATGTCGAGTACTCGTCTGCCGAGAATACCGTCAAGGACCTACAGAAAAAGTATGGTTTGCATGAAGTGGAATAGACACTGCGCTCATTTCACGCACACCCGGCCTATCACCAAAGGATGACACCGATAAGTAATGCTCCATGCTCGAAAAGGCGCCGGCTGCAAACTCCGGCGCTGGACGTAGAATGTCAAAGGGAATTCCTAGAGCATTGTGCGAAATGCGGTAGTAACGCGCCCGCACCAGGTTGCTGAGTACCACCGCGCACTCATAGCCCAGGCGTCGGCAGTGATGGATCAGGTGACCGAGAAAATTCTGTGAGACCTGTGTGGAGCGCTTTTCGGGATGACATACAAGGCGCTCCCAAATGCAAATTGAATCGGATTTAGCGGCGAGCTCGGCCGAAATTGCCGGGTGTGGACACGCCGGGGCGATACGCATGCCTCCCACAAGAGAGTCTCCCAGGCGAGCAATGAGGATATGTCCAGATCGGTCTTCCGCTTGCTCCGATCCGTCGAAATCCTGGACCTTTAACTCCTCACGAAAACACCGCTCGCGCAGCGCGTAGTATTGGTCCAGCAGGGCTGGGTCTTGAGTAATTTCAAAGTGAATCATGGGCGTCGGTTCCTTGTATCAAGCACTTCCTTAGGAGGCCTAAAAAAAGCGCGTCCAGGGACGCGCAAGGCTTGGGGCTGACTCTGATCCGCTTAACTAAGGGCTTCGGTGTATTCCGCCTGATCGATCATGCCATCGCTGTTCAAATCTGCGATGGCAAAAATCTCGGCAAGCCAAGTTCCCTCGGCTTCACCAATAGAAATGCTGCCGCTACCGTCACGATCGACTTCCGTAAAGGCGGGAGCCGCGCTCTGGCTAGATGTGCCTGCATCGCCGGGTTGCTCGGCAAGTGTATTCACGGCAACGATCGCCGAGATGCTAAGGAAAAGTGCTGATAACTGAAATTTCATACGTCTCTCCGGTGTTTTAGGGGCGTCGCGCTGGTCTGTGAGACTTCCTGCAGAAAGCGCGCTCATACCAAGCGTTGCAAAGGGCTGACCAGTCTTTTAAAAATGATATAAAACAATGACTTAATCTATATCATCATTTTTAGAGGTAGATAAGAGCAGCGCCAAAGTGTTGCCTCCGGGCAACGCTTTTTCTGCGATGAGCGCGTGACGCAGGCCCCCAAAGGCGGCTAACCTCAGTGTCTTCTGTTCCCGCTGCCCCACAGCTGATGTGTCTCCCGTGGGCAACAGCGGTACGCAACACACAACGCGGCAACTGCGGCCGGTTTGTCATCAGGGTTGAGAACGAGTGAAGCGCTTCTTTGAATCGTTAACGTTGCTGCAGCTAATACTGCTTGGCTTTGCAGCCGTGATTCTGCCGCTGGCGATCGCTATCTGGATTGCCATTGTGCGGTCTGAGGAGTTTGCAATCACCAGCCGCAACGCAATCGTCTCGGTGCAATCCAGTACTGACGCGAGCCGTCAGCTGGCGAGCCGCATCAACAGCGTAGAGCGCTCTGCGCGGCAATTCTTTGCCCTTGAGGATTTGCAGATACATGCAATCTACGAGGGACATCGAGGCGACTTGCTGCAGCTCCTTAACTCGATGCGCGATATGCCAAATGTCGAAGGGGCGAAGTCAGTACTAGCCGATCTCCGAGATGCCGACGCCCGCCTTTATAGACACATATCGGTAGTAAGCAGTTCGATGACCGAAGAGTCAGTCGACCCTCGGGTCAGTCAGGCTCAGGCTCAAATCTTACCCACGCCATTCAAGCGTCTGACCGGCCCGAGTCCAAGTATCGACAGTAAGCTCCTGAACCCGAGAGACGTAGAAGTACTGTTTGACACGCTACGCAGCAAATCGGCGGAGTTGATTGCCCTGCACTCCCAGCGAGGCCGAGAACTTAGTACTGTCTTGACCGGGCAGGTATCTCAGTTGCGCAATTCCCTGGTGCTCCTCGCGGCCCTTGTCATACCACTATCACTAATACTGGCGGCGGTATTTCTTGTGCTTATCCGTCGCCCGCTGCGGGAGCTTGACAGCAGCATACGTACACTGGGCGATGGAGCTCTAGCCAAACCCGTTCGTATAGGCGGTGCTCGAGATCTCACGGAACTAGGGCAGCGACTCGATTGGCTGCGCGAACGCCTGGTCACTCTTGAAAGCCAGAAGACGCGTTTTCTGCGCGACGTTTCCCACGAACTGAAAACGCCACTGACCAATATCCGCGAGGCCTCAGAGCTACTCCTGTACGAGTCCAGTGAGTCCAGCGAAACTGAAGTGGCGACAATTACGCGCATACTCCACGACAACGGGCTCCGTCTGCAATCGCTTATCGAGGAACTCCTTCGCTTCGGTGCGGCGGACCGCGACAGTGAGCATCAACCCTTAGCCTTAGACACCTTGATTGAGGCCATCGTGAAACGCCAGGCCATCGCTGTTCAAAGTCGACGCCTGAAACTACGCCTCGATCTAGAGTCCGTTTACATCCATGCAAATTCTCGCCAGATCGAAATTGTGGTCGACAATCTGCTCTCCAATGCCATCAAGTTTGCCCAACCAGGCGGCTCTGTGAATATGATGCTAAAACGTACGCAAAGCGACGTGATTCTCGATGTGAAAGACGATGGGCCCGGGGTGCCAAAGGAGCACCGTCAGCGAATTTTCGAATGGTTTTTTCGCGGGAGTGAGGATACTCAGGCACTGGTGAGTGGATCGGGTATGGGATTAGCCATTGCCGATGAATACGTCCGACTGCACCGGGGCACGCTCACCCTACCCGCCTGCAGCACCGGCACAGTTTTTAGGTTGACGCTTCCCGCTCTGGATGTTCCCCAGAGCCCGCCCGATGAGCAGGGTGAGCCCACATCCAATGCCCCATGCGCGGAGACAGACGCCGCATGAAAAAGCTAAGTCACGGCGGCATCCTGATTCTGACACTCCTCCTTGGTGCTTGCGCCCTACCGAATCAAAGCGCCTATAAGCAATGGCGCAGCTTCTACTCACAGGTCGATGCAATGAGCACCGAGGAGCGCAATACCGAGTTCGTCAATGTACAAGCACAGTATGAAGAATCGCCGAACGCTATGACGCGTCTTCAACTCGCCTATCTCACGCTGCTTGCCCCCGCTGCGGAAGGCGGCGATTACCATTCGGAGGAGATGTCATCGCTGTTGAAGGGGATTGATGCTGATCACGAGCTCGCTCCCGTTCGCGATTTACTCACTCGTTCGTTACGGCTACGGGAAAACCACGCAGGCACCACAGCGGAGCTCAGAAAACTCTCCAAGCAGTGCGAAGTCGTAGAAGATAGTCGAGCAGAGCTGGAGCGCGAGCGCGAAAAACTGCAGCGTGAAGCAGTGATTTGCTCAGACCAAGTCGAGGCACTCAAAGAGATTGAAAACGTGATGTCAGCCCCAGAACCCAGCCCGCCTCAGCTACGATGAACGGCGCACAGGAGCAGGCACCGATGGACGAAACCACCCTACCGGTTCTGCTGGTGGACGACGATCCCGATCTTCTCAAATTACTATCAATTCGACTTCAACGAGCGGGCCTCGCTGTATGCACAAGCGAGAGCGGGCGCGACGCTCTGACGTTTCTGCGCACTCGGCAGGCCGCCGCCGTGGTCACAGATTTGAAGATGGATCGGATGGACGGCCTCGAACTCCTTGGGGAAATCGAGGCACACTATCCACTCCTTCCCGTAATACTGATGACCGCCCATGGGTCGATACCCGATGCCATCTCAGCGACCCAGCAAGGTGCTTTTGCATTTCTCACTAAGCCCCTGGACGCCGCGGAGCTTATTACGACGTTACGGCGTGCAGTCGCACGAAATGCGAGCGCCGGCGGTGGCGGGCGAGAACCGATCCAGCACGAATGGCGTGCGGGCATCGTGTTTCGCAGTGTCGCCATGGAGTCTACTCTTCAAGAGGCGGAACTTGCCGCGGCCAGTAATGCCAGCATAGTCATCCAAAGCGAAAGCGGCACCGGAAAGGAAGTTCTGGCGCGCGCGATTCACGATGCCAGTCATCGCTCCGCCGAGCCCTTTGTTGCCGTCAACTGCACCGCAATCCCGGAAAATCTTTTTGAGAGCGAAATGTTCGGTCATCGCAAAGGCGCTTTTACCGGCGCCACCAAGGATCGCGTGGGCTTCTTTCAACGCGCCGAAGGGGGCACCTTGTTTCTCGACGAGGTAGGAGAAATGCCCTTGGCGTTTCAGGCCAAAATGCTTCGCGCACTACAAGAACTGACGATTGAGCCTCTTGGCAGCGATGGCTCCGTCCCCGTAAATGTCCGGGTTATCTGCGCCACCCATCGCAACCTTGAAGATGCAATCCTCGACGGCGGTTTTCGAGAGGACCTTTTCTATCGTCTCGCCGTTGTTACGCTGCGTCTGCCGCCTCTAGCTGAGCGCCGGGAAGACATCCCGCTTCTGGCGCAGCACTTTCTGGAGAGCTTTCGCGGTGACGGCCCGGCGCGCGGATTCTCAAGTGATGCAATGGAGCGGCTAATGGGTGCCGACTGGCCGGGTAACGTCAGACAGCTCGCCAACGTCGTACAGCAGTGCATGGTGCTTGGCCGCTCACGAATAATCCCCGAGAGCCTGGTAGAGCGAGCGTTAAAGGGGCGTTCGGCAACCTTTGCACCGCTTGCGGAAGCGCGTGATCGTTTTGAGTTCGATTACCTCAGCCGTTTATTGCATACGACAGAGGGCAACGTCGCACAGGCCGCGAGATTGGCGCAAAGAAATCGATCAGAGTTTTACAAGCTTCTGAAAAAACACGACCTGGATCCCGCTCGCTATCGGCAAGGTGCCAGTCCCGGATAAACGCGTGCGATAACTAAGAGAGAAGATAGTTGGCCATGCTGGGTCTGTGCGAGAACTAGTGCTAGAGTCCGCTCGATTTTCCTGCCCAATAAAGAGAACCTATGAGCCGCATTCACGATATCGTCAACCCCGCTGTGATGGGCGATGAAAAAAGCATGCACGCGCTTTTCCATGAGCTGCGCCGCGATACACCGGTGGCCTACTTTGACCACCCCGATTTTGAGCCCTTCTGGACCTTAACAAGGCACGAGGACATTCAGTACGTTAGCCAGCACAACGATTTATTCATTAATGCTCCCCGTACGGTCATCGTTCAGCGCGCCTTTGAAGAAATGCTTCTGGAAAATTTTGGCACGCGCAATGGATTAGAAACACTGATCCATATGGATAACCCCAAGCACCGTGAGCTGCGTGGAGTAACACGCGATTGGTTCAAACCCGGCCCCATAGGCAAATTAAAGCCGCTGGTTGAAGGAATAGCCAAGGCTCATGTCGACAAAATGGAGGCGCTCGGCGGGGAATGTGACTTTGTGAAGGACATCGCCCTGCTCTATCCGCTACGCATCATCATGTCGATCATCGGTGTTGCGCCAGAGGAAGAAGGCATGATGCTAAAACTGACCCAAGAGCTCTTTGGCAGCGAGGACCCAGAACAGGGACGTGGTGGCGACCTTGAAGATCGCATGTCTGTGCTCATGGATTTTTTCACCTACTTCAAGGGCGTTGTAGAAGATAGAAAAGCCAACCCCAGCGATGACCTGGCGTCAGTATTAGCCAATGCGGTAGTGAATGGCGAGCCTATGGAAGAGCTTGATCAGATCAGCTACTTCATCATCACCGCAACTGCGGGTCATGACACCACCTCGGCCACCATTGGCGGCGGATTGAAGGCGCTTCTGGAGCACCCCGATCAGCTTGAAAAGCTCAAAGCCAATCCCGAGCTCTGTCAAAGTGCTGCTAGGGAGATGATTCGCTGGGTATCGCCAGTACGGCACATGATGCGCACATGCGCAGAGGACGCAGAGTTCCAAGGACAAAAAATCGCCGCAGGAGAAAGTCTGGCGTTGTGGTACCCCTCAGCAAACCGTGACGAAACGGCAATAGAAAATCCCAACCAGTTCGATATCGAGCGGGACAACCGCAACCAATTGGCTTTTGGCTATGGCGGACATATGTGCCTAGGGCAGCATCTGGCCGTACTCGAAGTGGCGTGTTTTTTCAAAGAACTGGTACAGAGAATCGACACCATCGAAATCGCT
>NZ_JBGCFU010000090.1:0-12714 GCF_045107095.1 Congregibacter sp. | reverse complement strand
CCAGCGTGACTGTCCTCTCATTGGCCCTCGGCTTGCCGAATGCCTATTCTCAGCAAAGCAATGAGCCAGAAGTCAGTAGTCAAGGCGGCATTGAGGAGGTGCTTGTCACCGCGCAGCGCCGGGAACAATCACTGCAAGATGCCGCGGTACCCGTGCAAACTTTTGACCAAAGTCAGCTGACACAAGCAGGCATGGAGTCTGCGCAAGACCTGGGTCTTCTCTCCCCCTCTTTGGGTGTTAGTGCGGGAGGCGGTCCATTGACCAGCTTTTTCGTGCGGGGCGTCGGCGCTCTGACCGTTAACCCGCTGACGGATGCAGCGGTGGCACAAAACGTGGATGGAATCTACTTAGGACGCTCCAGTGGTGCTGCAGGACAGGCCATGTACGACCTGGAGCGGGTCGAATTACTGAAGGGCCCTCAGGGAACACTCTATGGTCGCAACGCGACGGGCGGTGTAGTCAACTATATCCCGAACAAGCCTGTGCTCGGTGAAAATTCCGGTTACCTACAAGGTGAGGTTGGTAACTACTCGAAGATAGGTTTGCAGGGGGCTGCTAACGTGGCTGTGTCTGATACCGTCGCTATTCGCGTGTCGGGAAACAGCCTGGACCGTGATGGTTTTTCCGACGACGGCACGAATGATCAGGACTCCTACAGCCTGCGCGCTCAACTCCTTTTCGAGCCAAACGATCAGCTATCTGTTCGGGTTGCAGCAGACTATTCGGAAGTCAGCAGCACTGGCCCCGGCGGCGATTTAATCGGAACCTACGCGAACCCTACGGGAGCGCCGAACGGACCGTCGATTACCGACTTCACGCCATCAGGAATACCTATTAGTACAGGGCCTACCGACCCACGCGCCAACGAGCTTCGAACCAGCGTACTCCACACACCTTCGTTTGCTCCCTTTCAGCCGATTGATCCGAATGATCTCTTTCAGGACATTAGTTGGACCGGCTTTATGGCTGAAATTAACTATCAGACAGATGTTGGTACGCTGACATTTCTGCCGTCCTATCGCGAATCAGAGCAGGACTACCAGTTCGCTGGCCCAGGATTTGCCCCTGCAAAAACTGAGGAAGAAAACAACCAGACATCTTTTGAACTACGCTTTGCGACAGACCTGGACGGCCCGTTAAACGGCATTCTTGGCGCCTTTTACATAGATGAAGAAATCAGCACCAGTACGGTCTTCGCGCAAAACTACGCATCGCCCATACAAAATTACGACAACGGCGGCGATAGCTGGGCGATCTTTGGCCAAGGCACCTTCGAACTCACGGAGACCTTTCGTCTAAATGCTGGTGTTCGCTATACCGAAGACAGTAAGTTTGCCGATGGAATAAGCGATACCTTTGTTACCTTCTGCGGCGGCGCTCCATTCTCCGGCAACTTCCTAACGCCGCCCGCAAGCTTTGGAAATGGCTGCGCATCTGGCGCCATGCCTGCGCACCCGGTGACCAATGATCGGGACGAGTTCATTCAATACTTCGTTGATAACGGTTTGATAGCACCAGACTCTGAGGCCGATATCCCAGGAAGAGGACGTCCTCCTTTCTATGACTTGACGATACCCGGTGGAATTTCTCCTGTTCTTGGAACTATCGTTAATGTCGGCGATGGTGAGCTTTCATCTGAACTGGATTACAGCGAGACGACTTATAGGCTCGGCGTCGAGTGGGATTGGGCAGACGACAATCTGCTGTACGCCACCTTTGAAACCGGGTATCGCGCAGGGGGTGTTGATCTTAGCACCGCGTCCCCGACCTACGATCCGGAGTATATCGACGCGTTTACCATTGGCTCTAAAAACCGTTTCTTCGACAACACTTTGCAGCTTAACGCAGAGCTGTTTCTCTGGGAGTACGACGGTCAGCAGGTGACTTACTTCACTACTCTGGACAGTGCATCTGCCTTCCCGATAGCGAACGCCGATGCAACAATCCAAGGCTTGGATCTCGACATGATTTGGGCCGCAACAAGCAACACCACTATTGGCCTCAGCATGCAGTTTTTGGACGCCACCTACGACGAGCTGACCCTGGTGTCAGATCCCGGCAGGGGGCGGTTTGGCTGCGCCTCTGACGGCGTAACGAACGGCATCGAAACCTATAGCTGTGCAGGGAACGAAATGCTGTACTCCCCCGAGTTCGGCGCCGACCTAAACCTTAACCACATCGTTAACATGGGCAATTACGACCTATCTCTGACTGCCGTCGTTTCGCATCGCTCAGAACAGCAAACCAACTTCCTGTTCCTGGATGAAACCGAGTCCGACGCGTACACCATGCTCAACTTCGATGCGACATTGTTCGCAGACGATGCAGGCTGGTCTGTTTCGGCCTTCGTTAGAAACGCCACGGACGAGCGATTCAGCATGAACACGAACGTTTCCAACCGTGGACTTGCTTACGCTATCTATTCTCCACCGCGAACCTATGGACTGCGCTTAGCCGCCAACTTCTAGTCATCTAAACAAGTAAGGGGCACCAGGGCCCGGCTGAAACTTTCGAGTTTTAAGCCGGGCCTTTTTTTTGGAGTTTGGTTAACTCTGGCTGTAGATCCAATCCCTCTCAACTTTCATCGAGTGCTGTGATGATTCAAAACTTGACTGCTGCACTCTTTGCAATAGGCCTTTCATACCTCGGGGCAGTCAGTGCATCTGACCTTTCGGTGGCCCATTCCGTCCCCCTTTCAAAGTCAAAAACACCGAACATTCTCCTCATTGTCGCTGATGACCTTGGGTACTCCGATCTAGGCGCCTTTGGCGGAGAGATTGACACACCAAATCTGGATGCACTTGCCACTGCCGGGATTCGGCTTACAAATTTTTATGCCGGCCCAAACTGTTCGCCGACGCGATCCATGCTGCTCACCGGACAGGACAACCACCAGGTTGGCATAGGCGCGATGGCGGAAGCCCTGCCCTCGTTGTCCATACTGCAGGGGCGCTCCGGCTATGAGGGATATCTCAAACCGCAAAGCACTAGCATTGCCAAGGCACTCGCCGGCGCAGGCTATCGCACCTTCATGACCGGGAAATGGCATCTGGGAAAGCAGCCCGAGCAGCAACCATCTGCCCATGGTTTTGATCGGTCATTCGTTTTGCTGCAGGGCGGTGCCGACCATTTTGGTGCGGCACAAAACGGCGGCGCGGTCCTCCAGCCCGCCACTTACACCGAGGATGGGCGTCCGGCACAGTTTCCGATTGGCGGCTATTCCAGTGACTTTTATGCACAGCGTCTGATCAAATATCTGGACGAGGAAGATGAATCCGACCGCCCGTTCTTTGCCTATTTAGCCTTTACGGCGCCGCACTGGCCACTCCAGGCGCCCGAGGCGCTGATCAAAAAGTATCAGGGTAGATACGATGATGGCCCTGAGGCCCTGCGTCTTGAGCGCCTACAGCGGATGCGAGAGCTGGGACTGCTGAATGAATCCTCCTTAGGGGCGAAACTTGCGGCTCTGGACGACTGGACTGCTTTGTCTGACGAACAGCGCAAGACTCAGTCCAGAAAAATGGAGATCTACGCTGCCATGGTGGACTCACTCGACCAAAACGTAGGCCGGGTGTTAGATCATCTGCGTGCCAGCGATGAGTATGGCAATACCGTGGTGATTTTCCTGTCGGACAACGGCGCCGAAGGCATAGCGCCCCAGGCGCTTATCGCCAGGTCATCGAAAGCGACTTCTTTGGAATACAAAGCTCAAGTTCTTGCCGCAATTGCGGCCGGCAACTCAGATCTTGCAAAAATGGGATCCACGGAGAGCTTTACTACCTATGGGAATCAGTGGGCGCAGGCGGCCATGGCACCGTTTCACAAGTCTAAGGGAGAGATCGAAGATGGGGGAGTAAGGGTGCCCGCGTTCGTCTGGGGCCGCGACATTCAAGGCCAAAGAATTGTAGATAGCCTGCTGTCGGTACGCGACATCATGCCAACGGTATTGGAGATCGCAGGGGCATCGCACGTAGCGAACCCCGGAACCGAAGTAACACGAGTGGGAGATGTCTCTATCCCGTCCGCAAAGTCTTGGAAACCTATATTCGACGGCTCATCAGATACTGTGCGCTCCGATGCCGATGCACTTGCCTGGGAGCTTCATTTTAAGCGGGGCGTTCGGGTCGGTCATTGGAAAGCTATATATGGGAGGGATGCGTCGGCGCGTCCTGGAGACCGTAGAGCCCCATCATCTTGGAAACTCTACAATCTGTCCCTTGATGCCGGCGAGAGGCACGATCTCAGTAAGGACAACCCCGATGTACTTAGGCGCCTAACATCGGTTTGGAATGCCTATGCGCAAGTCAATGGCGTATTCGTGCCAGACTTACCCTGAACTAGCGTCTGGCCCCAAACCGACGAAACAGTCCGCGCACCATTAGTCGTCGATTTGCGGATGTAATGGCTGATGAAGGCGCTAGTTTCACGAGCAATGCAGGGCCTCGCTGCTACCAAAGATGTATCAATTGGTCGCGCTAGGGTAGCCAGTGCCATCTAATCCCGCCACTCAGCTGCTTGCCCTGCCTAGCTGCTCGACCCCTAATTTCCTGCGCTGGCATTTGATTTCGCCGCTACAGCTCACTGACTAAGGAGAGCCGCGGAGCCCTTAAGCTGCAAGCTGGCAAGTACCACACCGGCAGCGCACAATGCCCCGAACAGCATCAAGACCATTGCCAGACCGCCCAATTGCGACTGAAGAGCCGCAGTGAGAATCGGAGCGACGAACTGTCCAAAGAAGAACACCCCGGTCCACAGCCCGGTACCACGACCCCGCACATTGATAGGCAGCACCTGCAGCATCCAGGTAAGCATAGTAGGCAACAACACGCCAAACCCCAGACAGGCGATGACAATGGATCCCGCGGTTATCCACAGCGACGCAGAGAAGCCCGCTCCAAAATACCCAAGAGAAGACAGTGACAGCCCTACCAGCACCAGCATGGCCCCCGAGGCCCCCGGAAAACGACGAAACAAAAGCGTACCCACAGCAACACCAAGATTGGACCCCGCGCCAATAGCGCCTATCTGGCCAGGCGAAACGTCCGCACTTAGCCCCAGAATCGCACCGAGGTTTACAATTACCGTGTAAAAGGCAATGCCCACAAAGAGCGTGGTGAGTAACAAAGGAAAGATCTTACCCAGAGGCAATGCTGCATCACTTTGCGTGTCCTCGTGCGACGCCTGATTCGGTTCAAACAGCACCACCGCGACCAAGAGCGCAACCGGCAATGCCAACAGATACAAAAGGAACGGCCCCCGAGAACCAAGCACCTCCCCGAGAATGCCACCAAGAGCAATCAACACAATCGCACTTAAACTAACGGTGGCAAACTGAAGACCAATCCAGCGCTCCCGCTCTTTGCCTTTAAAATAATCACCGATCAGGGCTGAGGCGAGAGTCATGATTACTGCCTCCGCGACGCCGAGGCCTACTCGGGCCCAGATGATCTGCATGAGGTCTGTGAGGAAGTACGGCAGGACGCCAATCGCGGCGTAAACCAACAGAGCCAGGAGCAAGAAATTCTTTCGCCCTACGCTGTCAGAGATCCACCCCGCCACTGGAGAAAACAGAGCAACACACAGTGCCGGCACGGTCATGGCTATGGGAACAAGAAACTCACTACCCTTAACAGCGCTAAATTCCTGCAATAGCAGAGGAAGGACGGGAACCAACGAAATAATCGCCATGGGTGGCATGATTGCCGCAAGTAGAAGAATCACGCCATGCTTTGTGGACGCAGACTGCTGCGCGCCGGTGGGCACCACGGCCCCGCCTACCCCGTTCGCCATAATTGCTTACTCCTAGAATTCTTGATGTGGGTCATCCAAAAGCATGGATGAACCACCGAAGGCCTGCACTCAGATCAAAAGCGTTCCAGATCAGAGGCAATGACGATCTCGCCCTTAAAGGCCTTGGCTATTTCACTCGTGTAGCGCTGCGCCATGGCCTCGTCGGTAATGTTGGGCACCATGTGTGTCACAACCAATCGTTTAGCCTCGGCTCCGGCGCCCATCTCGCCCACCTGAATAGGTAGCAGGTGATGCGCCCTGAAGTGCCATTCAATACCGTCCATCATCTTCTTTGGCGCGTTTGGATTGTTCGCCCGCACGTTCGCCAACACCGCCGGGATATCCATCATTTCGATTACCAAAAGGTCCGCACCTTTTGCTAACTCTTCTACCGCCTCACTGGGCCCCGTGTCACCGGTGTATACGATGGAACGGTCTTCAAGATCGAAACGGAACGACAAAGCTTTGGCCTTTTCTGGTGCGCCACTCGCCTCGGGGATCTTAAAGTGGCTGTTCTCTGCCGTGACCACTGACACACCGTCCAGCTCTACTACCACGCCGTGCACCAGTTCTTGTACGTCAACATTGGCGGACCACTCTTGTCGCGGCATCCCATAAGCAGCTTCTCTGGGGCCCTCCATGGCGGATAGCAGGCCATCAATAAACGCCTTGGTCCCCGGGGGGCCATAGATCGATAGCTTGTTGCGTGCGTTGAGCTGCATTCGTTGGCCGAGAAGCGCAAGCATGCCGCCGGTATGATCGAAATGCAGGTGGCTTAAAAATATGCCCTTAATCTGAGGGAGGCGATAGCCCGCCTTCACTAACTGGCCACCGGCCCCATCGCCGGCATCCACGAGGTAAAGGTCCTTTCCTACAAGAAGCGCGTTCGCCGGTTGGGACCGGTTGTGTGTGGCCTCGGGACCACCGTTGGTACCCAGGGTAATAAAGACATTCGCTGCCTGCTCCTGTGTGCCCGCGTCATGGTGCTGCGCCACAGCTGACACTGACAATGAAAGTGCAGATGCTAAAAATATCGACCGAAAAATATTCAAACCCTACCTCCGGGCAGCGTTAAGCCGCATGAGACTCATTAAATTGTTATGCGTTTATGGAAACACCGCTTCGTGCATAAACCAAATAATTTATTTCGATGCAAAAGCATCAGCAATTTCTATACTTTATATCGCTCTCCGCCGCCCTTTCGTTGAGCGACGATCTTCATGGCCTTGGGGATTTTGTAAGACGACATTTTTCCAGCGCACCACTGCGTTAGATCGTCGTACTCCAAGGACACATCATCTTTCAGAGCAATCACCGGTGGCAAACCACCCTTCAACAAAGCTCTCTTATGTCACCCTTGGGATACTCCCGTACTCAAGGAGAACAGTATCACCTTTGACTCGGATCTCCCTGGGAGAGCCAGGGTGCCGCCTACTGAACCTACAGACCCATATCTTTAGGCAGTCGCATCTGACGTCCCTCAGAGCACTTATTGCCTGCTTTGGATGTGGTGTCCCTAAACTGACCACCCCAATCTGCACCGCTCCGCACGATGGCGGAGCTTGGCCTGCAGCTGCGTCCAGCGTGCGATCTGGCACATAGGGGTAAAAACCTGGCGGGCCTGGGCAAGAATCAAACCCGCTCCTCCGTGATTATTTGCTCATAAGTTAAACAACTTTCAGGAGCAATCGCATGCCTACGCAGAGCAGCACTAAAAACAACGGTAAAGGTCGGCTCGTAAATGGCGCCACTATCATCTGGGGAGCAAAAAAATGAACCTACTGCTTTCCTTTGTAGCGATCCTGACCCTGCTGGGTGCGGCGATAATGGCCGGTGCGTTCGCTGCCTTTTCAAACTTCATTATGGGTGCACTGGCGCGCCTTCCTGACGAATGGGCCCTGTCCGCCATGCAGTCGATCAACGTGGTGGTCTTGAATCGCTGGTTCCTCGGTGTTTTCGCGGGCACAGCAGTTTTGTCTTTGATACTCGCCGGACTGGCGCTCTGGAACGGAACCAACTTTGAAAGCATATTGCTGATGGCGGCCGCAATTGCCTACTTCGGCGGTTGTTTCCTTGTCACTGGTCTTGGCAATGTGCCGCTCAACGAGGCAATCGCCAATCTGGATGCTGCCAGCCCGCGATCAGCAAGCCTCTGGCACGACTATTTGGACCGCTGGACCTGGCTGAATTCCGTTCGCACTTTCGCGTCCAGCCTCTGCGTTTTGCTCATCGCGATAAGTCTGCTGGTTCAGGATCATCCGAAATAGTCAGGGACCGATTACAAACGGTAGTCATAAACTTCCGCAACAGCCGTTGCCGATAATCATGACCGCAAATCCGTATCTTGACTGTACCAACATGTTAAGCGGGCGCGCCTTATAGACGAAGCTTCTCGCTCCCCGTGCTCAGAGCAAAAATGTCTTATCGGAAGTTCGACCCCAGTGCTGTCCTGAGGTCGAGTTGGTTTACCGGAAGCTGGACTTGGCGGCTTTAGCCCGCTTTAACCTCAGTAAAACGACCGCCGTTCTTCGCTAATCGCCTTAGCGTATCTGAAGGTGCAACACTGGGATCGTCTGCGGCGAGCCGCTCCATTGTCGCCAGCACAGCCTCCGCCCCAACCATGTCGCCAAACAGCATAGGGCCGCCCTTATCGGCTGGCCAGCCGTAGCCGTTCAACCAGACGATATCGATATCAGAGGCGCGCTGCGCTTTGCCTTCTTCGAGAATCTTGAGGCCCTCGTCGATCATTGGATGGATGCAGGTAGCGACGATTGTCGCAGCGTCTGGTCCGCTACCGCCCTCTTTACCTGTAATTCGGGTAATGATTTCCGCCGTAACAGTTGACGGAACCGGCCGGTTGTTCTCGTCGTAATCGTAAAAGCCCGCGCCTGTCTTCTGGCCGCGTCGGTCGAGTTCGCAAAGCGCGTCGCGGATCGGGTTGTCGGTGGTTGCGCCTTTTTTCCAGCCGATATCAAGACCCGCGAGATCGGACATCTGGTAGGGTCCCATGCGGAAGCCAAAGGCATTGATCGCGGCGTCTATCTCCCAGGGTGTCGCGCCTTGCATAAGCAGTTTATGCGCCTGTATCTGGCGCGCAAACAAGATGCGATTGCCGACAAAGCCGGGGCAGACGCCGACCAAGGTTGCTACTTTATTGATCGTTTTGGCCAGGGCCATACTGGTTGCGATCACATCATCCGCTGTCTTATCGGCGCGCACGATTTCGAGCAACTTCATGACGTTAGCGGGCGAGAAAAAATGTAGGCCGATCACATCTTCAGGTCTGTTGGTGACGCTTGCAATCTCATCGATGTTGAGGGCAGAGGTGTTCGTTGCCAGAATCGCACCGGGTTTTGCTACCCGGTCAAGTTCGCGGAATATCTGCTTTTTGACGTCCATGTCTTCGAACACGGCTTCAATAATCAGATCGCAGTCGGCAAAGGCGCCCATGCTCAGTGTGCCGGTGAGCATACCCATACGCAGTTCGACCTCGTCCTGGGGAAAACGTCCTTTATCGGCGCTGCGTTGATAGTTCTTGCGAACGACCGCTAAACCGCGGTCAAGTGCTGCTTGCTCACGCTCAAGAATCGATACGGGAATGCCAGCAGTAGCAAAGTTCATCGAGATGCCGCCGCCCATTGTGCCTGCTCCAATCACCCCGACTTTCTCGATTTTTCGCTGCGGTGTTTTTTCTGGCACGTCAGAGACCAGCCAGGCGTCTTTGGCGGCTTTGGTGACGTAGTCAGATACGTCAGATTGAGAGAGAGTTAGCGCTGGCATAAATCGAAATCCTGTTTGGCGTTTTTACGTCGTAATAGTTAAGTCGCAATATGGAAAAAGCTGTGGCGAGCCACGGGCTACTATGGTCAGAATAGTATCCTGAACTACAGGATTCGAGGGAAGTACAGATTGAAAGTCATGACCCATTGCGGGTGGGATGGCATTATTAACAGAGTTCAGTGAGAAACGGTCCATTCCCCGTTAAGTGGGGAGAGCCGGAGAGCCGAACATCTCCGATACAACCCTTTGTGTTTTTGGTAGGACCAGGCGGATTGATCACAAGAGGCTAAGGCCTGTTGTGCCCCTGCGGGCGCTGTCGCTATGCGACCGCGTCTAAAAAGCTCCTTTCTCTCCTGCCGCTACTTGAGGGTTCTGCAGCAGAAGTTCGAGAAGACTTTCTCATCGAGTATTACTCTGACACAGTGTTTCCACGTATCCAGAACATGGGATATCAGGCGCTAAGAACCCGACAGTACAAGTACATTCGCTACACGGAACTCGATGCGATGGATGAGCTTTATGATCTTAAAGCTGATCCTCAGGAACTCGACAATCTATTACCCGGTAATGCCCAGAGGGGTTTGGCAGAAAAGCTCGCAGCGCGAATCGAATCACTGCTGACCCCTTAGTCGATGGCAGAAGATCAAATGGGGGACTTGTGCTTGGTGTAGTTTGTTTCACCAATCTCCAAGTTGTGGAAATTCACGAACGCCTCGTCTGCACACTGGCGTGACATTCGAGCAATGCGCTCAGCTGTGGGTACAACATCTCCATGCACGATGCTCTCGAACTTCAAATGCTCTTCGAGCATCGCGTGAAATTCAGGGGTCTCCGGTTCGTGGCCGCTGAGCAACTGGTAGCTAATAGCGTCTGCAAGGCGAACGATCCCGGTAAGTATCGAAGTAGTGTCCTGGACCTCCTCAATATGCGCGATAATATGATGTCTGGCCATAACATCGCGAAAAACCGTAGGCAATCCCCAGGTTTCAGAGGCCGTCGGTCCCACCAGCGTGTGGCTAACCACAGCGTTTGCTGCCTCGGCATCGGTTAAATCCTCGGGCATCGCCAAGCCATAGGCTTCGAGGTAAATTGGCAAGTCAGATTCTTTAAAATACGATACAAAACGCCCAAGGTCGTGGAGTAGACCAGCGAAATAGGCCAGCTCACCATCGACCTCCCAACTGACCAAATAGCTCAATTGCTCGCTGAGCATAGCCACCTGGATCGCATGCATCCACAAGTGCTTTTGCGCGTCCTGGCTGGGTGCGAACACAAGCGCTTTCGAATGATCGAGCAAGGGTGTCGCAAGCCCCTCTTTTCCCAGAGCACGAATCGCCGGGCCGAGCGCGAGTGCATCCGTCATCTCGTAATCACGATGCCGGTAGGCCAGCGAAATAACCCGAGCAGCGAAACATGGGTCCGCCTTGGCGATGCTCAGTGCGTAATCAAGGCTATAAGGATTATCTTCATCTATCGCCAGAAGGGTCGAAACAACAACAGGTAATACCGGGAGACTGTCGCACTCTTCAACCCCTTTCAGTGCGAGCAACTCCCTCTCGGCAACGGACAGAAGACGTATTTCGTTCATTGATAACCCTCCCTGCGACTATTGGCGAGCAACGACGGCGCGTTCAAAAAATGACCTTCACTTCTGATGATCAATCTAAACACTAGAGTCGGGGCCTTTGCCGCAACACAAGTTCAAACCGGCCTACCTACCAGCATAGACTATTTGAACTTTTACCACGAAATGCCAATCTTCTTCTAAACAATTAAAAAAACTGGCGGAAAACTTTGAATCATTCGCTGAAGCAGCAAAAGGCCTCGGTCCTTGTTTGCAGTGGCTCTGGTCAGAAAGTAAGAGGCCTGTCATGAGTCTCGCAGACCAAAGCGCTCAAGAACTTCGCAAGGCAGTAGTTCATCTCATGATGGATCTACCTGTGCTTCCAGTTTGCACGGTAACACTCACACGCCCCGGAGTGAGTGAGGACGAACACATTGACGATATTTTGAGCCTTGCAACAATAGAGCCTTGTCTGTCCAGTCGCATATTTCAAATTGCGGCAAAGGCCATGCCAAGCCACTCAATATCGGGTATTCGTCAAGCAATGATGCTCGTTGGCAGCCGTGCTGTGGACGACTTGATCACTTCGCATTTGCAGGGGCAGGTTTTTCGTCCGGCCAATGATGAGGAGCTGTGTATGTGGGCGCACTTCCTTTTGGTGAGCATCGCCTCCAGAAGACTTGCTGTTCAATACAAAGCCTTAGGCGTAAACCCACAGCAAGCTCAGGAAGCCGGCTTACTCCACGATCTGGGTCGACTCGTGCAGTACGAAAACCTGGCGAAATCACCCAGTGAGCTTGAGAAGCATTCCTATCAAAATCCCGATGAGTTGATTCGTGCCGAAGAAATTGTTTTTGGTGCATCGCATGTACGTCTGGGTCCAGTTGCGGCGGACATAATCAAGGTGACGACGTCTGTACGCGCCTCTATCGACTATCATCATAGTAAGCCCTCATCAATTCCGCGAAAAACGGCAAAAGACTTTGGTCAGCTGATTGAGATAGTGACCATTGCTGATGAGATGGCCATGTTTTGTCATCGTTGGCCCATTGAGGACCTTGTTGAGTTCACACACCGGGCAGAACACTTCCTGAAGAATCGCTCCGTGTATCTAAAGCATGTAAAACCGAACCCTGAAGAGCTTTATCAGATAATGAAGACCTCTTACGCGGAAGCTCAGCAATCGTTTCTAAAGCTGGACCTAGGGCCAATGCCAGAGCTCGATAAAGGTGCGCACCAAATGTTGTATTCCTAACTTCCTTTGCGCGCCAAGCAGTGAGGAAAAATGCCCGTAGAGCAAAAAGTAGCGTTCACAATCGGGTCATCGCCTAGCTACGCACCTGCTGTGCAACCGCGCGCCATGCGGCATCAATGGCGGAGTCTAAATAGGCGTGCGCTTCAGAATCAGAATTCGCGATAGAAATTCGGCCAAACTTTGCCCGACCAATTTCATGTGGCGCCTGCCCTGCTTCCCATTGCGGATCGTCGAGTTGCATGTACTCATAGGCATAGCCGTGTGCCCAACGATTGACGGTGATGGCTTTAATGTCCCTTTCGTGCCTAAAGCCGTACTCGCCCAG
>NZ_JBGCFU010000009.1:0-18215 GCF_045107095.1 Congregibacter sp. | reverse complement strand
ACGGGACGGTTTGGGCCGGCAGTGAACCTCACGGCTTGTTTCGCATCACGGCCGACGGGAAACTCTCCCAGCCCCACCCGGAGCTCATCAATAAGACGATATCTTCTCTTTTGGTCAGTGCTGATGGCAGCTTATGGGTCGGAACTTTTGGCGAGGGTCTGTTTCGCGTACACGGCGGCATAATTAGACATTATGGCGAAGAAGATGGGCTATCAGGCCTACACATCTTTGCGCTCCAGCAGTTACGTAATGGGGACATCTGGATATCCACGAACCTTGCTATGAACATGTGGCAAGACGATGCGTCACCGATAACCCAGCGTTTACCAGAGCTTGATGGCAAGGTGTCCCGCCATATTCTCGAGGGTAAGGACGGTACGGTCTGGCTCAGCAGCGCCCAAGGGCTCTTTAGTTATCGCAACGGCTTACTGGAGCAAAGAACAATCGGTGACGGCTCCAAAAGTGACATCGTTCGTACAACATATGAAGATCAACGGGGCGTACTCTGGATTGCTGCCGGAGATGGCATGCTCTCGCGACTGGACCAGGGCAGCCTGTTTACCTTTGACCACTCCCATGGCCTACCGTTCTCTGCAGGCTACGCCATTCTCGAAGACAAGGCTCGTAACCTTTGGATATCTGGCACCCAAGGCTTACTTCGAGTATCACGCGACAGCCTTGATGCCGTGGCTCGAGGTGAGCGTAAAGTACTAGAAACACGTTTGTTTGATGAGAGTGACGGCCTGCGCTCAACACAGTTCGTCGGTGGTTTTCAGCCGGCTGCCTGGTCTACGCCGGACAATCGCCTGTGGTTTGTGAGCACCAAGGGACTCATGGCCTTTTTACCCCAGAGCCTCGCGTCCGAAAATCCAATCCTACGCACCTACATTGATGCCCTGCGCGTCGACGGCGTCGACGTAGAATTAGTGGAACCCTTGCAGCTACCGGCAGACTTCCAAAGCCTGGAAATTGACTATAGCAGTCCCGAATTGAGCAATGCGCAATCTGTAAGCTTTCGATATAGCACTGCAGCAAACGACAACTTTTGGACAAGTGCCGGCAACAGACGCACGGCCTATTTCACCGCCTTGCCCGCTGGCAACACCGTTTTTCGCGTGCAGGCGAGTTTCAGTGGCGAAGCACCCGCTCAAAATAGCGATAACATCGCCGCCCTAAGCATCAACAGAGCCCCTCACTGGTACGAAACCACCTGGTCAGTTCTAGCGGCTGCGTTATTGATTGGAGTGTTCGTTTCGCTTCTACAACGCTTTCAATCGCGCAATGCCCGCATTAGAGAACAGCAGTTACGTGGACTTGTAGATCTTCGTACGGAGGAGCTACGCGAAGCTCTGGTGCGAGTCGAGGCCAACTCACGTATCGACAGTCTCACTGGCGTTGCCAATCGCCGTCACCTTGAGGAGCAGCTCAACGCAACCTGGAGCATGGCCCGGCGCAGCGGCGCTCCCGTGAGTATTCTCATGCTCGATATCGACCTGTTTAAGCAGTACAACGACACCCTGGGTCACTCTGCTGGCGATGAATGCCTGCGTCTCATTGCCCAGGCAATCAAAAGCAAACTTCTTCGCGAACATGACATGCTGGCTCGCTATGGAGGCGAGGAGTTTGTCGTGTTGCTATATGACACGGATGCCAAGGGCGCCGTCAGAACCGCCGATCGCATTCTCGATTGCGTCAGATCACTAGCCCTCAAACATCCTGCAAGCGATGTCAGCAAGTACGTCACCATAAGCATCGGCTGTGCAACGCTTGGCGAGGAGGAGCGAGAGGATCCACACCGGCTCATCGATTTAGCAGACAAGGCGCTTTATCAGGCAAAGGCCAAGGGCCGAAACCGCGCCTGCAACATCGAGAGAAAATTAAGCGATTCGGCGCTTGAAGGCCGGTAGGGAATCAAGAATCGCCCGACCATAACGCCGAGTAAGAACTCGGCGATCCATTAACGTTACTCGTCCGGTATCGCTCTCGGTCCTCAGTAGACGACCACTGGCCTGCACCAGTTTGAGCGCCGCATCGGGTACGCTGATTTCCATAAATGCGTTCCGCCCCTGTGCCTCTAGCCACTCAGCAAGGGCCGCATCGACCGGGTCATCCGGCACTGCGAAAGGAAGCTTCGCGATCACTACGTGCTGGCAGTAATTACCCGGCAGGTCCACGCCCTCGGCAAAACTTGCCAACCCAAAGATGACGGCGCCATCTCCCGTATCAATGGTCTCGCGGTGGCGACGAAGTATCTCCTGCTTGCTGTAATCATCTTGTCTAAGAACGCGGTCTCGCCACTCTCGCGGAAGCCCGTCATACACATCGTTCATCTGCCGGCGAGATGAGAACAGGACAAGACTACCTTCGTCCGCGTGCAATAATTCAGGTAACAGCGCTATGAGTTCTTCGGTATGTGCGGGCGCGTCGCTTGGCTCACTACTCATGTTCGGAACATGCAGGGTCGCCTTTGTGTAATCGAACGGACTAACAACGATTTTGTAGCGGCCATCTTCGGGCACACCCGATCGAGCTCTAAATCGGTCAAAGCTCCCCAGCGCAGTCATGGTTGCAGATGTCAGCACAACTCCCGCCGCGCGCTGCCACAACTGCTCGTCCAGAATGTCCGCCGCGAGAATGTGGCTGCAGTGCAGATCGATCGCCAGCTCCTCATCATCAGCACGACGCTTAAGCCAACGGGCTCGCGGTGGTGTCTCTTCTGAAGCATCCGCTGAAAAGTCTCTGAACAGTGAGAGTACTCCCTCGGCCCGCACCAGCATTCCACCGACAGCCATTTGCCAGGCTTCCAGTTCGTCACGTACCGAGGCGAAGGAGTCATCCTCTAGGGCATCGTCGATACCCGACTCAAGGGTCATCAAACGTCCATTAAGTCGCGCCCACTGCCCAGCGAGTGCAGCTGTCGCTTGCTGAAGATCACCGGGAACAACGCCCCCTTCAAACCGAAGCTGTTCCTCGAAATCGCCAGCGCTGGCCATGATGACCGCCGCTTGCTCGGCAATCTGCTGGACGCGCAGCTGGAGGTCATCAAACAAAGCTGGAAGAGGCTCCATCACTGCGCTCAAGCCGGGTAGCGTGGACAGCAGGGGGGACCCCTTGGCGAGCGCCTTGCGACTCTCCCCGAGCCACGACAACGTCGATGGTAATCGGCAAAAGGAGGCGAAATGGTTGAGCGCCTTGTCAGGAAGGTGATGACCCTCGTCAAAAATATAGATGGTGTCTTCTGGTGCGGGGAGAATAGCTCCGCCGCCCAACGCCAGATCCGAAAGTACCAAGTCATGGTTAGTCACAACGACATCAGCTTCCTGAAGGCCGTCTCTGGCGCGATAAAAACTACAGTTACGGATGTTGGGACAACGCCTGCCGCTACATTGCCCCTGATCCGCCGTAACAGGAAACCAGTCAGCATCGTTAATAGGCACTGACCAGTTATCGCGATCCCCGTCCCAGTCCCCGCGACCCAGGGCATCCAGCATAAGGCCGTAACTTTCGAGCGCATCGCGGGCCAGCGCGGGAGTCACCTCGTCCGGGTAGAGCCCCATAGTCTGTCCACCACCCGATTCGCGCGCCATAATTCTGTCAAGTTGGCTCAGGCAGAGGTAGCGTCTTCGGCCCTTCGCCAGTACATAAGAAAATTCCAAACCGCTGCCAGCTGCAATGTCAGGTAGGTCTTTGTGAACAAGTTGTTCTTGCAGCGCCACGGTAGCGGTGGCTATGACCAGGCGCTTGTTCAACGCACGGGCCATCACCAGCGCAGGAATAACATAGGCAATAGTCTTGCCCGTACCCGTACCCGCTTCGATCACCGCAATTGGCGAGCCCTGGGAATCGGACACATCTAAAGATGGTGAGATAAGCGCTAAAGTATTTGCGACTTCCGCAATCATCTGACGCTGTCCCCAGCGAGGGGTCAGACCTCGGGCGTCGGTAATCGCGGTGTAGGCTTCCCGGATTGCATCTTTATCCGACGAAGATAAAACGCTCACGAGGGGGTATCTAACTCCAGTACGCTGCGTAGCGCATTGGCATAAGCTGCCAGAGCAAAAGGCCTCTCTTCCTCCGTCAAAGCACGCACACGATCCTCGAATTCAGCCCTTGAACTGCTGCCCTCGCCAATTTCTACATCGCTCTTAAGCGGCCCTTCTAAAGTTTCGTAAGCCCACAGATTCACAGGGCGAAGTAGATAGCCATGGACGATTTGGGCATCGATAGCCGCAGCCACATCGGCGGGCGTTTCAAAGTTACTGCCAAGGGGCGTACCGAACTTCACATGCACCTGACCCTTACTACCGGCGATGCCCTGCCCGATGGACTCTACATCCTCTTGATCAGACTTCTCATAGCTGCCTGTGCTTTCGCGCTCACTAAGCTCTCGCGCCTTCATGGCATCGCAAGGATCCAGCTCATAGCTAATCGCAACAGGCACTATTCGCAGCGACGCAATGTGGTCGCCAAAGCTTTCATGCTTCTTATCGCGACTCAAAGACAGCATCTTGATAACAGCTGCTTCCGTGCGATCTCGGCCATCTTTGGCCCTACCCTCGCGCTGGGCTATCCAAATCGGTGCGTTGTCTTCCTGTATCGACTTGCGAATGTACTGCGCAAGAAGTTTCGAATTCGCCAGTAACTCACGAGGGCCGCTTACCGATCGCTGAACAATGAAGCTTTTGTTAAGGCGCATCAGATCGGCCACCCACTGCTCACTCAGAAGGTTATCGCCAATAGCAATGCGCAGAGTCTCGTACCCCGCTCTATGCAAAACGTAATTGGTGAGCGCTGGATCCATTGCAATGTCACGATGATTACTAATGAACAAGTGCGCATTCGCAGGATCCAGGTGCTCTAGTCCCGATACCGTGAGACCGGCCGTTGTATCCTCGATCATGCGCTCTACATAGGTTTTCACTCGCATTTGCAGGTCGTGGACTGTTTCGACCGTGGCGAGTTGCCGGCGAAGATAAAGCCGCGCTACGGGCCGCAGAAGCCAGGACCATAGGGGTATGAGCGCCCATTCGCCAAAGCGCAGGCGCAACATAGCGCTGAGAAAGTCCCTAGACCCCAGTAGACGGTCTATCGTCGGCCGCACTTCCCCATCGTCATAGGGTCTGATAGCCGCAAATGGATCTGGCACGGAAAACTCCCGAAAAAAGGCGACCCACCTTAACGAAAAAGCCTCTGGCCGTCATCCAGCGAATACGCGCAAACGCTGACGAACGCGAGCGCTTCTGCTACTCTTGCGCGCGATTTTGGACTGGGGTGAAAAACCATGGAAGCAACAAGCGCAACACTCATGACCTTCGGCCTTGCCACTTTGTTGGTCAGCTGGATTTTAATGCTCATCGCGGCATGGAAGGACGACTATGCCTGGGGCATCTTCGCGGTACTGCTGCCACCCTTGGCCTATGCCTACGGCCTCTTTCGACTCGAAAAAGCAGGGCAAAGCCTGTTAGTAGCAGTCGTGGGCCTGGTATTGATCTGGGCGGCATTCTAAAGCCGCCCCAAGACTCAAACGATTAGTCAGTAATCACAAAGCGGCGGCGCAATTCGCGTCGCTCTTGCTCGCCCAAAGCCAAGCCATCCTCAAGATAGGCCTCACTGCCACCGTAGCTGTCTTTCATTGCTGTCAATGCACAGTGCAGGTAATCCAGCTCCGCTTGCATCATGGGTCGTAATTCGGCATCACTAAGATGATCAACGGGGTATTTCTTGCGAACTCGGGGAGTCTGTTCCTCGGGTAAATAGTACCTGCGAGACAGCAAATAGTCGGTTTCGATATCAGCCAAGGACACGCCCAAGGCCATCTGAAGCACCGCTATCGCAAAGCCTGTCCGATCCTTACCTGCGGAGCAATGAAACAGCACTCGCTCCGCATCTGCCTCTAACACCTGCCTAAACACATCTTTGTACGTATCCGTCTGCGAATCCACAAACTCGCGATTTATCTCGCACATGAAATCAAACATTGCTTGAGCACCACCCAATTGGGTGGAGTCGGCATAAATAACGCTCCCCTGGCTTCCCGGCGTAATATCTGCGCCAAGTACCACCACGCCCTCAGGCAACCATGAAGGCTCCATTTGGCGCTCATCGGCGCGGCGAAGATCAACAACCATGCCCAGATCCAGATCTGTCAGTCGCTCTCTATCGGCTTCTGTGAGGGTCGCCAGGTGTCCCGAACGGAAGACGCGGCCCCAGGCCATAGAGCCCTTATCGCAGCGATAACCCCCTGCATCCCGGAAGTTTGGCGATCCTTTGAGGCCCGTATGGCGTCGCGCGTCGTCCTGCGTGCCGTTAATCACCGATTCTGTACTATCCATTTCTAGTATCCATTCTGCGTCTTCCCTTCGCCGATTCTCGCCAATACGATTGAGGCAGCGATTTTACGCTGAGCAAGGCAGCTATTGACAGAAGCCCGAGCAGTCGGCAGAATCCGCCCTCCAAAAATTTCCATTCACTTATTTGATTATTTAGAGGAGTCCTAAGTGGCTAACTCCGCTCAAGCTCGTAAGCGCGCTCGACAGTCCGAGAAGCGTCGATCTCACAACGCAAGCCTTCGTTCACTGGTTCGCACCAACATCAAGAACGTTTTGGCTGCAGTAAAAACAGGTGACGCAGAGCAAGCGCGCGAAGCATATTCAAAAGCAGTACCTGTCATTGACCGCATGGCGGACAAAGGCATCATCCACAAAAATAAGGCTGCACGACATAAGAGCCGTTTGAACGCCCAGGTCAAGGCACTCGCTGCCTAACATCGTGCTCCACTGATTTGCGGCGTGATCCGCAGATCTTTGCACCACAATGAGGCCTACTTAAAGCAAGACAGAAAGTAAGGCCGAAAGGTAAAAAGTAAGACCATAAAAAGCCGACTCCAGGGTCGGCTTTTTTGCACCTGATTGTCGGTACTCTCGCAGTACTACTAGAGTATTACCAGAGTATTACCATGCGAGTAATACCACCCGACATAGTCAGACCCTACTCAGAAACGTCTACCGAAAACTTCTGGCCACCTACGGACGCTTCGTACATCAAACCACCTTTGGCGCGCGTGAAAATCGCTACACCATTAGAGTAGTTCGCATCGGCGGATGCACCAACAGTTACAGCGACTGCAGAAGCTTGGGCACCCAACTCATAGTTGCCCCGTTTAAAGTCCTCAAGAGCACCGGCATCCTCGAAAAACAAGAACTCACTGTAGGCTTGGCCGCCCCACTGAAAACCAATAGTTAACTGCGTCAGCGTTACAATCCCGGTTGTCGCGCCGCCCTCATAGAGCAAACCTTTACCCCGAGCGCCACCGATACCGAAACCGGCTTTACCTACCGTTGGGATAACAACGTAAGCAGCTGCCGTATCAAAAAACGCCTGCATGCTGGGATCATCGGCCAGCAGCTCGTCTTTTGCCTCTTGCGCTTTTCCTTCAAGCTTGTCTGCTTCTCGAGGGTCCCAAGCCATGGCAGAAACGCTGATAACGAAAGCGGCCGCAACGGCAAATAGCTTTGTAGTGAACTTCATTGTGAAAATCCTTTTTTTATATTTTTGCGGGCAAACATCAGTGGCAATCAATATAACTCGCATTGCTTATGCAAGAAACAAAAAAGCCGGCTCTCGCCGGCTTCTGAAGTCGATCGCCGCTCGTCAGCAACAACCGCCAGCCTGGGGATTACTGCCCGCCTCGGCCACCTGTTGAGCCGGTTGCTCGGCCTCGGCCTCTGCTTCCGCCTCAAACTTCTCGTGAAATGCAGCGAGCATGCTTTGCTCATGAGATTGTGCTTCTTCTGTATCAAGAGGGCGCTCCAAGGCGCTCCAGTTGATATCGCCGTCAGTGGCAAGGTTTTCAAACTCTAGAATACCCAGTGCCTCAAACTTGGGCCGGATCTTATCGGTGAGTAAACCGATGCGATTGAGATTAGGAATAACACGCTGAAACAACAGGTTACGGAAAGTCGACATAATAAAGCCGTCCAGCACTTTTTTGCGCGCCTCCTCTACATCCCAGCCGAAGTGTCTAAAGACGTCAGTAGCGACCAAGCGCTCGCGACTGACCACGCAGGCCTCATAGGCAAACTGCGCCCGTTCCTCGATCTCTTCCTGAGTTAAGGTCTTTATATGCTCTTCAAGATAGTTAACGCCGAAGGTGACATGTCTAGCCTCGTCGCGGGTTACAAGATAAACCACATCTTTTAGTACAGGGTCAGGCGTCGTCTCTCGCGTGGTATTGAACGCTGAAAGAGCCAGACCCTCGATAACAATCTGCATGCCAATAAATTTGAGATCCCAGCGCGGATCCACAAGGATCTTGTCGATAATGCTCTTTAGGTGCGTGTTAATCGGATACATCACGCCGATACGTTTTTGTAGATACTTGTTAAACACTTCGACGTGACGAGCCTCGTCAAAAGTCTGCGAGCCCGCGTATAACTTGGCGCTCAGTGTCGGGGCACAGGAGCACAGCTGCGACGCGACAAGTAATGCGCCCTGTTCGCCGTGCAAAAACTGAGAAAGGCTCCAGGCATTCATGTGCAGCCAGAACTCTTCTCTGGTTTTTTCGTCCATGGCCAGATAAGGCTCATAGTCATGAAGGTTCATGAGCTCCGGAGACTGTACTTCTTCGGGCCAGGGGCGATCCCAATCGATGTCCATCTCCGGATCCCAATTCAGCTGCTTCCCCAGGTCGTAGAGCTTCTTGATGCGATCATCCTGCACCGTGTAGTCCCAGTTGTAGGATCCCGTCAGCGGCGTCTGAAAAATCTCAGCAATGTGATCGACCTGCTCATTGGTTAGCAAATCTTCAAGATCGGGATTCTCCCGAGGGTAATCCGCGCCGGGATATTGCTGAATCTTGCGTGGTGCCTGATCTTCCCACTGTATCTTCATGCGTATTTTCTCTTAGGGTTGGACTATCGAGAAGCTTAATATCCGCCAATGAACAAACACCGACAAGGTAGCTTCTTGTCAAATTAGGGTCATTTGTGGCCAAATTGGGCTATGAGCAGCAGCACACCCGCACCCTACGTCCTAATTCTTATTGACCTCGCTATGGAAGCTGGCGTGTCGCGAGCCGCGTTACTGCGCGGTAGCTCCCTGGAAGCGATAGATTTGAGCGCCATAGGTGCTCGCGTGAGTGATGACGACTTTCGTATTCTGGTCGAGAACACCCTGCAGCTCACCGGGAACACGACGCTGGGTCTACGTTTGGGGCAACGGCTCAATCTCAGCGCCCATGCCGTCCTTGGGCAGGCTTTCATGACCTGCCGAAACCTTGAAGAAGTGATTCAGCTCTTCGAACGCTATTATCAGGTTCTGGCACCGGAACTGACTCTGGAATTTGATCGGACGCCAGAGCGTATGACCATCCGAGCGCCAAACGCCGAAACCTACCTCCCCATCGCCTTTGGCCTGGAGTGCATCACCGCAGCCATACGAAACACCCTTAGCGGTTTGCTCGGCGATAACCAGTTTCCTCTCCGCCTCGAATTTCCTTATCCCGCACCAAACTGCGTCGCGGTCTACCATGAGGTCCTTGGCGATGACGTCCACTTTGACTGCGAAATCGCAAGCTGGAGCTTTCCGTCAGAACTTTTAGCCACGGCGCTCCCAAGCTCAAACCCTGCTCTACGGCAACTTTACGAAGCGGAGTGCGCGCGACTGCTTGCGGACCTAAGCGATAGCGCCACCATCGGAGAGCAAACCCGGAATCTGCTTCGCAAGCTGGAAGGGCAGTATCCAAAAATGCCGCAAGTCGCGACGATGCTTAACATGAGTCCGCGAACCTATCGCCGACGCTTGACCGAAGAAGGCGTAGGTTTTCAGGACTTACTCGACAACATCCGCGCCGAGCACGCCACCCGACATCTCAAAGAGGATCGCCTGCCCATCTCGAGCATCGCCTACCATCTTGGGTTTAACGACCCATCAAATTTTCGACGCGCTTACCGGCGTTGGACCGGTACAACGCCCAGCGCTGTGCGAAAAAACGCCAGCGCTTCAAACTGATGAGTAGCCGCCCTCTCAGCATTTACTTAGGCCGCGGCGCGGCTCGACGTATCGCCAAAGATGGCTGGTCGGGAAGAGATATCTCTCTTCTGCTGGGCGCCTCGGGTGGCCCCAAGTGGTTAATCCTCGCCGCCCTCGATCGCCTGCTATTTGGGCAATTCCTAATGGAAGACAGAGAAACCCCTCTGCAAGCTGTAGGATCCTCTATAGGCTCATGGCGCCACGCCTGCCTGGCGCAAGCCGACCCCGTCGCTGCGCTGGATCGTTTTGAAGAGATCTACCTAAACTGGGATTACAGCGAGCGGCCCGATACCCAAGAGATCAGTGACGCCAGCATATCAATGCTCGAGCATATCTTTGGTGACACCGGTGCTGACGCTCTCATCGACCATCATTTACTCCATAGCTACATCGTTACCGCTCGCGGCAGAGGGTTGAACTCAGCACGCCATCCGGCGGGGCTCGCCGTGGGAATGGGCTGCGCGGCCATCGCAAATACCCTGCATCGCCAGCTCTTGGCATCACAATTCCAGCGCGTAGTATTTACCAGCATGGGAGCGCCCAAGCTGACTTTTGATGATTTTGGCAGCACTCAGGTCGCACTTCGACCCGACACTGTCTCTCAGGCACTCCACGCAAGCGGCTCTATTCCATTTTTACTCGCTGGTGAACGAGATATCACGGCGGCCCCGTCAGGCCATTATTGGGACGGCGGTATCATCGACTACCACTTTGATGTCGACGCCATGTCGGAGCAGCCTCTGATTCTCTATCCACACTTTCGCGGTGACCTGACAACTGGCTGGTTTGATAAATTTCTACCCTGGCGCCGCCAGCGCACGCCCAGCGCTGAGAACCTAATCCTTATTTGTCCGAGCGAGGACTTTATCGCCTCGTTACCGGACGCAAAGATCCCTGACCGCAGCGACTTTACGCGCATGACACCCGCTGAGCGGATGCGCTACTGGCAAATCTGTATGGAACGTAGTCGGGAGCTAGCCGAGGATTTCCAGCACCAGCTCAATAACCCCGACCCTCTGGCAGGCGTTAAGCTGCTCGGCTAAAACGAAATTGCGACGCGACAAGCCCCTTTTCTGCGTCTACCCTTAAAGAGAGGCCGTGTAAATAGTTCGCATGGAAAATCTCTCAAGAAAAGCTATATTTCACTTTAAGTAAAAGTTCGAACCTACTGCAAACGCTTGCAAAATGGTTTTGGTTGACCTTCGGAGAGCCTTGGCCTTCGATGTCCACCGGCTGGGACAGTAACTATGCTCGACTATCTACAAAAACGAAATCAGCTCAACCGGAGCTCCTCTGGAGACCGGAGAACTACCGAACGGCGCACCGCCGAGCGTAGGGGTGAGGATCGTCGGCAGCAAGCAAATCGCGACCCGAACAACGATAGTACTTATGAGGGTGAAGAGCGGCGTCAGCAAGATAGGCGCCTCGTTTGCCGGCGATCTAACGAACGTCGGTCCCAGGAGCGCAGAGCCGAAGAACGCCGCCGTGATCCATCCAGAGTAGAGAGCTTCCCTTCAGCTGATAATGGCTTTCTCACCCGCGAGGAAAAAGAATTCCTGCACTCGATGGCCCGTTTAGCAGACGACGATTAGCTTCGCCCAAGCGCAGCTGCCGCCGAGCGGCACTTCTAAACTAAATCAGCCCTCAGGATGATCCAGCTCTGGGTCGTGAGGCGTCTCGCCGACCATCTTGCGTAACAAACTCCCCGCCAAGCGATCCAGAAAACCGGGGTTCTTTTTAAAGGTTCGATTCACCAGCTTCGTCAAAACTTGCTGCTGCCTCTCGCCAAACCATTTTTTAAAGCCGCTCATCTAGGTCACCCCGCCAAGACTTGTTCGGACATGCCTGCAGGAGGCTCGGCCAGCTTCACGATGCGCCCGGGAAAGCCCTTGAAGTGCGGAATGCCCTGCTCGTAGTCGAGAAACTCGGGATCATCGGGGCACAGTACGGCGTCACTGCTAATGAACGCACCAGCGAGCTTGGCATCGCCACGCATCTCGGGATACCACCAGCCATGGGGAACACGAATATGCCCCTCCTTCATGGACTCTTTCACCAGAACTTTGGCTGTAACCTCGCCAGTTGCCGTTTGTAGCTTGACCCAATCATGGTCCGCAATGTTTTCTCGCGCCGCATCAATAGGGTGCATAAAGAGCTTAGGGGACGGCATCCGGTCACGGAGCACCTTGACCTGACGCTGACCGGTCTGAAAAAAAGCATCTTCGCGCACACCGGTAAACACGTTGTAGGGGTATTCATCGCTTACCGCCGGTCCTTCGCGATAGTAAGGCAAGGGGTCAAAGCCGAGCTCCTCAAGAACGCTGGATTTCAGCTCGACTTTGCCTGAAGGGGTCGCAAAGCCTTTTTCTCGATACTTACGATACTTCGGAGGATTGATGTACATGTAATTGGCATCAGCAAACTCGGCAAAGGTTCTACCCGAGGGTGAAAGACGGTAGTCCAGCATGTCTTCGATAGTCTCCCAGGGAAACAGCTCCTCAAAACCAAAACGGTGACCAAGATCCCGCCAGAACTCAAAAGTACTGCTTGCTTCCGGGGGTGGCTCCACTGCTTTTTGCGACAGGGTCATCCCCAGCTTCCAATTCCAGTAATCGGAAATGTGGTTGCGCTCACTAAACACATCACCTGGTAGTACGTAATCAGCAAGCATGGCCGTAGGGGTCATAAAGATTTCGTGAGCAACGATGAGCTCTTGATTCAGCATCCCCTCCAATATCTGATGCTGATTGGGGTAGCTCATCAGTGCATTGTTACCCAGAACAAAAAATGCTTTTACCGGATAGGGCTTTTCCGTCGCCATCGCCTTAAACGTTGAACTCGGATTGGCCATATAGCAGCCCATGACGATGTCAGCATACTGATAGCCATACACCCGCTCCGTGTGTTCCGACAGCATTTCTTGAGCACGGTAGGTGTAAGCGGGATGAGTATCGGACCCCAACTGCTTGGCTTTTTGCTCAACGCTGAGCATTTCGTGATTGCCGATTTTCGACTCGGGAATGTAGTTGGGATCAAAGCCTCCCAGAATCTCGCCTCCCGGCACGTCGATGTTTCCTGTCAGCGCACGCAGAATGCTTTGTAGTCGTATTGCCGACGTCGACGAGATCTGCATGTCCGTAATAGGTGTCCAAGGGATGCAGGCGCTCTCGGCCGTAGCGTAAAGTCTGGCCGCTTCGGCGATCAGGTCCGCAGGTACTCCTGTAATCTCCTCAACCCTATCCAAGGGGTATTCATCTACTCGTGCCCGGAGCTCTTCGAATCCTGTGGTGTACTCAGCAACGAAGTCCTTATCATAAAGTTCCTCGTTAATGATGACGTGGAGCCAGCCCAGCATCATCGCCGCGTCGGTCCCCGAACGTAAGCTCAGATGCATGTCGGCAACCTCAGCCTGCTCCGACACTCGAGGATCAAGCACAATCACTTTCGCACCATTGGCCCGGGCCTGATTAATCATATTGAAGATGGGCGTCCAACTGTGTTTTCGAGGATTATGACCAAACAGCACGATGCACTTGGAGTTGGGAATGTCGGCAAAGGGAAACCAGCCATAGGTGAACTTGTTCACCGCAGCTGTATTGCCGGCACAAAGGGAGACACCGCTGATGTAGTTAGGCGACCCCAGGGCATTCATAAACCGTCGGTCGAGACTATGGGTCGTTTGGGTATTCCAACCCGAGGTTGAGACCGCCAGGGTCTCCGGCCCGTATTTCGCAACCAACGTTTTTAGCCGCTGGGCAATTTCGTCCATGGCCTGCTCGTAGCTGATCTCCTCCCACTGATCATCTCCGCGCTCGCCTACTCTCTTGAGCGGTTTGGTTAATCGATCAGCGTGATTATGAACATGCGCTGCAGCGGTGCCTTTGTAACAGACGTTGCGCGCCAAGGCGGGATTGTCGTGGGCAATCATGCGTTTGAGTTTGCCATCCTCGGTCTCAGCCCGAAGCTGACAACCGATGTCGCAAATGGTGCATACAGAATAGATTTGTTCGTTCTTGGCCATGTTTCACCGCCGGACCCTAAGAGTCTGTTATTAGGTTTTAGATATTTTCTCGCCGGTATTTCGAGATGTTGAAGAAGCACGATCGTGGTCCTGTGCCAGCGATCGAAGCTTCTGCAATACGCGAACCTCGTGAGCCGTACCCTCACCTCGACCCACCGCGCGGCCGACTCCGATACCAATAAGGGCCTCGGTGATCATGTAGTAAAGAGCGTCGCCATCATCGGCGTCAGCCCCCTGAACGTTCGCAAGAACCATGGCAGGCGAAAACAAGATAGCGCTTTTCTCAATCGCCACGGAAAGACGCGCGCCAAACTCCGGGTCATTACACGATGCCAACCAGAGCTCGATAACCGCTTTAAACTCTGGCTTAGTCACGCGTTCGTAAGATGAGAGCAGCACTTGCTCGAAGGGACCGCCGTGAGCATCGACGTTCACCTTAAGCAAACGCGTGTACAGAGTCTGAAGAGTCTCGACGAGAAGATCCGCAAAGTCGGGAAAATGATGATTAAGGGCACCGCGTGTTAAACCCGATCGACGGCACACTTCGACCCCGGTGGTTTTGGCAAACCCCAGGTCTACAAGAACCTCAATGGCACTGCTTATGAGACGTGTACGCGTTGCGATGCTTCTTGCATCGTTACCTAGGGGCGTTGGTGCTGTGAGTGCATTCATACTAAAAGCATACATACATGTATGTATATATGCAAAAACAAGACTACTGTCGACCCTGCTCGGGCGTTCGCGTAGCAGTAATCGTCTGCTAAGTTACGATGGAAAATTGCATGGGAGGCAATCGGGATGACGTTGGAAGAGTGGTCTTACGTGTCACAAATTTTAGGGGTAGTGCTGGTTGTCATCACCCTGATTTACTTAGCTCTTCAGGTTAAGCAAGGGACTCAGCTGCTGCTATCAGAAGCCCGCCAAGTATCGCTCACTACCGATCAGGGTGGAGTTTACAAATTCATTGATTTCCCGGGGCTGGGCCGCTCAATGTCAGGCTCCGAAACACCCACTTTCGAGGAGAAAACGCAGTTGATGTTCTGGATCATTTCGCAGATGCGCGCAAGAGAACACGAGTGGCTGCAGTACGAGGCTGGCGCCCTTGATGGCGATGCCTGGCTTAGCTACAGAGACGTGATCTTCTTCGTCCTTGGAACTCCCAGAACTCGCGAACTCTGGACACTTTGCAGTGGCTACTTCAACAAAGGCTTCGTGAAAATGGTCGAAGAGATGATGGAAGAGGTAGCCCACACTGACTTTTGGTGTCGTCTGGAATCGGTAAAATAAAGTCGCGCCAACAAAACCGCAGCTTCTGGCTGGTAGTGGAAACCGGTCGAGGGCGACACGACCGTCCGCTTTCGACCCGAAGCAGAAGTTGCTGCTCCGTCGGGCTGGCTGTACCTTTCTCGCTCGAATTAATCTGTTATCAGGAAAGTGTTTGTGTCTCAGCGCGTCTCGCTTTGGATTGAAGTGGTTTCCGCAATCGCGGTCGTAGTATCGCTCGTGTTTGTGGGCCTTGAAATAAGGAATAGCTCAGAGCAGGTCGAGCAAAATACAGAGATGATGCAGATATCTGCCTATCAAGATTTAATTGAGCGGATAGTCCAGATGAACGCTATAGCGATTGAGCAAGGCGCTTCCATTGAGAACTTGCTGGAGCGCGATGATAAGAGCCCAGAGGACGTACTCAGATTAAACAACTACCTATGGATCATCTTCCGGCATGGTGATATGGCGTACTTCCAGTATGAGAAGGGAGCCATTGATAAAGAGCGCCTTCGCTCGGCCAACGCGCCGTTGCTGGAGCGCCTGAGGTATCCCGAAGTGCAGGTTCGATGGCGGCAAGTGGAGCAAGTCTTTGTGCCTCAGTACCGGGAGTATATGAGCGACCAAATCGCGGAAATTAATGGAGGTTAATGTGCTACCTAGCAGGGCGCTTGGTAACTAGCTTTGAGCGCCATCCACCGGTTGAATTCGCAGCCGAAAGCGGACGTCCAGCTCCTATTGCTCGTATAAACACCGAAAACCCAAAGCGCGCGTGCGCAATTCACTAGCAAGATAACTCCCACTCGCTCAAAGCAGCTGCGGTCCGGGCTGAATATCTGTGTATGCTCGTTCAATCGATAAGCTTTGATGGGGAGCCCGTAAAATGAAGACAGCTAGCGCGTGGATGGAAGTCCTTGCAAATATTGGTGTGCTAGCCGGAATCATGTTTTTGATCATTGAGGTATCGTTTATAAAACCTATCGTGATGAAGAACTGACACCTGAGGAACTTCTCATGGCATCGTTTTTCCAGCATTCCATCCTCACAAAAATGGAGGCCGGGCTACAACAATATGAACTCGGTGTACTCAAAGAAAATGTTCTTAAATCCTTCGATTCTGAGTTGTTTATGCTCACCAACGGAACGTCTTTCTCAAGGCAGAATTGGGAAGAACAAAAAAGCAGCTTCTCTCCTGAAATGCGAACCTTTGTATCGGAGTTAACAGCAAGGTTCATGACAAAAACGCAATGACTTGGTTTCGACCAACGAGGAATCAGACTACGTTTGAGCACGAATCCACGGGTTAGTATGACAAATCAGATATCAATGCTCGCAGCAATGTTTCTGGGTTCACACTATTCTTTGCGGAGTGTTCGCCGCGCTGCGGGATAAGTAGCCAGCAAGTCAGATAGTTAAACTAAGTGCAGACCACAGGGAGGCAAAGACTTCATGACTAAACTTTCGATACGAACAGTGCTAATCCTTTTAGCTACATTCACCGGCCCGACACTGGCAGAGCACCCCCCCGAATTCGATCCGGTAGTGAAGATTTTTTCAGGCCTTTCCTACTCTGATAAAGAGCTGGTCAAAGCGGTAACAACCACCGACTTTTTATTGCTTGAAATGGGTGAAGTTTGGGATCTCGATTTCCTGCTACCACTGTTGAAACCCAACGGCAGCGAGCGCAACAACTACTTCAGCGTGATTTCGGTGAGTAGGTTTGATGGCGTGGCACTCATCAACTATTGGAATAAGGCGACGATCATTCAAGACGGTGCAGAATCCAAGCTCGCATGGTTAGAAAGCGTTGTAGCGGTAGAGACGGAAACAGGCTGGCAGTTGAAGCAAATGCATTCAACGCGGATAGATCCAAAGCAGATTCCAGAAGACGTCGAGTTTGAACTGATGATGGTCGAGAGGAGCAAGTAGCGCCAATGTCGAACATGGTGTTTCCCGGCCACCTACCCATCATCCAAGCGCCCATGGCTGGCGTGCAGGGCAGCGCGCTGACCATCGCGGTTTCGACCGCCGGCGGAGTCGGTTCATTACCCTGCGCCATGTTGTCCAGCGAAATGCTGGCGCAGGAACTGGAGACCATCAAGGCTTCCGGGATAGCTGCCTACAACCTCAATTTCTTTAGCCATCAGCCGCCGCAAGCCGATGAACGCCAAGAAGCGCGCTGGCGTAATGCCCTAACGCGCTACTTCATGGAGTATGAACTTGACCCCACGAACATCCCAAATGGGGCATCTCGTACACCGTTCTCTGATGAAGCTCTCGAGCTGATTTCTGCTTATCAACCGCCGATCGTGAGTTTTCACTTTGGCCTTCCAAAACGCGAGCACGTTGAGGCGATCAAGTCCTGGAATGGGCAAGTTTGGTCATCGGCAACTACCGTGGACGAGGCGCTATGGTTAGCTGACCACGGCGCAGATGCCGTAATCGCCCAAGGAATAGAGGCCGGAGGCCATCGCGGCATGTTTCTCAGTAGAGACTTGTCGACACAACTAGAAACACTTGATCTGGTCGCTGCTCTGCAAACCGCGGTATCGGCCCCAGTCATTGCGGCGGGGGGAATCTCTACGCCAGAGCAGGTAAGGGCTGCTATGGACGGAGGGGCTCAGGCTGTTCAATTGGGTACCGCTTACCTGCTCTGTAAAGAAGCCAAAACAAGCCGTATTCATCACAGAATGTTAAGAAGCCGTCGATCCAGCCAGACACAGCTCACAAACCTTTTCTCTGGGGGTATAGCAAGAGGTATTCCCAATCGTCTCATGAACGAAATGGGACCTATTAGCGATGTTGCTCCTGAGTTCCCTTTAGCGTCGAGCGCGCTCGCCCCCCTAAGAGCTGCCGCCGAAGCCCAGGGTAAGGAAGATTTCTCACCGCTTTGGTGTGG
>NZ_JBGCFU010000089.1:0-4845 GCF_045107095.1 Congregibacter sp. | reverse complement strand
CACCACATTTTTGTGGACTCAAAGGCTGACTGGGATGAGATCGGCGATATCGGCTGCCAGCACCCCGGGGCCTTTGGCAGCTAGGCAGACTCAATAGCCGCCTTCGCTAGGCCCTGGCAACAACATGTCTAGATAGGCGACAGGTCAAAAGTATTTACTTGCAGGATGCTCACTTTAAGACTACTGTTTTTATATACAGTACTTTTGGAGAGCAGCGATGTATCAGGATTCAGGTAATACTTTACACGGCACCCCACACAACAATCCACACAACAATCCACACAACAACCCACTCAGTAATCCTGTACATCAGTTGTCCGGGCGCCTAGCCGCAAAGGAAATCCCTGAGAGCCTGCACAGCGTCATAAGCCGCCGTGATACCTGGCTCGGCTATAGCGATCTTGCCAGTTCGCCACTCATTGATAATGCTCAGGACAAACAGCATAGCGCCGATAGCGCCGCGAACAGCGACCTTCACTACCATCAACGTATCCCTACCGGTTTTGGTGCATTGGATGCTCGTTTGTGTGAGCAGGGTTGGCCCTTGGGCACCTGCATCGAAGTCATGAGTGACGCCTCAGGCATGGGGGCCATGGGTTTATTTCTGCCGGCCATGGAAGGCCTCAGTCAGCAAGAGCGCTGGCAGGCATTCATCGCACCCCCCTATACGCCTTACGCTCCTCTCCTTGCAGCTCGAGGAGTGGACACCCAGAAAGTACTCCTGGTCCACCCCCGAGAGCGTGAAGAACTGCTCTGGAGCACCGAACAAGCTTTGCGCAGCGGCACCTGCAGCGTAGTTTTCAGCTGGCTGGGAAATGGCGAGTATCGTTATGCTGAGCTGCGAAGACTCCAATTGGCAGCGGCACGCGGCAATACCTTAGCCGTGTTATTCCGGTCTCAGGACGCCGCACATCAACATGCCCCTGCAGCGTTGCGCTTACAAATGAATGCTTACCGCCAGGTGCATATCCTCAAACAGCGCAGTGGCATGCAGGGCATCGATGTCTATTTACCCCCAGAGGATGATATTCCGCACCAGCCTCAACTTTGGGAGTTACCGAAAGACGAGTTATCTCCAGCGAGCCGTGTCGCCTCTTAGACTAAACGGCTACCTGCTACCTGCTACCTGCTACCTGCTACTTACAACCTACAACAGCAGCGAGCCCGTGAATCAGTAAATCTGGAGTTTATCCGCCTATTCCTGTCATAAGTGCTCTGCCCTAAAATGCAGGCACTTAATGACCTTCTTTTTTCTAGACAGGAATAGCCATCATGCAAGATTTCCCTCATCACTATCAGGTTAGCGGCAGCGCCACGGCTGACAGTCCCGTTGTACTCACCGCTGAAAACGTCTCAGAAATTGTAACTGCGCCACCCGCCGAGTTTGGTGGACCAGGCGACAAATGGTCACCAGAGTCGTTACTCGTCGCGGCAGTAGCGGACTGCTTTATTTTGTCATTCCGGGCCATCGCCCGCGCATCGAAACTGGAATGGAGCGATCTTCAGTGCAAGGCATCAGGAACCCTGGACCGTGTAGAGAGGGTGACGCGATTCACAGGCATCAACGTGGAGGCCTCGCTTAGCATCCCCGCGGGCACTGACATCGAGAAGGCCGAGAAACTCCTGCACAAAGCCGAGCAAAGCT
This sequence comes from Congregibacter sp., assembly GCF_045107095.1. Taxonomy (GTDB): domain Bacteria; phylum Pseudomonadota; class Gammaproteobacteria; order Pseudomonadales; family Halieaceae; genus Congregibacter. The sequence goes on along the minus strand of NZ_JBGCFU010000089.1, from coordinate 3,200 downwards.
GCCTGATTACAAACTCCCTGATAGCAGAAAGCACGCTGAGCACAAACATTACGGTGGACGACTAGAACCTTCATGGATCAATGGTTAACGGAGTACGGCGTCACCATAGGCGTCGGCGGGCTGATTCTATTCATGGTATTTATCGTCTGGGACCTCGCCAAGCGCAGTAACGCCGGCGTGTTTGGCACGATGATCCTCTATCTTGCCCTTGCTTTGGGAGTTCTGGGTTTTGTGATCAAGATTGCTATCAGCTACCTGTTAGAGCGGGGCATGAATTAAAACGCAGTCTTTTCGCTGAACGGGTATCGCCATACAGCAGAAAATTAAGTACTGTATAAATATACAGTACTTAGAATGCCCGTATGCAACTCTGGTTATGCCTCCGCCTTAGCGAGCTGGCTGTTCAATGCCTTCCTCAGCGGCGCCCCCAAGCCCTAGCAGTCGTAGATCGACAACGCATCTATGCCGTCAACGCAACGGCTAGCCTGCTGGGCCTGGAACCCGGTATGGATCCGGTCGCCGCTCGCAGCCTCGCAGGAGAAAGCCCTCTACAGCTTTTACCCCGAGATCCCGATGCCGAGGTACAGGCTCTTGAAAGCCTTTGTTGTTGGGCTTATGGCATCACCCCGCATCTCTACCCGTTTAGGGGAGACTGCCTGATGCTTGAGATCGGCGGCTCCCTCAGGCTTTTTGGGGGCATCGACGCCATTACTCGTCACGCCCGGCAAGGCCTCGCCGGTCGCGGTTACAGCGCTGACATAGCCTTGGGCACAACGCCACTGGCCGCCTGGGCTTTTTCGCATACAAACAGCCACGCCCCTGCATCGAGTGATTACACCCAGAGAGAACAGCTCGACAACCTCCCCCTACAAACCCTTGAGCCCTTACACGAGCAGTTCGAAATACTACAGCGCAGCGGTTTCAAGACGCTTGGAGAGGTCCTCGCCCTACCCAGCGCATCTTTAAACCGGCGCTGCGGGGCACAGTTCCGAGAACTTCTACAACATTTGAGTGGCGAGGTGGTTGCACCTCCCGTCCACTTCGAGCCTCCCAGCTGCTTTGTAGACAGCTACCCCTTGGGCTATCCCGTGCAAAACCAGGACGAGCTAGGGCCCGCTTTGGAACAACTTCTGGCATCCCTGGAGGATTACCTTCGCCAACGGCAACTACAAACCCGGCAAATCATCTGGCACTTTTCAGGCCTAAACAATTACCGGGAAGTGCTCGATGTGCGTACCAGCGAAGCACGCACCCCACGACAGGACTGGTATCGCCTCACCCGCTTACGCTTAGAGCGACAGCCTTTTACTCAGGAAGTAGAGTTGGTACAGCTGCGAGCCGAATCTCTCGAGTCAGCACAACCAACCAGTGGAGATCTTTTTCGCCAAGCCAATCAGTCAGAATCCACCAGCCAGTTGGTTGACCTGCTAAGCAATCGATTGGGCTCCCAGGCAGTTAACAGTCTTCATCATCGCGATGCGCATTTACCGGAGCATAGCTCTGCGAAAGCAGCAACGGGGACTCCTGGCACCCTACCCCCTGCCGACACAGCTCAAAGGCCGTTCTGGCTGTTATCCGAACCGGAAGCGCTGCGTCATGAGGGCGAAGACCTGCTGTTCTGGGGAAGCCGTCTGGAGCTTATCTATGGGCCAGAACGCATCGAAGACGGCTGGTGGGAGCGCAGCACCAGTCGTGATTATTTTGTTGCCCGCAATGGACAGGGACAACGTTTCTGGGTGTTTCACGAACGTCGAAAACAGCGATGGTTCATGCAGGGATTCTTTGCGTAACACACAAAAAGTTCGACCAAATATGACAAAATTATTACAAATTTATGAAAACTATAGCTTTTTAGGACAGATTCGACATAGACTACAGTTCTGCCTAGCACAGCTATATTTCATTTATGTGACAGCCTGTAATAATTCGCTGCACTAAATCATGAAGGCTACGAGAAGAGCTGAGCAACGACGGCATCAAATTTAAACCCTAGGATAGGCGCGATAATAAAGAATCGGACGGACAAACAAAGATCGGGAACGACTGTATAAGCCCGACGAATCGAGACATCTGCGCGACCCGCATCGCCGTGAGGCGAAGGAGAAACAAATGCACAACACTCAAAAATCAGACGCCCGCTCACTCAAAAGCGTCAAAAGCATCACGGGCATAAAGAGCAGCCTGCTCATCGCAGCAAGCGCCATAGGCCTGTCGTTGTTACCGTTGCAAGCAAGTGCTGAAATAACTCAGGACTGCATCCTCGAGGGGACCGTTGATATGCGGAAAGCTCAGGAACTAGGGCAACCGGTATACGTAAACTTCCGCAATGCACGCCGGGGCACCGAAGCTGGCTGCAGCATGAATCGACGTAGCAAAAGTCGCCGCGTACAGTTCATCAGCACCCCGGATACCAGTACCGTTGAAAGCGCGGCTCACGGCAGCAAAGTTCGCTACCGCTACACCGAGCGCGACAACGAGGTTGGCAAGTGGGAGTTACTAGAAGTCAGCGGTACTTAAGCACTCGCAGATTTGAACTAAAAAGGCCCCGCGGAAACGCCGGGCCTTTTTTAATGCCGCCCTGTCACTTCTGACGGTCCCCTTCCATGGGTGATTGATCGACCCATATAAGGTCATCTGTATTAAAGCCAAGAGCTGCGGCGCTCTCGACGAACTCTTCGCGCAACGCATCAGAAACCGTCGGTGTGCGAGCGAGCAGCCACAGATAGTCTCGATTAAAACCCGAGACAAAGGCGTATTCGTAGTTCTCGCGTTCAAGCTCAAACACCACATAGGATGCATAGAAAGGGCCAAAAAATGAAACTTTTAGATGGGCTTCGCTTTCATCGCCAACAAAACCGGCTTTCCCCTCAATATCACTCCACTCGAGATCTTCCGTGTCGTAGCCGCGATTGAACACTCGCACAGAGCCATCCTCTCGCCAGGCATACTCGGCGGTCACGTTTCTTAGGCCCCGCTCAAAACTATGATCCAAGCGTGCTATCTCGTACCAGCGCCCTAGATAGCGATCGGCGTCGAAGTCCTTTACGGCGACCACACCTTCGGGAGTGCCAATACATGCCGTTAGCAGGGGCATCAAAAAGGCAGCGCAAAACCAGCGAAGCTTGCGTTGCCTGCTTAGGTATACCTTCATGAACATACGACTCTCTCTAGCTCTCCATGGGCTTGCCAGGCAAACCATA
>NZ_JBGCFU010000088.1:0-8925 GCF_045107095.1 Congregibacter sp. | reverse complement strand
GTCGTTGGTTTACGACCGCGACCGGTAAATGCATTGTTATACGAATGGATTCGCGTGCATGTTTTGCAGCGAGAGCCTCATCCAGACATAGTAGTGCAGCTAAGTCACGACGCTGTAGAGATAAAAACTTCATCGCCTCATGGTGTGTCTGCGGATGGTGAAGATGCGGGGGCGACTCCCGCGTCCTTTCATCTAGAGCATCAAGCGCTGTCTATTCTGGTTCCCAAACTAGACTGAGGGAGTTGGTCGTACTAGTCGTCTCCGTCCTCGGACACGGACGAAAACGGCGCAGCCTTTGGCAAGGTCTTAGACGTTACCGGCGCTGACCACTGTAAGTTTGTGCGAAAGATATCGTTGATCAGCGACTCGATGTCGCCGTAGGCGCGATTCCGTCTTGCCTCCAGCAACGCCTGTATGCGGCTCATTGCCTCTCCTGAGGACCAGGTGATCTGCCCGGTCAGAAGTACGAAAGCTTTTTGGGTAAGGGCCGCTCCTTCGATACCCGTGTTTCTCGGTTCCAAGGTGCGAAACCGCAATAGGTCATGTTCGGCAAGCCAAAGGAATGTTTCAAAACAGGCTTGGGAGCGCCGATCAGGTAGGCCAGTCAAATCCCACTGTATCGGTCCAGTGATGTCTTCTACCAACAATAGATAAGGAAGGGGGAACGCTGCGTAAAGCGCGCAGAAAACCTCAGCGCAGCAATAATGAAAGTCATCTACGTGTGTAGTTTTCATTGAGCGAGTACGTATTCTGCAAGCTTGCGCAGTTCTTCTTCAGTGAGCGCAGGCATTGCTGGCATAGGGATCGTCCCCCATTTGCCGGACCCTCCGCTGCGTATTGAACTCATCACCGAAGACAGACCGTCTCTACTATCTCGATACTTCGCGGCGACCATTTTGAAGCTGGGTCCGACGAGTTTGCTATCGACAGCGTGACAACCGGTACACGCGTTCGTCACTAATAGCGTCTGTATCTGAGGTCCGCCCGCGGCGGTGTTGCTGGGTGAGTCGGGTGTATTGGCACTTGATGCTTGCGACACGACAGTCGCAACGTCAGGATCATCGATATCCGCACTACCATAGGCCACCGCCAGGTAGGCGCCTATCTGCTCGATCTCCTCTGGGCTGATGGGGGCGCCGTAGCTATGCTGCATTTTTTTCATTTCAGCGGTCCACTGTTCCAGAGACATTCCCGGCGGTTGAAAGCTGATGTAGTCCACAGAATGGCAGATGGCGCATTTTTGCTGAGCGACTGTGTAACCGGGTAGCGAGGATTCTCGCAGTGTTGAGGTTTCGGCGGGGAGCGAAATCTCTTTTGCGGGAACATTAGCGGCTGCGCTCACCGCAGTGATCAAGAACAGGGACCTATACAGCATGTTTCGAAAAATTGATTGCATCGAATTCATCTTAAGACACCATTACTTCGACAGTCTCGACCACGTTGCGATGATACCCTCCCGGGTTCCATGTCGTTTGCTCAGGCTGGGTCTCCCCGCGTCTACTGGTTGCACGAACATGCACTGTCGCCGCCCCGGTTATTGGGAACTGGGTCACCAGCCTCCACTCTCGAAAAGAGTAGGGACCCAGATCGTCTCCGAGTTTTGCTAGCTGCCACTGTTGCCCGTTATCGATAGACACTTCTACTCGGCTAATACCTGAGCCGCCATCAAAAGCGATGCCCCTTAACTCCAGATCACGCTTTACCGGTATCGCGTCACCCGCGGTGATGCTGGTTACAAAGCTCCGTACGGGGATTCGTGAAATAGGTCGTGTACTGGGCGGAGAGTTGCCAGGCTCGACACAGTGGCAGTCGTTATCGGGTAATCGGTAGCCTTTTGTCATGAAGTAGGCGTCGTGTCCGGTAAAGGCTCCATCCAGCACCGTGATTTCCGACAAGTGCTTGACCCAGTAGGTGCCGAAGAAGCCGGGAACGATAAGCTTTAGCGGGTATCCGTTTAGGAATGGAATGTCTTCTCCATTCATTGACCATGCGAGTAACGGCTCAGCGGATAGCGCATGATCTATCTCAAGAGACTTCTGGAAGTCAGGAGTGCTCTCCATGACCGGCTTATCCAGACCGTTGAAAGCGACATGCTGTGCGCCGTCGCGTACGCCAGCTGAATCCAGCACTGCACGCAGTGGAATACCCCTCCATCGCGCATTGCCCATAGCACCGTTGCCAAGTTGGGCACCAAACACCCGAGGTTCGAAATAGCCTCTGCTATTCCCGGAGCACTGATTAACAGCAACAACCTCTTGAGGTTCTGTCATGGACTTAAGATCGGCCAGAGACAAGGCCAGAGGCTTGTTCACGTGCCCGCCGACTTTCAGTCTATAGGTCTCTGGGTCTATGCGGGTCGGAAAATTCGCCAGGTGATATCGCACGAAGAAAGCATCGTTGGGTGTAATGACGCTTTCATTAAAAACTTCAAAGGGAGTTTCCAGGTGCGGGGGACGGGTATGTACCCTTATCAGCTCACGTTTCTCCGGGTATTGCACGAGAGGACGGGGGCCTGCGGCCAGACTGACGCCCTCGCTTGTGTCCGAGGGGCTTGCGAGAGAACGAAGGGAGGATGCACCAAGGATTGCGGCGCTTGCTTTGCCGATAAAAACGCGTCGATTTAGTTTTGCGGTGTATTTATCGGTATTCTTATCATCATCCGACATAGCGCTATCCTGATCTTCGGGTAAGGTTAATTGTTCGTGAGTTAACAGTGGACTAGTAGTGGATTAACAGTGGATCAACAGTGGATTAACAGTGAACTAGTGGTCCGCAGGTCCAAATTGTTACGGACCCTATGATAATCGGAAAGCGTCAGCGTGATACCTTTCCAACCAAATCTTTAAGACATATAGCTTGTGACCCTTTGTTTTTCTCGCAAGTACGATTTGGCAGATTAGTTTGGGTCCCCCTTTAAGAGGAGTGCGAAGATGGGAATTGAAGTGAATGGCGTGATCGGCCTGTTGATTCTTATCGCCGATATCTGGGCGATCGTTAACATTATGTCCGCATCTGTGAGTGTGGGATCTAAGGTTCTCTGGATCTTGATCGTACTGTTGCTCCCGGTAGTTGGTCTCTTAATTTGGCTGTTTGCAGGACCTAGAGCGACCTGAATCGGCTTGACACGCAAAACCATAGAGCACTCTCTTTTGGGGTTTCGAGATGACTAAAAGGTCAGGCAATCGCCTGCGGCGCGACATTGGGTCCTACGGTGCTGCATTTCTTGTTCTCAATGGATTGATTGGCGCCGGAATTTTTGCTTTGCCAGGAAAAGTGGCGGTTAACGCCGGGTTGTTGAGTCCATGGCTCTTTCTGGCTGTGGGTGCGCTTTTCCTTAGCGTAGTGCTGGTTTTCGCTGAGCTCGCTAGCTACTACGAAGAAACTGGTGGCCCGGTCCTGTATGCCAGCGACGCTTTCGGTCCGCTCGCAGGTTTTGGCACCGGCTGGCTTCTGTTTCTTTCTCGAACCACAGCTTTTGCGGCTAACGCCACGGTCATGGCGTCTTATCTCGGTTCCCTGTTCGATGTATTGGCCGGGGATGCGCCGCGTCTGATTATCATCATCACCGTGATTCTCGGTCTGACCTGGGCTAACATTTTGGGAGTCCGCGATGGTGTACGAGCCATGGGGGTATTTACTCTTCTCAAGGCCGCGCCCCTGATAGTGCTCGTGCTGCTGGGGCTGCAAGCTGTATCAGGAAGTACCTTTTTACCCTCAGCAGAACTTATGGTGGATGATCTAGGCAGCACGACTTTGTTGATGATCTACGCCTTCGTTGGCTTTGAAACGGTTGGCGTAACTGCGGGTGAGACATCCCAGCCCCGGCGAACTTTGCCCAGAGTATTGGTGGCGACAGTCCTGGCCATCGGTGTCCTCTACTTTTTTATCGTTCTGGTTTTCGTTTCGGTTATTGATCCTGCAGATTATGCCAATGCCACCCTGGTGGACGTCGGGCGAGCATTAGCCGGCGGTGTCGGTGCGTTTGCGATCACTCTGGCGGCGGTGTTCTCTATCGGCGGAAATCTTGCAGGTTCCATGCTGGCGGCCCCGCGATTGATTTACTCCCTGGCAGAAAATCAACAACTGCCGACCTGGTTTGCTCATGTGCATCCCCGGTATGCGACGCCCGATCGATGCATCGTGATCATGGGCGCCCTTGCTCTGGGACTTGCGCTCACGGGATCCTTTGTCAAACTGGCTATCGCGAGCTCTGTCGCTCGCCTGTTGAGTTATATGATCTGCATTGCTTCCCTGCCAGCCATACGCAGTAATGCCAGCGAGACGGTGCGTCATAGTGCTTATCGTCTCAAGGGTGGCTACCTTATCCCGGTATTGGGCTTTCTCATCTGTATTTGGTTGTTAATGCAGTCGAAGGCAGAATCGTGGATCGCGGTTTCAATACTGCTGCTCATTGGTTTCGCTTTTTATGCTTTTGAAAAACGTTTTGGGCTGGCCAGGTGATGACTCGCCTCCACGTCTATGGTGCCGTTAGATGATCCCTGATGATCTGTTCATGGCACGGGCGTTAGCACTTGCAGCGCAGGCCGCAGAGCATGGTGAAGTTCCCGTCGGCGCCGTAATTGTTCACGACGGACGTGTGGTGGGCGAGGGCAGAAACTCCCAGATTGGATCTACGGATCCCACTGCGCATGCTGAGATTAATGCTCTGAGGACGGCTGCGTCGGCATTGGAGAACTATCGACTACCGGGAGCGACGCTTTATGTGACTTTAGAGCCCTGCAGTATGTGCTGCGGAGCAATGGTTCATGCTCGGGTTAGCAAGCTTGTGTTTGCAGCCAGAGAGCCGCGGGCGGGGGCCGTAGTGAGTACGAGAAGCCTACTCAACGAGTCCGCGTTTAATCACCGCGTGGAGTGGCAGGAAGATACAAATCACGCAGACTCCAGCGCTGAGTTACTGAAAGCATTTTTTCGCGATCGAAGAAAGTAAGTCTAAGGTTTTAGCTCACAGAGCGCGCAGCTTTAGATTTCTAAGGCTTTGAGGTACCAAATCTTCAGCGTCTCTGGGCGCTTCTGGTCGCGCCGCGCGAGCTGTCTGCCAGCGAAGAATGTTGTAGTAATGGCGGATGTTCTGCACATAGCGAACCGCTTCGAGTCCTCGGGCATACCCATAGCGCAAGGTCCGATAATGCTGGGGTTCTTCCAGTAACGGTAAGCTGTCCATGATGTCCTCCCACAGATGGGGATCACCCCCCCGTCTTTGCGTGAGAACGCGGGCGTCTTCAAGGTGCCCCATGCCTATATTGTAGGCAGCCAGCGCGAGCCAACTTCTGTCTGGCTCCAGGATGTCGTCGGGCAGGCGCTGGCGCAGCTTTTTGAAGTAACGCGCACCACCGCGAAGACTTTCTGCAGGGTCCGTACGATCGTCCACATCCATCTCTTCTGCGGTAGCAAGAGTGAGCATCATCATACCGCGCACTCCGGTACGGGATGTGGCGCTAGGGTCCCAATGGGACTCCTGATAGCTGATGGCGGCCAGGAGCTCCCACGGCATTTTTTGTTCTTGAGCGACGATTTCTATGAGTTGTTGATAGTTACTGAGATCTCTTCGGACTCTTCCGACGAAGGTTTGAGAGTCCACTCGTGAAATGTCTTCATCGCGATCAAAATAGCTGGCGCGAATATCCGCAACACTGCCATCGTTTTGACGGCGCTCCAGAAACTCGTTAATTAATTCGAGTAAGGGCGTTTCCTTGGCAGAATCTGGCAGGTACCAGACAATCTCTTCCTCTACGCCTAGGTCGAAGGCCACCTCGAGCCGCGGCACAAGGTTCTGCTGGATAAAAAAATCTCGAGAGTCCACAACGGCAAGATCGCTGCGATCTTCGTTAACGCTGGCGAGAAGCGCTGCAGTGTCGCTGGCGTCGATGCTGTTCCATGTTAGCCAGTCCATACCGTCACTACGGAGCGTTTCCAACAGCTCCTCGTGACTGCTATCTAGCAACACCGACAATGAAAGGCCCTTGAGGTCCGCGGGTTTTCGAGGTTTTTTACGACCCACCTTGTAGATCACCTGAGGTGTTTGCCTGGCGTAGCTCGCCGTGGCGGCAAACTGGGAGGCGCGCGTCTCCGTTAACGTAAGTCCTGCTCCAGCAATATCAGCCTCGCCGCGCTCCAGAGCCGTAAACATTTCTTCCAGAGAAAAGGCTTGGGTGACTTCCAGTTCCACTTCCAGCTCCTTAGCGAGGAGCATAGCGAGATCGTACTCAAACCCCCGGGGGCCGCCCCGGCCGAGGTAGTAGGTAGTCGGACTGTTTCTGGTGATCAGGCGTAATTTTCCGCGATCCTGAATAGCCTGCAATGTGTCGTTATTGCTGCCGCAGGAACTCAGGAGCAGAGCTGAAAATAGTGCCAGTGCGGCGAGTAGGGTGGAAGCCTTGACCATGCTTTGATTGTAACGCTCTTGAATTAGACCGAAAGACTTGCTTTTGGCTTAACGCCGCTTCCACGGAGCGGTACAATCCGCCGCTTTCTCGCTTCCTTTTCAAACTGAGAGACTGCTTTCTGATGCTTGTTATCCCCGGCGCTTCCGCTTTGTCCCCTTTTAGGCAGCAGGCGCTGGAGCAACGTTTGCGAGCAAAATGGCCCGATGTGACGCTTCTTCGTTGCGGATTCGTGCACCTTGTAGACGCTGAGCCTCTTGATGAAGGGAGAAGAGTGCGTCTGCAGTCCTTATTGGCGCAGGCAGCTACCGCAGATTTTTGCCCGGCTGAGGCTTTGAATGAAGGCACTTGGCTCTTTGTAATGCCGCGCCCCGGGACGATCTCCCCTTGGTCTAGTAAAGCCACCGATATTGTCCGTGGTTGCGGTGTTGAGGGTGTGGAGCGCGTGGAGCGAATCTGCGCCTACGAGCTGAAAGGTGTCAGCCCGGAAAGCCCCGTCTGGGATGAGCTGGCTCTGGAACTTCATGATCGGATGGTTGAAGCGACAGCTGCCAGCCTTGATGGGCTTGCGGCTCTGTTTTCTCATTTGTCCCCGACCAAGAGTGTCGCGGTAGATGTTCTAGGCGAGGGGAGAGTCGCTCTGGAAGCGGCTAATCAGCGCTTGGGATTGGCTCTGGCAGAGGATGAGATCTCCTATTTATTGGAGAGTTTTACGAGTCTTGAGCGGAACCCCCGGGACGTTGAGCTCATGATGTTTGCTCAGGCCAACTCTGAGCACTGCCGACATAAAATTTTCAACGCGAGTTGGACCATTGACGGCGAAGAGCAGGCAAAGAGCCTGTTCGCAATGATTAGAAATACCCATGCAAACGCGCCGGAGGGTGTTCTCTCCGCTTACTCGGACAACGCAGCCGTAGTGGCAGGTCATGATGCGAGTCGATTTGCGCCCTCGGGATCTTCCCGCGAGTATTTAACAAAGTCTCAAGCTGTGCATCTGCTGATGAAGGTTGAGACCCACAACCACCCGACGGCTATCGCGCCTTTTCCCGGCGCGGGAACGGGTGTTGGCGGCGAGATTCGTGATGAAGGGGCCGTGGGACGAGGGTCAAAACCTAAAGTAGGCTTAACCGGGTTCAGCGTGTCCAATCTGAAGATACCGGGCTTGCAAGAACCCTGGGAGCAAGACAACGGAAAGCCCGCACGCATCGCGTCGGCTTTGGACATCATGCTTGAGGCTCCCATCGGCGGTGCCGCCTTTAACAACGAGTTCGGTCGTCCGAATATCTGTGGCTATTTCAGAAGCTATGAACAGCGCATCGCCCATTCGAGCGCTAGCGCTAGTAGCGCTGAGTATCAGGTACGCGGTTACCACAAGCCCATCATGATAGCGGGTGGTTTTGGCAATATCGCCGCGGAGCACGTCGACAAACCTGAGTTCTCGCCGGGAGCTGCCCTGCTCGTGTTGGGCGGACCTGCAATGCTTATTGGTCTGGGCGGTGGTGCGGCTTCAAGTATGGCCAGCGCCGACGGTCAGGAGTCTCTTGATTTTGCCTCAGTACAGCGTCAGAACCCGGAGATGGAGCGCCGTTGCCAGGAAGTTATCGACCGCTGTTGGCAGTTGGGTGACGAAAACCCCATCGCGTTTATTCATGACGTCGGAGCTGGCGGTCTGTCCAACGCGCTACCGGAGCTTGTGAAAGACGGTGGCTGCGGTGGTCTGTTCTCTCTTCGAGATGTGCCCTGCGATGATCCGGGTATGTCGCCCCTTGAGATTTGGTGTAACGAAAGTCAGGAGCGTTATGTACTGGCGGTTATGCCTGAGCGCATAAACGAGTTTAAAGCTATCTGCGCGCGGGAACGTTGTCCCGTGGCGGTCGTGGGAGAGGCTACGTCTGAAAAGGCAATCGTCGTTACCGATACACACTTTGGCGATGAGCCCGTTGCAATGCCCATGCCCGTGTTATTCGGCAAGCCGCCTAAAATGCATCGCGACGATCAGCGCTTGGCGCCGCCCTCGGCCGAATTTTCTGCGAAGCCATCGGTGGAAGAGGCTTTGCATCGCGTGCTGGGTCTCCCGACGGTCGCCAGCAAGAGTTTTTTGATCACCATTGGTGATCGAACTGTGACCGGCTTGGTCGCAAGAGATCAGATGGTGGGTCCATGGCAGGTGCCGGTAGCGGATTGCGCCGTTTCACTGGTGAGCTATGACTCGGAGATGGGTGAAGCAATGGCGATGGGGGAGCGCACCCCCGTAGCGCTATTGAGTAGTCCAGCTTCCGCAAGAATGGCCGTCACCGAGGCGATTACTAACATCTGCGCGGCTCCCGTTGCGAGCCTCAGTGATATTCGTTTGTCGGCAAATTGGATGTGCGCGGCGGATACGCCCGGAGAGGGGGCGGCCCTGTATGACGCCGTACATGCTATTGGCGAAGAACTATGCCCGGCACTGGGAATCGCGATACCCGTAGGCAAAGACTCCATGTCTATGCAAACCCGTTGGAACGAGAAGGGTGAATCTCATTCA
>NZ_JBGCFU010000087.1:0-8501 GCF_045107095.1 Congregibacter sp. | reverse complement strand
TCAAGTGTTTTTGAATTTATTGGACAACGCTCGAAGCGCGGCAGCAGAAGAAGGACCGGTTACCATCGATGCTCATCAGGATGGAGACACCACGACCATTTCTATAGATAACCCGGGGCCAGCGATTTCACCGGAGGTCATATCGCAGGTATTCGAACCTTTCTACACCACCAAAGATGTGGGAGAAGGTACAGGGCTTGGGCTCGCCTTGGTAAGGCGAATGCTCGAAGATATGGGAGGAAGCGTTAGCCTCGTGAGTCCCGCGCCAAGCTCTCCGGGGCGAGGGGTTCGCGCTCGTGTCGTGCTGTTTTCAGCGGAGTACGCCCAGAGCTTCGAGTAAGCATTATCCTGTGCTCACGACAGATCTGTTGAGAATGTTAGAATAACTGGCACCGCAATAAAGGACCCCCACCGATGCATAAGATACTGATCGTCGAAGACGAGTCAGTCATCCGCGCGGCACTCCGCCGTCTGCTGGAGAGACACGACTACAGCTTGGATGAAGCGGGATCCGTAGCAGAGGCCCAAAGCAGCTTTACCCTAACCGACTACGATCTGATCATCAGCGATCTACGCTTACCCGGCTCCCCGGGCACTGACCTCATCGCTTTGGCGGGAACGACCCCTGTATTGATCATGACCAGCTACGCCAGCCTGCGCTCTGCGGTGGACTCCATGCGCATGGGTGCCGTGGATTACATAGCCAAACCTTTTGATCACGCAGATATGCTCCAGTCGGTGCAGCGCGTCATCGATAAACACGCCCAACGAAGAATCTCCAAAGGAAAAAAATCACCCAAGACCGAAAAGCACACCGGAGCAGCCGAACCCGGTAACAGCGATAACGCTGTTGCGATGATCATTGGTGAATGTGAAGCCATGCAGTCCCTCGCCGAGCATGTGGAGAAGTTTGCACCCACGGACTCAACAGTTCTGGTACTCGGGGAAACAGGAACCGGTAAAGAGCTTGTCGCACGCGAAATTCACGCCCAGAGCAAGAGATCAGAGCAAACACTAATCTCTGTCAACTGCGCGGCCATTCCAGAGACACTGATTGAGTCGGAACTTTTTGGTTACGAGAAAGGCGCGTTTACAGGAGCCAACACAAACCGCATGGGGCTCATAGAAGCCGCTGACGGTGGCACTCTTTTTCTCGACGAAATTGGCGAGCTCCCCATGGAGGCGCAAGCGCGACTACTGCGATTTATTCAGGAAGGAGAAATTCGACGCATTGGCTCAGTACAGTCACGAAAAGTGAATGTGCGCCTTATTTGCGCCACACATCGAGACCTGCAGACACTGGCTGCCGAAGGCAGCTTTCGACAAGACCTCTTTTATCGCATAAATGTACTTCGCCTGAAACTCCCCCCACTGAGAGAGCGCGGAAAAGACATACTGTTTCTTGCCGAGCGACTTCTCGAGAAGCAAGCGACGCGGGCCAGCCGCGCCGCCATGACATTGTCTCCAAGAGCAATTCAAGCTATCACCACCTACCAGTGGCCAGGCAACGTACGGGAGATGGAGCATGCTATTGAACGCGCCGTAATCCTGACCGACGGCACCGAGATTGACAACGAAGCCCTGGGTATCGACCTCGAGCTGGTCAACATTAACCGGCTCCGCGGTGACCGTGTCACTGCCGGGGCCAGTAAACGACAACCACGTAACAGCGATCCGGTGGAAGATCTGTCACTGGAGGATTACTTCCAGCGCTTTGTGATTGAACATCAAGACTCAATGAGCGAGACGGAACTTGCACAAAAACTGGGCATCAGTCGTAAGTGTCTTTGGGAGCGCCGCCAGCGATTTGAGATCCCTCGAAAGAAGTCTGGTAGCGGGCGTCCACGAAAAGTCGCGAGTTAACCGTTACCCTCCCCGACTGATACCCACAGTAACAGTAGATATAGGTAACAAACTGCTTAGAGATTTAACAACACAAAGAACCGAAAAAACATAAGTAACTGATTATTAAACACTATTTTAGTCTGGCACAAAGACTGCTTTTATAGCCGCGCACAAGAATAAAAATAATGCGCACCGCAATAATAATAATTGGTTTAGTGAACCTGGAAGGGGGAAGTTTTTACTTCCCCCTCGTTCATTCTGGCTCCTACAAATCTCTCGCCGACAAACCGGCACTTGATAAACCAAGCCTGCAAACTAGCCTCTAATCAGTCTGACTACCAAAACGGCGAAGCGTTCCGCTCGCGCCGCAATAAAGTAGACTCCGGGGTGATTCCTCCGACGGCTCAAACCCCGATTTCACGACTACCCTGTGCTACCATGTGGGCTTCCCGAAAATGGCCACGAAAGCCCGGTGGCGAGCCCAGATCCGTGCTCCCTCGACCGCGAACATGGGCCTGCTACACCACTTCAATGGATCGCGACCCGCGGCCACGCGAAGCGACAGTAAGAAGAGAAGATATTAGCGTTTGAAAGTTATACCCAGAGATCAACACTGCGTCTCGCGCAAGGACATCAGTCCGGGCGCCTTGAAAGTCATGGCGAGACTCCGCGACCGTGAGCATCAAGCTTATTTAGTGGGCGGGGCTGTTCGCGACCTCTTGCTCGGTGGGCATCCCAAAGATTTCGATATCGCGACCGACGCAACACCTGAAGAAGTCCACGCTCTTTTCGGCAACTCTCGCATCATTGGCCGTCGGTTTAGGATCGTACACGTTCGCTTCGGCCGTGAAGTTATCGAAGTTACGACCTTTCGCGGACACCATGATGACGGCGACACGGCGACCACCGCTGCGAAGCGCTCCTCCCGAGGTCTTTTGTTGCGCGACAACGTTTTTGGCACGCTCGAAGAAGACGCCGTACGGCGTGACCTGACGGTGAACGCCCTGTATTACGACAGCGGAAGCTTCGAGGTATTTGACCAGGTGGGCGGCCTGGATGACCTTGAAGCTCGGCAAGTTCGCGTCATCGGAGACCCCGCCAAGCGATACCGCGAAGACCCCGTGCGGATGCTTCGCTGCCTTCGTTTCGCAGCAAAGCTCGATTTTCGTGTAGAGAAAGCCAGCGGCGCGCCTATTTCTGAGCTAGCCGGACTATTGGACGACATACCGGCAGCTCGACTCTTCGATGAGTTCGGTAAGCTATTCCTAGCAGGTAACGCTCAGGCCACCCTGCGCTTACTCAGAGAATATCGCTGCTTTGATCATCTGTTCCCTGACAGTGCACGCCTCGCCGATAGTGACCCCTTCTACGACCAGTTGCTTGACGCCGCCATGGGCAACACGGATCAACGCATTCGTCAGGGCAAGCCTGTTACGCCCGCATTTATTCTAGCCGCTGTGCTGTGGCCTGCTGTTTGCGAACGTCGGAAACAGCTCGAGTCACAGGGGGAAAAACCTGTGCCGGCCATGCATAGCGCAGGACAGGAGATTGTTGCTCAAGCTTGCCAGCGCATAGCAATACCTCGCAGATTCAGCATGCCGATGCGCGAAATCTGGGAAATGCAGCTTCGCCTGCCCCGCACGGAAGGTAAACGCGCTTTAGAACTTATGAGTAAGCGGCGCTTTCGAGCAGCTTACGACTTCCTGCTCCTCAGAGAGCAGGCGGGCGAAGACTGCAAGGGCCTTGGAGAGACATGGACACGGCTTCAGGAAGAACATGGCCCGATCGAGATAGTCGACTCCCCCGAAGATCACCGCCCACCGCGTCGTCGACGTCGGGGCGGACGTAGACGCTCGGCCCCTCCCGCGTGACACGGTGCTTTGTCGGCCTGGGCGCAAACCTCGGAGACAGCCATCACGCTCTGATCGAGGCCGCACAAGGCCTGGAACGTCTGGCAGACAATCGGCACATTGAGCGTTCAGCGATTTACCGTTCAGCGCCCCTGGGTCCTAAAGATCAGCCAGATTATCTCAACGCAGTGATTGCGATGACGACGACCTTGGAGCCCCTAAAACTTCTCGATGCCCTGCAGTCGCTCGAGACGAACGCCGGCAGGGTGCGTGATCGACACTGGGGGCCAAGAACACTGGATCTGGATCTACTGATCTATGGCGATGTGGCGCTCGACTCTCAGCGCCTTACGCTTCCCCATCGGGGAGTCTTCGAACGAAATTTTGTACTCCGCCCCCTTGCGGACATCGTAGGCGAAGATTGGACGTTCGAAGACGGCTCGACGCTCGCACAGCGACTAGGCGACTGCCCCGATAACGAGCTTCAAAGAACTGAGTTAGGCTGGTCTTTGGCACAACCCGAGGCGATAACTGCATGAGCGAGCTTGAACTCCGAGGTCGCAAGCCCCCAGCTTATATTGCGGTGGAAGGGCCCATTGGCGTGGGGAAAACCACCCTCACTCGACGACTGGCCGAAACCTTCAACCATGAGATCCTCCTTGAGGACGCCGAGCAAAACCCCTTTTTGGAACGCTTCTATCGGAATCGCAACGAGGCCGCCCTCGCGACTCAGCTGTTCTTTTTGTTCCAACGCGCACAAAAAATGCAGGAACTTCGGCAATCAGAGCTCTTTTCGCCGGTTCGCGTAGCTGACTTTCTTATTGAAAAAGACCCCCTCTTCGCGCGCATCAACTTAGATAGCGACGAGTTCGAGCTCTACGAAAAGGTCTATCAGAAGCTGACCATCGATGCACCGAAGCCGGATCTGGTTATTTATCTGCAGGCACCTACGGATGTACTCCTTTCACGCATCGAACGGCGTGGACTTGGACATGAAAAAGGCATCGATGGGCGCTATTTAGAGCAATTAAACGAAGTGTACAGCGAATTTTTTCTGTACTACGATGGCGCGCCTCTGCTGATCGTCAATGCCAGCATGATCGATTTGGCAGAGGGAGACAGTGATTATTTACAGCTAGTGGACTATCTATTGGATATCCGTAGCGGCAGGCACTATTTCAACCCTACTTTTTTTGGGTAGCCGCAGGCGCTTTTTGGGTAGCCGCAGGCGCTTTTGGGTAGCCGCAGGCGCTTACGGACAGCAAGCTTCCTGTTTTGGAGCAAATTTGTAGTTTATGATTAAAGTAACAATCAGCACTCTCGACAAGATGAAGGCCGCAGGCGATAAGTTCGTTTGCATAACCGCCTATGACGCTACTTTCGCTCGTCTTGTCAGTGAAGCTGGCGCAGAAACCATCCTCGTGGGCGACTCTCTCGGTATGGTTCTCCAAGGACACGACAGTACTATCCCAGTCACTATCCAGGATATGGAGTACCACACGCGCTCCGTTAACCGAGCGGCGCCCCACTCACTGGTCATTGCCGACATGCCCTTCATGACCTATAGCAACACTACCGAGGCCATGACCAACGCCACACGCCTCATGCAAGCCGGGGCACAAATGGTGAAGATGGAAGGCGGTGTATGGCTCAGCGACACCATTAGCGCTTTGGTGGAAAGAGGAACACCCGTCTGCGCTCACCTAGGCCTTACGCCTCAATCAGTGAATGCTTTTGGCGGATATCGGGTACAAGGCCGAACGCCAAAAGAAGCAAAGTCCATCCTTGCGGATGCCGTGGAGATTCAAGACGCCGGAGCAAGCTTGCTGGTGCTCGAATGCGTTCCAGCGGAACTCGCAGCCGATATCTCGGCCAAGCTCGACATCCCCGTCATAGGTATTGGCGCTGGCGCTGGCACCGATGCTCAAGTCCTGGTGATGCACGATTTACTGGGACTCTCTGATCACCAACCCCGCTTCGTCGAAAACTTCATGCTCGGTGCCGATAGCGTCCAAGCTGCATTGAAGGCGTTTGTCACATCCGTAAAAGACGGTAGCTATCCCCGTGACGAGCACAGCTATAAGTAACCCGCCCAACCCACATCTGCAAAACCACCGCAAATTCACCACAACAACATCACCCTCAAAGATAACTAAAAGTTACAAAAAGCGCTTCTTTTGGTAACAAATCGCCTTTGAAAGTGTGCGCTTGAACGCTTGCCCGACCCTCTTTAAAGCTGCATACTCGTCCGCCCTGAGCGGGAATACCCGCCATAATCTGGGGAAGGAAGCCTCAACTCTGCTAACAAAGAGAGGCGGCTGATAAACCCACCCTGACCGCAAGCGGGGTAGCAGTATGCTGGTAGTAAACAGCAAGGCTGGTTTGCAGCACGCCCTGCAACGACATCGCCTTGCCCAGGAGAACATTGCCTTTGTACCAACCATGGGCAATCTCCACGAAGGGCATCTGGAGCTGGTTCGCCGCGCGAAACAGCTAGGTCAGATCGTTGTTGTCAGTATCTTCGTCAACCCCATGCAGTTTGGCGCCAACGAAGACTTGGACGCCTACCCTAGAACGCTGAGTGCAGACCGGGAGAAACTCTTCTCCGAGGGTGTTAACTATCTGTTTGTACCGGCCGAGGATGACATTTATCCCGACGGCCTAAGTGCGCAAACGGTAGTCCGCGTACCGGACCTCTCCGAAACGCTTTGCGGCAGCAACCGCCCGGGACACTTTGACGGCGTTTCTACCGTAGTAAGTAAACTATTCAATATGGTGCAGCCACAGGTTGCGCTGTTCGGCGAGAAAGACTTCCAACAGCTGTCTATCATTCGCAAAATGGTTGATGACCTCTGTATGCCTATAGACATTATCGGCGTACCCACCGTTCGCGCTGATGACGGCCTAGCCCTGAGCTCTCGAAACCACTACCTAACTGTGCCGCAACGCAGTATTGCCCCGCTACTGCATAAAACACTGCTCGACTGCAGGGATGCCATAGCCTGTGGTTTTGATAACTTCCTGCAAATCGAATCTCACGCGCGCATGCAGCTTCTTCAAGCAGGCTTTGCCCCGGATTATTTTGCTATCCGCGACGCCCGCACACTCCAAGCGGTAGGAGAGAACACCGAAGAAATAGCGATCCTCGCGGCCGCTCGCCTCGGGGGCACTCGCCTTATCGACAATGTACGACTCACACTTAACCCTGCATCAGACTGGGGGATGCTGGCAACGCCCTGAGAAAAGCGCTCAGTCACACCAGGCAACTTAGACTAACGTAGGCTTGTCTCTGCGCTCCGTCCCTCTAGAATCACGTCTTCAAATAACGATTACTTGAGGGACCCACGATGTCTCACCACTTCCCTACCCATCCCATTCCCGATGGCTTCGCAGACGCACATATCAAGCCTGCAGACTACAAAGCCATGTATGAGCGCTCGATCACCGATCGCGACGGCTTTTTTGCCGATATGGCGACAGAGTTTTTGACCTGGGATAAACCCTGGGATTCCGTTTGTTCCTTTGACTTCGTGAAAGGCGAAGCCAGCTGGTTCGCCGGGGGCAAGCTCAATGTGAGCGTCAATTGCATTGATCGGCACCTGCCCGAGCGGGCTGAGCAAACCGCAATCATCTGGGAAGGGGATGATCCCAAAGACAGCCGTGCCATCAGCTATGCCGAACTCAAGAATGAAGTATGCCGACTCGCCAATGCACTCCGCTCTCGGGGCGTCGGCAAAGGAGACCGTGTGTGCCTCTATATGCCGATGGTCCCTGAAGCAGCCGTAGCAATGCTCGCCTGCACCCGCATTGGTGCCGTACACACCATCGTCTTTGGAGGCTTTTCCCCCGAGGCGCTCAAGGATCGAATCCAATCAGCGGAATGCTCCGCTGTTATTACCAGCGATGAGGGATTGCGCGGCGGTAAAGCCGTTCCTCTCAAAGCCAACGTCGACAAGAGTCTCGCCGATTGCCCTTCCGTAAGCACCTGCATTGTCGTGCGCCGCACCGATGCTGACGTCAATATGCAAGACGGTCGCGATGTTTACTATGACGAAATCACCGCAACCCAAAGCACCGATTGCGAACCGGAATCCATGGATTCGGAAGATCCGCTATTTATTCTCTATACGTCTGGCTCAACGGGTAAACCCAAAGGGGTTTTGCACACCACAGCGGGTTATCTCTTGCAGGCCAGCATGAGCTTCAAATACGTATTCGATTATCGCGAGGGAGAGGTGTACTGGTGCACAGCAGACGTGGGCTGGGTCACGGGACACTCCTACATTGTATACGGCCCCCTTGCTGTGGGCGCTACAACCCTGATGTTTGAAGGCGTGCCGACATACCCCGACGCGGGGCGTTGCTGGGATGTAGTCGACAAGCATCAGGTATCAACTTTCTATACAGCACCGACAGCGATTAGAGCCCTGCAAGGCAAGGGAGATAGCTTTGTTACACGCTCTTCGCGAAGCAGTCTGCGAATCCTTGGCACGGTAGGCGAACCAATAAACCCGGAAGCCTGGGAGTGGTATTTCCATACCGTTGGCGAGGGGCGGTGCCCTATTGTGGACACCTGGTGGCAAACGGAAACCGGCGCGCACATGATCACCCCTCTACCGGGCGCCACGAACATGAAACCGGGTGCCGCCTCTATGCCCTTCTTTGGTGTGGAGCCGGTCTTACTGGCTGAGGATGGAAGCGAGATAGAAGGCCCCGGAGCCGGCTATCTTGCCATCAAGTCATCATGGCCAAGCCAGATTCGCTCTGTATACGGCGACCATCAACGCATGGTGGACACCTATTTTT
>NZ_JBGCFU010000086.1:0-33258 GCF_045107095.1 Congregibacter sp. | reverse complement strand
ATGTGTTTCCGAAGGAGACCATAAAGGGCGGTTTTAGCCACGTACTCACACAGAACGCATCGGGGAATTGGATCATTCGTCATGAGCGAACTTCACGGGGCGAGGTCATAGAGACCCACTAACAACGGTCAATGCGACGCGCGTTAGAGCGTACGCCTCCATGAAAGCCTGTGGGTGCGAATCACCCCGCCCACCTCTTCCGTACCGGATAACTCCAGCGTTTGCCCGCCGAGCCGTGCGTTTCTAAGCTGTTTTGAGCCTACAAAATTCGGGTTTAGACTCTGAGTGACGGTGTGGGTGACCACATCGTCCTGTATTGCGTAGTGCCCCGCATAGTGAAAATAGGAGCGGTAGGCATCTGCCAATAAGCCTGGATCAATGCGCCGGAAGGCCGAACCCGTCGGTAGCAAATCACGGTCACTGCGATTGATCGAGGCGCTCATCCAATCGTCATCTGTGTACACAATCATGCCTGTTGGCTTCTCACCAAACGGATGGCTGATCTTCTCACTATCGGAGTAGCTAATGGTCCAGGAATCAAGGTGCCAAGCACCGAGAAGATCATCTTTACTAAGCATCGTGCATGTCCCGTCTGAGCATTGAGGTTTTCAAAAGTTGTTGGAAGGAAGCGCTGCCGCTGTGAGCGCGATCGCGCAAAGCCGCGAAGATAATTCCGCCGACAGAACGCAGCGAATGGTACTCATTGGTACTCTGCGGCAATCATTGCTGCCGCTTCCCGAGCTGAAGCTGCTGCGCTTTCGGTGCCTATGGTACCGGGGGGAGCGCATCCGTCACCCACGTTATAGAGTCCCCGAATGGGTGTATTTTGTGGCATCCCATAGCCAGCCCAACGATGCATGCCGGGCGATGCACCTCGATGCTTTGCCCGCACCAGAAAACTCGCGTCGGCGCTGAGACCCGGAAAGTTAGCTTCCAACTCCCGGAGCGTGTTTGCCAGGGCTTCGTCAAGGTCGTAATCGACAGCGTCTTCGGGTGCGCCGTAGGCCGTGTGCAGATATTGCCCCGGCGGCGATATACCCGGAGCAATTAGCGTTGGGATCTCCAGATAGATGAAATTGCGGTTATTACCGAAAACCATACAACCATCGAAGTTTTCTATGAGCGGCCTATTCAGGGTGAAGCTCACATGGATGATCGGCGCTGCGGATGGACCCGATTTCAGTTGCTCGATGTAACTACGCTCAAAAACAGCCTCGCCCCCGGCCAACTCAACCGTGCGATCAGGTCCGGTGTTCGATATAACCCATCGAGCCGCTACGCGCTCCTCGCCGCCTTCGCCATCGCTAATCTCCACACCCACTACTCGCCCGTCTTCAACGACAATGCCCT
Organism: Congregibacter sp.; assembly: GCF_045107095.1. Lineage (GTDB taxonomy): Bacteria > Pseudomonadota > Gammaproteobacteria > Pseudomonadales > Halieaceae > Congregibacter. Next base: position 31,908 of record NZ_JBGCFU010000086.1, on the reverse strand, counting down.
TGCAACCGCGACCGCAGCGAAACTCAGCGCCGCGGCGCTGCATCGCATCAGCAAGATCCTGCATCAGAGCGCCGTTGCCACCGACGGCCATACCAAAGCGGCTACCTTTGCTACTGTATTTCAGGAACCTGAAAAACTCTCCCGCGGGCACTTCATGAAGATTGATACCCATGAGCGCGGCACAGTAACCCTGAAAAAGGTTTTTAACTTCTTCGTTGTCCGTGTATTGATCAAACCATTCACGGATGCTGATGCTATCCACTGGAGTCCAGCCGGTAAGCGCTGCCTGGATGTGCTGAAAAAGCGTTTGGGCCTCCGCGGAGTCCTGCATCGCGAACTCAATCATGCCGTACAGTCCGCCACCACCCGGTGGCAGATCATAATCTCCGTGCGCGAGGCGGTAGCGAAGACGGCCGGTAATATCGACCATGTTCATTTCAGCACCCACAGCATCAAATGCTTCGCGGATCGCGCTGCGAGGCCCCATGGGAACCATTAGCGCACCGGTTGTTACGACGTTGTCGTCACGCAGACGATGCCCGCATCGGCCACCCAGGTGGCGACTCTTTTCCAACACCAACACGCGCATGCCCATGGCTGTGAGCCGCGCTGCGACGCACATGCCGCCCATGCCTGCGCCGATGATCACAGCGTCGAATGCGTTGTTATCGTGATTATCAGTCATGGATTGCTCTCCGGGTAACGAAGTACCTTTACGTAAGTACCGCAGGCTAAAACAGCATGCCTGCGCGCCTACTGTCAGCTCGCGCTACTAGTGCTCAGGGACTATTGCTAACAGTCGTGGCTCTGTCCCGGCGTGGCGGATGCGCGAGAGCAATGCCGACGCTGGTGATTAGAGCAAGGCCGATAAAAGTATTGAATGCCGGTTCATAACCGCCAAGTTGATCGTAGGAAATTCCCGCAAGTGCCGGTGACAGTGCACCAACTACGCAGGTTACCGTTGTCAGAACCCCAAGGAGCGGCGCGAAAGAGTCGGGGCCAAAATAGTTGCCCATGATGTTGGCCATGCTGACGTAGGACGCACCAAAGCCTATACCGGCGCACAGTGCATAAACGTAAACCTGCCAATTAGCCGTGGTGATGGAAAGTACAAACAGTCCCGCAGCCAGTGCCAGCAGCCCACCACTCCAGATCAGCCGAGGCTCAATTCGGCCGCCCACGGTACCGCAAGCAAGACGACCAATGATGCTCGACATAATCAGCAGGCCCACGGAGTTGGCGGTCATGGCGTCGTCGATACCCTGATCACGCAGATGCACCACGCCGTGGGCGATGCAAACGTTGAACACCATGGTATAGGCGCAGGCAGCCGCTACGATGAGCCAGGACGCTCGCGTTCGAAACGCATCGGCGGTGTTCCAGGAAACCGCCGACTGATAAACCGGCACCGCACCGGGTCGGGCTTTCGTATCGGACACCTCGCTCACTGACTGTGCGCCGCCGTCCGGCTCCTGCCCCAGATCCCCAGGTTTATTTCTCACCCAGATCAGGGCGATAAACGCAGACAGCGCTGAAGTGAAAGCCACAAAATACCAGCCCATACGCCAATCACCGTCGAAGCTGGCGACAATGTTATTGAGGATAGGAATGGAGAGTATCGATCCAACGCCGGAGGCACAGAGCACTACGGACATGGCGAGCGGCTTGCGGCGCTTGAACCAATAAGTCACCACTGATTGCACGGGAATGACCCCGCCCAAACTGAAGCCAAGCCCGCTGATACCGCCAAAAAACAGCCAGTACTGAAGTTCAGTGGCGGTCAATGCAGCCATGGAAAGTGCACCCACGGTGAGCACCAGGCCACCGATGAAGAGGGTTTTACGCACACCCAGCTTGTTGACGAGCACACCCACCATCGGTGAAGTGAGTCCCATGCAAAGGATAAATGCCGAGAACCCGTAGCCCAAAGCACTGCGGCTGAAGCCTAAATCTTCTGCCATTACGGCATTCAGTACTGAACCCCCGTAGTAGGGAAACGCCGTATTGAGCAGATATACGATGAACACGACGACCACAAGCTTCCACCCGTAGAACCCGGGCTTGTTCAGTGAACTGCCTGCGGCGGAAGAACTCACCCAAAGAGACCTGCGTCGCGATCTATCAACAGCGCACTGCCCGATCCGGCGGCGCCGGCAGCCGATACGATGCCGCGGCGAAGACCACGACGCTCAAGCTCGTCAAGCAGTGTGAGCGTCATGATTGCGCCCGTGGCGCCCATAGGGTGACCGAGAGCTATCACACCGCCGTTAACGTTGTGACGCTCGGCATCAAGACCGAACTCGCGTTCTGCCACGACGCTGGTTGCGGCAAAAGCTTCGTGTATCTCAAACAAATCTATGTCATCAGCGGACAGTCCGGTTTTGTCGAGAAGGGCGCGCACGGCCTCGACACAGCCAGTGAGCACCTCAAGGGGATCTGCGGCGACGGTAACGCTGTCGGCGATGCGAGCCCGGGGGGCAACATTCAAGGACGCGGCGCTATCGCTATCACCCAGTAACAACAGACAGGCCGCATCGGCCATAGCCGGCGAATTGCCTGCAGTATGAATGTGGTTGATCGCGTCTAATTCGGGACTGGCTTTGAGCTGGTAGGCATCAACGCCGGAAGCACCAATCTTCGCAAACACCGGATCCATGGCCGCAAGACCTTCCAGTGTTGTGCCTGAACGTATGCATTCGTCCTCGAGAGCCTCGCCATCCGGTGTGCGGATGGGCACGATCGACGCTTTAAAATGACCGTCTTTACGCGCTTTCTCCGCGCGCTGCTGACTGTTGAATGCGACCTGATCTGCCTCTTCTCGAGATACGCCGGCACGCGATGCAATGAGGTCCGCACCACTGCCCATCATTAGCATGCGGCACTGCGTTGCGAACCCGGGATCCTTAAAAACCCGCGCATCGTCCGCAAGCATAGGCACCCGCGACATCATCTCCACTCCGCCTGCTACCACTTGGCGTGCCACGCCACCCTGGATTTTAAGCGCCGCCAAGGCCAAAGCATCGACGCCAGAGGAGCAATAACGGTTAACGGTGAGACCGGGCACCTGAAAAGGCCAGCCCGCATAGAGTGTCGATGCTTTAGCGATGTTTCCCGCCTGCTCGCCGTGCTGTGTAACACAGCCTAATACAACATCATCAACATGCGCAGGCTCGAGCCCCGTGCGCTCCCCAAGGGCCGTGTAGAGCTGCGCGAGGAGTTCCTGCGGCGTTATCCCATTGAGTGCAGCACCTTCTTTGGCTCTAGCACGCGCACTGCGCACACCGCCGTAGATCAGCGCACTAGTCATGCACCGACACCCACTAACAGGCTGGCACAGGTCGTTGCGCTGCCGCCAAGATTAAAAGTGATCATGTTTTGCGCATCACGGATTTGCATAGCACCCGCGCGACCTGACACCTGACGCGCGCAATCCAGGGCCATACGCACGCCGGTAGCCCCAACCGGGTGTCCAAGACCAATGAGGCCACCGCTGGCGTTGATGGGAAACGCTCCGTCGCGCTCAATCGTTCCCTCTTCTACGGCCTTCCAGGATTCTCCCGGTGCCGTAAGGCCGCTGTGGTCAATCGCCATATATTCCGTGATCGTGAAGCAGTCGTGAGTCTCCAGGCCATCCAGGTCCGTCACGGCAGCAAAGCCACCACGGTGGAGAGCGTCGGTCAGCGCACCCGCGGCATGAGGAAAGAGCAGCGGCTGACCGGCACTCATGGATAGCTTTTGCTCGAGCAACAACGGTGCGCTGCGATGGCCCCAGCCCTTGATGCGAGGCAAGTCCGCAAGACTCATACCTTTACGCTTGGCGTATTCCGCTGCGGCACGTTCACCGGCCAATACGACGCAGGCAGCACCGTCCGTGATCTGGCCACAATCGAGCTTGCGAACCCGGCCTTCTACGACGGGATTGAGTTTGTCATCTTCGCGGAAACAGCCCTGGGGGAAGTCCCAGCTGCGACTTTGTGCCGTCGGGTTACTGCGAGCGTTACCAAAATTGATTTCGGCGATACGCGCCAGATGCTCATGTTTAAGGCCGTGACGCTCATCATATTCTCGGCTGATACGATCAAACATATAGGGCCAGGGGAAGTCCGCGTCCTGAGCTTCCTGCCCCTGCCATGCAGCGGCACCCAGGTAGTCAGCGCCTGTTTGCCCGTCAACGTTGCGCATGAGTTCAAGCCCCAACACACAGGCCGTTTCGTAGTGTCCCGACTCGATATCGCGCATGGCGCCTAACATGGCCATGGAGCCAGATGCGCAGGCCGCCTCATGACGCGAGGTCGGCATACCCGCTAGCTCAGGATATACCTGAGCGAAGAAACCGCCGAGGAGCCCCTGCCTGCAGAATAGGTCTGCGACGAAATTGCCCACGTGCCCAACTTCGATCTGAGCGGGCTCTATATCGGCATCTGCGATAGCGCTTTCCAGTACTTCGCGAAACATCGCGTAAATGTCGAGGCCTTCGCGGTGCCAGTTGCGAGCGAAGTCGGTTTGCGACCCACCCAGAATGTATACATCACTCATGCTGTTTCTCCATCGTGTTCGCGGGCTTCTACCTGATCGCGCAAAACATTGCGCGTTACCTTGCCCAGGGGATTACGCGGCAATTCATCAAAAATTTCCAGACGCTCGGGGAGCTTGAAGCGCGCCACGCCTTTGTCGCGCAGATGCTCGCGCAGCGCTTCAAGGGTCGGCGCCTCGACGTTCTCCAGGGGCACCACACAGGCACAGACTTTCTCGCCCAGATCTTCATCGGCATAGGCACAGACCGCAGCTTCGGCCAGACCCAGGGCACCCTCGAGAAGACTGTCGAGTTCACTGGGCGACAGCTTGATACCACCGCGGTTTATGATGTCTTTGCAGCGTCCAACAATGCGGTAATGCGTGGGCTGTTCCGGGCAGATCTCCAAAAGGTCCCCGCTGCGGAAGTATCCATCTTCAGTAAACACGCCTTCGCCATCATGGTTCAGGTAGCCATCAAACACTCCCGGGCCCGTTACGGTGAGCTCACCGGCAACGCCGGGCTCCTCGATCACATCGCCCGTGTCGGGGTCATTCAGTCGCGTGAGAATGGCACCCTCGGCATAGCTTCGAAAGTCGACTCCCTCCGCACCAAGACGCGGGAAGAGCGTTGCGCGGTGTTCCGGTGACGGCGAATTCTCCGGCGTGCCGATAAGCGCGATGCCCTCGTTGGAGCCATAAAAGTTGATGATGGATTTGCCGAAGCGTGACTCAAAGGTTTCGATCATCGCCGGTGAAAGGGGTACCGAGCCGGAGCCGATGACGCGCAGTGCAGAGTAGTCAAACTGCTCCCACATTTCAGGCTGCTGAGCGAGACGGTTCAGCAACGGCGGTGGGGCAAGGGTGTAGTTAATGCGCTCATCCTGAAGCTGCTTCAGGTACAGCGGAATATCCAGTGGATGGTGCTGGACCAAGGTGCAGTTGTGCAGCGCAGACGGAAAAAGAATACCACCCAGAGAAGCCATATTGATCATGGGGAATGGCGACAGAAAACGCTCTCCGTCACTAAACTGGCCTGCATAGCCGGTGAGACGCCCCTGGGCCAGCCACATATTATGCGAGCGCGGTACGGCTTTGGGCGTGCCCGTCGTGCCGGATGTCCAGGCGACAGTAAGCGTGGCATTTGCGTCGCTAGCCCAATCTCCGGCGGGGTCATCGTTCAGGCCCGCAAAGACATCCAGATCGTCTGCGATATCCCAAACCTGTTCATGGTCGAACACCTCCCGCCCCTGCTGTGCGAGTTTGGCGCCGCGTAGGTCAGTGACCGTAATCAGCGCTGTCGGATTCAGCTCGTCTCGAAAATGCGTTAGCTCGTGGGTACCGTACTGCACAGCGGTAGGTGATATCACGGCACCAAGTTTGCTCAACGCGTAATAGAGAACGATCAGCTCGCTGGTATTGGGCAGTTGCAGAATGACTCTGTCCCCAGCCTTCACACCCCGAGACGCAAGCTCACGGGCGCAGGCACTGCTGGCACTGTCCAACTCTGCCACGGAGAGTCGCCTTGGCGCCTGACCGGTGAGCTCGGCTTTGTTTTCCGGATCTACCACAGCCTCGCGATCTGGCGTCGCCGCCGCATTGCGCGCGAGCAGATCGTGCAGTGTGTCAGTGCCCCACAGACCCGCGTCCGTCAGACGGGCAATTCTCGCGTCGCTGCTACGCATATTCATAGCTCACAGGCCTCCCGATATTCACGTTCCAATCGCTCGACAATGGCTGAGATGGGCAGGATGTCATTGACGGATCCCGCGCCCTGCCCGGCCGCCCAAACATCGCGCCAACGTTTCACGTCGCCCGCCGACTTAATCACGTCGATATCACCGGCCTGGGGCATGTTGTTCGGATCATATCCCGCCTGCTCGAGGCTGGCCCGCAGCCAATTGGCCTTGACCCCGGTTAGCGCATCAGAACAGACGATATCGTTACCGCTGGCATCTACCACCATCTGCTTGTATGCGTTCTCGGCCCTACTCTCGTTAGATGCGATAAAGCGTGTACCCATGTAGGCATAGTCGGCCCCCAGTATCTCGGCAGCGCGAACAGCACGCCCGGTGCTGATACCGCCGCCGAGCACAAGAATCCCATCAAAGTGCTGCCTCAGCTCTTGTACGAAGGCAAAGCCCGATTGCTGTCCTGTATGGCCACCCGCGCCGGCGCCCACCAGCACCAGCCCATCCACTCCAGCCGCAACGGCTTTAGCCGCAAACCGCAGATCGATCACGTCTGCTAGAATTTTTCCACCCCAGGCGTGCACACGTTCAACGGCTTCTTTAGGGCTGCCAAGCGCCGTGATCACAAGCGGCGCGCGGTATTTCTCGGCAAGCGCCAGATCATCCAGACGGCGGCTATTGCTGCGATGCATCATCAGATTAATCGCCCAGGGCGCGCTATTGTCGTCCAGGGCATCGGTGATCTCCGCCAGCCAGGAATCCAGATCTTCAGTAGTGCGTGCGTTGACTGAAGGGAAGCTCCCAACGATGCCTGCCTTGCAGGCAGCAATGACCATTTCAGGGCCTGATTGCAAAAACATCGGAGCCTGGAATACCGGCAATCGCAGGCGTTCAAGCGGGTCGCTCATAAGTCGTTTTCCGGCTAGTGACTTTTATTATAGAACCCAGTCTAAGCGAGGGAAATACGCCGTGCAAGCTGCCTCGAGCGGATACTTGCATAATCATACCTCAAAGATATACTGCGGATATCAAAGCTACATATTTAAGGGAAATAATGATGCAAGACGCCGCGCGTTTAATGATGGAATACCCCTCGGTTGAGGAGTGTGTTGGCGGAGCCACTCACTTTAAGGACGCGCCCCAGTGGATTTACGGACTGGATAATCCCTATCTGCACGGGCCCTATGCACCAACTGTGCATGAAATCTCCCAAGACGGTCTTGCCGTAGAGGGTGAGTTACCCACGGATCTCGTGGGGGGCTACTTTCGTAACGGCCCCAACCCTGTCTATGAGCCCAAGAATCGCTATCACCCCTTTGACGGCGACGGCATGGTGCACGGCGTTTATTTCAAAGGCGGCGAAGCCAGCTATAGCAACCGCTGGATAAAGACCGAAGCACTTGAGGGAGAGCGCCAGAGCGGCCGTTCCATCTCGCCGGGGGTCATGGGCCCCTTTGATTACAGCGTCTCACCCTTTGGGATCAAAGACACCTCTAACACCGACGTCGCTTACTACCGCAACCAGCTCATTACCATGTGGTACAACGCCGGCAATCCCTGCGCCCTCCACGGCCAGTCATTGGACACCATGCAGGGTTTCGATATAGCGGGCCGCAAGCACCGCCGCATGTCCGCCCACTCGAGCGTTGATTGGGCGACCGGTGAGTTCCTGTTCTTTGACTATGGCGATGAGCCACCGTTTATGACCTATGGCGTAGCCGACGCCAGCGGCAAACTACTCCACGAAACCGAGGTAGAACTTCCTGGGCCGCGATTGCCCCACGACATGGGCTACACGGAAAACTATATGGTGCTCCACGACCTGCCATTTTTCCATGACATGAATGTGCTGCGGCAGCATCGTCGACGGGTACTTACTTTTCACACTGACATACCCACCCGTTTTGGTATCGCGCCGCGCTACCCCGACCGCGCCGGCAGTAGCGCAGTCAAGTGGTTCGAATGCGAGCCCTGCTACATTCTCCACACCAGCAACTGCTGGGAAGAAGGCGACTGGGTGATCATGGATGGCTGCCGCTCGACCAACCCCATGCCCGACGCAGGTGGTGACGGCGGAGAGCTTGCGCACATGCTGGCTTACATGCGCCTCGAAGCAAACAACTATCGATGGCGCTTCAATCTGAAGACCGGCGAAGTGCGCGAGGGCGACCTCGACGATCTGAATACCGAATTCAACAAGATCAATCTGCACTTTAAAGGTGTGAAGAGCCGGTACGCCTACCATCAAAGAATCCCCCTTCTCCATGAAGGCGGACATACGCTCCGTTTTACGGGTCTTGTGAAGTATGACAACGACAGTGGGCGTCGCTGGGAGTGGGACTATGGACCGGGCGTGTTTGGAAGCGAGGCAGTGTTCGCGCCGCGGGTTGGCGCCGGTCGCGATAGCGCCGAAGACGACGGCTATGTAATTACGCTGGCAACGGACAGCAAGGACTGGTCGTCCTGGTCACTGGTTTTCGATGCCAGCGATATTGAGCAGGGCCCCATCGCACGGGTTCGGATGCCACAGCGGGTACCCTACGGCTTTCACGCCACCTGGGTCCGCGGCGAGGATCTTTTCGCCTAATGAAGCTCGCGGATCTCGCCAAGATACTTGGCTTTTACGGGCGCTTTACCCCGACCTACAGCCGCACCGGTTATTGGTTCCGAAGGCTGGGATGGAGTTCTTCAAAGCCTGATTTCAGCGGTCAGCACTGGCTTGTGACCGGCGCCTCCGGCGGCATAGGCGCTGCGATTGTCGCGGGCGCCGCATCCGGCGGAGCAACAGTCATTGCGGTGGCCCGCAGCGCGGAAAAACTTGAAGCAGCGCGCGCCGCCCTGCCCTCCGACGCAGCATCCCGGGTTGAGAATATGGTCTGCGATTTATCGTCCATCGCGTCTATTGCACAGCTCCTTGAGACCCTCCGCCGTGACGGTAGACATATCGACGTGCTACAGAACAACGTTGGCGTTCTGTTTAACGAACTCGAGGTAACTGCAGAGGCCTTTGAGGCAACCTACGTAACCAACCTGCTGGGGCAATACCAACTCACCGAGGGCCTGTTGGATTCAGATCTTTTCGGCGACAAACCGCTGATCGTGAACATGGCTTCGGGTGGCCTTTACAATGTGCCGCAGAACACCAAACTGCTCAACGTCACAGACCCTAAACGTTATGGCGGGAAAGTGGCCTATGCTTCCCATAAACGGGGTCAGGTGGTTTTATCAGAACAATGGGAAGAGAGACTTCAAGCTCGGGGTGGTCACAGCTATGTGCTGCATCCGGGTTGGGTGCGTACCGAGGGCGTGCGTAAGTCTTTACCCGTGTTCTACAAGATTCAGGGTGTGATCCTGCGCAGTGCTTCAGAGGGTGCAGACACAGCTCTATGGCTGGCAAGCCAACGCCCCCAGGAGGCAGGCCGGACCATATGGTTCGACCGCGCTGCGCGTCCCGAGCATGTCTTTCCTCACACCGTAAACCCTCAGTGCACAGACGCTGAACTGGTGGAGTTTCTACAGCGCGACCTGGCGGCAACAATTGCCGATTCGGGTCCCGACGGACCCGAGGGCGACGAAGTCAGCACAACCGAGTAAAGGCTTCGCAATCTGCGTGCCCCTGAATACGACGCTGCGGCGTATTAGTCCTTCGCGGCTTTGGGCGGCCACGGAATCATGCCGTTAGTGCGCTCCATGTACTCCGCGTAACCGGGCTTCTCCCGCGCGAGCTTCTTATCCAGTGTCGCCTGCCCCGTGATGTTCACAATCAGATGACTGTAGACCAAAGGTCCAATCAACGTAACGATGGCCAGCGGATTGGCGCAGGCCATAAAAAACACGCCCCACCACACACAGAGCTCACCGAAGTAATTGGGATGCCGGCTGTAGTGCCACAAGCCGGATTGCAGCACCGTGCCGCGCTTGGAAGCGTCGGCGCGAAAAGCGCCAAGCTGTAAATCGGCAACGGTCTCAATCGCCAGTCCGGCCAGAGCGATCGCCGCACCCATGTAGCTAAGCACCGTCGGAGACATTGGCTCCGCCAGCAAAATGGCAACTTGTGCGGGCAGCGTCGCAAACCACAGCACCACGCCCTGCAAAAGAAAAACCTTGCGCAGACTCAGCCAGTGAAAGGCCCACTCTCCCTCAACCCAGGTGCGCAGTTTGCTGTAGCGCGGGTCTTCGCCATGCCCCCAATTGCGACGCAGCAAATGCAGCGTGACCCTAAGAGCCCAAAGACCTACAACGCCGAGCATGAGTTTATCGGCAGTACCGAGCTGCTCTGTACCGAGTGCGGAAGCGACAAGAATCAGATACATGATTACCGCAAACACCATGTCAATAATGGACACGTCCCGCAGCGCAATACTCATCAGCCAAAGGGCTAAGACACAGCTTATGGCAACAGCAAAATTCAACAGTAATGCTGGCAGTAGCGACAACGCTGTTTCAATCATAGATGTCTTCCTGAACACGCGGGCGGTGCTGAGTCATGTGCTTATAAACGCCTTGAACATAGCAACGGCGCTACTGTGTTCGTGCTCGACGGGAGACGCGATGAGGCCTGCTATCACCCCGTCAAGTTCGTCATCCGTACAATCGCTAACGTTTTTTGCGCCGCTGCACAGCATGGCAGCGCGGGCTATCTTGCCGGCAGCGGCTATGAATACTTCACCACTGGTCTCACTGTCCGCCGCGATCAGCCGAGCGACAACCGGCGCGACCTCCCTGGGATCGAGACCGGGGATTGATGCGGCCGCGAGCGTATCCTCGGTCATCTGTGTGCGCGCAAAAGGGGCAATCGCATTAACAAACACGCGATGGGAGCGACCTTCGTGGGCAAGGCTGTGCATGAGGCCGATAAGACCGGCCTTGGAAGCCGAGTAAGCAGGCAGACCGTGCTCGCCAAAAAGTCCCGCGGCAGATGTACTAACCAGGATATGGCCCGAACCCTGCTCATAGAGATGCCTGAACGTTGGCAGCAACAGGTAAGCGGTGCCCAGCAGATTGATAGCAATGTTTTGCTCAATGGACTGCGGTGATTGCTTACTGAAGGTCGCGCCCTCGGAGACCCCGGCGTTGGCGATGACCGCGTCCAGACGCCCGAAGTGCTCCAGCGCCAGCGCGAGGAGAGACTCCCCAGTCTGCGGGTCTTCTGCAGCACCATAATGGGCGACGGCGTCACCACCAGCCTCGCGAATCTCACGCACAACCGCATCGGCACTGGCCTCTTCGTCGCTAGCATGACGTCGGTTATTAACAACAACAGCCAGGCCCCTTGCAGCAAGGTAATGGGCATAGGACCTTCCCAGCCCCTTCCCCGCACCGCTGATAATGACGACCCGTTTTTCGGTTTTCATAGCTAGCTCTGTCCGCGCGGTGGCCAGGGTATGAAACCGCTGGTGCGGGCTATGTAGTCTTCATAACCGGGGCGCGAGCGCTTCATGCGCCGCTCCAGCAACGCCGCACCGCTCCAACGCAGCAAAGTCCAGGTCAGTAGCGCCGGCCCCACAGCTATCCAAAGCGGCGCACCGGCACCCAGAGCAATTAGAAAAAGGCCCCACCATACGCAGGCATCGCCAAAGTAGTTGGGGTGTCGCGTGTAGCGCCACAGTCCGCGGTCCATCACCTGCCCCACGTTTGCAGGGTCTGCGCGAAACGTCGTCATCTGCTGGTCGCCCACACTCTCAAAAACAAAGCCCAGCGTTGCCAGAGCGACGCCTGCGAATGCGAATGCCCCAAGGACTGCACCAGTATCACTAAACATGCCGAGTTGAACGGGCAATGAAACCGTCCACAGCATGACACCCTGCAATAGAAACACCGACCTCAGGGTAAACAGGTGCGGATTGCCCTTGGCCTTCTCGATCATGCGCAGGTAACGGGGGTCAGCACCCTCACGACGCCAGCGTAATAACAAGAATCCGCCCAGGCGAACGCCCCACAAGGCAGTTACTCCCAGCAATGCCAGAGTGTGTGGAGTGTCGCCCATACCTAAATACCAGAAGCTACCGGCGGCGGCGACCACAAAACCCAAGGCCCAGAAGCTGTCGATAAAAGACACGTCCCCCAGAGAAATGCTGAGTAACCACAGAGCTACCATGCAGGTTATCAACAGCAAAAAGTTAAACAGCATTAACTCAAACAAGTCGTCGTCCTCAGCCGTGGCCTAGCGGCCCGTATTCAGGGTTTCGAGCTTCAATGCGGCAGCCATCTGCTGCTCCAGCTTGGCCGGATCCCGCGCATGAGCGGCTCGGACACTCACGGCAAATTCGTCGGTATCCACCTCTGGGATATTTCGTTTTACCGCTCTCAGGCCCGCCTTCGCAACCGTTGCAGGAGACTCCTTTTTACCCTGCACATGTGCTGCCATGCGGGTATCAATAGAACCTACGATGAGGTTCTGCACCTGCGTTTTCTGATCGGCAAGTTCGGCACGCAGCGAAATACCCATGGCTCGGGCGGCAAACTTCGACGGGCTGTAACCGCCCATGTTGGGCACAGCCACGATCGCCGCAGCCGAAAGCACGTTGACTATTGCACCACCCCCGTTACGCGCAAGCGCCGGTGCAAAGGCGCGCGACATTTGCAGCGGACCGAAGTAGTTGACCTCCATCTCCTTCCGAGCTGCGGCGACATCGGCGGCGCCGAGCAAGGTTTCGCCGGCAAACAGACCCGCATTGTTGACCAACAGCTGTACGTCGTCGCAGGCCGCGGCGAGTTCGCTTATGGACTGCGGCTGGCTAACATCGAGTGCAACCGGCTCAATACGCGGATCCGAACTGTCGAACTCAAGATCAGCGGCCCCGGGGTTGCGGCACGCCGCATAAACCTTGCTGGCGCCAGCCTCAAGCAATGCAGTAACAAAAGCTGCGCCAATACCCCGGTTGGCACCCGTAACGATCGCCGTGCAGTGATTCAATTCCATGCTGTATTCCTGGAGTTCATTTGGACGCCACAACAATGTGGCTCTCGGGGTCCGTGGCAAAAAGAGCGGCAATCTCGTCACCACGATTATCCGCGGCGATACGCTGATTGATAGTGCCCTTGTCAGAGATTTCGTGTTGCTGCGGGTCCGGTGCCCGCTGCATGAATGCCAGCCGGGCCAGCGCTGTGCTGTTACCGGGATAGCGCTCGTTGTAGTCCTTAAGGCAGCTGCGCAAATGTTCGTCCACCGCTGGGTGCGCAATGAGAACGGCGGGATCGCTGGTAGCAAGACCAGTCATCGCCTGCATGCCACCAATGTTTGGCACTGCCAGGGCCGCCAAATAGGGCTCATTGATTCCGCAGAGGAGCAGGTCCGACAGCAGGGGTGCACAGGCTGCCAGTATTTCTGCGCGCACTGCCCCGGCGCGGACCCAGGTACCGGAGCTAAGCTTGAACTCCTCCACCAAACGGCCCGCATAGGCCAGACCTTGCTCCGGGTCATTCGGGTCATGAAAACGCGCCGCGTCGCCCGTGCGAAAGAAACCATCTTCATCAAAGGCTTCAGCGGTGGCTTTGGCGTTATCGAGGTATCCTTGCATGATATTTGGACCGCGCAAGCGAATTTCGAAGCGGTCGTCTTCAAGAGGGACAAGGCGTGTCTCTACCCCGGGCATGGGCAAGCCGATACCCACCTTGTCGCTGGGAAAATATATTGCCATGCACCCCGAGGTACTCTCTGTGAGGCCATAGCCCGTGGTCATCATGATGCGGCTACCTGTCTCAGCTACGGCCATACCCTGCAGCGCATCCATTACGGGCTGGGACAGTCCTGCTCCGCCGTATAGCATCAGGCGCAGTTTTTCGAAAAACACGCGACGCAGTGTCTCGTCCTCACGCAAGGCGTCCACCAGCATGCCGTAGCCCAGGGGCACGTTGCAGAAATAGGGCAAAGGAACTTCGCGCAAATTGGCAATGGTCTCTGCAAAGAGTCCGGGAGCGGGTTTGCCGTCATCGATGTGCAGCGTACCGCCAAAAATTGCCGCGGCGTAAAGGTTGAATGCCCCGGATACGTGGCTCCAGGGCAACCAGTCGAGCATATAGTCAGACCAACCCGCGGCACGTCCGAGTATCTGCCGCGCCTGATGCAGGTTGGAGAGAATCATGCGCTGGCTGTGCATTACCGCTTTCGGTCTGCCCGTAGATCCAGAGGTGAGCATGTAGGCAGCGTTAGCATCCGGATCACCATCCCCCTCGCCGACCATTGGCTCACACCCCCCTACCTCATTTAGGGTAACGACCGGTATAGATAAGCGATGGGCGGCCGAGGCATCGGCGGTCAGCAATAGGTACTCGCCCCCGCTAAAGACATCGCCCGCGGCCTGAAGTGCGCTCGCAGCATCGGCAAACAAAAAGCGTGGCTTAACCAGGTCGCGCACATAGGCGAGACGCGCGAAATCGCCTCCTGCGGCGATGTAGCCCGCGCTCACGGGGCAGACGATAACCCCTGCGACGATCGCACCAAGGCGGACCACCGCATGATCTATGGAATTGCCGGTGAGGAGCAGCAGAACTTCGCCACGGGCATTTTGGCTATGAAACCAGGCTGCAACGCGCCGCACCCTATCCTCAAGTTCAGCGTAACTGAGCGTATTCCAGCAAGCACCGGCGACCGCTCCGCCCGGCCCCCTCTGTGCGTAGGCCGGTTTGTCAGGATGCTCACGCGCCTGCGCACTGATATGCGAGATGAAGAGACCGTCGAAGGAGTCCAGGGACATTCCGTGGCGCATCCAGATGACTCCACCACGGTCTCTGCGAACCTGCAGATCCATAGGAGGAAGATCGTTTGGGCGAACCGGTGCACGTCGCCAGTGCTGTGAAGACTCAGGCATTATATTAAGCGTCAGATCGCTGCAGTCAGCGGGCCCACCAATCGCGGAAAACTGAGACTGCTTTATTAGTCTTGTTATAAAAGATACTATTTTGCCCAGCCGACAGCAAGGATGCCTGTCTACTTCATAAGTCTGGCGCGACAAACAGTATGCGCGCAACGCCCAAGGAGAGTAGCTATGGAGGAAACGTCGCAATTTAGCGAGAAGCGCCTGGTGGTTGAAGCCATCATCGCCGCGTGGAAAAACAAAGATATTGATGGTGTGCTGGCGCAGCTTACGGACGACGTTGAGTATCACTTCCTAGTCGGAGAACGACCGCTCATCGGCAAAGACTGGGTGCGCAGATTTCTGGAGCGCTTCGGGAGCGATATTAGTGACACCAACGACTGGCGTATCACGCGCAGCGCCGAAATTGGCAATGCACTGCTACTGGAGGGCGTCGACGATTATTTGGCCACCGACGGCACGCGCGTACTCTATCCCTACATGGGCGCCTTTGAGTTCCGCAATGGACTGGTATCCCACTGGCGGGACTACGCCGACGGCGGCCTCATCGCGCGAGTCAAGGCTGGCGAAGAACTGCCCGCCTGGCTAGGAGCGCTGGTAGCTTAAATCTTCCCGGTCTTTGCGACCGTAGTGAAAACCCGGCGCCTGCGTGTCAAACATGCCCAGACACCATCCCTGGTTACTGGGCATGTCGTTGTTCCAGTCGAAGGTGATACGGCGATGCGCAATCTTCCACTCACCTTCCCGGCGCTCAAAACGATCGCAGAGGCGTCCCCCGGTGAGGGTATCCACATCACCTGACTCCCCCGCAAAGCGTGCAAAGGTGATCACGTAACTCTCGACCCAGGCCGTATCGCCGTCCAGCTCGATATGCGAATTACAGACATAGTGGGCCATCTCACCCATTAGCCTCAGTCGCTCCATTGCGCCGGCGATATAGTCCATGGCATTCCCGTTGTAATTGGGTCCGTGCTCTTCAATGGCATCGTCGAAATAACAGCTGCCCAGCAACTCGGCGTCGGCGCGATCTACGCCGCGCGCGTAGCGTGCCAAAACATCATGAATTTCCTGTTTCGACATCATGTCGAGCAACTTTTGTGTATCGATGGCGGCCAATTCACTCATGCGGTAACTCCCGAAAAGACTGGCGCAGGCTGCGCGGACTGGCTATCTTAAGTACCATAAGTATTATTATGCAACCATCAAAAGGCCTGCATCGAAATCACCCGTAAGACACTTTGCGGGGCATGGTGGGCATTGGACCGTTCCCCGGGAAGAGAGATAAGTATGAGTCAGGCAGACGATTTTCTGGCAGTTGCAAAACGCTTCCTCGAAGCACTTAACAACAATGATGGCGATGCGGTGCGAGAAATCTACGGCCCCGAAGCGCGTATCTGGCACAGCTTTCATCCCGATGGCTACCAGAGCATTGATGAGAACGTCAAAACGCTGAACTGGATGCATCGCAAGCTACCCAAATTGCATTACGACCTGCTGCGATTGGAGGCATTGGCTGACGGATATCTTCAGCAGCATGTGTTGCGCGGCGAAATGGAAGATGGCACCGAGGTGGCACTGCATGCCTGCGCCATCTGCACGGTAGAGAGTGGGCGCATTACGCGGCTTGAAGAGTATCTGGACCCCTCTCAGGTCAGCGCGTTGCAGCGCTGAGCACCAATCCGGAGTCCGTCATGACGCAACACCCCAGCTGGTTCGATGGTCGCACACCGCTAGCTGAGGATTGCGTGTTACCCCTAGTCATAGCCCGGCGGGCAGCAAAAGATCCGGACGCCCCGCTGGTGTCCTTTGCCGACGGTGCACAATGGACTAGCCAAGAGGCTTTGCAGCGCATGGAGGCAATGGCTGAGCTGTTGGCGGACAGCGGTGTTCGCCGTGGCGACCGCGTGCCCGTTTGGCTGCCCAATGGGGCCGACCTCCTTCAGGCTTGGCTGGGCTGTAATTATCTGGGCGCCGTTTTTGTGCCTCTCAACACGGATTTTCGCGGTAGCATACTGGCGCATGTTCTCAGTGAGTGCGATGCACGGCTGATGATTCTCCACCCCCAGCTCGCAGAGCGTGTTAGCGATATAGGTGACACTGCTCCGCCGTCTTTACTCCTCTGCGGCGGGCGTGATGCAGAGCAAAGCAGCCTGATACAAGAAAGTGCCCGTTATCTGGAGCAACTACCATCATCTACGGATGCTCCGCCCGACGCCGCAGATCTTGCAACCTGGGATCTGCAAATGGTGATCTTCACCTCAGGCACCACAGGTCCGTCCAAAGGTGTGCTCTGTCCCTATGGCCACATCTACAGCACCGCGCAAGCGACCTATGGCTACCTCAATAGCAGCGACACTATGCTTACGGAGCTGCCTATCTTTCATGTAGGCGGTGCAGCATCTGCAGTGGCGGCCTTGTGCAATGATGCGCGTCTGGCCTTATATCCCGGTTTCAGTACCCAGGATTACTGGCAACGCATCGCAAGCGAGGGGGCAACCGCAACGTCCGGGCTTATCGGCTCCATGGCGGACTTTCTCGCCCAGTCCTCGCCTGCCTCCACAGATCGCGATAACAGTCTACGGATGGTGACTCTGATGCTTACGCAGCAGGCCATGGACGTCAGCGAGCGTTTTGGGTTCAGTTACCTCTCGGGGTTCAATATGACTGAGCTCTCTGGCCCGCTCATTACCGATATCGACTGTCGCGTCCCGGGTTCCCTGGGAAAACCCCGGGATGGCTGTGAGTGCCGCGTGGTCGACGATCACGACCTGCCGGTGCCGGATGGCGAGCCCGGCGAGCTCATTGTGCGCAGCGAGTTCCCCTGGACATTGTTTGCCGGCTACATGAATCGTCCCGGAGCAACCGCCGAGGCCTGGCGCAACGGATGGTTTCACACGGGTGATCTGGTGCGTCACGACAGCGATGGAAATTACTTTTTTGTTGATCGCAAAAAGGATGCTATCCGCCGCCGCGGAGAGAATGTGTCCTCAGCCGAAGTCGAGGCCGAGGCGCTGCAACATCCTGCGGTCGGAGAGGTCTGCGCAGTCGCGGTGCCCAGTGAGCTTGCAGAGGACGAAATCCTCCTCGCCTACGTTCCCACGAATGATGAAGCACCGTCGCCCCGGGAATTGGCGGAGTTTCTTATTCCGCGCATGCCTCATTACATGGTTCCCCGTTACTTCCGCGCCATGACGAGCCTGCCGCGCACAGCTACCAATAAAATCCGCAAAATCGAGGTGCGCAGTGAGGGCGTTACTGCCGACTGCTGGGATCGGGAGAAGGCTGGACTCACACTCAAGCGCACCCGTTTTAACAGCTGAGGTGTATTGAAAATAAAGCATTACGAGTTCGCTTAAAAACCAAAGACAGTTTCATCAACCGCAGGAGAGTCACCCCATGAAGTTACCCCTATCTATGGCAGCCGTATTTCTTACGGCAATAAGTATGGGCATCGCCCTGGCACCTGCTGAAGTTCGCGCAGACGGTGAGAGCCCGCTGGTCGTGGCTCACAAGATGGTCAATGCCTGGAACGCCCGCGATGTCGACGCCATCGCCGATTTGTTCGCTGAAGACGGCCGATTCCTGAGCATGACAGCGCCGCCTGCAGTTAAAGAGGGCCGCGAAGTGATTCGCAAGGAGTGGGGAGCACTTCTGGCCGGCGTCAGCGAGATTGAGCTGCAGCTGCGCAATATTACGGTTAGCGGAAACTCTGTCCTTATCGAACGCCTTGATGTGTTTACCTACAATGGCAAGCTTGGCCGCGTACCCGTAGCCTGTGTCCTTGATATAGAGAATGGCAAGGTACAGGAGTGGCGCGAGTACTATGATCGCGCCTCGCTATTGAGCGAGATGGGTGTTGAGCAAATAGGCGAATAAGCAAAAAAAACCGGGACCGCATTATGCGATCCCGGCCTGTTGACCTCATGCAATTAGCGTAGGCAAAGGCCTAGCTAGAAGCGATACCCCGCTTCGATACCGTAGGTAGCCGGTGGATTGTAAAGACTGACATCGCCGCCGAGGAATTCGATGACATTCGCTCGAGGCTCCTCATCAGTGATGTTGCGACCCCAGAGGGCAAGGGTCCAGTTCCTTCCTTCAGGACTCAAGCCGATCCGACCATCAAGCATGCCGTAGGCGTCTTCGTAGGATACGTTCGTGTGAGCCCAGGGCATTTCGTCCTGCCAGGTATAGGACAGACGGAATTTCAGGGCACGGCCCCAATCGCCCAGAGACGCTGTGTACTCCATACCCGTATTCACCTGATTGTCTGGCGTACGCTGCAACTGGTTACCGGAAAAGTCTCCAGTACTGATTACGTAGTTCTCATACTCCGTATCGAGAAATGATCCCTTAAACCAGACCAGAAGATCGTTCGTCGCAGCAAAATCAATCTCGATCTCCGCACCCTGAATCTTCGCATCGGAGGCATTAGACACAATGTTGCAGAGGCAAACATCGTTGGTGAACTCTACCTGCAAGTTCTCATAATCCATCATGAACAATGCAGCGTTAACGCGCAGACGCCGATCCATGAATTCGGATTTCATACCCAACTCATAGCTAAGTACGGTCTCCGGATCGTAGGGAACCGTTGCACCTGCCGTATTGCTGGGTGTGTCCTGGAAGCCACCGGCCTTGTAGCCCTGAGATACGTTGGCGTACAGGAACACATCGTCGTTGATTGAATACTCGAGAATTCCAGACAAGGTGGTCTCACTCCAGGATTCACCATAGGGTGTGTCAAAACCACCACCGAGCGGGTAGAACGCAATGCCACCCATGCCGTCGGGCTCACCATTCAACGGGGTCAGTGGCACCGTGTCTGCAGGGTTGAATTTGTCGCCAAGTGCACGCACCAGCCCCCGTACCTGACCGTCGGTTTCATCTTCGGTGTACCGGGCGCCGAGTGTGAACTTCAGGTCGTCAGTGAACTTGTAGCCAACCTGGCCAAATACCGCGAGACTCTCGGTAGTAGCCTGATTCTGCCAATCGCTCTCTCCATTGAGTGAAGGAACACCGAGGAGAATCTCTCCCCAGAACAGGTCATTCTTGTCGACCTCGTCCTCCTGGTAGTACACGCCAAAAATGTAATCCGACGCGCTGTCGGGATTGTCAGAAACCAGGCGGAACTCCTGGGTAAACTGGCTTAGGTCTTCCGCTTCTCGCACAGGAAAATCAAAGGCAAACAGATAGGAAAACGTATCGGGTCCGCCAGTGGCGATGTATTCGAGAACCCCTGGCGCATCAGGTCCGAGGCCGGTTTGTGAATATTGGCTCTGGCCATCGCCGTCGCGGTAGCTGGTGATCGAAACCAGTCTCGAATTTTCAAAACCCTTTTCGAGGCGCAGGGTCAGGCTGGTCGCTTCACGCTCGTAAAACTGCAAAGAATCACCGGGGATGGTCGAGTACTGCACGGGCTCCGGGGCACATTTGCGAATATCCGTAAGCCCCAGTCCATCACGCACTACCGACCAAGGGTTACCGCCCTCGCCGATCGCGCAAGTGCCGTTACCCTCATCTTCCATATATTCAAAAGTCAGCCGACCCTCGAAGTCGTTGTCACCCTGATAAAGAAACGACAGACGGGCCTGAGTGCTGTCTAGGTTGTGAAGGTCGCGACCGGTAAAAGCGTTTGACGCAAAGCCGTCATTCTGACGCAGCTGCACAGAAGCGCGCATCGCCAGTTGATCCGTCAGCGGGACATTCACATGGCCTGTTAGCAACTGAGCACCGAGGTTGCCCACCTGTGCGCGAATTGCGCCCGAGGTTTCATCTAAATCAGGTTTTGCGGTAATGATGTTCACAGCGCCGCCCACCACATTCTTACCCAGCAGCACGCCCTGAGGACCGCGGAGGATTTCGACGCGCTCAAGGTCGTAGAAATCCATACTCATCAGGCCCATGCGCCCAACCACGACTTCGTCAAAAAATACGCCCACCGATCGCGAAGCACTCGGTGCATCAAGACGCGTGTTCATCACGCCGCGAATATTCAGCTCCATATCAAAGGGCGTCGGATTGGTGAACGAGACGCCCACGGTAGTTTGAGCCAAGTCTCCGGCATTGAAGACCTGAGCATCCTCGAGCTGTTGCCCGGTAAATGCTGAAACCGACAACGCCGAATCCTGCAGGCCAACCTCGCGACGCTGCGCCGTCACCACGACTTCTTCAAGTGCCTGGGCGCCAGCCTGCGGCACAGACACCACCGTAGTCAGGGGAATCAGCATGAGGGCTGCGCTGAGAGGGCTTAGAGTAAACAACGGCTCCCGGAGGGAACCCGCGACTGAGCTTAGTAATTTCATTAGGTGCATCCCGTATTATTTAATTATTTATATATTCAGTAGTGCATCCACACGCTGGTATCGATAAACTTGCATTAACGAACCTGTGTAAGAAGATTAGGACGCGCCCAAAGCGATGTCAATACAGAGCAAATCACAACAACACGCAGCCACAGCGGACGTTACCGAGGCATGAATGCAGGACAAGTTCGTGTGAACAGAGCATCCGAGAGCACACGGGGCTCTATGCTGACTCGCGCCAGCTCCATCACCCGCGCGCTGGATCAGGTCGGAGACAAATGGTGCCTGCTGATCATTCAGGAGGTCTTCTGGGGCATAAACACCTTCAGCGGCATGCTGGATGCCACGGGCGTATCCCGGGGCGTACTGTCGGAACGGCTAAAGTGGCTTCAGCAAATAGACTGCCTGCGTCGACGCCCCAGCGCACAAGGCAAACGTAGTAATGAATACCATCTGACGCGCAAGTCCACTCAGCTGTATGACTCCGCGCTAATGGCGATCGTATGGGAGCGCAAATACTTTCAAACGCCAGCGCTGGATGCGATACAGCTTCTGCATACACCCTGCGGCCACGTATTCACTCCGGTGAACCGCTGCGGCGAATGTCACAAACCCGTCGATGGACGGGATGTACGTTACTCACCGGGACCTGGCGCAACCAAGGATAGTCGCGTCAAAAAAGTGCGCCGCCGGTCTTCGCTGCCCTCCTCCATTGTGCCGAGCGACCGTAACTTTTACCGCAACCTTGTTGATATCGTGGGCGATCGCTGGACCGCCAATGTCATTGCCCTTGCGTTCCACGGTCATTCCCGCTTCGACGAATTTCATGAAGAGCTACCCGTCGCTACCAACATTCTCAGCGACCGACTGAAGTTTCTGAAGGATCGCGGCGTATTTGGCGCCCGACCTTATCAGGAACGACCGCGGCGCTATGAGTATTATCTCACCGACAAGGGCTGGGACCTGTATCCCTATTTTCTAACATTGCTGCAGTGGGGTGATCGCTGGTGCGACAACGAAAACAACGGTGCACCTATGCTCCTTGAGCACACAGCTTGCGGATCACCCCTCAAGGGCATTGTTTGCTGCGACCATTGCGATGCGGAGCTTAAGCCCTTCGATGTCAGTATCACGCTCTCGTAAGCAGTACTACGCACATTCACTCGCTAACGCTACATTCACGCAAAAAAAGGAAACGCGCGCCATGAGCACCCTTTTCGCCAATCACGCAGAGAAACTCCAGGCTGCTGTCAACGCCTGCAAAACGCGAGAGTCCTACAGTGGATGGCCGGAGAACCCTTCCAGCAAACTCCATGGTGACGAACTTCCTGCGGCGGGTAAGGCGCGCTTTGATGCACAGCTGGGAAAACCATTTGAGTTAGAGCAGCCCGCTGAGATCGGGCGATTAGGCGAAGAGCGATCGCCGTATACCCGCGAGCTTCTGGGTATAAGCTATCCCAAGGTCGACGTCCCGCAACTTTTCCAAGCCATCGAGCAGGCAAAGCCCGCATGGGCTAGCGCCGAGCCTGAAACTCGCCTTGGCATCTGTCTGGAGATACTGGAGCGCTGCGGCGACCAGTTGTTTGAAAATGCCCACGCGACTATGCATACCTCGGGACAATCCTACGTGATGGCCTTTGCTGGCAGTGGCGCAAATGCCCTTGATCGCGGCCTGGAAGCACTCGCCTACGCGCATAAGGCAATGGAAGACGTGCCCGCGAGTGGCCGCTGGCAACGCCAATTTGGCCGCGACGGAGTAGCGGATCTGCACAAACAATACCGGATCATGCCCCGAGGAGTGGGCGTGGTCATTTGCTGCGCCACCTTTCCTTTGTGGAATGCTTACCCTGCGCTTTGCGCCTCTTTGGCAACGGGAAACCCGGTCGTTCTCAAACCACATCCGAACGCTGTGCTGCCCGTCGCACTGGTCGTCCGTACTGCACGGGAAGTACTGGCCAAAGCGGGCTTTGATCCCAACTTGGTATGCCTTGTGGCCGACGAACGCGATGCACCGGCTACTCAGGCATTGCTGGACGAAGACGCCACCTCTATTGTCGACTTTACCGGCAGTCCGCGCTTTGGCGGCTGGCTCGAAAACAATTGTCCCGGCAAGCTCGTTTACACGGAGACCGCCGGCTGCAACAGCGTTGTCCTTGAGTCCTCTAACGATCTCGATGCCACCGCGCGCGCTATTGCCCAGTCTCTTTGTCAGGCATCGGCACAAATGTGCACCAGCGTGCAAAATGTCCACATACCGGCCGACGGTGTGCGAGTCGGTGACAAACGCGTGAGCTACCAAGAGGTCTCGCAAGCAATCTGCGCGGCAGTGGATGACTGGCTCACCGAGGAGCGTCGTGCAGCAACGTTGTGTGGCACTCTGTTCGATGACGCCGTTCAGGAGACCGTAGATCGCTATCGAGAATTGGCGGGGGACCGCATTCTCCGCGACTCGGCGCCCTTTGCTATCGAAGGCTTCCCATCAGCAAGAACGGCAACGCCTCTGGTTATAGCCGCCACTGAAGCGGACCGTGACTGGTATCGACAGGAAGTTTTTGGGCCTGTGTCTTTTCTTATTCGCAATGACGACGCGCAGCACTGCCTTGCGGACGCCACGGGCAATGCCCGCGACTGCGGCGCAATCACCTCACACGTTTACAGCACCGATGAGGCATTTTTGGAAAAAGCGGTAGACGCCTACCACGGCGCTGGAGCGTCGGTTGCCTGTAACCTCACGGGGATGCCCATTAATTTTGCCGCCGCTTACTCCGATTATCACGTCACCGGCCTGAATCCCGCCGGTAACGCCTGTCTCACCGATCTGGCGTTTGTGGCGAATCGCTTTCGAATTGTGCAAACAAAATATATGGCGCCCTAAGACGGATCGGGGCAGCGAAGCGATATTCTGGTTTTTTAGGGGCTCCCGGCAAACAATGCTCAGGGAGCATCCTGAGACTGCAACCCGGGACTTTAGCCCGTTGATCGGGCTGTCCCCTTTCGATCTGGACGCCGATTTCTTTTGCCACCACTTACTACCGAGCGTACCCCTTTGAATTACGCCATCCTTCATCACTAGGACTTTGCTGGGGAATCCTGTGACGGGTGCCGCTCAGCCGTATTGAATTCGCGAAGCCAACCGTCAATCTCATCCGGCGGCAACGGCTTGCAGATATAAAAGCCCTGCGCATAATCGCAGTTCAACTCGCGCAGATGCTGGAGAGTATGTTCGCTCTCTACGCCCTCGGCGACCACCTCCAAATCCATCGCGCTGGCAAGGGACAATATTGACTCGATGATTTGTCGGTCACTCGGGTCACTGTCTAGGTTCATCACGAAACTGCGATCAATCTTTAACTGCCGAATTGGCAGTTTTCGCAGGTAGTTCAGCGAAGAATACCCAGTACCAAAGTCATCGATGGAAATGAGCACTCCCGACTCTGTCAGGGCATTGAGCTTGCGACTCACCTCCTCCGGGGCTTGCATAAACACCGATTCGGTTAACTCAAGCTCCAGTAGACGGGGATTCACACCAGACTGCTGAATCAGGTCTATCGCTTGCTGATACCAGGTGTCGTCCGCCAGATTCCGCATAGAAATATTGACAGCAACACTGATGTTTTGACCTCCAAAGGACTTTATTTTTTCGATGGCCTGCGCGATCACCCACAAAGATATCGGGTTGATCATAGGACTCACCTCAGCCATAGGAATAAACCGCGCAGGTGGAACGAGACCGTGTTCGGGGTGTTGCCAACGCAGCAAAGCCTCGACCCCCGTCACGCGACCACTGGCAAGGTGAACCTTTGGCTGGTAGTGCAGCAGTAGTTGATCGCCACCGATGCAAGCCTTGAGCTGTGACATTAGAGCAAGGCGTTCTCGAGAATGGGGATCGAAACTCTGGTCATATACAACCACAGGCGTCGCCGAGCTCTTTGCCTGATACATGGCGACGTCTGCGCAACGCAGCATTTCGTGACTGTCTTCGCGGCCTTCGGAGGTGATGGCGACACCAATACTGCCATCGATGCTAAGAGACAAATCATCAGCGACGTATGGCGCACGCACTGCCTCGAGAATTTCCATTCCCAGCGCTGTGGCCTCCGCCTCCTGAAGGCGGACCTTTAACAGAAGGACGAACTCATCACCTCCCAGACGTGATGCAAGGAGTTCACCCGGCGCATCGATCTCACTAAGGCGGGGACCAATTTCCTTGAGCAGTTGATCACCCACGTGATGACCGAGGGTATCGTTGACCTCCTTGAACTTATCAAGATCCAAAAGGAACAGGCAGGCGCCGCTGTCGGGGTTTTCCAAAACGTGCTGTCGAAAGGTCTCGTGCAGCGCTCCGCGATTAGGCAAGCTGGTGAGCGAATCATGGTTCGCGCGAAAGGTCATCTGCTCCAGATGCCCAACACTGCTCAACGCCAAACCTATAGTTCGGCCGAGGGCAGCGTATCCCTCGTAGTCAGCTTCATTCAGTTTGCGCTGTCCGCCAAGAACATAGTTGCAGGTGCCGTAAACTCTCTCTCCACTCAGGAGCGGAATAATGATCATCGTACCAATCTGATCTGCAGCGTGCTTCCTTGCGAGCGACTGTGCCAAGTCGTTCACTCTACTGTCGGTAGCCATTTGCTCGACCACCTGCACACTACCGCTACGCACCGCGGCACCACTTAAGGAACCCTCCAACGCCAACTCAGGGTTGCTCGCCGCCAAGTGCCCAAGACGGCCACCAGTCTCCAACGTCACCAGCTGTCGTTTATCTTCGTCAAGACGATACATCCAAACCGTTGATCCGGGCTCCGCTTCAAGCAGAAGATCGATACTCTCTTTCACAACGCTCTGGGTAGAACTCAGCTGCCCCAAGCGTTGAGCAATGCGATTGCTCTGACGTAGGAGCAGCCGACCGCGGTCGAGCTCTCGCTGATTTGCAAGAAAAGCTACAAACAGCAAAGAGAGCGATGATGCCATGGCAGCAAACTGACTAATCACAATCAGGTCTACTCTTAAAAACTGGCTATCAAGGGTCAGTCCGGAACCAAAGGCCGCGAGGAGGAGTGTCACCCCACGTACAAAGAAAAGAAACGCCGCGATTTTTTCGGCCACACCGTGTACACGCAGCGTCAAGGCTATGTACCAAAACACCGCCACGAGCCCCATCACCGGTACGATCACACCCCGAAGGTTCATGGCCCGCAACAACGCAAAGGAAAGTACGGTCGCAACAGCCGCCAAGAACAAGTAACGCCCGGAGAAGCTCTGGTGCGCATAGATGGCCGTCCCTTGCAGCAATAAAGGAATTGCCGCAGCAACCGAAAGTACGCAAAGCCAGATAACGGGTGTTACCGAACCTGGAGTGACCGCCGGTAGCGTCGCAACAGTGATGAACAAGGCAAACAAGCCGCCTGCCCAATAGAGATTATGGCGCTGACCACGGTCACTCAGCCAAAGGCCGCCGAGGAGCAAACTGACCAACAGGCTGTTGGTCAGGAGGATTGTCTGATCAGAAAACAGGCCTTCCGGCATGCTCTGCCCTTTCTTATTTTCAGCAAAAAAGGCTAGCACAGCGACTCAGGCGAAGTCACATAAAATGTTGAAATTTGAAGAAAAAGTTAGATTCAGCGCCGAGCGGAAGAGATCATTGACGGGCACCTTCTATGACACCTTCTCGAACACTTCTCAGCGCTGTGCCCTCGCGCGAACCAATAAAGTTACACCACTACTAACACGCTGTACTTTCCTGGTTTTAGTGCTGAATCTTTTCGATAGACGGTACCAGTCGATATCCATCAATAACTCGGGTCGAGGGACGATAGTGCCTCACCGTGATATTGAAGACACCTGATGCATTTTCAATAGGGATACGGTTAACGGCACCTGCGTCACAACCCAAGCTGACTGTATAGCTGCCATCAGCATTAGGGGTAGCAAGCTCGCTGTTCACGTTCGCGACATCGTCGAACATAAATCCCGAGCGGTCGTATACCGTGAAGGACCAAAACGCGTCATTGCCGGGATCTTCGAAGGTTGCCTGATAGCAGCCCTCGGCGGGTAGATTAGGGGTTAGCTCGTAAACATTGTCACGAACCTGTGCCCCACCCCAACCAGCGGCAGAGGCAACCTGGTGAATCTCCGGTACAAAAAAAGCGCGCGACTCGTCGGTCGGAGCAGTGAACATACCCCGTGACAAGGTATCCGGGCCATAGGACTTAAGCAGCTCAAAACGCTTAGCTTTTAGCGCATTTTCTACTGCATAGAACGAATCCCTGTTTACCGGCTCAGTGGAAAACGCTTCACTGCTTAGCGCTTCGATTCGCATTGCCGCCTGATAACGTTGCACCTCTTCGCTCGAGAAAGTCGCATCAAGACGCACAATGACATACACGTGACTCCCAGTATGGGTGGCAAGCTGATACGTGCCGCCGCCATAAGACATAGGCTGCGTTCGATGGTCCTCGGTGACCGGCTGCATCGAGAGATACTTGCCCTCGGGCACCTCGGGGAGCGTGACCGTCGCGCCTTGGGAAACATCCACGACCGCGGACGAGTAATAGGAATCACGATTCATTCGAACGACAGGCTGGTCGGCCGTGGGTGTAAGCTGAGGTCGATGCACGAAGCGATTGACCTCACCCGCTAGCGCCTGTGCACGGATCATCTGCCGCGCCGTTTCCGCATAAGGGTAGGACGCTTCCGTAACCACGAGCCCAGTATCAGCGAAAAACTCCTCTGGCGGCATTGGCGAACCGGCGTGAACGAGCAATGAAGAGAAAAGGCTCAAAACGGCGACTGCGGTGCATAATTGAAGGCGTACACGTTTAAGAATCATTAGTAACTCTCCAGTATTTTGAGCGTCAAAGGGATTGGGCTCGAGCAAGTCTCGGCCATCCAATCATAGCCTGTCACAACGAGGCTAACAGGGTATTAGTTGTGTTGGTGTTCATTGATTACAACCCGGTAGACGCTGCGACTATAGGAGCGCTGGTCTTCTAAAAACTCAACAGCACCTGATCTACACAGCTATGCACCGCATCGCGACCAAGGTCTCCAATTGCGGTAAAAGCGAATGCAGTTTGGAATCCGTCTGCGGTTTCATGGTGGTGAAGAGCTTTTGCATACACCTCTTCCTGTTGCGTGCTTGTGGGCGCTGGATTGATTCCAAAAACAATCTCGCTTTCGGCTGGCAAGGGAGCTGCAAGGTTCGCCAGCATGCCGCCATAACCCAGATTGATGATTTTGCCTTCATGGCTTTGGGAAAGTGCACGGCGGTTTTTGATCGTTTGGTATCTCAGAGGCAGATCTACATCGACTCTCGGCGATGTTCGGACCTCCACTTCGGGGATCGAAATAGATTTTGGCCGACGTACGGCTCGAAGCTTGTGCACCGTGACGGGTTGGTTCTGCCCTCGAACGTGTATCTCTCGGCTTCGGTCGGTCTCTAGATCTTCGCGTGCCGCTTGATAGCAGGAATCGCTCAGGAGCACTTCGCCGCGCAAAGCGAATTTCTCCAGGCGCGCGGCAATATTCACGGCGTCACCGATCACTGTGTACTCGTGGTACTTCTCGGAGCCAAAAGACCCTGCCATGACATGACCACTACTCACACCGATGCCCATGTAGAGTGGCGCTAGCCGCAGGGCAACCTTACCTCTGTTGAGCAAATGCATCGCATCCTGCATTGCAGCGGCACAGGATATTGCCTGCCCCGCATGCTCCTGACTGTTCTCTGGAGCGCCAAACAGGGCCATGATGCCGTCGCCGAGAAACTTATCAATATAGCCCCCGTGCTCGTGGATAATTCGGGTCATTTCGGTAAAAAAAGGCTGGAGCATACCGACGAGGACATCAGGGTCCGTACTACCGGCGAGGCTGGAAAACCCGCGCAAATCCGCCATTAAGATCGTAACTGGTCGACTTTTGGGATCAGTGGGCAGTGGTTCTCGTTGATTTTCGGCGCTATTCAAAACGGTACTTCCTCCCTGAAAGGAGCAAAGTATACAGCTGGGAAACCGCTTATCGCAGTAAGCGTTGGCAGATTCTCCCATGACTAAAAGTAGCAGTCATTGCCCCGGGCGTGCGCCCGGCAAGCTTGATTACTGTGCCCTTTGGGGGCTGCGGGTAGATATAGGGTTTGCGTCGCGTTACCGCTCGGCATAATCTCCTACGGGTTTTAAAACTGAGGCTTACTCCATGCTGTTCTCCGTGCTTCGACGTATCATCGTCGCCCTCGTCAGTTCCTTGTACGTAGCCGCCTTTACTGTACAGGCTCAACCGGACGGCACAGCCTCTTACCGCTCTGACTATGCCGCCTATCAATCCGCCTGCGAGACGTTGCCACGTCCGAACGTAGATTGCGCCTGCGTTGCTAAAGCGCATGCCACTTGGGCGCACATGGCTCCGGATAGGGCCTACGCTCAGTACTTGCTGGAGCTGTACCGGCAACGTCTGGGTTTGCCCGGCGATGCCGATGCGAGACTCGAGACCTATTTCAATCAGGGCGGCTCTAAGGATGAACTCAACTTCCGAGCGAGCACCGCGTTCGATAGTATTGATCGCGGCGATCCTTTTCGTGACGACTCGGTACAAGGCTGCGTGATCCCCAATGCACCTCAACCGCAACTGGACATGCCGCCGGCCGGAACCTTTTACGAGACGGTTTATCCCAGGATGCTGGCGTCTTTGGGCAACGAGCGGTTCGTACAGTGCGAACTGATCGAGACCAGCAAGCTGATGTCCGTCGATGCCTTCGAGGCCAGGACGCGCGTGGGCAATCTCGCGGCGCCAACCAGTACAGAAAGCTCTAACGAAGTGGGTGCGCGAGTGATGGGTTTACCGCTCCAGCAGTTTGACGAGCTGGTTGGGCAGGCAAATGCTGCCTATGCCAAAGCGGGGGTAACTACCCGAGACCCGGGAGCTTATTGTTCGGCACTACTCGCCGCTGAAGACTCACGGGGTAAAGTAAAGGATCGCTATGTCCGCGATGCAGCGGGACGAGCGGGACCACCAGTCGGCCTGGCAAACGTTGATGTAACAAATCCGCGACCGGCAATTACCAACACACTCGACGCCTCGGTGATAGCTATGCAAGCCGAGGCCCAGGCAGCTGCGGATCAGGCCAGGGCTGAAAACGCCGACGTGCTGGCGGAATTGCAGGTATTACAAGCAGGAGGCAGCCCCATCGGCGCGTCGCAAACGGAGGTCGCTGACCTGGAAAAGGAACTGAAGGAAATGCAAGCGGGCGTGGAAGCACAGATGGCGGCGGCGTCCAGCGCCGGATCCACGGGCCCTAGTCAGACCGAGCTGCAGGCTGCCTGCGCGCGCTCGGGTATGGGCTCCGCATTCTGCGCCTGTTTCACACCACGCTTTGTCGACGAAATAGTCCCGATTGCAGGTTCTTCTGCCTACATGCTTGCCGCAAGCGCGCTGCCAGAGGGCTTCGATCCCATGCAATCCATCGCATTTGCGCAGACTATGGATATGGGGGTGCTGATGAATGTTTCACCGAAGGTTGACGCGCTGGTGGATGCCTGCGACTGAATCAACCTGCGGGCGGCGTCGCAAGTTAAAAAGCTTACTGACGGCAGCGTGGGTGCTTTCTAAGCCGCCTCCAGCCTGCCCTCAACGAGCCGTTTTGCGGGCTTCCAGCGCGCCGCCTTAATCTCCGCTTGAGCCTTTGCCAATGAGTGCGCCTGCTGCATGCTCAGCCAGCTCTCTGCAGTTCTGCCCAGCACTACTGACAACTTGACAGCCATCGAGGGTGTAACGTCCGTCTGGCCACGCATGATGCGGCTCAGCGTACTCTTGTTGACCCCCAAGCCCTCAGCAATAGCGGTAATAGTAAGCTCGCCTTCCTCGATGTAAACACCCTTGATGAACGCCCCAGGGTGCAAGGGGATTCGTTTTTTAGCCATTAGTGTGGGTCCTCATAGTTCACAACATGGGCATCGCCGTCTTCAAACT
Organism: Congregibacter sp.; assembly: GCF_045107095.1. Taxonomy (GTDB): domain Bacteria; phylum Pseudomonadota; class Gammaproteobacteria; order Pseudomonadales; family Halieaceae; genus Congregibacter. The sequence goes on along the minus strand of NZ_JBGCFU010000086.1, from coordinate 630 downwards.
GGAAGGTGATGCGCCAGTTTCCGCTAACGTTCACGCTATATGTGCCCCTACCTTCGCCGTGCCACTCGTGGAAGCGCCAGCCTGGGAGGACGTCCATATCCTCGGGACAGGTAGCAGAGTTCAGCGCATCAAGACGTAACTCGATTTTTTTCGCATCCTTCGCCTGAATGCCCTTCTTCGCCCCCTTCTCGAAGAACTCTCTCAGGCCTTTGTGCTTCCAGCTCTTGATTGCCATGAAACCATTATAGTTGGTTGCCCGTTGCGCAACAAGCGATGAGCGCCAACAACGGCGACCCCACACTCAAAGCCTAAACAGGGCTCACGGTATTCAGGGGGGGGGGAGCCGCTAGTTGTCGAACGCCAACGAGCCGCAAACATGCGCTTTTTGCTCAGATACGCTCTATCGCACCCCAGTGTTCCGGCGTGTTCGTCGTAAGGCTTTAATTCCAGCGAGGAAAAATGGCGCGCCCGGCACGATTGATTCAAACAGCCTAAGGGCTGTTTTCACCCTGCGGGCGGCGTCGCTGCGTTTCTCCGTCTAAAACGCTCCTTTGATCTGCATTTGTGATGTAACCGCGATTGCCTCTCGCGGTTACACCCCTTCGGGGCGGCGTCGCTGCGCTCCACCGT
>NZ_JBGCFU010000085.1:0-3109 GCF_045107095.1 Congregibacter sp. | reverse complement strand
CACCTCATGACCAATGATGAATTTGCCGCACTGGCTGCTCAGGGCTACAACCGCGTGCCCGTGCACCGTGAAGTGCTCGCCGACTTTGATACTCCTCTATCCACCTACCGTAAGCTCGCCGAGGGGCCTTATTCCTATCTCTTTGAATCAGTAGAAGGCGGTGAAAAGTGGGGGCGTTACTCGATTATTGGCCTGCCTTGTCGAGAACTGATCAAGGTCTTTGGCTATCGCGTCGAGAGCTGGGTAGATGGAGAGTGCATCGGAACCGAAGAGGTAGCGGATCCTCTCGATTTTGTGGAGGCTTATCAGCAGTGTTTTAAAAGTCCGGATCAGGATGCCCTGCCGGTATTTCACGGTGGATTGGTTGGCTATTTTGCCTATGACACGGTGCGCTATGTAGAGCCGCGCCTGGCGGATAGCTGCCCCGAGGATCAATTGCACACGCCAGACATATTGCTGATGCTTTCTGAGGAGGTTTTGGTATTCGATAATCTGGCTGGCACTTTGCGGGTGGTGGTCAACGTCGACCCCGCCGTTGAAGGGGCTTTTGACAGAGCCAACGAACGCTTGGACTCGTTAGTAGCATCCCTCGATACGCCGCTGGCGCCGCTGCCTCGGGTGTCTCTGGCAGGTGCCGATGGAAGTGCTCACGAGGCCAACGCACGATATAGCCTCAGTCAGGGCGAGTACGAGTCTGCTGTACACAAAGTGAAAGAGTACGTATTGGCAGGCGATGCCATGCAGGTCGTGCCCTCCCAGCGCATGACCGTGCCCTTTAGCGCGCCACCGTTAAATTTGTACCGGGCACTGCGCAATCTTAATCCCTCACCGTATCTCTACTTTCTGGACCTCGATGAGTTTCAGGTGGTGGGATCCTCACCGGAAATATTAGTAAGAGCCGAAGAGGGCAAGGTGACGGTGAGACCCATAGCCGGTACTCGTCACCGTGGTAAAACCGAGGAAGAGGACGATGCTCTCGAAGCTGAGTTGCTTGCGGACCCTAAGGAGTTAGCCGAACACCTCATGCTTATTGATCTGGGGCGCAACGACGTCGGACGTATCGCCCAAACAGGCACGGTAGAACTGACCGAGAACATGTTGGTAGAGCGCTACTCCCACGTGATGCACATTGTGTCCAATGTAGAGGGCCAGCTGGACGAGGGTCTCTCGTCCATGGATGCGCTAAGAGCAGCGCTCCCCGCGGGTACTTTAAGCGGTGCACCAAAGATACGAGCAATGGAAATCATCGATGAACTGGAGCCGGTAAAGCGCGGTATTTATGGTGGCGCGGTGGGGTATTTATCGTGGGCGGGAGACATGGATACGGCCATCGCTATTCGTACGGCGGTGTTGAAGGACGGTGAATTGCATATTCAGGTTGGCGCGGGAGTCGTGGCGGATTCTGTTCCCAGCACCGAGTGGCAGGAGACCCTGAACAAGGCGCGCGCGATGTTGCGTGCGGTTGCGATGGTTGATGCTGGAGTGCAGAGCTAATGTTACTGATGATTGATAATTACGATTCCTTTACCTACAACGTGGTTCAGTACCTCGCTGAGCTGGGCGCTGACGTTCAGGTATTTCGCAATGACGAAATCTCTGTTGAAGAAATAGCAGCTCTTGCCCCCGAACGTATTGTGATCTCCCCCGGTCCCTGCACACCCAACGAAGCGGGGATTTCCATGGAAACCATTCGTGAGTTTGCGGGAAGTCTGCCCATTTTGGGCATTTGTTTAGGCCACCAGAGCCTGGGTCAGGTTTATGGCGGAGAGGTGGTGCGCGCGCGGCAGGTCATGCACGGAAAGACTTCACAAATTCATCACGATGGTAGTGGCGTCTTTGCGGGAATTCCGTCGCCGTTTGTGGCAACACGCTATCACTCCCTCGTGGTGGATCGAGACAGCTTGCCGGGTGACTTCGATGTCACTGCATGGACCGTCGATGAGACGGGTGAGGTTGACGAAATTATGGGCCTTAGGCATCGCGCCACAGGTGCTGAGAGTGTGCAGTTCCACCCAGAGTCAGTTCTTAGCGAACACGGCCACGCACTTTTGAAGAACTTCATGATGCAGAGCATTCCCGGGGACATGGCGAAGAGTTAGTGGAGGAGCAGGTGATGGATATTCAGCAAGCGCTGGGACGCGTTGTCGAACAGAAAGACCTCAGCCGAGAAGAAATGGCGGCAGTGATGCGCCAGATTATGTCGGGAGACGCTACGGACGCTCAGATCGGCGGATTGCTTATGGGTTTGCGCATTAAGGGCGAAACCATTGATGAGATTGCGGCTGCAGCTGCGGTCATGCGTGACCTCGCTACGCCTGTGACGGTTCAGGGCGATAATCTGGTTGATCTCGTGGGAACTGGAGGTGACGGCGCCAATTTGTTCAACGTCTCCACAGCGTCGTGTTTCGTTGTGGCGGCAGCCGGTGCGCAGGTGGCTAAACATGGCAATCGTTCGGTATCCAGCACCAGCGGTAGTTCCGATGTTCTTGAGGCGCTCGGCGTGCCCCTGGATCTTGATCCAGAGCAGGTGGCTCGGGCTATCGAGGATGTGGGGCTTGGATTCATGTTTGCACCGGCACACCACAGTGCTATGCGTTACGCCATTGGGCCACGGCGGGAGCTGGGCTTGAGAACCTTGTTTAACCTCCTCGGTCCTCTGACAAATCCTGCGCAGGTAAAGCGTCAGCTGCTGGGCGTGTACGACGCGGACTTGTGTGAGCCCCTGGCGCACGCGCTCAAGGCGCTGGGTAGTGAGCACGCGATGGTCGTGCATGCACAAGACGGGCTCGATGAGATTTCCATTGCAGCGCCCACGAGTGTCGCGGAGCTGCGCGACGGAGAGGTTCATTGCTACATCATTAACCCTGCAGACTTTGGTCTTGGGGTGACCGACTTGGGTGGTTTGTTGGTGGATTCTGCCCAGGCTTCGGCGGCACTGATTCGCGCTGCACTTTCCGGTAGAGGGGGTGATAGCGATACGACGGATCCCGAAAAAGCGCGGCAGATTATTGCGATGAACGCCGGAGCGACGATTTATGTTTCAGGCGTAGCCTCATCTCTGGCCGACGGCGTCGCCCTGGCTGAGGACCTTTTATCCACAGGGCAGGCT
>NZ_JBGCFU010000084.1:0-2987 GCF_045107095.1 Congregibacter sp. | reverse complement strand
GAAAACCCCGACGTACAGGCTTCTATTCGCCTGTTCACAGCTTGGCTGGAGGGCCAAATCGCGCAGCGGGAGCTTCCGGGTATAGTGGTGGGCGTTGTCAAAGGCGACGAGTTAATTTGGTCCAAGGGCTTCGGTTACGCCGACCTCTCGACCAAACGTCCAATGACCGAGGCCACCCGATTCAGGATGGCGTCCCACAGTAAGCTGTTCACGGCAACTGCGATCATGCAACTTCGCGAACAAGGCCTGCTCCGCCTTGACGACCCTGTGTCGGATTACCTGCCTTGGTTCGAATTTAACGCCGCCACTGAAGATGATCCTGCGGTAACTATTGAACACCTGCTAACGCATAGCTCAGGACTGCCTCGAGAGGCCGGGCCCCATTGGTCAGATTATGAATTTCCTACCAAAGAAGAGCTGCAGGCGCTGCTTCCCCAACGGCAAGCGGCTTTCTCCCCTGAAGTGCGCTGGAAGTATTCCAACTTGGCCTACACGCTCGCAGGCATGATTGTAGAAACCGTTAGTGGGCAGCCCTGGGCCGATTACTTACAGGATAATATTTTTGATCCCCTGGCGATGTCGGCGAGCAGTGTGGACGCTGCAGACCCGCAACTGGCGACGGGCTATGGCAGGCGAATTCCGAATCAAGAGCGTGAGGTTATGCCCTTTGTTGATGCGCGCTCAATGGCATCCGCGACCGGTCTGACATCAACCGTTGAGGACATGGCGGCTTTTGTATCCGCCCAGTTTCGTGAAGGCCCCCGCGGTGAGAATCGCATTCTCAGTACAGCCTCGCTGCGAGAAATGCATCGCGTGCGCATGCTGGAGAGTGACTGGACGCGGGGCCAGGGTATTGGCTTTTCGGTGATGCGAGTGGGCGACAAACTGCACGTCGGCCATGGCGGTGGCTACCCGGGCTACACCACGCATACGCGGATACAGTTAGACGAGGAAATTGGCGCGATTGTTCTCACTAACACGCTGGACTCATACCCCTCTCAACTCTCTGCACAACTTATGGACACCGTGGGTACGGCAGTAGCAACAGCAACGAAAACCAACAGCGAAAAACGTTGGGATCCGGCGTGGGCACGCTTTGCCGGGATCTATCGCAGCCCCTGGGGCGACTACCAGATCGTGGAAATGAACGAGGAGTTAGTGCTCATCAACATCACCGCGTCCAAACTTAGAGTCCAGTCCACTCTGGAGCCCGTCACGGGCGATATGTTCTTGATTAAAGCCGAGACCGGAGGAGGCCCGGTGGGAGAGATCACACGTTTCGTCGAAGAAAATGGCCGTGTCACGCGGATGATCAATGGGGACTCCTACATGGAGCGAATCGATCCCTAGGGCCTGTAGCGTGTAACCCAGAGGCCTATCTGCCAACCGACGGTGCAAAGTCCGAAGAGTATTCGCAGCCTTGTGGATATCGCTAGATCACGGTGTGCCGTCAATGATCCAGAGAACTACGCTATGCTTTAAGGGTTAACTTTGCACTTTGGAATGCGCCATGCCCCGACTCAGACAAGCAGGCCGCGAGGCCAATAACCCCTACGCCAACCAAATTTTTGACCTGCTGTTTGGTGACAAAGATCCCGTACTCAACCCGGGCACACCCACCGGTACTCCCGGCAATTGGTGGACAGTGTTCAACATTGTGCCCGATGCGTTTAAGCACACGACCGAAGGGTTTCGTTTTTATCGATCGGACAAGCGCTTACTGGATCCTAAGCTGCGCGAACTCGGACAGACCCGGGCAGGCTACGTCGTTGGTTCACAGTTCGTATTTTCCCAGCACTGCAAAGCGGCTCGAGATGTCGGCCTACAAGAAGAGCAGATCACAGCCATTCCCCACTGGGCTGCCGCTAGCTGCTTTAGCGATGTCGAGCGTGCGGTACTTGCTTACACAGATGCCTTAGTGCTGGAACGTGGTCGCGTGGCCGACGGAATTTTCGAGGCGCTAAAGGCCAATCTGTCCGATGAGGAAATTCTTGAGCTGACCTATGTGACTTGCACCTACATGATGCATGCGATTATGAGTCGAGCCCTGCGCCTAGAGTACGATGATGTAGATGAAAGAGTCGTCGAAATCGCGCCCGGCGGGGGACTTAACAGTGACGTGATGAACATGGTGGACAAGTAGCATGGCCTACCACCACCTTGCCCTCGCTGCCCGCGATATGCAGGCTATTCACGCGTTCTACGAGGGCGTCATGGGATTTGAGCTTGTAAAGGTGGAGATCGCACCGCTGCCTGAGAGCGGCTGGGGAAAACATTTTTTTTATCGTATGGACGGCGATGACACACGATTCATCGCATTTTGGGAGCTCCATGATGCACCCCATCAGACTGATCATCAGTTTGACTTAAACGCTGCAGCAAAGCTGCCCCGAGGCACTAACCACATCTCTTTTACTGCGCACTCAAAGGAAGAGCTGCAGCAGTGGCGCGAGAAGTGGAACGATGCTGGGTGCGATGTTTTAGAAATCGACCACAACTGGTGCCACTCGGTGTACACCTTTGATCCCAATGGTAACTTTGTAGAATTCTGCCTGACCACAGGAACATTCGACGAGGCAGATCGAACGCGAGCACTTGCGGCCCTCGAAGAGACCGAGTTTAAGCCAAGCCCACCGCCGGCGATGCGCAAACATTGGCCTGCCAAAGCACAGACGGTTGACCGTTAGTGCGACCCCGCGCCACTGCGTCGCGTAACAGCACACAGGAATTCGGACCTGCCGTTTCTGTGCCCGCTACCACTTAACGCGCCAATCGCTCACCTCGCCTGCTCGATGTACGAGGATTCTCAGCTTTGGCCTACACTTTGGAAACCTAAGACGCTCTATGTGCCATGGGAGTGAGTAGACATGACGAAATCGGTGATTCTCGGCCTGTTCTTACAACTGGGAGCAGTCCATGCCTTCGGCGCATGCCCTGAAGGCTCTGCCGCCCAACAATACCTTCGCGCTATTGAAACAATGAATTGG
>NZ_JBGCFU010000083.1:0-7598 GCF_045107095.1 Congregibacter sp. | reverse complement strand
GCCGAGTCTGTCAGGCGTTTGGCTGAACCTATGGAAAGCGACTCACAGGCATTGCTGGACCGGATGCCGGCACCCGATCGCGCTCTCATGTTGTTGGCAGAAGGTGAGGAAGATGAGGCTTTCGACGCTCTTACAATTTGGAAGGACCCAAACTGGGATCGCGCCGAATGGACGGGCCGCTCACACCTGTGCAACATGTTAGCGCTGATCAAGACAGAGACAGCTGCGCTCGAGGCCCTTGCCTGCCTTCGCAGTGTGCTAATCGAGCCCAGCACGGGAATGCTTTTTATCGAGCCGCTGCTACCGTTTTATGACGCGCTGCGAGAGCGCGCGGACTTCAAGGCGCTCATCGAAGAAGTCAGCGCAGCGCGCGCCAAGGGGTAATCAGTCCGGCGTTGCCACGCCGAGGAACCGCGTAATATCGTCTCGCTGCCACATGGCATCACGGTAGCCCAGGGCAATGAACGTCTCCACAAAGCGGTGTGCAAACAGCAGGTACGAAGCTGCGGTAGAGCCCGCACCGCGCTCGGTTCCACCGCTGCGCAGAGAGCTAATCGCAGGGTGCATGTACTCACCGCCAAAACAGATTGTTGCGCTATTGCTGAATGCAAGTCTTAAGCTGTCACGGAACAAACAACACGCTCGAGATACCCCTGTTTTAAAACCTGCGAAATGACCTCCTGCACAAACTCTACACTCGTTGATCTGCTACGCTTGGCTCTGTTTTGACTCCGGACAGTCGCGGTTTCTATGCACCCTACAGCTCGCACAGGCTTTGTGATGAATGACGTACGCACTGCTGCATGGCTTGTTGTAACGAGCGCTGCGTCGTGATGGGTTCGCTGTTCGCCGAGCTTCGCCGCCGGCGCGTCCTCAGAACTCTGGCGCTGTATATTGTTGGCACCTGGGGGCTGATGCAGGTAGCCGACGTGCTGCTGCCGGCGCTGTCCCTGCCAGAAGCACTGATACGTTATGTGCTGTTAATCGCGATCGCCGGATTTCCCGTTGTGCTGGTCTTCGGCTGGTTTTTTGACGTGACCGCCACGGGAATTCGGCGCACACCCGCCGCGACGGTCGCAGACGCAAGCCATGTCGCGCCGCTGCGTGCTGCTGACTATTTATTGCTATGCGCTCTGCTAAGCGTACTGGGCATTATCGGCTATGGAGTTTTAGAGAACGCTGACGGCCTGGGCGCGACAAGCCCGGCAGCAGATCGCGTTGAGCGCGGCGCCGGCCCGCCGATGATTGGCGTATTGCCGTTTACCGTTTTGGGTGGAAGCGATGAAGGTGCGTTTTTTGCCGAGGGTGTGCACGATGATCTGCTTAACCGCCTGGCACAGATACAGGGGCTGCGGGTCATATCGCGCACGTCGTCCATGGCCTATGCAGAGACGACAAAGCTGATCCCACAAATTGGAACAGAGTTGGGAGCAGACGCGATTTTAGAGGGAGGCGTACGCATTGCGGGACAGCAGATGCGCATAAATGTGCAACTGATCGACGCCCGAACCGACGACAATCTGTGGGCAGAAGCCTACGATCGACAGCTCAGCGCAGACAATATTTTTCAGGTGCAGTCAGAGATTGCGCGCGCCATTGCAAAGGCATTGCAAACCAGTCTGAGCTCCTCGGATGAGGCGCAGCTGGCCGCGGTTCCCACGTCAAACCTGGCGGCCTATCGTGCGTTCCACGAAGCCATGCGGTATCAGGAGCAAACCAGTCCCGGCAACCCCGCTTATCAAAGTACGCTGGTGGGCAAGCTGGAAAAAGCCATTGCCCTGGATCCGAAATTTGTCCGACCAATGATGGAATTGGTCGGCGTTATCGCCCAGACCAACTTCAGCGAGCAGAATCCTCAGGAGATCGCGCAAACTGAGGATCTGATTACGCGCATCGCAGAGGTGGCTCCTGGCACCGCGGAGCACTTAACGGCCCAGGCGTACTACCTCTATTACATTCTTCGTGATTATGATCGCGCGGATGAACTCATCACCAGTGCCCGCAGCCTCGCGCCATCGGATACGCGTTTACTGGAAATACAATCGTGGATTAAACGCCGAAAAGGAGATTTTGACGGCTTTATCGAGACATCCCGGGTAGCGGCTGAGCTCGAACCGGGCAACATGCTGCTCAAGCGGCGACTTGTTTACCGTCTGATGATGGTGCACCGCTACGCCCAGGCCATACAAATGGTCGATGCAAGCCCCCAGACTGACCTTCGGTTGAAGCTGCTAAAAATAGAACTCAGCTACAGTCAACATCAGGATTTGGATAGATATCGACGGGAACTCGCTAAGCACCTGGGTGAAGGCTCGACCCGGGAGCAGCGCAGTTTTTACTCTGCGTACTGGATAGTGCTCATGGCCCAGAAGGACTATTTGGAAGCGGCGCGTATCACGCCTGCACTAAAAGCGCTTTATGCGGAGCAGGAAACAACAGCAGGGGTTCGCTCAGAGATTGAATTTGATCTGATGCCTCTTTTGTTTCGCGGAGATACCGAACAACTAGCCACACGCGTTGCTGCCTTGAAAGATCGGCTGGGCACTGAGTCATTAGCTACGGCCGAGATTGGGGAATCCACTGACCCCATAGACGGCGCGATGTTTCGACTCTTGGAGGGTGATCTCGAAGAGGCAAAAGCCGACGTTATCCAGTTTCTACGTCAAGCGGGTCAATCACCGACCGCAATGTTCTTTGTCAGACAGGCAGCCTGCCAGACGCTGGGGCTAACGCAGGCTGTACAGGAGACGGTAAGGTGTTTGCGCGATGGGCTGTCGAGCCCCTCGGGCATGAGGCCTTACCTCGAACCGCGGTTGCCTTACTACGATGCCGTTCGAAGCTCACCAGAGTTTCAAGCGCTGCTAGATGAGCTTCAGGCTGATGGATGGCTTTAACAAACGACTGCGTGTCTCACCGTGGCTTTCAGTGTGGCTCTAGCCTTGACATGGTAGAGGTCGGCGGTTCGAATCCGCCTGGTCCTACCAAACAAAAAACCCTCGCCATCGGCGGGGGTTTTTTGTTTGGTGTTTCAAGTTGCGGTGAAAACCGCTGTTCGACAAATTGCGCAGCAATTTAGACGCGGGAGCAAAGCGACAGCGCCCCGCAGTGGTCACAGCAGGCCCTAGTGCGTTGAAATCAATCCGCCTGGTCCTATCCGTCAGAACTGGAGTAGGAAATGCCTTCGTACACGTGTTGTAGAGCGTGCTTCTGCGGGCCGCAGCCTATCTCGCGTGATGCGAGTTAAAGGAGTTGTTTCAAGTTCCGCTGCTGTAAACATATTCCAGGGTAGACAGATCGACCTTCTTACTGCTTTACTCACAACCACACGCTGACAATCAGAAACACATGCGAGAACCCAAAATCTTGGCGCCGGACGAGTGGCCATTTGACGCCGGCGTGGATGGTGCCGAACGCCACCGCCGCAGCGACGCGCTTTCCGGCGACCTGTTTACCGATACAGCGGGGCAGAGTGTGATATTCCGCGGCGAAGACGACGTCAATCGGTTGTTGCGTGACCGTCGCATGGGGGCAGTGGCAATGCCCATTCTTCAAATGTCGGGGGTGACGCATGGCCCTCTGTTCGAACTGTGGTCTGTCCTCATGTTTGGTAAAGATGGGGATGAACACGCGAGATTGCGCAAACCGATCGCACCCGAGTTTCAGTCAAAAGCCATAGAACGCTACCGGGCCGGAATGCGCAGTAATGCCTCAGCGCTGCTCGATGCGGCCGAAGAGCGCGGTCGTGAAGCCATCGAAGTCTGGTCGGAGTACGCGCTACCACTAGTTTCCCTGTCCGCCTGCGAGATGGTGGGGATTCCTGCGGCCGATGCAGCGAAGGTGGGTCAGTGGTCTGTAGATCTGGTGGCAGGCTTTTTCCTGATGGACAAAAACATGTTGGCGAAAACGGAGGCAGCGGCGACCGCGTTCGTGGCTTACCTGAACAACTTGCTTGAGCGCAAACGCGAAGACCCCGCAGACGATATTGCTTCGCGTCTTCTCGGTATTGGCCCCGGGGAGCCTATCGAGCATGATCTGTCGGATGTAGAGCTCGTCGCACTGCTCGCGAACTTGGTCTTTGGCGGTTTGGAGGCGACTGCCAAGGTAATAACTACCGGCGTTTATCATTTGCAAAAAGAGTCGAGTTGGAGCGCACTTGTTGAAGAGCCTGCGCTTATGCCGACAGCGGTATCAGAGTTACTGCGCTTTGCGCCGCCGGTGGGCATGGCACGTTACGCAACGGAGGACTTGGCCACAGACGACGTGTCACTTGCAGCCGGTCAGTTGGCAATGCTTACCATCGATGCTGCGTCCAAAGACCCGCGAAAATACGAGTGCCCGATGCAACTGCAGTTGGATCGTACACCGGGTCGGCAAATTGCGTTTGGCGCGGGACCGCATTTTTGCCTTGGCGCGAACCTGGCCAAGGTGATTTTGGAAGTCGCTTTTGCCGAGTTAACACAGCGCTACCCCGCAGCTAGGCTCCATGAGGAAGATGGCGAGGCTGTGTGGGACTACGACACCTTCCACGGCATTACGCATCTCACGCTGACGCTTCGAGGCGCCTCGGGGCTGTAGGCTCTACACGCTATAGGTGGATGCCGGTTGGCCTTACGCCGATGGTGTTTCTCTCTTGCCCGCGTTTAACCGAACGTTCCGAGTGTCAGATGGTCTTCGGCAGAGACCTAAACGCTGGCTGATCAACTGAACCAGGTCCTCCAACTCGTTCTTTTCCGGTGCCTCGACGCGTTGAAATCGGGGCGGCCTGTTGTCGTGATGCACATAGACGCCATCCAGGAACAAAATATGAAAGTGAATGTTGAGGTTTAGGGCAGAACCGAATCGCTGGATTAGCGTGACTGCCCCGGTGGCACCATCCTTGAGCGAGCATCCGGCCTTGTGGATTAGGTGGGCGGAGATCGCACGGTAAACGGTGCCCAGCACCTTGGCCATGGCCTGGGAGTGGGCCGCACCTCAGGTAGGCCTCAAATTCCCTGTGGACATGGTCTGGTATGGATTTGCCCTGCTGGGCCAGTTGTTCCACTAGTGCGGGGAAGTGCGTTTCGACGTGTTGGTGGAGAAGTGTCTGCTCGGGATGATGGCGTTCGTAGGAGGAGGTGGCAAAGCCCTGTCGACCCGGTAACTGCATCGCGGTTCCGCTCAGGATCGCCATCGTGCGGAGCGGTCCAGATTGGGGTGGTCAGTTGAGGGACACCATATCTAAACCAGGCAATAAGAGTTCTGATGTACGTCAGATGCGACCGCCTCAAGATGCAGGTCGAGTAGGCAGCACCCTGAGCGGGCATGAAACGCAGCCCCGTAGTGGTGTTTAGCTCTTCTCCACGCACGCTTGCGGGCGCACATTGGTTGATAGCTTTCTACGTGTTTCACCGTGTCTCTCAGTGTGGTTCAAGCCTTGACATGGTAGAGGTCGGCGGTTCGAATCCGCCTGGTCCTACCAAACAAAAAACCCTCGCCATCGGCGGGGGTTTTTTGTTTGGAGGATTAGGTTTCGGTGAGGACCGCTCGGTTCGACAAAACGCGACCAAAGGAGCGTTTTAGACGCGGTCGCATAGCGACAGCGCCCGCAGGGGCACAACAGGCCTTAGCCTGTTGTGATCAATCCGCCTGGTCCTACCAAACCCTCTTGCCACGCGGGTTTCCGGGCGACACGCACATCTGTGCAGAACAATGCGCTTCTCGGCGCATTTACTGAAATGATGTTGGAGTGTCGACACTAACTGCTGATCAATAGTCTGGAGCCCTTTGTAGAAGTCGTTCTTGTGGGCAGCGACACCACGGGCAAAGCGGTGGGCCAGTACGCCTTCGATCAAATAGGCTGCGACACGCGCCTGAGGCTCGTGACTTTCGAAAGCATTAACGGCGAAGGTTTTGGGGGTTACTACACAGGATTAGTCGATACAGGCCGCTTTACGCTCTGCGCTTTGGAGGATGACTACCGCGGCGCCTTTGGCTCGCCAGACGAAGCACTCACTGCCGGTGCCCTTGCCTGGTTGAACGAAGGAACATGTCCAACAAGTCCTAACGCCGGCAGTGCCGTATCTTCAGGCATTCGCCGAGCCGCATTCCCGATCAGAGGCACCAACCGTCCGGACCGACGGTCGTCATGGGTGCAATGAGTTATTCGGCAAGGCCAGAGGTGATTGAAATGCAAAGCTAGCCCAGTTCTGGGTCTTGCGCGCATTGCATAAGCTCCCGCTTTTGATGCTCTGCGGGGCAACCTCCATAAGGAACATCCGCGTCAGATTGCAGCCAGCTGAGCACGCACCTCTTCACCCATAGAGTCTACTAATTCAATCGCCGCCAGATTCTCCTGAAGCTGCGATACACGCGACGCCCCTAAAATCACTGTAGAAACGTTAGGATTCAAAAGGCACCAGGCGATAGCCAACTGCGCCGGAGTCACTTCCAGCGCCTCTGCAATGGGCAGTAAAGCCTGTATACGCTGCATCCGCGCCTGCCCGCGTTCGCTGTCCACCAACATCTCGCGAAGCCACTCGTAGCCAGGTAAACCAATGCGAGAGTCTGCCGGCACACCTGCCAGATACTTGCCGGTGAGAGTTCCCGAGGCCAGCGGTGACCAGATGGTTGTTCCCAGCCCGTACTTTTCATAGAGCGGCGCATACTCCTCCTCCACGCGTTCACGATACAGAAGATTGTACTGAGGCTGCTCCATACTCGGCGGTATTAAGTGGTTAACCCTGGCAAACTCGTAGGCGGCAGTAATTTGCTCTGCGGACCACTCCGAGGTACCCCAGTAAAGCACCTTGCCTTGCATAATCAGGCTGTGCATAGCCCAGACCGTTTCTTCGATGGGCGTGTCCGGGTCTGGCCGGTGGCAAAAATAAAGGTCAAGATAATCGACCTGCAAACGCGATAGCGCCTGATGGCAGGCCTCGGTGACGTGCTTGCGACTCAGGCCTTGCTGGGTAGGCATGGGATCCTGCCGGGAGCCAAAGAACACTTTGGAGGACACGCAGTAGCTGTCCCGCGGAGCTGCGAGCGCCCCGAGTGCCTTACCCATGACAATTTCGGCATTTCCCGCCTCGTAGCCTTCGGCGTTATCAAAAAAATTGACCCCCGCGTCGATGCATGTGCCAAACATTCGTTCGGCTAAGCCGGCGTCCACTTGTTTATCAAAAGTCACCCAGGAACCAAAAGAGAGCGCAGATAACTTCAACCCCGAATTGCCCAATCGCCGATACTGCATTGTGTGAACCTCTTGTCAGCCTATCGATGTCGTTTGCTCGCTGCGCAGGGTCCGGGCCCGCTTATCAGGGCCATCGTGAGACCATCCGGGAGCCATCAAGAAATACCGCAGCTTATCGCTCCAGCGATGTGCCCGGGACATATCCCGGAGCATCATGCGGTATTCACGAAAAGCGATCGTCAGAACGTTGCGCGAGTTCAGATTGTGCGTAAGACCATACACCACGGGCTCTTCGGGCACTTCCTCACTGAAAGTGCCAAACAGGCGATCCCAGATGATTAATGTCCCGCCGTGGTTGCAATCGAGATAACGCACGTTGGATGCGTGGTGAACCCGATGATGCGAAGGCGTGTTAAACACATACTCAATA
>NZ_JBGCFU010000082.1:0-19263 GCF_045107095.1 Congregibacter sp. | reverse complement strand
CCTGAAAATTGCTGATCGCAACGCCAAACTGCTCACGCGTCTTCGTGTATTCAAGAGTCTTAGTGTTGAGCTGCCCCATAAGGCCCACGGCCTCACCGCAAAGAGCCACGATACCCTCTTGCACCACTTGGTCCATGGCTGCGTAACCACCGTCTACTTCACCGAGTACGGCGTCTGCAGAAACGCTAACATCCTTGAATGTGATGTTAGCGACGTTCTGGCCATCCATGAGCCGGTAGCTCACGCGTTCAACGCCAGCGGCGTTAGCATCAACAACGAACAGGCTAATGCCGTGACGATCAAACTGTTCACCAGAGGTACGCGCGGCAACAACCAAGGTGTCAGCATTCATGCCATTACTGACAACCACCTTTTCACCGTTCAGTACGTATCCGCCGTCAGCGGCCGTCGCTGTAGTTAAGACGTCCGCCAGCTCATAGCGGCTCTGGCGCTCGAGGTATGCAAACGCGCCCAGACGACTGCCATCGATAATACCGGGGATGAGGTCTGCCTTTTGGCTCTCGCTGCCCGCAGCATTCAGTAAGCCACCAAAGAGAACAACGGTCGCAAAGTAAGGCTCCACAACAAGACCCTTACCGAACTCCTCCATCATGACCATAAGGTCAACGGGACCACCGCCAAAACCACCGTACTCTTCGGCAAAGGGAACACTCAACCAGCCGAGCTCTGCAAAGGTTTGCCACACTTCCCGGCTAATTCCCGCTTCGGTAGCTACGATGCCGCGACGGGTATCGAAGTCGTAGTCGTCTTGCACAAAACGGGCAACGCTGTCGCGCAGCATTGTTTGTTCTTCTGAAAAATCAAAATTCATTACTTATCTCCTGACGTGGCTCTGAGCCTTAAAGGCCCAAAACTGCCTTGGCAATGATGTTTTTCTGGATTTCGTTTGAACCACCGTAAACCGTGGCCGCACGACCGTACATGTAGGTCTGGCGCGCTGCGCTGCCAAAATCATGACCAATCACGTTGGTATCCAGCTCTGTAGGCAATACGCCCTGGTAATGGGCCGCAACATCCATGCGAAGCTCCTGTACCTGCTGTTGAATCTCGGTGCCCTTGATCTTCAGGAGCGAAGACTCGGCGCCAGGCGCGCCACCAGAAGCTACAGACGCGAGTACGCGAAGGTCCGTGAACTCCAGAGCCATTAGCTCTATCTCGATATCTGAGAGGCGCTTCTGGAACAAAGGATCGTCAAGAAGGGCCTTACCGCCGTTCACTTCTGCCGCAGCAAGACGTCGAACCTCACCAACCGCACGCTTGGAGTCTGCTACACCGGCAATACCGGTACGCTCATGAGCCAGCAGAGCCTTCGCGTAGGTCCAGCCCTTATCCTGCTCGCCGATCAGGTTCTCGACGGGTACACGCACATTATTAAACTCGACTTCGTTCAGACTGTGGTGATTGTCGATAGACTCGATGGGATTAACTTTAATACCTTCGGTCTTCATGTCGATGAGCAAAAAGCTAATACCGTGCTGCTTCTTGCCTTCGTTGCTGGTACGTACCAGGCAGAAAATCCAGTCGGCGTGCTGGGCATAGGTAGTCCAGATCTTGGCACCGTTCACTACATAGTGGTCGCCGTCTAACTCAGCCTTGGTTTTGAGTGACGCGAGATCGGAACCCGCACCGGGCTCAGAGTAACCCTGGCACCACCAGTCATCGCTGGCGAGGATGCGTGGCAGGAAGCGGGCTTTTTGCTCTTCATTACCGAAGGTGTAGATGACCGGAGCAACCATGCTCAAACCAAACGGTACTACGTCGCGTATGCCCCGTGCCGAACGCTCAGACTCGTAAATAAACTTTTGTGTTGGGGTCCAACCCGTGCCGCCGTACTCGGCAGGCCAACCTTGAGCGACCCAACCTTTTTCGTTGAGCTTCTTCTGCCACTCAACAATCGCTGCTTTGTACTGCTTACTATCACTCATACGATCGCGAAGATCGTCGGTGTAAGCCTCATCAAAAAATGCTCGGACTTCGTCCCGAAAGGCGAGTTCCTCAGTTGAAAAACTGGTATCCACAGTTTCTGTCTCCTGTTACTGGGCCTTGCGGGCCGGAATCTACGCGGGGAGGAACATAAGAACACTCACCCCAGCGCTTTTGAATTTGGAGTATGTTTTTCCTAGCGCCGGTACTCTAGCGCCCTTTAGGGCTAGGTACAAGCATAAGAAAGCGGCGAGTTTTATCCCCATAGAGGCACGCCAGAGGGCAAAAACCAGGTTGCGGCAACCTCTTGATAAGGCTAGTAAAAAGCGACTTTTATCCCGGGAGGGCTCGGTTGGGAGGAGGATGCGGCTAGCACTCAAGCTAGCCGTAACTTTAGTACAAAAGGCTGAATAGCTTGCGCTGGTACTCTGCGGCCAGCGGATCGCCCTTTCCAAGCGATGCGATAGTGTCCAGGAGCGCTTTTTTAGTCGCACCGTCTTTGTGATTTACGTCGGTGCGAAGGATAAACAACAGGCTTTCAAGAGCATCGCGAAACTGCCCCGCTGCGCTGTAGTGCACGGCAATTTGCTCCAGCAAATCCAGATTCTCAGGGTCCGCCTTGAGCTGCTCTTCCAGACCCACAAGTTCAGGCGAGCGGGAAGCTTCCCGAGCCAGATTCAGCTGCGCGACTAACTGCTCGTACAAAGGATCCTGATCAACCATTGGCACGGCATCAAGCAAGGTCTGGGCATCATCAAGACGCTTGGACTCAATCAACGCGTGTACCAAAGTCATCGCAATATCATGACGACGGCCACTCTCTTCGTAGACAGTCCGCAGAATCGTCACCGCTGCGGCGGCATCCCCCGCCTGAAGCAGCGTTCCTGCTTCCTGAAGCGCCGCGTCAAAGGGTGATGGCAGATGCTTTTCCAGCATTTCCCTAACCGCCTGCTCTGACTGTGCCCCGGCAAAACCATCTACGGGCTGGCCATCCCGCATCACCATGACTGTCGGCAAACTCCGTACACCAAACTGCTGAGCAATCATTTGCTGATCGTCGGCATTCACTTTAGCCAACAAAAACGCACCGGCGTATTCCGTGGCCAGCTTTTCCAGCAAGGGCATTAATACTTTGCAGGGCTCACACCAATCCGCCCAAAAATCGATGACCACGGGGCGCTGCGAAGACTCTTCTATGAGGTATTGCGCCGCATTACTCTCATCGATATTAACGATCGTGAGTGGCGTCTCTAGCGTCCCGTCCATCATTGTTTTTCCTTAATCTCTTAGCTGCAGAACATCTTGCATATCGTAGAGGCCCGCTGGCTTATCGCTCAACCAGACGGCCGCGCGACAGGCTCCCCGCGCAAAAGCTGAGCGTGTACCGGCGCGATGGGTAATCTCAAGGCGCTCTCCATCGCTGACAAACATCGCCGTATGGTCACCAACGATGTCTCCGCCACGAATGGTTGAGAAACCGATGCTCCCATCGACTCGTGCACCGGTAATACCTTCGCGGCTCATCACTGCGTGTTCATCAAGATCGATATCACGCCCTGAGGCCATGGCCTTGCCTATAGCGAGAGCCGTTCCCGAGGGTGCATCCACTTTATGACGATGATGCGCCTCAATCACTTCCAGATCCGTATCGCCTTCGCTCGCCCGGGTTGCAAGCTCTACGAGGCGGAGCATCAGGTTTACACCCGTACTGAAATTTGCGGCCTGACAGATCGCCACTTCGCCCGCAGCTGCGGTCACAGCCGCTTGCTCAGAAGCATCCAGGCCGGTGGTACCTACTACCCATTTAACGCCCGCTCGTGCGCAGGCCTGGGCGTGAACGACGATAGTTGCCGGGGTCGTGAAGTCGATAAGAACGTCTGCTTCAGACAGAGCAACATCGATGTCATGGGTATAAAGCTCAGCCGAGACAGGAGCAGGCTCAGGTACGTTCTCATTTTGAGCGAGCGTCACCGCGACTACCGAAAGCTCTTCATTGCCCTGAATAAGGTCAATCAGCGTGCGTCCCATGCGGCCATTACCGCCGGCAATAGCGATGCGCACGCTCATGGCTTCAGTTCGTCAAAAAAGTGCTTCACCCCATCAAACCAACTCTTTTGCCGGGGGCTATGCGCATGACCGCCCTCCCCCATGCTTTGCTGAAGCTCATCGAGCAGCTCTTTTTGACGCTTGTTCAAGTTAACCGGTGTTTCGATGACCGCGCGACACAACAAGTCACCCACGCCACCACCGCGGACCGGTTGTACGCCCTTGCCGCGGAGCCTGAAGAGCTTACCTGTTTGCGTTTCTGCGGGGATCTTCAGCTTTACGCGACCATCCAGGGTAGGGACTTCCAGCTCACCACCCAGCGCGGCGTCGGCGAAGGTAATCGGGACTTCGCAGTAAAGGTGCTTTCCGTCGCGTTCAAAAATGGGGTGTTGCTTAACCGACATCTGAACAAACAAATCGCCCGAAGGACCGCCCTCGGTACCTGCTTCGCCTTCGCCACCCAGGCGAATGCGATCGCCGGTATCAACGCCGGGAGGTACTTTTACTGACAACTTCTTGGTTTTTTCTACCCGGCCCTGACCACGACAAGACGTACAGGGATCAGAAATAGTGCTTCCGCGACCACGGCAAGTGGGGCAAGTCTGCTGAACCTGAAAGAAGCCCTGCTGCATGCGAACCTGACCCGCGCCACCACAGGTGCCGCAGGTGGTGGGGCTGCTGCCCTTGCGTGCGCCACTGCCATCGCAGGTAGAACAGGATGCCAACGTAGGTACACGTATTTCTACCGTTGTACCGCGGACGGCATCTTCAAGAGAAATATCCAGGGTGTAGCGAAGGTCAGAGCCCCGCTGCGCACCGCCGCGACCACGACCACCGCCTCCGCCGCCAAAAATGTCGCCGAAGACATCGCCAAAAATATCGGAGAAGTTACCGCTACCACCGCCAAAGCCGCCGCCCATCTGACCTTCAAGGCCCGCATGGCCATATTGATCGTAGGCTGCACGTTTTTGGCTATCACTGAGAACTTCGTAAGCCTCCGAGGCTTCCTTAAACTTCTCATCAGCTTGCGGATCGTCGGGGTTTCGGTCTGGATGAAACTTCATCGCGACGCGGCGATAGGCTTTCTTTATGTCCTTTTCGTCGTCACTTCGGCTGACACCGAGCACTTCATAGTAGTCGCGTTTTGACATAGCACTTTGCGGTCAGGCCGCACCCCTTCCTAAATCGACAACGCGGGCTCATAAGTCCCGCGTCACATTCAAACAACAATCCGGCGATGCAAAAGAACCTGTCTTCTACATCGCCGAATCGACAAGTTTACTTCTTGTCGTCGCTGACTTCTTCAAATTCAGCATCGACTGCATCGTCAGCACCTGAGCCATCACCGGCGTCAGCCGCTGCATCAGGACCCGCTTCACCCTGAGCCGCCTCAGCCTGTGCCGCATACATCTTCTGCGCCACGGGACCCGTCGCCTCGGTCAGCTTCGTTGCCGCCGCATCGATGGCATCCTTGTCGTCAGATTTGACCGCCTCTTCCGCTTCAGAAATAGCCGCTTCGATAGCTGCCTTCTCTTCGTCGCTAGCATGCTCACCCGCTTCCTCGAGGGTCTTCTTGGCAGCATTCACCAAGCCTTCGCAGGTATTGCGTGAAGAGATCAGCTCTTCAAACTGCTTATCCGCCTCGGCGTTAACCTCGGCATCCGCAACCATTGCATCGATCTCATCATCCGACAAACCACCTGAAGCAGTGATACGAATCGACTGCTCTTTGCCGGTGGCCTTGTCTTTAGCAGACACGTTCAGAATACCGTTAGCATCGAGATCGAAGGTCACTTCAATCTGCGGCATGCCGCGCTGAGCAGGAGGAATGTCCGCCAGGTCAAAACGTCCCAAAGACTTATTGCCCGTCGCTTGCTTTCGCTCACCCTGTACAACGTGAATTGTCACCGCCGTCTGGTTGTCGTCCGCTGTAGAGAAGATCTGCGACTTCTTGGTAGGAATCGTTGTGTTCTTCTCGATCAGAGGAGTAGCTACACCACCCATGGTCTCGATACCCAGTGTCAGCGGAGTAACGTCCAGCAACAGTACGTCCTTTACGTCTCCAGCCAGTACCGCACCCTGGATAGAAGCTCCCATAGCAACCGCTTCGTCGGGGTTTACATCACGACGAGGATCCTTGCCGAAGAACTCAGCAACTTTCTGCTGAACCATAGGCATACGTGTTTGGCCACCTACAAGAATCACGTCATCGATCTCGCTGGGAGACAAATCAGCGTCCTTAAGAGCCATCTTCAGAGGCTCCATGGAGCGGCTAACCAGCTCTTCGACCAGTGACTCGAGCTTGGAACGGCTCAACTTAACCACAAGGTGCTTGGGACCGGTTGCGTCAGCTGTGATGTAAGGCAGGTTCACTTCAGTCTGCTCAGAATGCGACAGCTCGATCTTGGCCTTCTCAGCGGCTTCCTTCAGACGCTGAAGCGCCAGCGGATCGTTGTGCAGGTCGATGCCGTTCTCGCTCTTGAACTGGTCCGCAAGGTATTCGATGAGACGCATATCGAAATCTTCACCACCCAGGAACGTATCTCCGTTAGTGGACAGCACTTCAAACTGATGCTCGCCGTCGACTTCTGCAATCTCAATGATCGAAATATCAAAGGTACCGCCACCCAGGTCATAAACAGCGATGGTGTGATCGCCCTTCGCTTTGTCCATACCGTAGGCAAGCGCTGCGGCTGTTGGCTCGTTGATGATGCGCTTGACGTCCAGACCAGCGATCTTGCCCGCGTCCTTGGTTGCCTGACGCTGCGAATCGTTGAAGTAAGCAGGTACAGTGATCACCGCCTCGGTGACAGCCTCGCCAAGAAACTCCTCAGCGGTCTTTTTCATCTTACGAAGTACTTCCGCAGACACCTGCGGGGGAGCCATTTTCTCGCCTTTAGCTTCTACCCACGCGTCGCCGTTATCCGCAGCAACAATCTTGTAAGGCACCATAGAGATGTCTTTTTGCACAACGTCGTCGGTGAACTTACGGCCGATCAGACGCTTAACCGCATACAAAGTGTTGTGGGGGTTAGTAACCGCCTGACGCTTTGCACTCTGTCCTACGAGGATTTCGCCATCATCGGTGTAACCGACAATCGACGGAGTGGTGCGATCACCCTCGGCGTTTTCAATAACGCGGGGCTTACCGCCGTCCAATACAGAAACACACGAGTTCGTGGTTCCCAGGTCAATACCAATTATCTTGCCCATATCGTTTCTCCTAGCTAGCAGGCATTTCCGTTAAGCGATGCCGCCGTTGCAATAATTTCTGTATGTATATGTGGGTCCTTGGCGGCGTATTTCAAGGGTGCCGCACAACATTCCCCGACTGGCTGATTTCGTGCTGGCGGCGCCTACTCTGCTGCCGGCGCTTTGCTCACCATCACCATCGCCGGGCGAACCAAACGGCTGTTGAGTGTGTAACCCTTCTGCATAACCGCAAGCACGGTGTTGGGCTCGGCATCGGGGTTTTCGATCATGCTCATGGCCTGGTGAAGCTGAGGATCGAAAGGCTCCCCTGCGGGATCAAGCTGCTCAATCTGAAACTTGCCCAAGGCGCCTACAAAGCTCTTGAGCGTCAAATCGACACCTTCTGCGATGGAGCTCAGCGCTGGATCGTCACCATCAATAGCCTCCAGGGCACGCTCAAGATTGTCGACCACCGGCAGTAGTTCGCTGCAAAAACGCTCGAGAGCAAACTTTCGGGCCTTTTCTATGTCCTGATCTGCTCGACGCTGAGCGTTTTGAGCTTCGGCCTGGGCACGCAAAGCCTGATCTCGAGCTTGGCCGAGTTCCTCTTCCAGTTGCTCGATTTGAGCATCAACCGTGAGCTCCGAATCATCAGCCCCTGTATCGGCGGACTCAGCGCTCTGCGCTGACTCCTGTTGCTCTAACTCTTGCTCTTGCCCAGCCTCTGCCAGCTCATCTGCCGCGTCAGCAAGCGGCTCCTGATCGCGTTTATCTTCCGCCACCGTGATCTCCTGGTGTTCCAAATGAAAAGACGCACATCGCCGCCAAATAGACGACGATTACCGTGATTCAGCGGACATGGGGGCATTGATCGAAAAAACAAGATGAAAGCAGCAGATATTTGGCGCCAGCCGCGCGTTACGTGCCTAGTGCCCGAGCGCGGCACTCAACATTTTGGACGTCACGTCGACTATAGGGATGACCCGGTCATAGGCCATGCGGGTGGGCCCAATCACCCCCAACACCCCGAGCGTGCGTGCGCCATCGCCGTAGGGAGCCGTAATGAGCGAGTAATCACCAAACATCTGTGATCCCGCCTCTTCGCCAATAAAGATCTTAACGCCATCGGCCTCAGAGCAACGTTCCAGCAAATGGGATAAGTCCCGTTTGCTCTCTAACGTGGCAAACAACTCTCGAAGTCGCTGCAGCTCTTCCGGGCTTGCACCCTCCAACAGGCGGGACTCGCCGACAATCAGATAGTCAGAGGGGTTCGCGTCATCAGCCAAAGCCTGCTGCGCCAAGTCGAGGGTCGCGGACAAATAGTCGTCCAGAGAGCTTCGGGCCGCCAAGAGCTCCTGATCTACCTGACTCTGAACTTCTGCGAGCGCCTGTCCAGCAAAACGCTGATTGATCTGCTGGGCCGCCGCTCGCAGCTCTTCATCAGAAAATACGCGACGGGTATGGATAATCCGATTCTGCACTTCGCGCTGGTTGATCACGAGGATAACCAACACGCGATCTCCCGAGAGGGGCAAAAACTCTACCTGCCGCAAAGGCTGCTGCATGGGTCGTGGCACGGTAACCACGCCGGCCTGCGATGTGATGGACGAGAGCATGTTCGAGGCGGTCTGCACCAGATCAGAGGTATTGCGGTCAGGGTTCAGCTCTTTGCGAAGGGAGTCGAAGGCACTGGAATCGAGGTCATTATTGACCTGCAGCAGGCTGTCCACAAAAAACCGATAGCCTTGGTCGGTAGGCACTCGTCCGGCAGACGTGTGCGGAGAATGAAGAAACCCCCGCTCTTCCAAGTCGGACATCACGTTTCGGACAGTGGCGGGACTCACGGAAAGACCCGCCTCCTCGCGCAGGGTTTGAGAACCCACGGGACTACCGTCACGGATATGCAGCGCCACCAATGTTCTCAGCAGCGTTCCCGACCTGTCTGTCAGCTCTCGACCCAAACACATACACCCAGTAGGCAATCACCCAAGGTTTTAGCACAGACCACGGGTAACACAAAGCGAGAAAGCCGATCTGCGTAATTTGCTGTTTATGCCTTTGGGCGGATGGGTTATAACCCTCCGCTACACACAACGGGATGCTCATGCTCACCCAAATCACGATTAGCCAGTTTACTGTCGTAGAAAATCTCGAGGTCGATTTTCGCGATGGACTAACAGTCGTCACCGGCGAGACCGGCGCGGGCAAGTCCATCATGCTCGACGCGCTGGGTCTTTGCCTTGGTGATCGCGCTGACCCCAGCGCCATACGCCCCGGCCAGGATCGCGCAGACATCAGCGCGCGTTTTGATATTGATGGAATGACCGCGGCTCAGAAGTGGCTTGTTGATCATGATCTGGACGCCGACGGAGACTGCCTTTTTAGGCGAGTCATCACCCGCGAGGGACGATCCCGAGCCTATATCAATGGCCGACCAACGACGCTCCAGGACTGCGCCGCTCTAGGAGAGCTACTGGTCGATATTCATGGTCAGCATGCTCACCAGTCTTTGCTCCGCCGTCCGCACCAGCGCCTTTTGCTGGACAGCTACGCGGGACAAACATCCACCGCTCAGAAAGTAACGGTCGCAGCAAATGAATGGCTGCGATTACGAGACGAGCTCGAAGCCCTGCGCAACAGTCAGCAGGAACAGGCGGATCGCGAGCAGCTCCTGCGTTATCAGGTGGGGGAACTTGATGAATTAGCCCTGGGCGATAACGAGCTGCAAAGTCTGGAAGCTGAGCAACAGGTGCTAGAAAACGCCGACGCTATACAGCGCCAGGCTGCCAGTGCTATTGAACTGTGTGACAGCAACGAAATCGGCGTCCGATCAGCACTGACCACGCTTGCTGAGGATCTCCATCGCGGCAAAGCGATCGACAGCGTGCGTGAGATGCTTGATTCCGCTGCCATCCAGCTAGGAGAGGCCCGGAGCGAGCTGCAACAATATTTGGCGAGCACAGAGAACAATCCTCAGCGCCTTGCGGACGTGGAGGCCCGGCTGGAGTCGATTTACAGCCTCGCGCGAAAGCATCGCATCATGCCCGAGCAGCTGGGGGCCCATCATCAATCTTTAAGCGAAGAGTTAGCCACGCTGGATTCCAGTGACGAGCGCATAGACGCACTGGAAGCGAATCTCGCGAAGCAGTTGGCGGACTACAAGTCTGTGGCCAGCAAACTCAGCAGCGCCAGGAAAAAATCCGCCACAAAGCTGGAAAAAGAGGTATCCAAACTTCTCAGCAAACTCTCCATGGGCAACTGTCAGTTCAAGATAGCCCTTGGCAAACGAGAGACAAGCGACCCTCACCCCCTTGGTCAGGAAGACGTTGAGCTGCTCATTAGTACCAACCCGGGTGCCGAGCCGCAGTCGCTCGGACGCATCGCTTCCGGTGGTGAGCTGTCACGCATCAGCCTTGCGATTCAAGTAGCTACCGCCGGGAACACCACAGTGCCCAGCATGGTCTTTGATGAGGTGGATGTGGGTATTGGCGGCGCTGTCGCCGAGGTCGTTGGACGTCTACTGGCGGACATGGGTAAAAACGCGCAAGTGCTCTGCGTAACGCACTTACCGCAAGTCGCAGCCCAAGGCCAACAACACCTTCAGGTGGAGAAATCAGGCGACAGCAAGCAGCTGGCGTCTAAGCTCCATGAGCTTAGCGATAAGCAACGCGTTGATGAGATCGCGCGAATGCTGGGTGGACTCAAGATGACTAAAAACACCTTGGCCCACGCAAAAGAAATGCTAGAGAGTCGAGACTCGGCGTCCTAGGCCACAGTAAGCCCCAACGACTCGTCTCTAGCCGCGCGTTGGAGACACGCTGGGAACACGCCAGGAAAACAAAAAAGAGTTACTTCTCTTTGCGTTTACGTACTTTTAGTACAAGAGAGTGATCAACCAGCTCAAAGCCGTGCTCTTCGGCGATTTTCTTTTGGCGCTCTTCGATAATCGGGTCGTTAAATTCGATCACCTGCCCCGTGTCTTCACAAACCATGTGGTCGTGATGCTCACCATGATCAAGCTCAAAGACGGAATGACCGCCCTCAAAGTTATGGCGGGTCACCAGGCCTGCGCCTTCGAACTGCGTAAGAACGCGGTACACCGTCGCCAAACCCACGTCTTCGCCGGCATCGCGAAGCGCCTGATAGACGTCTTCGGCGCTCATATGCCGCTCATGCTGCGTAGAATCCTCCAAAATCTGAAGAATTTTGATGCGTGGAAGGGTGACCTTAAGGCCAGCACTGCGGAGATCTTGGTTACTAAATGGCATACGGGATGCACTTCTCTGATAGGTCGCTCATCGGTATGATGCCACCCCACACCCACTAGTGGAAGTTAGTCCTTGATCCGACCACGACACATTTTGCGCGTCTTTTTGCTCACGACCTTGCTCACCACCTGCCTGACAGGACTGAGCGCCTGTGGATTCGTGGGTTTTCCCGGCGTCTACAAAATTGATATTGAGCAGGGAAACCTGGTCACTCAGGACATGATCGAGCAGCTTCAGCCGGGCATGAGCCGGCGCCAGGTGCGATTCATCATGGGATCGCCTCTGGTTGAAGATACCTTTCAGCCGGATCGCTGGGACTACCCCTACGTCATCCGCAATGGCCCGGATATCATCCGAGAAGCTCAGGTGCGGATCTTTTTTGAAGGTGACAGTCTGGTGAATGTGACGGGTGATTATTTGCCGGACTGGGCCAACCCCAACGCCGAACCCGAAGATTCTGCGGAATCGGCAGAGACAGAAGAAGCGGAAGAGAGTCAGTCTTCCGACTGATTTTCTCGACGAGCCTTCGCGCGAGCGGCCCGCTCTTTTCTTACCTCTTTGGGATCCGCTAGCAGCGGCCGGTAAATTTCCACCCGATCTCCATCTCGAAGTACCTGCGTTTGTGCCGCTCGTTGGCCGAACACACCCAAGAGCGTGTCCTCGCCGAGCGTCAGGTCTTCAAACTGTTCTTCGATACCTGATTGCTGCGCAGCGGCGAACGCAGTGGTCCCTTCTTTTACAGACAACTTTATGATTGATTGGCGCTGTGGCAGTGCGTAAACCACCTCGATGCTCAGCTCTTCAGGATTGCTCATGAGCCGTAAACATCCTGGGCGCGACGCACCACCGCATCGACAAGATTCCCGGTCACTCGATCAAAGAGCTTTGCCGCAGCCGCGCTTAGTAAGCCACCGCGAAACTTAAACTCCAGATCAAGGGAGACCTTGCACGCCTGCTCCGCCAGGGACTGAAAATGCCAAGCGCCAGCGAATTGCTCAAACGGCCCATCCTTGAGTGTTAGGCGAATGGTCTCGAAGGGAACCAATTCGTTGCAGGTCGTAAAGCTATGCGAGATGCCCCCTCGGGCAAGATCCAAACGCGCCTCCATATGCTCGGCGTCGGTATGTAGGATCGAAGCGCCTACACAGCCATCCATGAACTGTGGGTAAGCCTCCACATCATTAACCAGGGCAAACAACTGTTTGTCCGAAAACGGTAAGAGAGCGCTACGGTGTATTGAGGTCATAAAATTCGCTATTCAGTTTCAAAAAGCCATCGCCTGCGCCCGCATTTCGAGTCACGGGACCAGAGATAACCAGAGCCACGCGAAAGCAATCACAGGCACGGCCACAAAGCGGATGAGAAAATACCACAGCGAAAACAGTATGTCGGGTTCTCGAGCCAGCTCCTGACGAAGAACCTCTCTCGGCATTCGCCATCCCACGAACAATGCCAGGAGCAATACCGCCGCAGGGATAAGCCACTCTGCCGTCACGCCATCCAGCCACTGCAAGAAGCCCTGCCCGTCATCGGCGGCCCCAAGATCTACGGTGGCATAGGCAGACAACATAAAGGCAATGACAGCCATCCCAATCGCGGCTTGTAAGCGGCGTACTCGAAACTGCTGCTCGAGTACACTCACTATGGGCTCGAGCAGCGCTACCGCGGTTCCCAATACCGTCACAAAAACCGTCACGAAGAACAGCGCGCCGTAGAGGTCTCCAAACGGCATGTTGCCAAAAGCATAGGGCACGCTGATAAACAGCAATCCAAAGCCTTGAGCGGGAACCAGGTTATTGGCAAACAGCACGGGGAATATCGCCACACCCGCAGCAACGGCCACAACGACATCGAAAAGCGCCACCGTGACCACCGCACGCACGATGGGAAGTTTACTGGGAGCATAGGCGCCGTAACTCATCCCCACCGCTACCCCAATGCACAGCGTATAAAACGCGTGCCCTAACGCCGCCATGAAGGACCCACGGTCAAAATCCATGGGTTGCCACGCAAAGAGGAATTCACCGGCGGCGCTAAGGTCACCGAACTCAATTGAGAAGCTGACAATCACGCCAAGCAGCGTAATGAGCAGTGGCACGGCTATCCACACAAACAAGCCAATGCCCCGACGGATGCCAAGAGCCACAGTCAGTGCCAAAACGATCGCAGCCAAAAACTGCCATCGCAACAGCCCAGCAGGCGCTGAAATTTTTGTGTCAAAAGCCTCCGCAGCATCACTCAATGCAATAGCTGCAAAGCTTCCCAGCTGCATTTGGTAGGCGTAAGCAAGACTCCACCCGGCGATAAGCAGGTAAGACACCAGCAACAAGAATCCCGCCAGGCAGGACAACAAGGCTACCGTTAACCATAGCCGCGACCTGTTGGACACGTCGGTCGCCCAGCTCATGGTCAAAAAAGGCGACCCTCGGCCATGACTACCCAAAACCACTTCTGCGACGAGGAGTGGAACCCCAATAAAGAAGAGACAAAAGAGGTAGCTAAAGAAAAACGGCGCGCCCCCATGCTCTCCCATGAGCCAAGCAAAACGCCAGAGATTACCCAGTCCCACCGCCGCTATCGCGAGAGCGAACACGAAGGTTGTTCGGGATTGCCAGCGTTCCACAGGTGAGTACAGGTTCATCAAAGTCCGAAGCGCCACGTTAGTGCACAGCTTGCCCGAGCACAGCCTTATTGCAAAGTACCCTAGGGTCGCACAATGACCAATCTTCTCGGGAACACAGCCTGTACAATAGGCCCATGGGAAAGAAAAACGCCAAAAACATCGATACCACGATTGTTCAAAACAAACGTGCACGCTTTGACTATCAACTCCTGGAAACCTTTGAGGCGGGTGTCGCCCTCACGGGTTGGGAAGTAAAAGCTCTGCGTGCAGGAAAAGCGCAGCTAACGGATTCCTACGTGATGATGAAGGATGGCGAGGCGTTCTTGCTCGGCTCGCAAATCACACCGTTAGCAACGGCATCGACGCACTATGTGACGGACCCCACCAGGACTCGCAAGCTACTCCTGAATCGTCGCGAACTTGCCAGAATCCTGGCCGCTATCAGCGCCAAAGGTCAAACCTGCGTCTGTACCAAGCTGTATTGGAAGGGCCATCTCGTCAAAGCTGCCATTGCCCTTGCCCACGGCAAGCAAAGCCATGACAAGCGGCAAACGCAGAAAGAGCGCGAGTGGGGTGTGCAGAAACAGCGGATCATGCGAGACGCGGTAAAGCAGTAGTTGAGCTTTGGTATGCGCTAGGTGCTAGGCAGCCAAGGCTTTTAAAGTAATGCTGATACCCACAGCGTAGAGCACGAATAAGGCGATGCGGCGGTAAAGCAGACTGCCATAGCGCGCGAAGACCGCATGCCCCACCCGATCGCCAATCATCATTGCGGGCATACCTAACAGAAACATCCAAAAGCTTTTTGACGTGAGGTAGCCGGAGAGACCGAACACACAAAGCGCGATGACCGCTGAGAGCATGAAAAATGTCAGGAGCATTGCCCTGCTGTGCTTGGCATCGCCCTGGGTCGCCATGACAAAGATGATCACCGGCGGACCGGGAATAGCAAAAACACCGTTCATTAGCCCCGAGACCAAACCGGTAGCGGTCGGAATCCCACGCTTCGGCGCCCTAGGCGCTGGATGAAACATAGTCAGAACGGCGCAAGCCGCAAGCACACCCAGCCCTATCCACAACTGAAACTGATCCACCGAGACGTGTTTTAGCAGTTGCGCTCCCCCTAGGGTCCCAACGATCGACGCAAGACATATAGGCAGTAAAGGGCGCTTGGGCGCATCTGGCCAAAACTTGTGCGCGCTCAACAAGCTCGTCCCAAGAGTGAGGGATGCCGTAATCACCACGGCTTCGGTAGGCGCCACAAAGAGCGACAAAACCGGCATGGCGGCAAGGGCAAATCCAAATCCGGTGAACGCGCGGAGCAGCGAAGCAAACAGCAATGCCGCCCAGATGGCGAGCATCTGATAAGGGCCGATGTCGGCAAAGGTGCTTGCCAGAGCGTCAATCACGGGCAGCCCAAACAAAAACGCCCCGGTCACAGACCAGGGCGTTTATCGCAACACGAAGACCTAGGGTAGCGCTGCAACCCAAGAGCTGTTCTCCAACCACTTCTGACGAAGCTTAGTGAGAAGGCCTGTACCCTCGTAGGCGCGTAGGTAGTTTTGCACCAGGTTCAAAAACTCGGCATCACCTGAAGCCAGAGCAATACCAAAAGGCTCTACCGTTAGCGGCTTATCCAGAGTTACAAGACCCGCGTCGGGGTTTCTCAAAACTTGAAGTTTACACACAGGAGCATCCGCAACCATGCCCGCTGCCTCACCACTGGTGACCATGGCTATCGCTTCCTCGTAGTTAGCGACTTCCACAAGCGTTGCATTGGGAGCCGCCTGGGTTACAAACGATGCACTGGTAGAGTTCTTCAATGCCGCTAGTTTCACGTCGGTCGCTGCAATGCCGCCGCTCGCGATCTGCTCCAGCGCAGTGCGCGTTGCGAGAATCGACTTACCGCTCATCATGTAAGGACCTACAAAAGACGCGCTTCTGGAACGCTCAGCAGTAATGGCCATGCCGGACAGGACCATATCGACTTCACCGTCAGCCAGTGCCTTGGTCAGATCACCAAAAGGCATAGGGCTTAGCTTAAGCTCGGCGCCCATGGCATTAGCAAGCGCATTAGCCAAATCCACGTCAAAGCCCATGAGCTCGCCCTGGCGGTTACGCATATTCATGGGTGGCTGATCGCCAGACATGCCGACTACTAGTGTTTTGTTCTTGACGACGCGGTCCAGTGTGTCGCCTGCAAAGGCCAGAGGCGAAAGCAATACGCTCAGCGCCAAGAAGCCGCTGGCTAATAGTTGTGCGGGTCTAAACATGGTTGACTCCCTCGGTGTCACAAATGCGCGGGCATTTTTCCCGCGTGGTTAAAAACTGCAGCGCAGCTTAGCTGATTTTGTTTGACAATATTGCGCTAAATAGTGATCTCGCTCAGGCAACGGACTCCAAAGCCTGCTGCCCCGCCCGATACAAACGGCCAGGGTTCTTGCCCGTTAGCTGATCGTTCTCCAGCACCATCTCGCCATCCACGATGACAGCTCGGTATCCCGCCGCGTCCTGCAGCAAACGCTGCCCACCTGCGGGCAAGTCCTGGACCATGCGCGGCGCGAACAGACGCAGATTGTCAAAATCGATGACGTTGATGTTCGCTTTGAGACCCACCTTGATACGACCGCGATCCGCCATGCCACAGTAATCCGCTATATCTGAGGTTAAGCGACGGATGGCTTCGGCGAGCTCAATCTTGCCGCCACGAGCACGATCCCGCGCCCAATAAGTCAACAGATAGCTTGGGAAACTAGAGTCGCAGATGGTCCCGACATGGGCACCGCCATCGGACAGCCCCATGATGGATTGCGGATGGGACATCATCTCGAACACGTTATCGAAGTTCATGTTGGTGTAGTTATAGATGGGGAAGTAGAGCAGCGCCTGGCCATCGTCTTCTAGTAGAAGGTCGTAGATCATCTCGAGGGACGACACGCCCTTTTCCTGCGCCATGTGCAGCACGGATGTTTCGGCGCTTTGCTCGTATTCAGGGTTCTCGCCCAGCAGAAAGGTCTTGCTGGCTACGTAATCAATGGCTGCCATAAGCGCGTCAACTATCGGTGGCACGGGGGTACCGTCGCCAGCCAGAGTCTCGGACTCTTCGGTCAGAATCTGCGCTTTAAACGCCGCTTCCTTCATCTTGGCGACGCGCTCTTCTAAGGGCAGGTCGCAAATCGCTTTGTAGCTGGGAAACCCAATAAAGGGATGAAAGGTGCACTGCAGCCCCGTGATCACGCCGATGCCGCGAGGTGCAGTTTGCAGCCGCATGTGTACGCCTTTGGCTTCAGCTTTTTCAGCACGGTCAATAATGCGTCGCCACTGATCGGGGGCAAAATCCCGCTGCATGAGTGACAGCGAGAACGGACGCCCCTCCCCTGCCTCGGCCATGCTCTCGAGAATGTCGAACTCTTTATCAAAGGCATCCCCTTCACGCTCGAGGTCAAAGTCGTTCACGGCCTGTAGGGTGCCGTGGGACAGCCCAGCAAAGGCGCTGGCGATACCAGAAAGCTCTTCGGTGGTCGCCTCGGAGGACGGAGTCCAGTCGCCATCAGCGCTGCGATGCACATCAGAACGCCCGGTAGAGAAACCAATTGCGCCGGCTTCCAATGCCTCGCGAGTGATCTTCCTCATAGCGGCAATATCAGTCTCCGTCGCAGGCTCATTACACACGGCCCGGTCACCCATCACATAGACACGCAAAGGGTCGTGGGTAACCTGTACGGCAAAGTCGATGCTATGGGGTTTTGCGTCCAGGGCATCCATGTACTCGGGTAGGGTCTCCCAGTCCCAGGTAAGACCTTCGGCAAGGGCGATGCCAGGAATATCCTCAACACCTTCCATCAAGCGGATCAGCTTTTCTCTGTCAGCCTCGCGCACGGGCGCAAAGCCAACGCCGCAGCTGCCCATGACCACAGTGCTTACGCCATGGTTAACGCTGGGCTGCATACCCGCATCCCAAGAGACCTGACCGTCGTAGTGGGTATGAAGATCAACAAAGCCAGGGGTCACGATGTGACCCGTCGCGTCCAGGGTTTCGCGCGCGTCACCGGCGCAGTCACCAATAGCGACGATGGTGCCGTTGCGAACGCCGATGTTGGTTTTCCGGGGCTCTGAGCCCTCACCGTCATATACCAAACCACCGGTGATCTTTAGGTCGTATTCCATGCTCTAACCTTTGTTTTGTTATCTATTGCGGATGTTTTGGAAGTCTAGGCAGCACCGCGGGACCTGTCCACCACACAAGATTGAAGAATCCGGGAATAAGGTTAGGAAAAACCGTTCTTGAAACACGCCGTGATTTTCTTGCAGGTGACCGCCAGGGTGATCAGAATTCAACCCTCGTAACGTATAAGCCGTTCAAACCGTTTTTGAGGACCCGTCATGGCCGCCGTAGCACCCGCCAAAGTCACCGAAGTAAAGCACTGGAACGACCGACTGTTCAGCTTCAAAACCGAGCGTGCGCCCGAGTTTCGCTTTGAGAACGGTCATTTCACGATGGTCGGTCTCGAAGTAGACGGCAAACCAGCCCTGCGTGCCTACAGCATTGCCAGCGCCAACTACGAAGAAGAGCTGGAGTTCTTGAGTATCAAGGTCGCGGACGGCTTACTCACCTCCCGTTTGCAACACATCAATGTTGGCGATGAAGTGCTGCTGGGCAAAAAGCCCGTGGGTTCTTTGGTGCTCACAGACTTGCACCCGGGGCGGCATCTTTATCTGTTCTCGACAGGCACAGGTTTGGCGCCGTTTATGTCGATCATTCGAGACCCCGACGCCTACGCTCGCTACGAGAAAATCGTGCTGGTACACGGCGTGCGCCACATCAGTGATCTGGCGTATCACGACTACCTGACTAATGAACTTCCAGAACACGAATATCTGGGTGAAGAGGTGCGCGAGAAGCTTCTGTACTATCCCACCGTCACGCGAGAGCCCTTTAAGAACAATGGGCGCATCACTGAGCTACTGGAAAGTGGCAAGCTCGAGTCTGATCTGGGGCTTCCTTCGATTGATCCCGCTCAGGATCGCGCGATGATCTGTGGAAGCATCGCGATGCTGGATGACATCTCTGCATTACTGGATCGGCGTAACTTTACGGTGTCGCCCAATCAGGGTACCGCGGGCGACTACGTTATCGAGCGCGCATTTGTAGGCTAAGACAGTCCGGCGGAGTAGACTCGCTCCATGAAA
>NZ_JBGCFU010000081.1:0-19773 GCF_045107095.1 Congregibacter sp. | reverse complement strand
CCTTCAGGCATTCGGATACACACAAAGCGGATCAATGGAGCCCTCTTCCTTGATTATTGGCGATCGCTCCACCAGCTAAAGCCACTGAACGTTTTTGGCTTCACTTGCCCCCTACCGACGTTCCGAAACAGAACGAAAGTTACGATCCTGTAATGCCTTTTCTACACAGGCAGAACCCATGGACAACGCCCAAGGACTACTTGTTGCCGGCCGCTTTCAAAAGCGATTACCTAGATTCGCATTCGATAATGCAAGACTATATCTTGCGCTATCAGGACTGCTTATACAGTTTTGCGCGCCAGCTTTTGCCACGCCGATCCTGACGGAGATTCACTATAACGGCCCTCGGAGTGGCGCCGACCCTGACGAATTCATCGAAATCACGAATACCAGCGCAGACGACCTGCATTTAGGTGGCTGGCAGTTTACTCAGGGAATCTCTTACCTTTTTGAAACCGGCGCCATGCTTACATCCGGCGCATCATTGGTACTCGCCCGAGACATCGATAGCTTTCTCAGCGTGTTCTCAGACTACTCGGGATACCTCGTGGACTTCTCTGGCGCACTGTCCAATAGCGGAGAGATTCTATCCCTCACGGATGCACAAAGTACTCAGGTCTGGTCAATCCGTTATGACGACAACGCGCCGTGGCCAAGTGACGCCGACGGTCTCGGTGATTCGCTGCAGCTGGTGTACGGCACTCTCGATATCGGGAATCCGCAAAACTGGCGCTCAGACACACCCAATCCAGGCATTTGGAAAGACTCAGAGAGGCCAACAACAAGCGTAACGGCCCCTACAAGTTTCACCCTTCTCGTGGCTGGAGGGCTACTGCTGCTGTACCGCTTACATGCGGCTGATTCAGGCTAGGTCCGTGCCGACTCGGGAGCGACTAATAACTTGGACTTGGTGCTCATTTCTCTGACTCAGCCGTGCCTCCGTCCTAAGTTACCGGTACCATAGGCGACAACAGTAAGCGCAGTTTAAGGTTTAGCACCTGCAACAGCGATGTAATCAGTTGTACTAAGGGCCGCGGTAAATGTCCGACTTTTTTATTGCTCGACAACCAATTTTTGACCAGAACTTAAAGCTCTTTGCCTATGAGCTACTCTTTCGCAACTCCAATACAGGGGCTGCGCCCCAAGACCTTGATGATGACCTTGCCACCGCACAGGTGCTGAGCATCAGCGAAGAGGTTGGGCTGGAAGAGCTTGTGGGTGATCGCCCCGCGTTTATTAATCTGCCTCGGCGGTTTCTTTCAGAGCCCGAGCTTTTGCCCTTCGAACCGGATAACGTCGTGCTCGAAGTTTTGGAGCATGTAGAAATCGACGATGCTGTTATCGAAGGTATGCAAGTCTTAGGGCAGCGGGGCTACACCCTTGCTCTTGACGACTTCGTCTATGACAGCCGATTTGATGCTGCGCTCGAGCATGTCGCCATCGTGAAACTAGAGATTCCCGACATAGCGCCAGAGAACTGGAATGCAGAAATCAGTCGGCTAAAGGATCTAGGCGTGAAGGTGCTTGCCGAAAAAGTCGAGACGAACGAAGAGTTTGAAACTCTGAAAGATCTAGGCTGCGACTACTTCCAAGGCTATTTCTTTGCTAAGCCCAAGGTCGTTACGGGTAAGCGACTCGCGGCTAACAAGCTGGCTGTGATGCAGCTTATGTCCCAAATCAATAATCCGGAAACAGACATTGAGTCCCTAAGCGAATTGGTGAGTCGCGACGTCGCTATATCCGTACGCGCCATGAACTATGCCAACTCCCCTGCCGCAGGATTAAGCCGACGTATAGAGTCTATCCGGGAGGCCGTGATTTACATCGGTCGTGAAACCATTCGTCGATGGGTCACTCTACTGATCATGGCAAGACTCGACGACAAGCCGGGCGAGCTAATCACCATGACCCTGGTGCGCGCGCGTTTTCTGGAGTTGATGGCAGAGGAAGCGTCTCAGGAAGGGATTGATGCCTTCTTCACTGTAGGCCTTTTCTCGGTGCTAGACGCCCTAATGGACTCCCCGCTTGAAGAGGTGCTGGAAACACTAGCGCTTCCCGACGATTTACGAGACGCACTGTGCAAACACGAAGGCATCAAGGGGGAATGTCTTGAACTGGCAAAAGCTCTGGAACGTGGCGAGCTGTCTGGTTTTGAGGCCTTTGAGATCGAGCCTCCAAAGGTCGCCGAGCTGCATCAAATAGCGACGCTCTGGGCCGACGAAACCTTAGATGGGATGGCTAGCAGCTAACACTTACTACTCGCTAATGCTGGCAGCCAATGCTCTCCCGTTCGGAAGCAAAACTGCTACACTTGTGCGGTTTTGCGGTTATCGCTCTGACATAGAAATACCAGAGTGACAATAATGTAAATATTATTACAGAAAGACTAATAAAGGAAGAGATAGCGACGATGAGTAATCCGGCCTTTGAATTTGTTCGCCAATTAGGTACCGAACTGGCTGCGGGAGAGTTTGATTTACCCCCGTTTCCCGACACTGCCATGCGCGTTCAACGCTGCGTCTCTGATCCCGAATCCGATATCAATGCCCTGGGAATAATCATTGCCGGTGAGCCCGCACTCGCTGCTCGCCTCATGCGCATGGCTAACTCCGCCATGATGCGCCGAGGCCCCATGGAGGTGACGGACATCAACACCGCGATCTCCCGCGTTGGCATGGATATGGTGCAGAACGCGGCGGTGTCTTTTGCCGCGAGAGAGGCGTTTAACTTCCCTGCGGGGAGCCCTTTCATTGACGACTTGAATAAGCTGCGACAGCATAGCGTAAAGGTCGCCTCGCTATCTTATGTACTTGGCAAGCACAGTAAGTTCGCGGGCAAACCCGATGAAGCGATGCTCGCGGGACTTCTCCATGCGGTAGGGAAGTTTTACATTCTTACCAAAGCCTCCGATCACCAGGAACTATTCTCAGATCGCGATGCGCTAGACAGCCTCATGGCCCAGTGGCACACCGGCGTAGCCCGCGCAATCGTTGAGTCCTGGAACTTCCCCGAGTCCATCGCCATCGGCGTTGACGAACAAGAACTGAAAGAACGGGATCGTATCTCCGCTGCAGACGTTAGTGATGTGTTGTTCATAGCGAACATACTGGCGCGCGCGGGGGTTAAGGTGGCCAGCGAGCTGGGCGATCTGGATGCTCTGGCGAGGCTGCGTATGGACAGCGAAAACCTCGCTCAGGTTCTTGAAGAAAACGAGGATGAAATTCAGTCGATGGTAGACGCCCTAAGCGGCTGATCGAACGGCAAGGCTCCCTAGAAGCCCTCGTCGATTCCCAGGCGAGATAGATTGACTGTAGCGGCATCAAAGTTAGCCTGTGCCACTCGGGTTCGTTGATACGCCGTGTAGAAACGCACACGGGCATCTGCTGCAGTCTCTTCCCGAATATTCACCAAAAAGAAGTCACTCGCGCCCTGCTCAAAGCGCCTGACTTCTGCTCGTCGCATCGTCTCTGATAACTCTACATCTTGCTTGGCAAGATCCATGAGCTCTCTCGCGGTGTCTAGTTCTAAAAGGATATTGCGCAGTTCAATCTCGACCTGATCCTCAAGGCGCCGTTGGTCCTGACGCAATGACTCCAGCTCAGCGCGAGCCTGGGTGATTTTACCTTTCGCCTGACGACGTTCTAAGGGCACCGTAAACGTGAACCCTACAATAGCGTCAGTCCCATCGCGTGAGGCGCCACCTTCACCAATCGATCCAATGCCTTCAGCAAGCTCAAGATTCAAATCCAATCTGGGCTTCAACTCATTCTCTGACAGTGCAATTTTCTGCAACGCCCTCTCGGCTCCCGTTTGCAGGATGCGCAGCTCGGGACGCTGCTCAAGAAGCGCCGGGACATCCAATGAGGCGATAGTGGGAACCGGCGGCAATACACCAAACTGTTCTTCCGCCGGCAGCCTTTGGACATCCGGCGTTAGTGGCTGCCCTGTTTCGTCGCGAAGATAAAAAGCCAGCTGGTTGGCAGCGACTTCAAAGTCGCGCCGAGCCCCCGTCATAAGCGTTTGCCGTCGGGTGATATTTTGTCGATTCTCAGTGATAAAAATGGCTGCTCGTCGACCACTGGTAACTTCACGCTCAAGCCCGGTCTCGCGCTCCAAAGCGATGCGAAGGAGGTTGTCGTAAACGGCAAGCTCCTGGCCGGCGGCCACCCAGCGCCAGTAGGCAGCCAAGGCACGCTGCTGAACACCCACTTTAGTCAGCAATACATCGAGCTCTGCCTGCACCAGCGCAAGTTCTGCATCTATCTGACCAAAGCGTCGTGAATCTATGTCACGATCGCGAAAAACGCTGAACAACACTCCCAGCTTTGCCGTACCGCCATTGTTGGTAAAGTATTCGTCTTCATAAATGGGGAAGTCGCCATTGGACAAGGAGTACTCGCCATAAAGCTGTGCCCCCAAGGGTCGCAGCGGCTTGATGACCTTGCCCCCAATGGCCGTACCATCATAAAAACCATCGACCCGATCAAAGCCATCGGCACCGAAGACCAAGTCAAAGGCGCCAAGTGATTCTGTCACGCGTCCCACGGCCGCCTGACGCTGCGCCAGAGCTTTAAGAATCGATGGAAAATGCTCTTCAGAGGCGGCTAAGACCTCCTCTGGTAGCAGAGGCATCTCTGCTGCAGGAACGTCAGCTCGCAGCGAGGGAGCAACCGAAAGGGCAAGGATCAAAAACGTGCGAAGAATCACTGGCTCGACATCACCATAGGATCACCCTGCCCCGGAAAATTCGGCGGGAAATTATTCAGCTGGCGCCAGATTTCGTAGCCCACGGACACTTCTTCTAGAAGCACCCAACCACGCGCCTTGGAACCAAAGCGCACAAAACGACGATCTGGCCATGGCGTGCCAGCGTCTTCATCTTCTTCGACGAGAATACGAAAACGACCGCTGCTCTGCGCGGTAGGGTCGATGGCAATCACATGCCCGCTGAAGGTCCCCACCGCCACGGATGGCCAACCGCTAATCTGAATAACAGGCCAACCCTCAAATTGAATACGTACTTTCGCTCCGTCACGCACCAGCGCGATATCACGACCATCGACATACATTTCTATGGCCCGTTCGGCGTTATCCGGCACAAAGGTCGCAACTACCTGTCCCGCACTGATAAACGTCGCAGCGTCACCGGCGTTAACGCGCAATATCGTGCCGTCTCTTGGCGCCCGAACAATCTGCACAGACTGGCGAGACAGATTGACATCGACGCGGCTGAGTTCTGCTCCGGCCGAGGCCACATCTGCACGAAGTTGCTCCACCCTGATACGGGCTTGTTCATACTCACGACGGGCCGACAAACCCTCGTCAAACAACTTCTCCATGCGACGCTTATCGATTTGCGCGATCTCTAATGCAGTTTCTGCGGCCGTCAGCTTTGCCAGTACCTGACCGCGCTCCGCTTGCAATCTCTCCAATAGCTGAGGATCGTTGTCGACGATACGCACGATGGGGTCGCCCACCTTTACTCGTGAACCATCGCGAACGTACCACTCCTGAATTCGGCCTGGTACAAGAGCGTTGATTTCTTGCATACGGTCATTAGGGTTTAACGCGGTTACGTTACCGGGACCGCTTGCGGTCTGCACCCAGGGGACAAACGTCAGAAACAAACCCACAGCAACGAAGAAAAACAACAAACCAAACCCGACGGCCCGGGCAACGCGAGGAACACCAATGGCATTCAGGGCGGTAAATTTCTCGTTGTGATAATCGAACACAGGCATGGCTACTGCTCCTCGTTCAATTCGGCGGCGTTCTCACCGTAGATCGACAGAGGACTGCGCATGGGGTGCTCTTCCATACCCATCAGATCACACAGCGATTCGTAGTCAGTCACCATGACCTGCTGCTCAAAGCCCAACTGCAGATAGTGGTCGAAGCGTAGATCAATATTCTCGTAGGTGAAGTAAACAATCGTGGTTTCGCAGCGTTCCTGGAGGGCGTCCATAGCGCGGAGTAAAAACACCTCAGGCATGCCGTCGTAGGCCTGCGTTAACACCAAAATTCGTGGCTTCGAAATGATCGCAGCAGCCAACTTTAACTGCATGGTCTCTACGATAGACAGCGGCCACCCGGTGCCCACCAGTTCTGTGTCGAGGCCCTGGGGGAGCTGGGTAACGGTTTCTGCGAGACCCACGATTTCGAGGACCTGCATAATATCTACCGCCTCTGCGCTTGAAGCGGACAAGCGCAGGTACTCACGAATACTGGTCTCTACAGCATTCGGGCGATCCAGCATGATAATTTCTTGGCGTTTTTCGTAAGCCTTCAACTCTCGAAGATCCATGCCGCCCACCGCGATGTAGCCGCTATCCGGCGCTTCATGACCTCGCACTAGGTTGGTGAACACGCGCTGAGCACGATGACTATCAGCGTAGACGCAGACACGGGAGCGTGCGGGAATTCTGAAGTCCAGAGTAATAGAAGGAGCGACGACCACTTTACTGAAGCTCAACGATGAATCCCCATCGATACGCTTGTGCGCACCGGTGGGCATGTCCTGCTCGACCTGGAAAAACAGCGACAGCTCGTCTACCGCACCGCAGACATCGTAGAGATAGCTCAGATAAATACCCATCTGAGACACGCCCAGGAAGACCACTGAGAGCACGAGCTCTGCGGCAACCAACTGGCCTAGAGACAATTCGCCAATGATGACCAACCAGCCACCCAAACCAAGAAGCGCGGCACTAGCGGCAGCGTAGATAAACAAAAAGCTCAGAGTCTGAGAGAAGTGGTGTCGAAAATGCTGCCGATGCTGCTCCATATAAGATGCAGTGACATCATCAGTGCGCCGTAGCGCCTCGGAAATGTGCATTTCACTTTTATAAAAGCCATTCGCGTGGCCTAGGGACTCAAGCCAGGAAGCGCTGTAGTGCTTGCGGTGCGAAAGCTCCACGGCACTGCGAATTCCCCGACGCCCCCAAACAAACCATACCAACCAAATGAGCAGAGCTATCCCGGTATTAAAGGCGAGTAGCAAGGGGTGGTAGGACGACACCAGCAGAAACCCCACCACCGTTTGCAATAAGATCGTGAAACCGCCCACCAGCAAATTCGGCAGCATCTTCATAATGATAATGATGTCGAAGTAACGGTTAAACAAAGCGCTTTTACCACGATCATCAAAATAGGGATTGCGGGCATAGATCGTTCGCAGCGCTATCTCTGACACCATCCGGGCATAAAACCGCCGCCCGAAAACGTCCATGATGTAGATGCGAAGAGCGTTCAACCCACCCGCAAGCATGAGCAAGAGAAACAAGGTGAGGGACAACACGACTAGGGGCGTAGTCAGTCCGATGTTCGCAACAGTATTAATGAGCATCTGGACAGACACTGGGGTCGCCAGTGATAACAGACTAATACCAATGCCGTAGATGATGGCCAGAGCGTAATAGCTGCGCTCCGGCGCCAAAATACCGATAAAAAACCGAAACAACGACGAGAGCGAGCTCTCTGCTGCTATATGTTTGTCGACCATAGGGAAGAAGGGCCAAATACGATAATTACATATTATACGTAAACCCGATCATTTTGGTTGGGTATTTCGAAAAATTGAGCTTAGCGCCCTCGCTCTTTGCCCCAAAACGCCGCCGATCACATCGGAAATATCACAATCCCACAATGACTTTGTCCCAGAGTCGATCGCTCAGATTTTGCTGAGAAGCCGCCAGAAGGTCACCCTCGGAAAGCCACAGCACGACTTCTCTTGCCACATCTGGATAATAAACCCTGTATACAGGTGCACTGGAATTTAGCCAGTTATGTATGGGGCCAACACGCAGGGCCTCCAGGGTCTCGCCGTAGCCTAACTGACTCAAAGCGAGAGCGTTTGATGACTGCTCCATCTGCTTATCCAGCGGCTTCACCAGTAAACGCTTGCCTAGCGCAATGCACTCACTGGACAGCTCAAATCCGGCATTGCAAATCACTGCTGCGCAGGTGGCAAGGTCTTCCTGAAATCCTTTGAGCGACGTGGGTAATACATGCAAGTTGCCGCGTGTGGACGCTACATTATCCGGCGCATAGATATAGAAGTTGTATTCCGGAATCTGCGCGAGCACAGCCTGCACTTCCAATTGATTTTCGAAGGGTAGATATACAACGACCTTACGAGGCTCGGTCGAGCCTGGAGCGTGATCGACGTTAACAATGGGAGGCAGGATAGGAGCCTGGAAGCTGTCCCAGTGCATACCCAGGCGGACACTCCCGGGAGCAAACATGCGCATGACAAACCGGGACCGAAGATCATGACCAGCCATGGGAACCCGATGATCAAATGCCGGCTGGTGCCCAATACTCACCACTGTCTTGCCGCGCAGCCAGCCCGCCCAGGCAGTGATAGGCTCAAAGTCAGTAAGCACCAGATCGTAGTCACTGAGATCCAGCGTCAATACATCGCGGAGCAAACGCCCGTAGTTGTTTCCAACGCACGTCTTCAGATAAGACAGCTTGCCATTTGAGCAAGCAAGAGTGAGTCCTTCGCATACACGAAACTGTCCGAACACCTGCATATCAAAGTATCGGTTCACGGACCGGCCGCTGAACAGGTAATCTACGTCGATGTTCCGCGCGGCGAACGCCCGGGCCATGGCACGAGCACGACTGAGGTGCCCATTCCCGGTGCCCTGCACGCCGTAAAGTATTTTCATACTAAGGGCTCCTGGACTAAGCCAGCGACTGCGCTGTTATCAGCGCAATGGACGAACCAAGTGCTGCGCCCACGACAGTGTCTGTCGGGAAATGAACCCCCAGATACACACGGGACATCGCCACGCAGGAGCTCCAGATATAGAGAGGCAGCAACCAAAAGCCGTATTGCGAAACCAGTAGCGTGACAAAGAGGAATGCCGCGCAGGTATGACCCGAGGGAAAGCTGAATTCGTCCGAGGCAACAATGTGACTATGGAAACCCGGCAAAGCTGCAGCGGGTCGTCGTCGCTTCAAGCTATTCTTCAGGGAGCAATAGAGTCCACGTTCAATAACGAACGCAACAAGCATATGGGACACAAACTCTGTCCCGCTTTCCAAGGACAAAGCCAAAGCGCCTCCAACGATAAAGTAAAGATGGCCATCAGCGCTTTTGGAGACAGGCTTACGGTAACGAGCCACCCAGCTTTGCGACTGCTGCGACAACAGTAAGGACCGGTGATCGAAATTCTGAATAGTTTCGAGAGCTCATACCGCGAACTCTAGGCGCGCCACATGACGCTCCTATGACGCACAAGCCCTATTGTGTGAATTTTTTGTGACTCTATCTTCAGCCCAAAACAAATCCTGAGCCTGCTTCTAGGGTATCAGCACACAGTCGAGATCTTCAGCGACGCTCACCTTTCCAGAAAATCTCGCTTCAACCAGAGCAACGTTGGACTCTAGATTCCTCAAGGATCGCGCCATAAAGTGGCTGAGCAGAACTTCCTTTGCGCCAGCGTCGCGAGCCACCTCATTCAGTCTCGATGGCGTTGCATGCAGCGCGCGAGCTGGCGAACCCGCGTTTTCCGGAATAGGCATGTGCAGAACCAACAAATCTGATTCCTTGGCGAAGTCCGGGAAAGCGGCTGTGCGCCCATCTTGATCTCCACCGAAAACCACAACGTTGTTCGATACCTGAATGCGATAGGCCAGCGCCGGCACAGGGCCATGGGATACAGACAGCGCGCTAATACTCACATTACTATTTGCACCCTTAACAGGAATCAGCTCCTCCCTACCCGGTTGATTAGCAACCGTCTCGAGCTGTAAGAATGGCACACCCGCTTCTTCCAGGAGATAGTCACCCAGGTATCCGTAGGCACCCGAACCCGCCTGCAAGAGACTATTCATATACTGATCAAGCGATGGGAATTGAACCTTTGCATTGCCTCCCGCCGACGGCCCGGCGATAGTCAAGGGACGACTACGCTGCGCGAAGTACCCTGACTTAAGAAGCGCCGGCAGTCCCGCAGAATGATCTGCATGCAAATGCGATAAGAGAATAGCATCCAAGTCTGAGAATGATGCCTCTGCCTGCGCAAAACGCAGGATAGCGCCACCGCCCAAATCTACCAGCACGCGAGCACGACCGTCTATCCACAGCAAATATCCGCTGGATGCTCGAGCGTCGTCAGCGATAGGCCCACCCGAACCAAGCACCTGTAGGGCGACGCCTTCTGCCGGCGGACAGGTTTGTGCGCGAAGAACTGCACTGCCAAAAAAAGGGTATAGCCCGATCAGCACACAAGCGATAAGCTTTCTCGTACGCATTTTTACCTCGTTACAAAACGACTGGAATAACAGCTATGAGCATACTTTACCGCAGCGCTTTTGGACTCGCGCAAGATATCAAGGCGGGCAAGCTATCTGCCGTTACAGTGCTTGAGTTCTATCTCGATCGCGTCGAACAGTTCAATCCGGCTATTAACGCCGTAGTTGCTCTTGATACCGACCGCGCTCTTACTCGCGCGGTTGCTGCAGACAAAGCGGCAGCAGCGGGTGAGGACTGGGGGCCACTCCACGGCGTACCCATGACCATCAAGGACGCTTGGTGCACCGAAGGTCTGGTGACCGTTGGAGGGATTCCAGAGCACAGAGATTTTGTTCCCAAGAAAAATGCGATTGCCGTGCAACGACTGGTAGACGCGGGAGCGATCATCTTCGGCAAAACCAATGTGCCTTTTATGAGCGCAGATTTGCAGTCCTTTAACGAAATTTACGATGTCACCAACAATCCCTGGAATGTAGAACGCACCTGCGGCGGATCTTCTGGCGGAGCCGCTGCGGCGCTGGCGGGTGGACTCACTCCTCTAGAGCTAGGGAGTGACATCGGTGGCTCTATTCGAACGCCCAGCCACTTTAATGGCGTGTTCGGCCATAAAAGCAGCTACGAACTCATCACCAAACGCGGACACTTACCTCCCGGCGACCAAGTGCTATCCGAGCCCGACTTGTCTTGTGCCGGCCCCCTTGCCACCTGCGTTGATGATCTTGAGCAAGCGCTCGCCCTGCTTGCCGGGCCTGCGCCCGACATCACGGCTCACCCCTTACCGGCGCTACCCACGCCGAGCTTTCGCGATGCCTCTCACCTCCGGGTCGCCGTTTGGGCTGATGATGAGTTCTGCCCGGTAGACACCGCAATCGCAGAGCACATAGAAAGTGCCGCAAAAACCCTCGAAGCCCTCGGGGCCCATGTCGACCGAAGTGCGCGCCCATCCATAGATCCCCAGGCGAATCACGAGAACTACCTGCAGCTACTCATGTCAGTCATTGGCGGCAACACGCCAGAAGAAGTGCAACAAATGGCGCGTGAGATCGTCGCCGCGGCTGACCCCGATGATCGCAGTGAAGCCTTGCTGCAGA
Source organism: Congregibacter sp. (assembly GCF_045107095.1). Lineage (GTDB taxonomy): Bacteria > Pseudomonadota > Gammaproteobacteria > Pseudomonadales > Halieaceae > Congregibacter. Next base: position 8,418 of record NZ_JBGCFU010000081.1, on the reverse strand, counting down.
TGCGGGGTATTGCGATGGACCACAAGGGCTGGATGGTTCAGAACGAGATTCGTCAGCACACACGCGTTGCCTGGGAAGCATTCTTTCGTGACTACGACGTTCTGCTCTGCCCTTGCACCCACGTTCCCGCCTTTGAACATGATCACCACCCAGATATGCAGGCACGAGTGATCTCAGTTAATGGCGTGGAACGACCCTACACCGATGTCCTAAAGTGGGCCGGGCTTACATTGAACGCATATTTGCCTGCCACAGCAGTGCCCCTGGGCACCACCGCAGACGGACTCCCTGTGGGCATGCAAATCAGCAGTCGCTATCTTGGTGATCGAACCACTTTGGCGGTTGCCAGATTACTCGAAAGCCACCATCGTTCCTTCGTGCCGCCACCCGGGTATAGCGATTAGCTCAACGGGCGTCCAAAGGCGCACTGCGATGGTGCAACATCCTTGTTAAAAATACGGTCAAAATGACTTGCGTTTAACCCCGCAATTTACCTAGCATCGTGGGCAGGTCGAAGAGCTCCTCAGCTCCACGACTCATAACTATAAAACAACAAGGGGATTTTCCATGTCTGCGACTTTTCGCACGCTGCCGCTCATCGCGGCTGTATCACTGGCGACGCAATCACTCACCGTCGGCGCACAACAACTTGAAGAAGTCATCGTAACCGCACAGAAACGGGCGGAGAGTCTTCAGGACGTTCCAATTTCTGTTTCCGCCATTCAGGGCGAGAAGATTCAGGATGCGGGTATTCCGAATATGGCTGCGCTTGCAGACTACGTTCCCAACCTGCACATCGCGGACGCACCTGTAAACACCAACATTTATATGCGCGGCGTGGGATCGGGCAACAACCAGGGCTTTGAGCAATCGGTGGGTATGTACATCGATGGCGTGTATATGGGTCGCGGCCGTCAATACCGTGCTGCGTTCCTTGATGTAGAGCGTGTGGAGGTTCTGCGGGGTCCTCAGGGCACGCTGTTCGGCCGTAATACAGTTGCCGGGGCAGTGAACATCACCACCGCCAGCGCACGCGCAGGTGACGAACTCGAAGGCCAGATCATGGCGTCCGCCGAATCCTTCGACGGCCGGGTCCTTGAAGGCTTTGTCGGCGGTGGCCTCACAGACACTCTCGGAGCACGACTTGCCGTTAAATATCGCGAAACAGATGGTTTTGCAGACAACACTTTTCTTGGTACCCCTGAGGGGAGTATCGAAGAGCTTTCCTACCGCCTGTCTTTGAACTGGCAGCCGACGGATGACCTAAACGTTAACTTCAAGTACAGCCAATCAGATTACGAACGAATCGGCTCTACAACAACGGGCAAGGTATTTTTAAACGCGGCTGAGCGAGACCAGTTTGTCCCCAACCGCTCCGCCTTCGCCAACACGGCCTACAGCATCATGGATGTGTTCTACCCGGGCTATCAGGAACAAACCGGCCGTGAGTTTGAGGTCTTCAAGGACAATGGTTACGGGCGCTCCCGGGAAGACGGCATCGGCATTGGAATCAACCCTGACAGCTCAGACAACGACCTCACCAACATGGTATTGAACGTGGACTGGCAAGTCGGCGAGCTGACTGTGACATCGGTCACGGGCTGGTCGGAGTATCAGTACATTGACGGCGCAGACGTAGACTGGCTGCCGCTGCAGTTTATCTCGCGCGACGATGATCAAAGCTTTGAACAGTTCAGTCAGGAATTTCGCATTGCTTCTCCCGGCGGTGAGTTTTTTGACTATGTGGCAGGTGTTTATTTCGACCAATCGGAGCTCGAGTTTGACCGTCAGGTAGCGATTGATACCAACTTCGACGGACTCTTCCCCGAGTTTCTTTCGATTGTGACACCCGGGAATCCTCCGCCTTCAGTCCTCCCGCAAAACCTGCTGTCTGCACTGACTGGAGGTGCCTACGACATGAACCAGGTTGCGCGGAATCATAATTACCAGTTGGATTCGGATTCCTTTGCGGCCTTCGCCCAGGGTACTTTTAACTTCACGGACACATTGCGTTTGACCGTGGGTCTTCGCTACACCGAAGAAAACAAGGATGTGATCAGCACACAGTTTCTGAGCGATCAGAATTCGGGACTCCTGAACCCCGGCGACAACTACTTCCTGCACTTGATTCAGGCTAACAGCTTCAATGCCTATGCCTATGATTACAGGCAAGATCGCTCCACTGATGCGCTGACGCCATCATTCAATCTCCAGTGGAATGTCGGCGAAGACAGCATGCTTTATGCGAGCTTTTCTCAGGGCTTCAAGTCTGGCGGTTTTACCGCCGCAGACGATGGAAATCCCGGAGATCTCACGCCTACTGCATTCCCCTGTGTGCCCAATCCAGACTTTACCGTTGATCTTGACGCCTGCTATGACCTCTCCAATCCGAATGAAGACTTCGAATTCGGAGATGAAGAGGTGGACGCGTTTGAGCTAGGCGGTAAACATACCCTGCTTGATGGCGGCATGACCTTGAACTGGGCTCTGTTCTACACGGAGTATACAGATCTGCAAACCGCCATCTTCGAAGGCCTTGGCTTTGTAGTGAAGAATGCAGCCGGCTCAGAAATCTATGGCCTTGAAGTCGATGCTCTTTGGCAGGCTACAGACAACCTCCGACTTGGGGCGAACTTTGCTTATCTCGACGCTAGCTACAGTGATTTCGACGACGGTCCCTGTACCGCCATTCAACTGGATGCCAATCCTAATTGTTCGATCGAGCAAGGAAACCCACTGTCTGGAGAGCCTACGCTGTATGCCTCGGATTACAGTGCCTCCTTTTTCTTTGATTACATTCGTCCCGTGGGCGACATGGAGCTATTCGTAGGCGGCGAGGTTAACTACCGGGATGCTTTCCAATCGGCAGGTGACAACGACCCCATTGACGTCATCGACTCCTTCACCAAGGCTAATTTACGCCTGGGACTCCGATCGGGTGACTGGGAAATCATGGCGTATGGACGTAACATCTTCGACGAAGAAGTCTTCATGCAGTCCTACGACACTCCAGTACTGGCAGGCTCTCACTCCAGGTACATGGAAGAGAGTGCAGTATGGGGCGCTCGCCTGAAGTACAGCTTCTAAGCGACCCGTCAGCAGTAATCTTGATGCCCGCCTAGTGCGGGCATTTTTTTGCCTCGGCATTGATCATCTAGCATCGGAGCACGACCACAACTGTCATTCCGCGTCGCGCTAACGCGCTCCTGACTGCTACATGACAGTCATGCTCGCACTCCTTGCGAACTGACCAGCACCAGTTACGAACAACGACACGCGCACGGCATAAGGCAAGACGCCGGTGCCTGTTGCGCAGCAGTCAGGAGCGCGTTAGCGCGACGCGAAGCAATAGGTGCCGGCGTCTTGCCGAATCCAAGCAGTCCTAGCTATTAGCTAGCCGCTAGTGCCATTCGACATATAATGAGCGAATGACAGACTCAACCAGTAGACTTCTCGGCGAGCGCGTTAGCCAATTACGCCAACTGCAGTCCATGACCCTCGAGCAACTCGCGGCCGCTTCAGGCGTGAGCCGTTCTATGCTCAGTCAGATCGAGCGCTGCAAGGCCAACCCTACCCTTGCGGTGACGCAACGCATTGCGCAGACCTTTGGCATCACTATTGGTGAACTGGTTGATGATCCCAACGCCAGCGCCAGCATTGACGTGGTCCGTGGCGATGACCCGGGCACGGTTTTTCGTGCCGACAGTGAATGTGAGCTACGCACGCTCTCCCCCCTGCAGCTGGAAAAAAACATTGAGTTCTATGTGATTACTCTGCAGCCCGGTGCCGAACTTGCAAGCGCTGCACACTTCGAAGGCACCCGTGAAATGTTCTCGGTCTCTCAAGGCTCTGCAATGATCCGCACAGGAAACAGCGAAGTCGCGTTACTGACGGGTGACACAGCTCATTATCGAGCCGACATCCCTCACGTCATACGTTGCGAGGGCTCAGAAGCACTTAAAGGCTTTCTCGTGGTTAGTTATCGGTAGCGATGGTTCGTCTTCGAAGCGCGTGCACCGTAAACAACAACACCGTTAGCAGCAAAATCGCTCCAGCCTGATGTCCCGCTGCCACAGGTATCGCCATACGCGTGAGTAAGGTGCTGATTCCCAAGGTGATCTGCAGCAGCAAGGCTGCGATAACAGCTAGCCCTGCCACACGCATAAATCCATCTGCGGATTGCAGCACCAAACGCAGTCCAAAACCACCGACTAAGAACAGCAGTAGATAGGCGAACATACGGTGGTTGAACTGGATCGTAGTCACGTCTTCAAAGGCCGCTAACCAGCGGGGAGTCTCGGCATACAAACCCGGCGGAATGAAGCCCGGGCCCATCTTCGGCCACGTCGGATAAGAATAGCCCGCGTCGGTTCCCGCCACTAATCCGCCGGATAAAATCATGAGGTACACCAACACCACCAAGAGGGGTGACCAGCGAGCGACGCTTTGCATAGACCGCGGTGCTCCGCGAGTGGATGCGCCATTAGCTTTGGGCCACAAGTTAAGAAACTGCCAAACGATCGCTGCGTAGAGCGCAACGGCAAGGCCGAGGTGAGCTGTCAGCCGGTATTGAGACACGCTGGGCCTATCAACCAAGCCACTCTTGACCATGTACCAACCTAACAAGCCCTGACAGCCGCCCAATACCAGAAGTACTAACAGACGCGGCATCAAACCGGGGCGAATCACCCCTCGTAGCGCAAAGAAAAGTAGAGGTAGGACAAACAGCAATCCGATAATTCGCCCGAGCACGCGGTGAAGATACTCGTACATGAATATCACCTTAAACTCAGCGAGCTCCATGCCCTGGTTAATCTTCTGGTACTCGGGAAACTGCTGATACTTGGCAAACACGTCTAACCAGGCGGCCTCACCGATGGGCGGCCAAATCCCCATAATGGGGCGCCACTCGACCATTGATAAACCAGATTCGGTTAATCGCGTAACACCTCCGAGCAAGATCATCCCGTAAATCACAGCGGCACAGGCAAGGAGCCATAGAGCCAATTGACGGTCGTGATGTGTTTGATATGCGCGTGAAAACATTTCAATCCTAACGGTGGCCGAAGCGCTGAGGCTTTTGTGCTCTCAAAGCGGCTTTGACCCAAAAAAAGCGGCGGCAATGATAGCCGAATCGGCTGGTGCGCGCCCACCAGCGCAGAAACTAGTTGGAAGCATCCCTGAGCGCGTTAGAATGCGCGCACATTTTCTACAGCAACAGCTTCATGGATCTTCTCCGTCTCGAACAAGCCAATTTACACTTCGGCACTCACGTTTTGCTTGAGTCCGTTGACCTGCAAATAAGCAGCGGTCAACGGCTTGGATTGTTGGGGCGCAACGGTGAAGGAAAGAGCACCCTCCTCAAGATTCTGGCGGGCGATCTCGCATTAGATGGAGGTGATCGCTGGCTGCGTCCTGGAACCCGTATCGCCAGGCTTGAGCAGGAACTGCCGGACACCGACGACATCAGCGTCTATGACTACGTTGCCGATGGTCTCGCTGAGACCGGCGCCTTACTTCGGCGCTTTGAGCAGCTGACCTCATCAGCAGACGCCGATCTGGTGGAACTGGAGCGGGTGCAGCACGCCCTCGAAGCAGCCGATGGCTGGCAACTAGGCCAGCGGGTAGAGAGCACGCTCAGCCAACTCGACCTCAAACGCGACACACTCATGTCCAGTCTCTCCGGAGGTTGGCGCCGCCGCGCTTCGCTCGCGCGAGCTCTGGTGGGGGATCCCGACATTCTCTTGCTGGACGAGCCGACCAACCATCTGGACATCCCTGCTATCGAATGGCTCCAGGAACAGCTCACAGGGTTGCGCTGCGCACTAGTGTTAATCACCCACGACCGACGTTTTTTGCAGGGCGTCGCCGATCACATTGCAGAACTGGATCGCGGCAATCTAACCGTTTGGCAAGGCAGCTACGAGGGGTTTTTAAGTCACCGAGAGCAGCAGCTGGCGGCCGAAGAAAGAGCCAATGCGCTTTTCGATAAACGTTTAAGCGACGAAGAAAAGTGGATACGCCAGGGCATTAAGGCCCGCCGCACCCGTAACGAAGGGAGAGTTCGCGCGCTCAAGGCCATGCGCGAAGAAAGAAGCCAACGGCGCGAACGTACAGGCACTGCAAATCTCAACGTAGACACGGCGGCACGCAGCGGCAAAATTGTGGCTGAGCTCAACGAGGCAAGCGTCGTTCTCGGCGGTCGGACCATCATCAAGCCCTGCTCCCTGTTGCTTCAAAGAGGTGATCGGGTCGGTATTGTCGGGCCCAATGGAGCCGGGAAAAGTACGCTCATTCGCCTTCTCACCGGGGAACTCAGCCCAAAGACCGGTAGCGTACGGCTCGGCAGCAAGCTGGAGATTGCTTACGGCGATCAGCAGCGATCAACGCTTGATCCCAGTAAAAACCTCATCGATAACGTCTGCGGCGGCCGAGACTTTATTGAGATCGGCGGTCGACGAAAACACGCCGTGTCCTATCTTGGAGATTTCCTCTTCTCACCCCAGCGCCTTAGAACACCCGTCGGCGCTCTTTCCGGGGGTGAACAGAACCGGGCGGTACTCGCTCTGCTGTTTAGCAAGCCCGTCAATCTCTTGGTACTCGACGAACCAACCAACGATCTTGATATAGAGACTCTTGAGCTTCTCGAAGAGCTGCTTATGGAGTTTAAGGGCACAGTGCTGCTGGTAAGTCACGACCGTGCGTTTATGGATAACGTCGTCACAAGCCTCCTCGTGCTCACCGGAGACGGCAACATCGAAGAACACGCTGGCGGCTTTAGCGATTGGGAAGCTCGCGGCGGTCGCCTGCTCCCCCTAGATGCAATGCCCCATGAACTTGCGGATGCAGCTCCCAAAGCATCAGAAGCTGCCCCGTCTTCTGCCTCCAGGTCCAGTGAGCAAAAAAAGCTTAGCTACAAAGAGCAGAGAGAGCTGGAGGGTCTACCAGGAGAGATCGAAACCCTGGAGGCTCGCCAGACGGAACTAGAGGCTTTGTGCGGTGATCCGGCGTTCTACGAGCAAGACAGCGATGTTGTCAAAGAACTTCTGGCAGAACTTTCTGGGATAGGCGAAGTGCTGGAATCAAAAATCGAGCGCTGGACAGAACTGGAAGAGCGCGCGTAGCCGTCTGCGCATCACCAAAAGACAGCCGCGCGCTTCTACCCCTTAAGATCCGTGCTATAAAACCTTTGCGATGGAGTCAGCCAGGTAGTCGATGTTCCGTGCGTTCACGCCAGCCACATTGATACGCGACGAGCCCAGCATGTACACGCTGTAGTCATCACGCAGGGTTTGCACCTGGTCCGAACTGAGTCCCAAGAACGAGAACATGCCTTTTTCAGCGCGGATAAACTCAAAGTCCCGCCCGGTGGACGCCTGTAGTTTCTCCACCAAATCGCTGCGCAGGCCGTTGATACGACCACACATACTGTGAAGCTCTGACTGCCAACTCTCGGTGAGCGCTGGGTCTGATAAGACGGTACTCGCCAGCAGTGCACCGTGAGCCGGAGGCATGGAATACACCCGCCTGGCAGCAACTTTCGCCTGACTCAAAAGTGCATCGGCGCTCTTAGCATCCTTGGCGAGAAACAACGTGCAGCCGGTTCGCTCTCGATACAGGCCCATGTTCTTGGAGCAGGAGGCCGCAATGATCATCTCTGGCAGCCGTTGTGCGAGGTGGCGCAGCCCGGCGGCGTCTGCATCCAGGCCATCGCCCAGTCCCTGGTAGGCAAAATCAATGAACGGCACAAAGCCCTGCGCTTCTGCCATGTCGCCAACTATCGACCACTGCTCCTGAGAAAGGTCTGCACCACAAGGGTTATGGCAGCAGCCATGGAGCAGGACGATATCTCCAGCCCCGGCGCCTTTGAGATCCTCTACCATGGCATCAAAGTTAACGCCGTGGGTTTCGGGTTCGTAGTAGCGATAGGTAGAAAACTGCAGGCCGACGCTACCGAGCAGAGGGATGTGTACGGGCCAAGTGGGATCTGAAACCCAAACCCGAGCACCGGGTGATGCCGCCTGAATGATCTCAGCACCAATACGCAGGGCACCACAGCCTCCAGGAGCCTGAATACTGCTAACTCGTCCATCAGCCAAGGCGGTACTGTCCTCGCCGAGTACCAGCTTTTGCATGCCGGGGTTGAACCCTGCGACACCAGCGGGCGGTAAATAGGCTTTACTCACTTCACGTTCGACCAGCGTCATTTGAGCCTGTTGAATGGCCTCAAAAACCGGACAAACGCCGGTTTCATCCATGTAAATCCCTACCGTGAGATCCACCTTCTTCGGGTTTCCGTCGGCGCGGCACACGGCCGCAAGGCCAAGAATGGGGTCATCGGGAAGGAGAGGCAGTGCTTCTAACATGGCGAAAATTCCTGAAGAGAGCTGGCAAATTTGCCCCAGCAGAATACGCGAG
>NZ_JBGCFU010000080.1:0-5136 GCF_045107095.1 Congregibacter sp. | reverse complement strand
GACTGTTCCGTTCTACGAGAAGCGTCACTGTGTAAAGCCTGGCATCACCGGCTGGGCGCAAATGAACTACCCCTACGGTGCGTCTCTGGAAGACACCTTCAACAAGCTCGAATTCGACCTCTACTATGTGAAGAACCAGAGCTTGTTTCTCGACTTCCTGGTACTGCTGCAGACGGCAGAAGTCATCCTGTTTGGCAAAGGAGCGCGCTAAAGCGCTCCTTATTTCACGACGTCACCACCTGGCCTGAGAACCTACGCTTCAGCGATACCTCTCGCAGACACTATGAGCACCCATCTGTGTGTCAGATATTTTTACGCCTCAAACCGGCACCCCCTCTAACTCCCTGTAATTCCTGACGAAAAACATTGGCTCGGGCCTTGCAAGCGCATTGCTAACAGGTACACTTGAACAAACTTACGTGGAGGTAGCTCGGGCATAATATGGTTCTTTGCTCGCGAGCAACGCTAGGCTGATGGACGTACTTTTGACTGTCATCGGCATTCTCGGATTAGGTGCATTTCTGATTGCCGCCTGGGTCTTTGTCTCCGCCGCAAAACGCTACATAACCGGTGAAGATCTCCGTGAGGAGATGGAGGCGATGGAATCCGATCTGTCTCCTTATCGACACTGGAAACACCGTTCCGGCACTGATCGTCGAAAGAACCATCACTCAAATGTTTTCCCCCTTAACCTCGACGGTTTTGTCATTGAACATGACCGCCGCAGACATCACGATCGTCGTCGCGTTGCCTGACACCGTAAGAACTCTTCAAAGGCTCCTTATCGCAATCGCATTGGTTTTCGCGGTCACCCCAGCCAACGCGCAAAACTTTGTTCAAGACACCGTTACGGCCTTCGACAACAGCGAATTCATCTTCCAGCGCAGTGTTTCTAACGCCCCTTTTATTCCTATCGCCTATTTAGGCGCACGAAGCTACGGCGAAGCACAAATCGAAAGCGCTCTCACCAAGAAAACGCTGGACTTTACCCAGCAGGGCGCATCTGCGGCTACGGGAGTCCCCTTTCTTGTAAGCGAGCGCGATGCTGTTGTTGTCGGGGCCTATCTGAGTAGCAATCGGTTTGACAGCGACAGCGACGAAACGGGCGACTTTCGGGTAGACACTGTGGGCCTGCCGCTGGGATGGTTTAGACAGGTTAATACCGAATGGCAGGCAGCAGCGTTCATCATGCCCTTGGGTCACAGAAGCACCCAGGAGAGCTCAGACTGGACTCTGCAAACCATGGGCGGTGTATTTGCCCGTTACACGCAGAACGAAAAGCTCTGGTGGGCTTTTGGTTTGTTTGGGGACGATAACCCGAACGATAGCTACGTGATCCCCTACTTGGGGGCAAGCTGGGTGATTAATCCACAGTGGACGATCAGCGCGATCATGCCCTGGCCGGCTGTCGTTTACTCCCCCACTCAGGATTGGATGTTTCGCCTCGGGGCTTCTCCGTCTGGCGCCGCCTGGAGCCTCCAGCCGGTAAATAACGATGTCGCCGTGAGCCTGGACGCCTGGGACTTTGGCTTGAGCGCTGAACGGCGGATTTACAAGAACGTTTGGCTAGAAGCGCGAACCGGTATAGGAGGACTGCGCGGCTTTCGCTTTAACAGTGGCAACGGACAGCTGGAGGACCCTGATATCAGCGTCGGCTCCAGCGGCTTTTTTGCACTCTCTCTCAAACTCCGCCCGGCAATGCTGCGCTAGAGCGGACTTTACCTAAGCCGGATTTAGCAAAATCGGCTTTGCGAAAGCCCGCCTAACAAGCGCTTACCCTGCACTCGCAGCCAGCGCCTGATCCAGGTCCGCAATGATGTCATCGACGTGCTCGATACCAATAGATAGGCGCACCATGCTCTTACTGACTCCGGCAGACGCAAGTTCTTCTGCGTTTAGCTGGCGGTGGGTCGTACTCGCCGGGTGACAGGCCAAAGACTTGGCATCACCGATGTTCACCAAACGCAAAATCAATTGCAGTGCATCGATGAATCGTCCACCTGCTTCCTGCCCCCCTTCCAGTTCAAAACTGATTATTCCCGAGGCGCGACCGCCGCAAATCTTTTGGCAGGTCTCCGCGTAGGGGCTATCTGAGAGCGTCGCATAGTTAACCTTCTTCACTAACGAATGCTGCAAAAGATAATCAGCAACTTTTTCAGCGTTTTCACAATGACGCTCCATACGCAGAGCCAGTGTCTCGAGACCCTGCATGATCAAAAACGCGCTGTGCGGCGCCAAAGCTGCGCCCGTGTTGCGAAGCGGTACAACGCGGCAGCGCCCGATGAACGCAGCCGGACCTAGCGCTTCGGTATATACAACGCCGTGATACGAAGGGTCTGGTGTATTCATCACAGCAAAACGCTCAGGTTGCGCCGCCCAGTCAAACTTCCCGGAATCGACAATAGCGCCGCCTATCGTCGTGCCGTGACCGCCGATGTACTTGGTCAGGGAATGAACGGCGATATCCGCACCGTGATCGAAGACGCGGCACAGGATCGGTGTGGCAACGGTGTTGTCTACTATCAGGGGAACACCTGCTGCGTGAGCGATATCCGCCCAGCGCTGTATATCAACAACGTTACCGGCCGGATTTCCGATGGACTCGCAAAAGAGCGCCCGGGTGTTGTCGTCGATAAGCGCTGCAACAGCCTCAAAGTCGTCGGCTTCGGCAAAACGCACTTCAATACCCTGACGGGGAAACGTGTGTGCGAACAAGTTGTAAGTGCCACCGTACAGCTGCGAGGTACTCACGATGTTGTTTCCCGCTTCCGTGATCGCCTCGATGGCGTAGCGAATCGCCGCCATACCAGACGCTACGCTCAATGCGCCCACACCTCCTTCCAACTGTGCCAATCGCTCTTCAAGCACCCCATTTGTCGGATTCATGATCCGGCTATAAATATTTCCCGGCACCGCTAAATTGAACAAGTCAGCGCCATGCTGAGTGTCATCAAAGGTGAAGGACGTGGTTTGGTAAATAGGGGTGGTGGCCGCGCGGGTGTTGCCGCGGTCGCCGTCGTAACCTGCGTGCAGGGCTATAGTCTCCGGTTTCATGTGCTGTATCTCTTTTTACTTTAGTTGTATTAACGCGTCGCTATCGCGTTTTCAGGGGGTGCTATCCTCGGCCAGTGGGACTCTGAAATGCAATAGCGTCCTGTTATAATTTGTAAAGTGAGATTTAGGCATCCGACGCGTCTAAGAGAAACTGCGGCTGCCTTGAAAGCATTAGCAAACCACAACATTTCAAGGGTCACCTCTATGCGCAGAGCGCGCCTACTTACTATTTTATTGGCTGCCTTCTCTCTCAGCGCCCAAGCGCAATGGGCAGGCCCAAGCACGCAGCGGGAGGGCAAGTGGGAAACCACCTTTGGACTCTATCTCACCGGCTCGGAGAGCAGCGATGGTTTGAACGAGTCTTCGATAGACATCGACAGCGGCTACGGCTTTGGCTTTAGTGCCGGCTACAATTTCACACAGAATCTTGCACTACGTTTTGATGGCTCGTGGACCCGAGCGGACTACGACGCGGTACTCGATACGGAAGATAACGGCCTGGTGGATATCAGCCACCGATTAGATGCCTTTAACGGACAATTCAACGGGGTGTGGAATATGCTGGATGGTCCTTTCACGCCATATCTTCAAGCGGGTATCGGCTGGACCTACCTCGACTCCAACGTTGCCGATGGACCGCCCAGCACAGGCTGCTGGTGGGATCCCTGGTGGGGCTACATTTGTAGCAACTTTTACTCCACCTATAGTGAAACAAACTTTAGCTACAACGTAGGCGCCGGCCTCCGTTATGAATTCGGCCGCGGCATGTTTGTTCGCGGCGGCTGGGAGCACACCACCATCGATGGTGGAAGCGGCGCGGACCCAGGCTTCGACGCTTTCCGCGCGGAACTAGGTTGGTTGTTTTAACAAGCCTTTGCTGGTTTTAACCGATTGCTTCGACAACCGATCGCCAAGAGAAGGATAGTTTCCATGAACAAGAAATTTTGGTTAATCATGGCGATCGCGTTCAGCGCCGGTCTGGTCTCGGCAATTGTTATTCCATCTATTGCCGAGGCCGATACAGGCGCTAGCAAAAACTCTAAAGACCCATTGAGAGGAATGACGCCCGTCGAGGCCAGCAAGGGTATTGAATTACCCGTTAGCGGTGAGGATACGGACGTCGCTCAAGGACGCTATCTCGTAGGCTTATTAGGTTGTGCTAGCTGTCATACCGATGGAGCCCTGATCGGCAAGCCAGATCCGAGCAAAACGCTTGCGGGCTCCAGCATTGGTATCGCCTACAGCAATCCCATGATGAACAACTACCCTGGGGCGGTTTATCCGCCCAACCTGACACCTGATAAGGAAACGGGTTTAGGCGAATGGACGCAGGAAGAAATCGTCACACTGCTGCGCAGCGGTAAAACGCGTCACGGCCGGCAAACCATGGCCATCATGCCCTGGACCAGCTACGCACAACTGAGTGCAGGCGATGCCCAAGCCATCGCCAGCTACCTGCTATCTTTAGACCCGGTGAAGAATCAGGTGCCCAAGCAGGTTATGCCCGGCACTCCCGCAAAAACGCCTCTCGTACACGTGGGATTGTATCGGAGCCGATAATCCCGCGAGCTAGATCACCAAGGTCTTTTGATAACTCATCTCTCGAATCGCGTACTTCACGCCTTCGCGCCCGATCCCACTGTCTTTGACCCCGCCAAAGGGGAAGTGCTCGGCGCGAAAGCCCGGGCCATCGTTTGTCGCCAATAGGCCCACTTCCAGTTCATCGAACAACCGTCGAATCACACTAAGGTTTTGCGTAAACACCCCTGCTTGCAATCCATAGGGAGAAGCATTCACCAAGGCGACCACCTCGTCGAGGGAGTCGAATTTTCTTAAGGGGAGTACCGGCCCGAAAGTCTCTTCTGCAACAAGTGCTGCATCGTCCGGCACCTGCTCAATCACCGTCGGCCATAAAAGATTGCCTTCGCGCTTGTTCCCACAGGCAAGCAAAGCCCCCCTTGAAAGCGCGTCATCAATACGCCCGCTGATCTCGTCCGCGGCGTGACCATGAATCACTGGACCGACAAAGGTGTCGTCCATGGCGGGATCGCCAACAGACAGTTCCAAAGTCTTTGACACCAA
>NZ_JBGCFU010000008.1:0-88609 GCF_045107095.1 Congregibacter sp. | reverse complement strand
CACGAATTTCCACGAACGACAGTGTAGGCCATGCCACCCCTGTGCGAATAGCGCGATAGCTTTATACTTGCATTAATCGAACTTTTTCTTCACTGGCTCAGATCCCTTTACTGCTTGGATAGCGATGATTCCTATGCAATTTCAGCCTTCTATAATCCTCAACCATATAGCCAAAAATGGAGCAATAGCCGGGTTTTTATTGGCTGCGCTTTCCTTGCATACAGTGCAATTGAGCGCGGAAGCGTTGGAATCCAAAGACTACCCCGCAGCGGTAAAAGAGGTTGTGGAGCAGCGATGCATGGTGTGTCACGGCTGCTATGACGCACCCTGCCAATTGAAGATGGATGCCTGGATGGGACTTGAGCGCGGTGCTAACAAAGACAGGGTTTACAACGGCAGCCGCCTGCTCCCGGCAAAGCTCACGCGCCTATACGAAGACGCTCATAGCATCGAGGAGTGGCGTGAAAAGGGGTTTTTCCCTGTACTTAACGAGTCAGAACCGAAGAAAGGGCTGATGTATCAGATGTTGAACCTGAAGGAAGAGTACCCCTTACAGACTTCGGGAACACTCCCCGACACTTTTGATTTCAGTTTGGATCGCGATCAAAGTTGCCCCAAGCCCGACGAGTTTGCCAGCTATAGAGAGGATCGACCCTATCAGGGTATGCCCTACGGCTTTCCCGGTTTGGATACGGATAGATTAGCGGTGCTGACGAAGTGGATTGAGGATGGTGCTCGAGGGGTAGAGCCTCCGCCTAGATCTAATGCGGAGCTTCGATCCGTCGATGACTGGGAAGTGTTTCTTAACGCATCGGACAATAAGTCTCGACTAATGAGTCGGTACATCTATGAGCATCTGTTTATCGGTGACTTGTACTTCAATGACCTCGACTCAGAATCCGCCTGGTACAAGCTCGTTCGATCGCGCACAGCACCGGGACAGCCCATTGATCTAATTGCGACGCGCCGCCCCTACGGTAATCCTGGCAGCGAACCGTTTTTCTATCGTTTACAGCCTCGCCAGATAAGCCGGCTGGCCAAGCGACACATGCCTTACGCACTAAGCGCAAAGCGCATGGAGCGTTGGAAGACACTGTTCCTGGAGCCAGAGTACGAAGTAGCTGAGCTACCGGGCTATAAGGGAGATAAAGCCGCCAATCCATTCATCACTTTTCAACAGCTACCGGTAGAGGCGCGGTACCGCTTTATGTTGGAAGAGGCGCACTTCACGATCATGGCGTATATCAAGGGCCCGGTCTGTCGAGGTCAGGTTGCTTTGAATGTCATCGATGACCACTTTTGGGTTGCCTTTGTTCGGCCGAACGGCGTGGATCCTGAGCAGCAAGCAGACTTTCTGGCAGCCGAAGCAAAAGAAATGCGCTTGCCGCAGGCCAAAGGCAGTTTGGTGGTGACTGCTTTGCAATGGCGTGGCTATGCAAAGAGTCAACAGAGCTTTCTAAAGTCTCAGGCTAAGGCCATCGCTAGAGTCGTCGATCAAAGCAGCCTGAAGCTTGATATGGATCTGATTTGGGACGGTGGCCCCGAACGCAACGACAACGCATCGCTGACCGTGTTTAGACACTTTGATAGTGCGACGGTCGTCAAAGGACTCGTCGGTCAACAGCCCCAGACCATGTGGGTGATTGACTATTCACTACTCGAGAGAATCCACTATCTGTTGGTCGCGGGCTTTGATGTTTACGGAGCGGTAGGTCACCAACTAGAAAGTCGGCTTTACATGGATTTTCTTCGCATGGAAGGTGAGCAGGCGTTTCTGCTGTTCTTGCCGGAGGATCAGCGCGAGGCAGTAAGGAACCATTGGTACCGCGGTGCGCAGGATGATGTTAAGAAGTACATCGTTTCACCGAAGCTTCAAAAGTTTGAGCGACCCAGCTCAATTGAGTTTGAAACCGATGACCCCAAGTCCGAGCTCATGGCTATGTTCAAGGCACGAATTCCCACGGCCGAAAACTCTCGCTATAACGTGACATTGGAGAGCCTCGCCTCGCTCATGCAAGGGCAAAGCAAAGCGTTTAGTTACATGCCGGAGGTGGCGTTTTTGAGAGTGCTTAGCCCGAACGGTTCGGCAAGCATATACAGCCTGATTCACAACCGAGCGCACAGCAATAACGCGCAACTGTTTGCAGAGGAAGACCGACGTTTACCAGAGGAAGACACTTTAACGGTAACTCAGGGCTTCGCCGGCGCTTATCCGAATATGTTCTTCCAGATAACACAGGGGCAGCTGCCTAAGTTTACTAAGGCAATCTTAGCTCTCGAAAGCGCTGAGGGTTACACCGCACTTGTAGATCAGTTTGGTGTACGACGCACGGCACCTTGGTTCTGGAAGCTCAGCGATGACTTCACGGAGGAATATCGGCGTAGCCAGCCCATTGAGGCAGGCTTGTTTGACTTAAACCGATATCAAAATCGCTAGCGGCTGTCTGCTGCAGGAAAGCTACGCTTACTAGCGGTGCTAGCTACTGGTCGGCTTGCAAGCTCTTAATCGAGCTTCCCTTCAAAGCGGTGAGATACGTCTGTTATCTCACGCTGCATGTGCTCGCGGAAGACTTTTACCCGCTTGGTATGGCGAAGGTCACGGTGGTAAAGCAGCCACAGACCGAGATTGTGTTGAATCTCCGGTTCTCTGAAACGCACCAGATCTGGATCGCTATCACCTATAAAGCAGGGTAAGAAACCCAGACCGAGCCCTTCTCTGATCGCCGCAATTGTGAGCGACGTTTCATCTACACAGAGCGAGTGTTGTAGGTCCGGACAGGCCTGACGAGTCCAGGCGCGGTGATAGTCGCAGCAATCGACACCGATCCAGCTCTCTGAAGACTCTCCAGCGTGTACCGCTGCACAGTAGCTTTTGGAGCCATAGACAGCAGACGCTACCGTGGTTAGTCGAGTACCGATGAGCGTTTCTCCAGGACTATTGGTCTGACGGAGTGCAACATCGGCATCGCGCTCAGCCAGCCTCACCGAGTCATTGGTAACTTCAATACGAAGATCAACACCGGGATTCTCTGTGCAAAAGCTCGCAAACAGCGGCATAAGGATGGAGGACGCCATGTTAGCGACGGCAGTGACTTTGAGCTCACCGCTGGGATCCTCATTCTGACCCGAATTATCGGCTTCAAACGCGAGCATTTCTTTTTCTATTCGAAGCGCGGTAGTGCGAAGCTCTAGCCCGGATGGGGTCAGTTGAAAGCCGCTTGCGCTGCGTTCTACCAGTGGCGTTGCAAGCTGAGTCTCCAGGGCATGTATCCGACGAGAAATCGTGGAGTGCTGAACACCGAGACGTTTTGCCGCTGCGCTGAACGAGCCTTCCCGCGCAAAGCTCAGAAAAATTCTTGCATCATCCCAATTCATGTTTCGACAGGCGTCTCACAAGGATAATCTTGACTCTGTGCATTCTCGCACATCCAGTTTTCAGATTTTGGGGATTCTCAAAATGTTCTCTACATCCATACTGGCGTCTCAAATTACGATAACAGAACGAGACGAGGCACCATGAGCGACACCTTCGAACCCCTTGCCGGCGGCTGCACATGCGGTGAAATACGCTACGAGGTGACGGCCGTGCCACTCATCGTCCACGCCTGCCACTGTCGCTGGTGTCAACGGCAAACGGGCGGGCCACACGTTATCAATGCACTCTATGAGGCTGAGCTGATTAAGCTCACTGCCGGTGAAGTGGAAGAAACTATGACGCCATCTCCCAGTGGCGAAGGCCAGCTCATAGTGCGGTGCCCGCGATGCAGAGTCGCGATCTGGAGCAACTATCACTTTGGCGGGCTTAAGAAGCACATAAGCTTTCTTCGGGTCGGCACTCTCGACAACCCCGACACCATGCCACCCGACGTGCACATTTACGTGTCTACCAAGATGCCGTGGTATGTCATACCACCCGGCGACTATGCGGTAACGAATTATTACGACAGGCGCGCAACCTGGTCCGAAGCCAGTCAAGCGCGTTATCAAAACCTAGTGTCCAAAGTGGGCGCTGTAGGAGGAATGAAAAGATGAAAGCAATAATACTAATCTATGGTCTTTGTAGTTATTTCATTGGCGTAATCGGGCTTACATGTTTAATAGGTGCAATAGCAGGGTTTGTACCCTTCGGATTCTTTGAATCGGCTTATGGCGCAAGCGTAAATCCGTGGCTATGGAATCTTGGTCTTGTCAGCGTCTGGGGTTTTATCCACTCCATTACTGCGCGACCCAAGTACAAGAAAGTTCTGTGTAGTTTCATACCTGAGCCCGCTGAGCGCGCTACTTATATTCTCATCTCGGGAGTGACGAGCGCCGCGTTGATTGGTTTTTGGCAGGCAATACCCGGCCATCTATGGGAACTAGAGCAGGCATCGCTGATTTATGCGCTTTGGGCGTTGTTTGTTTTCGGTTGGTGCTTTCTGCTGGCTTCTACTTTTGCGATCAATCACTTTGACCTGTTCGGACTGCGGCAGGTGTATCTTAACTTTCGCGACCTTGAGAGACCGCCGCTTCAGTTCACCGAGAAGCTTATGTACAAATACATTCGCCACCCCATTCAGACCGGCGTACTGATCGGTGTATGGGCAACACCTTCGATGAGTCTCACGCAGTTGGGGCTGAGCCTTGGGTTCACCGCCTAC
Organism: Congregibacter sp.; assembly: GCF_045107095.1. Lineage (GTDB taxonomy): Bacteria > Pseudomonadota > Gammaproteobacteria > Pseudomonadales > Halieaceae > Congregibacter. The sequence continues at coordinate 83,969 of NZ_JBGCFU010000008.1, read as the reverse complement.
ATAGTGGTTGGACTATGGTTTGAGGAGCGCGATCTGGTTTCTGAGCATGGTGATGATTACCGTAATTACCGGCAGAGAACTGGCGCGGTCTTACCAAGACTTGGTGGCAGAGCGGAAAAACTCTCGGAGGCGAGCTCCTGAGCTCTATCGTCTAAAAGCGACCAGTCGATTGGTGATCACAAGCACGGTGGGCCAAAACACCGTGTTCACAAAGTCATGTGCGCTGGCTCCCCAGCGCAGGTAACCAAAAGATCGCGAGTCATCGTGCAAATCGAGTGCTTCCATGATGGTTGCTATCGCAACAACAGGCAAAAGACTTAGCCACGAAATACGGCCTTTCTGCCAAACAACGATCGCAACCAAAAAAACGGCCAGCCCAACGTAAATGTGGACGGCATCTTTTGATAGATCCACAGCGTTCAAAATATGAATCTTCATTAACTGGTAGGAGCTAGTTTCTACCCTAGGCATTGCTAATGCCCGCCGCCTGTTTACTCATCTGCCGGTAGCGGCGGTCCCACGAACCGAATTTTGAACTCTTTAGCTACTTCGTTTATGCGCTCCATGTCTTGAGGGATTTTCAGACCTTCCTCCGCCATGCGTGCAAAGAAGTGCTCGAAACCGGCGGGCGCAAGAATAGTAAGTTGCTGGCCGCCATTGGGGTCAAGTACACGATAGGTATGGGCTGCGCCCTTTGGGACAAAAGCTACTCCGCCTTCCTCGACGATGACGTCTTTTCCTTCGACAACGAACTTCGTTTTACCTTTGAGCACATAAAATGTTTCTGTGGCGTCGTCGTGTATGTGCAGAGGTGGACCTGACGGTTTTTCAGTCTCAGAGTAAAAGATACTGATTTGCCCGCTGGTCGTTTCTCCATCGAGCAGGACTTCGTACACGGTCTCGTTCCAAGTGACGGGATCGTGAGCTGCGGCGGTTCCGCTTGCTATCGCGGCTGAAATAAAAACACCGTTAATGAACATTGCTCGTAGCATGACTTCCCCCGGAAACTGTTGAGTGTGAGTATTAGATAGTAGACCGCGCGACCCCCGATCGGCCACTTTTTCTATTAGCCTTAGTTTTTATCGGATTTACTCTTTTCAGATGCCCACGGAGTAAAAAAAAGCGCCCTCACCAAGTGAGGACGCTTTCGAGTTGTGGCCTGTTAGCTACAAGCCTTGTGCCATGGTGCTGCTTAGTTAGCCGCGACCATGCTATCGCCACCTTTCAGATCGAAGCGGTCCAGCTTCATGACTTTGCTCCACGCCTCTACGAAGTCATGCACGAAGACTTCTTCGGCACCGTCATAGGCATAGACTTCAGCAATGGCGCGGAGCTCTGAGTTGGAGCCGAACACCAGGTCTACCTCGGTTGCTGACCAACGCATCTCACCCGTCACACGATCCCGGCCTTCATAGACGTAAGGATTGTCTTTGGTTGGACGCCAGACGTTGCGCATATCCAACAGGTTGGTGAAGAAGTCATTGTCCAGCGCTTCGGTCTCGTCCGTGAGTACTCCATGCTCTGATCCGCCGGCATTAGCATTCAGTGTGCGCATACCGCCCACGAGTACTGTCATTTCAGCTACCGACAGATCTAGTAGATCCGCCTTGTCGAGAAGCGCTTCCGCCGGCTTACGGTAGGCCGCATCGCTGTAGTAATTACGGAAGCCATCGGCCTTGGGCTCCAAAACAGCAAAGCTGTTGACGTCGGTCTGCTTCTGGCTCGCATCGGTGCGCCCCGGTGTAAAGGGAACCTCCACATCGTAGCCTGCAGTTTCGGCAGCTCGCTCTACCGCCGCGGCGCCCGCCAGTACGATTACGTCAGCGAGGGAGACTTGCTTGTCGCCACGCTGGGACTTGTTGAAGTCCTTCTGGATACGCTCAAGGCGCTTGAGTACTCGTGCCAGCTCCTTGGGATCGTTCGCTGCCCAATCCTTCTGGGGGGCCAGACGGATTCGGGCACCGTTTGCACCACCGCGCATGTCGCTGTCCCGGTAGCTTGATGCCGAGGCCCATGCTGTGCGTACCAGCTCGGCGGTGGTGAACTCTGAAGACAGAATCTTTGCCTTGAGCTCTGCAACGTCACTGGAATCGATAAGGTCGTGATCCACCGCAGGTACGGGATCCATCCACATCAACACTTCTTCAGGAACGTCCGAGCCGACATAACGTGCGCGGGGGCCCATGTCACGGTGCGTGAGTTTGAACCAGGCTTTCGCGAACGCCATCTCAAATTCCTCAGGATTCTTGAGGAAGCGCTGAGTGATCTTGCGATAGGCGGGATCTTCCCGGAGCGCTAGATCCGTAGTGAACATGATTGGCTGGTGACGTTTACCTTCCAGGTGAGCATCAGGAACTGTGTTAGCTCCACCGCCATCTTTTGGTACCCACTGGGTAGCCCCGGCAGGGCTCTCGGTCATCTCCCAATCGTAGGAGTACAGGTTAGACAGGTACATCATTGACCATTGTGTTGGAGCGGCAGTCCATGCGCCCTCCAGCCCGCTGGTGATTGTGTCTTCGGCATTACCCTTGCCACAGCTGTTGTTCCAACCCATGCCTTGGGTATCAACGCCTTCACCGGCAGGTTCGGGTGCGAGGCAGCCGTCGGGCTTTTTCGCGCCATGGGCCTTACCAAAGGTATGTCCGCCAGCAATGAGGGCGACGGTTTCTTCGTCGTTCATCGCCATGCGTCCAAAGGTCTCGCGGATGTCATGGGCAGCAAGCTTTGGATCTGGTTTGCCATTAGGGCCTTCGGGGTTCACATAGATGAGGCCCATTTGTACCGCTGCCAGAGGCTTTTGCAGATTGCGCTCTCCGGTGTAACGCTCGTCCGCGAGCATTACGGACTCGGGGCCCCAGTAAACGAGATCGGGTTCCCAATCGTCCTCGCGGCCGCCGGCAAAGCCGAAGGTCTTAAAGCCCATTGTTTCCAGAGCTACGTTACCTGTCAGGACCATGAGGTCCGCCCAGGAAAGCGCGTGGCCGTACTTCTGCTTCACAGGCCATAGCAGGCGACGAGCCTTATCGAGGTTGGTGTTGTCCGGCCAGCTGTTAAGCGGCTCAAAGCGTTGTTGACCGCCGCCAGCGCCGCCACGACCGTCCATGGTGCGGTAGGTGCCTGCGCTGTGCCAGGCCATACGGATAAAGAACGGGCCGTAGTTACCGTAATCGGCCGGCCACCAGTCCTGTGAGTTGGTCATGATGGCTTCGATATCTGCTTTAACCTCCGCGAGGTCAAGCTTTGCAAACGCTGATGCGTAATCGAAGTTAGCGCCCATGGGATTAGCGGTATTTTCATTCTGGTGAAGCGGGCGTAGGTTTAGCGCCTGGGGCCACCAGTCTTGAACTGACTTGGGTTCGCCGTGCAGGTCTCCAGCGCTTGCGGGCGCTGTAGCTGATAGCGTTGCCGCCATTGCCACACAAAGAGACAGTTTGTTTTTGAGCATTTTCATAAGATCCTCGTCGTCTGTCTTGATTATCAAAATCAGGCAGTGCGCCCGACATACACTCAGCGTAGAAGATCACTTATAAACAGTAAAATGAATTAAAAGTTAAAATACGATCTAAAAATACGATTGACAGCCAGGTCACGGTCATGGAAAGGAGCAATGCTCGTGTTCAGCTTGGCACCTCCGGTGTCGTTAGAGCTTAGGTGCTCGAGGGGCTGTTCTGTTTATCTATTCCTTTTGTAAGCAAAACCAAACCGAGGGCAAACAGTACAACTTGGCTGGTATGGAGCGCATATGCGTCCTTGTCGTCTATAGAGTCCCCCCATACATCGGCAAGTCCACCGGTAGTCCATCCAAGAGTAGTGGCGACCCAGAAAGGCACAACCACGATAGATCCGGCTATAACGATCGCCAAGACATCCCGTTGTGAGTTCGCTGACAGGGTTGAACTAATCGTCCAAGCAGCAAGCGCAAGGCCAAAAACGATTTCGCGGACGAAGTGATTCTTGATGTAGTCGGCGATTAACGGGCTCTGCAGAGCGGTAGGAGCAAAGTTCGCGTAGGCAGCAAAGAGTAGCCCCATTGCAGCGCAAATGAGGGTTTTACCTAAAAAAGCCATAGTTTCCTCATTTCTCAAGCACTTGCTTCAGCGCGACCGTCACTGCGTCCCTAGTTCTGTTGGATAACGGGGTAAAAGCAAGGCGCAACAAGACGCCAGAGCCAGGCAAACGATCGAAAAAGCGATTGCGGCATCGTAAGCACCTAAATTATCAAAGGAGTAACCCATCAGAACAGGTGAAACCGCAGCGCCAGTGACAAAAAACGCATACAGCGCGCCATAGGTTTTTCCGTAGGACGAAAATCTGAAGTATCGCGATGTTAGAAACGCGATGAGATCCACTTCGGCTCCCATAGAGAGCCCGACAGCTACTGCGGCGAAGACCGCGACTTCGGCGCCGCCGAGTATAAATACCGTGTAACCCAGCGCTGATAAAGCGAACAGCATAGAGGCAACCCTGGGGGCAAAGAAGCGATCGATCAGTACGCCTGTTCCAAGACGACCGACTATGACTGATAGTCCTATTACCGACGCAAGTTGTCCGGCTTTTGCGGGTGGCACTTCGGCATCATTCAGCATGGGTATGAAGTGCACGATCATGCCTCCTACGGCAAGCGCGACAAGGGAAAAGATCAAGGCCAATAGAACAAACACTCGCCGAGTGGAGTCGACATTTGCGTAACTGCCATCGTTACCGCCGCTCTCTCCACTTGGCTTCTCTGCTACTTCTTTGCTCGGATTGTCTCGCAAGAGTAAACCCACGAGCACCGCCGCAATGAACACGATGCTGCCAAGTATGCGAAGGCCATCCCGCCATCCGTTCTCTGCTACGTAGGGGGTCAGATACAGTGGCGCGAGGAGACTTGTAACTCCGGTACCGACCAAGGTTATACCGAGAGCGAGGCCACGGCTTTGCGAGAACCAGCTGGTAATGGCCCGCGTGAAGGTGATGGGGGTTGTGCCCACAGCCAGTATGGCTGAGCAGAGGCTTATGGCATAAAACGCCCCCAGAGAGTTCGTGAAGATGCTGAGCACGAAAAAGGATAGGGAATAGCAAAACAGAGAAGCTGTCGCTACCAAGCGAGCGCCGAGCCGGTCTGCGAGGCTACCAACAGTTGAAGCGAGCAACGCAATTGCGCCCACGCTAATCAGGCCTTGGAGCGATATCTGTGCGCGCGTCCAGCCAAACTCTTGCTCGAATGCGGACATGAATATGCCTGCTGTGTAAAAGCTCAATGAAGCGAGTCCAGCTCCTACTCCAATAAAGCAAGCCAGCAAAACCATTCCACCGGACTTGAATTCGTCGATCGCGATACTCTTCGGCATAGTTGTGTTCTTTATTCGGGCCTTGTCGTAGGAAGTGCTGGCTGCGCTGAATAAACTGGCCGAAGCCATCGTTAGGGGATATCGCCCACTATGGCCACCACACGAGCAGGTGCTGCGGAAGCGCCAACAAGCTTTAGTGGAAAGACACAGACTTTAAATCCGTATTTGGGCAGCGCGGACAAGTTGACGAGCTGCTCCATTTGCCAATACGGCTTTCGCTGGCCAACACGATGGCCTTCCCAAAACAGGTTATCGCGCCCTTCCTTCTTCGCCTGATCGATCTGATGATGGAAAGGCAGATCCCAGCCCCACTGGTCTATCCCCATAACCACGCAGCCTTGATTAATGAGCCACTCAGTAGCTTCGGCGCTCATTCCTGTCCCGCGTTTCCAGTAGTCCCTTGTGCCTTGGAGCTTGTCTCGACCAGTCCGTATGAGGACGATGGTGCCCTCCGTTACCTCTGCACCGGACTCCGCTAGGTCTTTTTGAATATCTTCGGAGGTTATGACATCGCCGTCGCTTTTATGAGTGACATCAATAACCGCGCCGGGGCCAATGCACTTTTCCAGAGGGATATGTTCGATGGTTAGTGCTGGAGTCGTATGCTCGCCTTCGCCGCTGGTGGGTCCGTAATGCCATGGTGCGTCAATGTGGGTGGTGCTATGAACACCCATCTTGGTGATTGTATCGTCGGCCCAACCCGCAAAGTCCTTGGGCATCAACTTAAAAGGCAGACCGAGTGCACGAACCAGCCAGCGCGCAACCCAGTGAGGCCGATGTTTAATTTTTACGCGCATGAAACGGGGATCTTGCGGGTTGTATTCGATAGATTTAGAAAGGTCGATGACGTCCATGGCTCAGCCCGCATCACCCATCGTATTAGTGACTTCGCCTATCCCATGAATTCTCAGCGATACCGTGTCACCGGGAGCCAGCCAATGATCGTTCTCCATACCAGTTCCGCCGGGAATCGTGCCAGAGCCAAAAAGCTCTCCTGGATGGAGCTGCTCATCTTTGGACGCAAAGGCGACGGCCTCTGCGATCTCGAAGTGCATGCCTCTGGTGTTGCATTCGGCCACCTCGTTGCCATTAATTGAAATGGTCGCGACGAGGCTTTCTAGCTGATCTTGAACTTCATCCGCGCTAACGACCACGGCTGACATGGTGGAGACAAAATGTTTTGCCTTCTGTGGCCCAAAACCGCTTTCCATTTCATCCTTTTGCACATCTCGCGCGCTCACATCGTTTAGAACCACAAATCCGCCTATTGCGGCTGCAGCTTCCTCGGTAGAGGCGTTAAAGAGAGGTTTTGTAATTACAGCTCCGATCTCTAACTCGTAATCCAACGCTTTGGTATAGCTCGGCCAGCTCACTTCGTCACCTGAGACTTTGAAGTTCAGATGATTACTCAGGTAGTAAATGGGTTGTTTGTACCAAAGAGCGTGGGGGCGAAAGCGTGGAAAAGGCTTGCCACTTAGCTTCTCTACGAGCTGCGTAATGGGATAAAGATGCGGTATAAACCGTTTTACGTAACCACGGGTAGAGTCTACAACGTGTTTTTCGTAAAGCATGAAGTCGCGGAATGACGCCGGGTGAAAAGGTAAAATAGGTTTGGAGTCTTCATCTTGCTCGGGCTCAAGCTGGTCGAGTTTCGCTTGGAGGCTCTCCCGCGTCTTTTTATCGAGATTGAGAATCCCAAGGAGTTCATCGTCACCGCGTGGCGTCATGCTTCTTCCGGCCGCGGTAGACGCAAAGCCCTCGACACGATCGACGCTTACCCAGTATCCGTTGCTATAAGCTTGAACACGGCGAGTATCGCCTTTGATGACTCTACGAAGCTTCATGATGCAGTCAGCTGAGCAGCTAAGGGCGTGCATTGGTTCCGTTTACGGGCACTTCGGACGGCGATCTTGAACTCGAGTCGTTGCGACAAGCGGCTGCCCGGATAAAAAGCGTCGATAAACGAGGGGCGTGCTTGAATGCGTGCCAACCAATCTTCTACTTTGGGCAAGTCTTCCCAGAGATAGGTCATGCCCATGTCCTGTGCACGGTCGATGAGTGGGGCGAGGGAGATATCTACGAGGGACAGGTCTTTCCCAAGAATCCACGGTGAGCCTTCCAGCGCTCCGTCTATTCGCATCACGGTGGTGCGCAGTTCATAGGTGGAGTCTGTGATTTCGCTTTCTTCAAAGCCTTTGCCGCGATTCATCTTGCCGTAGAAACCACGGCGAATGGTTCTTTTGTCTGTCGACTTGTCGAAGGACTTGGCTGATTTTAGAACACGCAGAGTGGGTAGGAATATCTGTTCGAAGGATGGGATGCGGATAGCTTTTGTCGGTACTTCCTCCATGAACCGAAGCCAGCTCCTCATTGCTGCACGCTCGACTGGGGTGCTGGGTGATAGCGGTATTTCAGGAAAAGCTTCGTCAAGATATTCCAGAATGCACGAGGAGTCGACGATGGTGTTCCCCGCATGGATGAGCGTTGGCACAACCCCATTGGGGTTGATCTTGAGGTAGCTCTCGGACAACTGCTCTTCCTTGCGAAAGGAGATGGCATTGGACGCGTAGGGGAGTTTTTTCTCGGCGAGCGCAAGACGGACTTTTTGGCTGCAGGTCGAGTAGTCGGCGTGATAAAGCGTAAGATCAGTCATTCAAAAATGATACGATTGTTTCGTTTTGACGTCAACAAAATAACACACTTGTTCCGTTTTCAAAAAAGAAAGGTAAAGTAGTCACAATGGAGACGAGCAAAAATGCCGATGTGTCAGTGCGCTATAAAAAGTCGGAAGACATGCGCGTGCGACTTTTGGACACTGCCGAACGATTGTTTGCGGCGCGCGGGTACTTTGGTGTGTCTGTTCGAGACATTACCGACGCCGCGGGAGTTCGAAGCGCGAGCATCAACTACCATTTCAAATCAAAAGAAAACCTCTTTAAAGCGGTGTTTGATCGTCGGATTGAGCCCCTTGCGAGTGCGCGCCTTGCCAAGCTGGATGCCATTGAAATATCCAGCAAAGATCCTGAAAAATCTGTCCGGTTGATCGCTGACGCCTTCGCGGGACCGATGCTTGATTTTGCTGAAAGCGGGGGAGATGGCTGGAAGAATTATTGCATCCTGGTCGCGCAGTTAGCGGTGCAGCAGCATTGGGGTGAGAATACCGTGAGTCAAAAATATGATGTTCATGCGCAGCGTTTCCTGCGCGCGCTTCAGGACACTTTTCCGAGTTGCGCGCCTTATGGCATACATTGCAGTTTTCAGTTTCTGCTGAGCACTCTGCTTTACGCTGTATGTGACAACAAGCGTATGGATACGCTGTCTGGGGGTGAATATAAATCTGATGCATTAAAGATGCTTAGAGGGCCGTTTTTGGACTTTGTTTCTGGTGGCATTCTAAGTGTGGCTCAGGCGCACAAACGCTAGCTTCTGGCGGCTTCTTTGGCTGTCTCGGTACTGGTCCCCGGCTCAATGAGCGCAATCTCTTGCACCAGTAGAATCTCGCAAGCACCGGGCCCAGTGTCACGTCTGGTCAAACTGCTGGGGATGACGCTGTTATCGGCAAAGTGCACGTCCACCAGTTCACCGCTTAAGTGCACGATTGCACCTTCAGGTATGGCCGATATCCGGCGTAAAATTTCGCTGTTTTCGGGAATCAAATGCACGTTCGCGGATGACAGGTTCACCAGATTTATGTCAATCCGCGCCTCATAGAGATGCCAAAACATAAATCGATCACCTTGCACGACCTTCATGGGGCGCAACAACGCCTCATCAGACAGAGGCCCCCATCCTAGCGCAAAGTCCCAGGGCGCGATGGCCGCAAGATCATCCCAACGGTAATGCCGCTTACTGAGTACCTTCGCCGTAATGTCATAGCCCGCCTTAGGGACAAGCCGAAACTCACCTATGCGAATAGTGCGTGCCTCGGGTGTACCGAGAGCCCACTGCCTGGGTACCTCGGGCGCGAGCACACCGTCGCCCAATTCGACCTTGTCGCTACAGCCAGTGATAACCGCGATCAGCATTGCCGCGGAGACAGAAAGTCGCCAAGTCGATATTTGTCGGCGGCGTTTCACTGCTCTACTGTTTTCCGCCTGTCTAGGGGAGGGGTCGGGTACTGGTGGTGACGTCGCGATAGATTAGCCACTCGCCCTCAGCGTTTTGCCGCCATAGGACCAGATAATCGCCGGCGTCGCTTATGGGCTCGTCGGTATCAGCAGCCAAGCCCAGCTCATAACGGCCGACCTCTAAGGCAAACTCGCCGGAATGCGTGACTTCCTCTGTTGTGAGGCGAATGCTGCTCTCTCCCAGGGAGAGCTCTCCTTCCAGGGACGCCTTTAAGTTAGTGATTCCGACCACACGTTCCCGGTGGGAGCTCATGAAAACAACGTCGTCGGTATGTAGGGCGAGCAATGCGGGAAGGTCCTGCGCCTTAAAGGCCGCCTCGTATTCGTTGTTTCTGCTTTGAATGATCGCTAGTAAGGATTCTGGCTCTGGACTTGCAGCAAACAGACCGGAGACAGCGAGTTGGCGCGCGACTGACAGCATGTCGGTTTGTTGGGCGCTGTAATCGAGTCCGGTGCCATACCACGCGATTACGAGATCTCGAGCAGGATCGACGTAGAGCCCCTGGCCCAGATATCCACCCTTGAAGGCGCCACCGTCATCCCAGACCTGATCCCATTGCCAGCCTGCTCTAAGAGGAAGGTCATGACCATGATCCCTGGCCAGCCACTTCAATTCTTCTTTGCTACGGCCAATCCCTGCCCCGGACTTTAAGTCGGCCATCATGGTATTTGCGATGCCCGGAAAGCGTTCGCTATCGGTAAAGACCAAGCCAAATCGCGCGAGATCCCGAAGCCTTGCCATCAAGCCTCCGGATGCGTAAGCGTGCCCCTCTTTACTCACTGCCATAAGCGCGTCTGACTCGGCGCCTATACGCTGCCAGATTCTCTCTTCTACTGCATCAGCGTAGCTCTGCCCCGTAACGCGCTCGATAACCAGCATAAGAACGTTGGTATTGGCAGATACGTACTCGTTGCGTTCGCCGGCAGGGCGAAGGCGATCCATCTTCTTGATTAATGACAGGAAAGACTCGTCGCGACCAGTGGATGCCACGATTCCAAGAGACTCTTCCATGCGATACACGCAGGTGGAGGTGTCTTGATACCCGTCGCTGTCGCGGCAATCGATGCCCGATGCCATGTTTGCAATGTCGTAAACAGATGTACCCTCCCAAGCTGTGCCGCTCAGTTCAGACAGATAGTCCTCAATCGGTGCATCCATGTTCACTTTGCCTTCAGCCACTAAGGTCGCCAAAGTTGCGGAAGTGAGTACCTTGGTGACAGACCAGCCAAAGTGGCGCTCCTCGGGAGCCATGCGAGGGTAGGCCTCAAACACGACCTGCCCACCATGCAGAATGAGAACGCTATCCAATAGCGGATCGCCCGCAACATACTCTGTAAAAAGACTGCGTTGGTCAGCAACCACGACGCTTTGCGCGTCGAGTGCGGGGAGGGTTGCGCGCTCAAGTGTGTATTGTTCATCGCCACGCGCGATGGTTGTGCTACGACGATAAGACTCTGCGTTGAGGTGAAACTGCAGGCTTTCGTTTCCGCCGCGATCAAAGTTTTTGGGGGTGACCTGCGTAAATGCTTCAAGGGGGTCCTGCGCGGCAGAAGCGAGCAGCGGTAGGCTGAGCAAAAACATCCCTAGGGGTTTCAGCATTGTGAGTCTCCAAAGTGCAAACTGCTATCTTATGCCGTCTAGCGGTCCATAGGCTATTAGACCTACAATCCCGCGCTCGCAAAGCCAGTATTTCTTGTCTTATGTACAAAATTCGCACTTACAACACGATCTCAGTGAAGGGTCTCAATCGTTTCAGCCGGGAAGCTTACGAAGTGGCTGGCGAGCTACCCCATCCAGACGCTTTTTTGATTCGCAGTCAGAAGCTCCACGATATGGAGTTTCCCGACACGCTTAAGGCCATCGGTCGCGCGGGTGCGGGTGTGAACAACGTTCCCCTTGAGCGCTGCAGCGAAGAAGGCGTCGTTGTCTTCAACGCCCCGGGCGCGAATGCTAATGCCGTCAAGGAGCTGGTGCTGGCAGGCATGCTGCTGGGTTCCCGAGATATTTATTCGGGTATGAAGTTTGTGGAATCCCTTGAGCCGCAGGACGGACTCGACCCGCTTCTGGAAAAAGAGAAGAAGCGATTTGCGGGTACAGAGCTTATTGGTAAAACCTTGGGTGTAGTTGGACTGGGCAACATCGGTTCATTGGTAGCCAATATGGGCCTCGCTCTGGGTATGAAGGTCATTGGCTACGACCCTGCGATCAGCGTAGAGGCCGCGTGGCGCCTCTCCAGTGACGTAGAGAAGATGGATAATCTCAACAGCCTCTTTGGGCGAGCTGATTACATCAGCCTGCACTTGCCCGTGTTGGACGCGACCCGAGGGCTGGTCAGCGATAACCTTCTGGCCGGTGTTAACCCAGCCTTGGTGTTACTGAACTTTGCCCGGGGCGAGATCGTTGATAATGCTGCGGTAATGCGCGCGCTAAACGAAGGGCGAATGCATCGTTATGTCTCTGACTTCCCTGCCAACGAAACGCTTCGTCACCCGGGTATGTTGCAGATGCCTCACATCGGCGCGAGCACCGGCGAAGCTGAGGAGAACTGCGCGATCATGGTGGCCGACCAGCTGATGGATTTTCTGGAGAACGGCAACATTAGTAATTCGGTGAATTTTCCAAATATATCTCTGCCCAGAACGACGCCGGTGCGGGTCACCATCAGCAACCGGAACGTGCCAAAGGTTCTCAATCAGATCACTGCGATCATTGCCGACCACGACATCAACATTGTCGATATGCTTAATAAGAGTCGCGCGGACATTGCCTACAACATCATCGATTTGGAAGCTTGCCCCAGTGATAGCTCGCTGGAGGCCCTGCGATCTATCGAAGAAGTGATCAATGTGCGTGTGTTAGGGTCATGCAACTACTCCTGATACAGGCTCCTCCGCTTGGCTGACGCTCTGGCTTACGACGCTGACTCTCGCACGCCTGTGGATCCTGCGCAGGCGGTGAGCGGAATGCAAATTGGCATTGTGCTAATCGGCATATCCATTACCTTACCGCTGATGTACAGCGCCGGAGAGCTTGCTCAGGGGATGGGTCTGCGATCTGCTTTGACCGCCACGCTTCTTGGAGCGCTAGCGCTGAGCCTCATGTCTATTCCTGCGGCCATAGTGGGCGCCAAGACGCGGCTCTCCAGCTACATGATCATCGAGCATACTTTCGGTTACGCCGGCGCTAAGTTCGTTAATTTTGGTTTTGGTGTGTTTCTTCTTGGCTGGTATGCGGTCACCGCGGAACTCTTTGGGCGCACGCTGTTTTTGGCGGCTGGGGAGCTCACTACTTTGGCATTTCCGGAATGGTCTTATACCGTGCTGTCGAGCCTTATCGTAACGGTCACCACAATCTATGGTTTTAAAGCGATAGACAGGCTGGCACTCATAGCCGTGCCGTTTTTGCTCTTGTCTCTGGCGGGTGTTGTGATCCTTTCTTTACGGCAGGTCGCTTTTGCTGAGCTGTTGAATATGCCCGGCACAGGCGAGATCGATATGCCTACGGGAGTCTCAGCGGTGATAGGCGCCGCCATCGTGGGTGTGGTGCTCACGCCGGACCTGACCCGTTATGCGCGCACGACACGTGATTGCGTGGTGGCTTCTTTCCTGGGGCAAGGGGGTGGTATGTGCATCGCCTATATCGTCGGAATGATCCCGGTGCTGGTTTGGGGCGAGCTTGAACCCATGACTTATATGATTCTTATGGGTTTTGGCGGTGTCGCTTTAGCGGTGCTGGTGTTTGCGACCTGGACGACCAACGTAATCAATCTCTACTCCACCGCACTGGCATCCCGGGCTTCCGTTCCCCTTGGTGATTACCGATCCGTAGTTATTGTTATGGGAGTCGTGGGTACTGTGGCCGCCATTGTGGGGATTTCTGATCAACTTATCGACTTTCTGATTCTCATGGGCTTACTGGTTCCTCCCATCGCGGGCATTTATTTTGCGGACTTTTACATCTTTGGTCGACGGGACTTTTCCGAGGAGCACCTCGCTGACCGTCCCGCGATTAAAGTGAGCGCAGTGCTGGTTGCCCTGGGTTCGGGTTTGGTCTCGGCCTGGCTGTACTATGCGGGGGCGTCTATTACAACGATTGGAGCCCTTGATGCGTTGATTCTGTCGATGCTGGCCTATAGCTTTGTGGAGTTTTTACTTGGCAAAAGAGCGAAGCACCCACACTAGTTTTTGCTCAATAGTAAGAGTTTGGCGACGTATCCGGATTAATTTCACCGGCGACCTCATCGGGATCAATGCCGTGTTCCAAAAGGCATTCGCGCACCAGTTGCACTTGCTTCAGAACTCGCTCATGGCGATCTCCGTACTCATACTTTGTGACTTCTATCGGTTGTGGCATAAAAGTGAATGCTGTTTTAAGAGCAGTGAGTTCGCTATCGGTCATGAGATTTTGTCCTGGGTAGTTCGCTGTAGGTGTCTAGCGTGTAAGCTTCGCACAGATTTGATCCTGCAAGCTTAAGAGGTAGTTATGCGAATTGGTATCGATGTGGGTGGCACGCATACAGACGCAGTCATTCTGGATGGGCATGAGGTCATTGCCTCTACCAAGTTTTTGACGTCTGAGAACGTCAAAGACGGTGTGCTGGGTGCACTGGATGTGATTCTGGAGCGCAGCGGCGCAGCCCACGATGCGATCGAAGCGGTCATGATCGGTACCACGCAATTCACGAACGCGGTGATCGAGCGTCGTGAACTAGCGGCAACTGCGGTGATCAGGATTGCCCTACCTTCGGGAGAGATGATTCCACCTATGACGGACTGGCCCGAGGATATAGCGGATGCCATTGGACGTCATTGCTACATGGTGCATGGAGGCTTGACCTACGACGGTTTCCCTATTGGAGAGCTTGATGAGGCAGAGTTGGATAGCGTTATCGATGACATAGCCTCCAAGGGTGTCAAGCTGGTCGCTATATCGGGCGTTTTCTCGCCGTCGAACCCTGAGCAGGAGCTGGCCGTTGCTGAACGTCTCGCCAGGAAGATCCCGGGAGTCGGAGTAACCCTATCTCACAAGATTGGAGGGATGGGGCTTTTAGAGCGCGAGAACGCCGCGATTCTCAATACGAGTCTGCGACCCTTGGCCAAAAATGTAGTGCAGGCCTTTAGGGATGCACTGGCAGCTCGAGATATCAGCTGCCCTTTTTACATCAGTCAAAACGATGGGACCTTGATGTCCGCGGAGTTTGCGGCGGAGTTTCCTGCGCTGACCTTTGCTTCCGGCCCCACTAATTCTCTTCGCGGAGCAAGCCTGTTGACGCAGCTTAGCGATGCCGTGGTCGTGGACATCGGTGGTACGACTTCCGACATCGGCGTACTTCAGGGCGGCTTCCCCAGGCAGTCCAATGTCGCCATCAAGGTAGGTGGTGTGCGTACGAATTTTCGTATGCCGGATATTCAGGCGATAGGACTCGGTGGTGGAAGCCTGGTTAGTGCAGATGGAATCACGATTGGTCCGCAAAGTGTGGGTTATCGACTTGTCACCGAGGGTTTGGTGTTTGGCGGCGGCACCCTAACCGCGACGGACATAGCCGTCGCCGCTGGGGTGGTGGATATCGGCGCTGTCGACAAAGTCTCAGAGATTTCTGAGCCGGTCATTGAGACAGCTATGGATCGCATGCATGCGATCGTTGATGACGGCATCGATCAGATGAAGTCCAGTCGCGATCCGGTGCCGGTCATTCTTGTAGGTGGTGGCGCTGTGCTCGTATCCCGGGACTTGGATAACGCCTCTCAGCTTCTGCGGCCGGAACATGCTGGAGTGGCCAACGCTATTGGCGCCGCTAACGCGCAGGTGGGACGCGAGATGGAGCGCATCGTCTCCTATCGTGAGCATCCCCGCGAGGGTGTGCTGGCTGAATTACAGGCGATCCTCAGTGAAGAGCTTCTCGCCGCAGGTGCCCGGAAGAGCAGTATCAAAGTCGCGGATGTCGAGGAAACTGCGATCGCTTACATGGCAGATGAATCAACACGCTTGCGGGTCAAAATGATCGGTGACTTGGATTTTACGGGGAGTAAACCATGAGCGTAACTATCACTCATGAGGACATAGAAGAGCTGTGCATGGGCTCGGTATTCCTGGCTACGGGGGGAGGGGGAGATCCCTACATTGGTCAGCTGCTGGTTACCGAGGCTCTCAAAAAACATGGACCGGTCACTCTTTTTCCTCTGGAGGATCTCCCCGATGAATCTTTGGTGGTTGCTGTGGGCGAAGTGGGGGCCCCTTCGATCAGCCTCGAGCACTTACCGATCGGCAACGAGTGTCTGGAAGTTGTTGACCGCTTGCAGGAGTGGATGGGAAGGCCCATAACGCATCTCGTTTCCTTTGAGGTGGGTGGCGCTAATTCCGTTATTCCGCTGTTGGCTGCCGCCGCCAAAGGCATCCCGCTAATAGATGGTGACGGCATGGCTCGAGCCTTGCCTGAGGCTCAGATGATGACCTTTGCCATTGAGGGCGTGAAACCGAGTCCCGCTGTGGCTGTCGATTACAGCGGGGGAGCGGTGTACTTCGATGTACGAGACGCCGAGCTCTATGAGCGCCAGATACGC
Source organism: Congregibacter sp. (assembly GCF_045107095.1). Taxonomy (GTDB): domain Bacteria; phylum Pseudomonadota; class Gammaproteobacteria; order Pseudomonadales; family Halieaceae; genus Congregibacter. Next base: position 67,948 of record NZ_JBGCFU010000008.1, on the reverse strand, counting down.
AATTTGTCCATGGCCATGGGAGGTATGGTCTTTACCGCTGAGCATCCTATGAATAGCGAGGAGGCCCGTCGCGCGATCATCCCCGGAACGATCAGCTTCGCCCTGGAGTTGGGGCGAACACTCAAGCGACACTCCGGTAATGCCGGGCAAATAGAAGCGCCGCTGCGAGAGCTATTTGAGGCGTCGGACTACGGCCAGTTTAAGCACCTCTATACTGGCAAAGTTGTGGACATCAATCGTAAGACCGTCGGAGGTTTCGATGTCGGCGAAGCTATTCTGGAATCTACCATTGATGACTCACCACCCCTGCGTCTGGCCATAAAGAACGAATTCCTTCTCGCTGAGATGGGTGAGCGCGTGGTCGCTAGCGTGCCCGACCTGATTACTATGGTGGATCATGAGACATCCGCGCCCATCAACGCCGAGCGGGTTCATTATGGCCAGAGGGTGAGTGTCTTTGGCATCGGCTGCCCTCCTCACTACCGCAGTGAGAAGGCTCTGAAAGTGGTGGAGCCACGGGCGTTCGGTTTCGACATTGACTACGTGCCTATCGAAGACCTTTAGCTGTAGCACCGTATCAAGCTCAAGGCTGTAATTGGCTCAAGGCTGTCATTGGCTCAGGGCTGTCTCAATAGCATGAACAAGCTGCTGCTGTGTTGCCCCGCCAACGTTTGGAGCGCCTCCTTCGGCATCAGGCCAACTGGACAGCATCGCGATCACCATGTTTGATTCAGGAGCAACGTGTATCAGTTGCCCGTGTACACCTCGCGCCTGAATCGATCCTCGACCATCGCCCAAGCCCCACATAAAGGAGCGGTAGTAAGGACGAGTCCCCGTCGGAGCTTCGTAGGGCCAGCTTCGACTGCCGTCTCTGGATACGATGTCATCTATCCATGCCGCGGGAAGCACTTGATCGTCGCCGTTTTTACCGCGGTTTAGTATGAGTTGTCCGACGCGGCCCACATCTCTGAGTGTTGCGTGCATTCCTCCGGAGGCTAGCGTGAAGCCTCCGGTGTCCACCGTGATGCCCGCGTCCTGTTCGGCGCCGATGCGCTGCCATATTCTCTCGGCTACTAGGTCGGCGAAGCGTTTGCCTGTCGCTGCCTCCAGTACCCAGGCTATAACATCGGTGGTACCCGACTTATAAACAAAGCTTCCTTGTCGTCCGGGCATCCGGCCGACGGCGGGGAGGAAAAGATAGTTACCTATGACCGGAACACCCTCGCAGTCCGGGCCCGTTAAAAGGCCATCAGAACAGTCCTGCCGACGCACGGTGCTGTCCGCGGCGGCGTAGTCCTCGTTCCACTCGGAACCGTCCCGCATGTCCAGAAGGTCCCGCAGCGTGTCCGGGCCCCATCCGCTATCCGCAAGCGCCGGTACGTAGTCCGCTACCGTCTTGTCTACATCGATGAGCCCATCTTCGGCGACACTCGCTGCAGTGAGGCCGGTAATGGTTTTACTCACAGACCATAGAAGGTGGGTTCGCTCAGGTGTAAGCGTGCCGGCGTAGCCCTCGAAGACGACATAGCCATCTTTGATAACCAAGAGGCCGTCAACATATTGATCCTGCATGAGCGTAGAAAGCTTTGCAGGAGACCCTTCCCAACTCACCATCATGTCCGTCGCCGCGGTGTCCAGGCCTGAGAGGGGGGGCGGGCTGCCGACGCCCCGACGAATTGCCTTGCTGGGAAGCACTTCGCTCATGTGCGTGTAAGCCCAGCGATTGAGAGGACCAAACTGCCAGCTTGCGCCATTCAGTCCCGCCGGTCGTTGATCCTCAGCGCCAATGACTACTCCTGCCAAGGAGAGCAGGCTTAGGCAGCTAAGTGTTTTTGCTAGAGGAGTCAGGGTTCGCGCGCACAAGGTCATAGTCTTCAGACATCCGGTTGAGAGTTAGGCTGAGTAAACAGCTCATTCAGGGGTGGAGGATTGCATAAGGATTGCATCGCATCATCCGGCACTGCCTGCGATATGCCAAGATCGGCATAGAGAGTGTCCAGTTCCCGCAAGGTTTGGCAGGCTTCATACAATTCATAAACCATACTGGACACAACGACCGCGGCCCCAATATACGGCAATGACTCGGCGGGGATGGCGGCGATACCTCGTGCAGCGACGCGTTTGGTTCTGGAAGTCAGGCTTTTGCCAAAGCCGCGTACTGACTTGCTGCGACGGATCTGCGAGCTTTTTAGTGCGCTCAGCTGTCGCTCACTACCTGCGAGTTTGGAGGAAAGTGCTGCACTTGCTGTACGAACGCCAAGCGTTGTTGCCAGTGCCGAAGAGATGGCCGCATTGAATGCAGTGCTACTCAACAGCAGTAAGTTGCTGCCAATGAGCGCCAGCAGGGTAATAAGAACGGCGCTGTGCCGAATCAATCGCAGCATCAGGGTGAACTCCGCGCGTAGTGCCCCAAAGGGCGATCTACGAAGAATACGCCGCCGCGATCTGTAACTGAACACCGGCCAGGGCCAAGCCCCGACCAGTTGTGGTGATGAGGCCTAGTCGATGCTGTCGGTTATTAGCGCGATGCTTTCGGAACGGGGCACTACCGAAGACCAGCTTCGAAGGTTGTCGGGAGCGATCTCCCCCATCATGTTGATAAAAACCAGTTCTTCCTGGTCAACGGCAACGATTGCCAAGCCCTGAAGCATTCCATCGTGCTCTTTGACGAAGACGTGTACGCGAGAGTCATCCTCGACTACTCGCACAATCGGGTTCCAGTCATTATCAAAGGCGTTCTCCGTAGCCAGTCCTATGTCCATGTCCAGTGCTTGGTAATCGACGTCCTCTGACATTTTGTGAACGCTGATCTGAATGCCATCCAGGGATTCCATGAGCGCTCGGGCTTGGGGATCGTTGTCCGTATGCTTTGCGGCAAAGCGCAGGACACTAGCGCCAAGGGAAATAGACGTACCGTGTTTGAGGCCCGTGTGTTCTGGTGTTTCAAACTGCACATAGCCGGGATTTTCCGAGGATGCAGTGAGTCCGCATCCTGCGAGCATTACGGTCAGTGTTACTACTGCGAGGGTTCTCATGATCTAAGGCGCCAGGTCGAGGTCGACATCAAGACCGTCTACGACGTCGATGCTGGAGACCACTTGATTGATGTGCGCCGGATCAATATCCCCCAGTACGTTCACAAACACGGCTTCCTCGTCGTTAACCGCCATAATCATCAGGCCGTGAATTCGATCATCGCTGTGTTTGACGTAAACGTTCACTCGATCGTCGGGTTCTCGAACGCGAACTATCTGTTCCCATTCAAGATCCGCGAGCTTATCGCTCACGTTTTCCATGCGATCTGCGGCTGCGGTGGTGTCTCCTTCTGTGTCGTAAACGTGGACACGTACTGAATCCAGGTTTTTGAGGGTCTCCTCAGCGATGGGGTCGTCGTGCTTCATAGATCCAACCAGCTTCAGAAGCGATCCACCTAGGTTGATCATGACGCGTGGCTCGCCGTAGTTTTGCGATAAGGTGGAAAAATCGACGTAGCCCGGCAGTTGGGTTGTGGCCTCGTCGGCGGACCACACGACTTGGCTGGTGAATACTAGGGACAGTAACAACGCAATTGATTTCATGGCGATAACCTCGCTCGAGACTCTGAGTAAACAGAGTGCGCAAGGTTTGACCAAAGGTCACGGCATTAGCGATGAAGTGAAGAGTTGGCGGGTTCAGCCGCCATGTGGGCCCGAAACTTAGGGTTCCAAGACCGCTTAGGCTTCAAAGACCGCTTGCCCATCGAGATAGGTCGCAACAATAGGAATGTCCTTGAGCGCATTCGGGTCTGTCTTTAGTGGGTCCTGCCCCAAGAGGACGAAGTCTGCCAGCTTGCCCGGAGTCAGCGTTCCTTTGTCATGCTCCTCAAAGGATGCGTAAGCGCCGTTAACAGTGCACACCTGCATGGCTTCAGCAGCAGTGATGCGCTGATTGTCACCCCAAACCCGACCCTGAGAGTCCTGGCGAGTGACCATACTTTGCAATGCCATCATGGGCTCGTAGGGGCCTGGAGTGAAGTCCGAGGCCGGTGCCACCATGATGCCTTCATCGATGAAAGATCGATGGGCGAACATGCTACGCATCTTCTCGGAGCCGTAATCCACCCACTTGTTTCCGTGGTAATACGCGTAGGTATAAAAAGGAGTCGGAATGGTGCCCGTTGCCTTGATGCGTTTGAGCAGTAGCGGGTTCACCAGTGAGCAGTGCTCGATTCGAAAACGCGGATTTACACCCTCCCAATCCTTGAGGACGCGTTCATAGGCGCGAAGCACCATATCGATGGTCACATCGCCATTGGCGTGAATGCCAATGCGAAAGTCGTTGGCAACGGCATCGTCCACCGCAGAATCAATCTGCTCCTGCGACATAGTGAGAATGCCGTAGTCGTCCGTGCCTTCGAAGGGTGTACTCATGCGCATGGTGCGTTCGGAGGCGCTGCCATCCGCAGCGTATTTCACCGCGCCTACACGGAGCATGGCGTTGCCAAACCCCGAACGCATGCCGGCTTTCTTCATGGTCTCGTATGCCGCTGTATTACCTCCGGGCATATAGGCGATGCGGGTGTAGAGCTCGCCTGCATCCAGGGCGTCCATGTAAGAAACCCAACCCTCCAGATCACCAAAAGCATCAGTGGTACTGGTGAGTCCCGATGCGGCCATGCGCTTGGTCATCAGGCTGGCCCCCTTGCGGTTGGTTTCCCTATCGACAGCCGGCCACTCGCCTACTTCGTCAAATATAAACATGGCTCGTTCGGCCACTTTGCCTGTTAGTTGACCGTCTTCTCTGAAGAACCGTCCACCTTCCGGGTCAGGCGTGTTGTTATCGATACCCGCTATGGCAAAGGCCTGGGAATTTACGACAGCAGTGTGCCCCCCGCGATGCCGTACCATCACCGGTTGCGAGGGTACGACCGCATCAATATCTTGTCGCGTTAAGGGGCGTCCTTCGTCAAATTTAGTGTCGTCATACATATGGGCAAGCACCCATTGCCCCGGTGGGGTGCGTTGAGCCTGCTGTTTTAGCAGGCTCTGTACTTTAGAAATTTGGCGGACGTTCACATCAACGCTTATGGCTTCATTGGCCATAAGTGGATGGGAGTGGGCGTCGATAAAGCCTGGCGTTACCGTGAGGCCTCGAGCGTCTACACGTCGGGTGCCCGGGCCTGCCAAGTCGTTGATGTCCGCGATGGAGCCCACAGCCAGTATTCGATTGCCTCGCACAGCCATTGCTTGAGCGTTCGAGGTGGCGATGTCCATGGTATGAAATGTGCCGCCGGTAACGATGAGGTCGGCTTTACCCAGGGCCATGTTGGCCCAGCTGGGGCCGCTTACTGAGGCTGCGGCGGACGCAGTGGCTAGTGCTTTGAGTAGATGTCGGCGTTTTTTATCTATCGGTGCATGGCGCATGGGCGAGGACCTTCTAACCGGAAATCTGGTTTTCAGGGTACGTGGGTGCGTTGACGGTGACAAGCAAGGGGCAGTCGTAAACAGCTTCCACTATCGGTAAGCTCGGGCCCCTGATCGTAGATCGAGCTCGATCAAGTCACTGTCTGTGCGCCGAACGCCAGACGGCCATTTTTCCTGTGAGCGTATGTCGCATGAGCAATCCTTTTTTTGACCCTTTAGCTGATAACGGTATTCCTGATTTTCCCGCAATTCGTTTTGAGCACTACCGTGAGGCTTTCGATCGGGGTTTTGCCGAGCAGCTTGCGCAAATAGACGACATCGTTGGTAATCCAGAGGCAGCCACCTTTGATAACACTCTAGAGCCTCTTGAAGAAAGCGGCGCTTTGTTGCGCCGTGTGGAGGATGTTTTTTGGAATCTCACGTCTTCCGACACGGATGCAAAGCTTCAGGCACTTGAGTGCGAAATTGCGCCGGAGTGTAGCGCGCACCGAAGTAGCATTTACGCGAGGCCAGAGTTGTTTGCGCGAGTGCAGGCGGTGTACGAGTCCGCGGAATCCTTGAGTGCTGAGCAGAAGCAGCTTCTAGAAGAAACCCGGCGGACTTTTGTACGTGCTGGAGCCGAGCTCGGAAACAAGGAGCGCCGCCGTGTGAGTGCTATCACCGAGAAGCTTGCGGTGCTTTGCACGCAGTTTGGACAGAACGTGCTCAAAGACAGTAACGACTACGCGCTGACACTCACTTCCGAGAGTGATCTGGCAGGTTTGCCTGAGTACGTGCGTGAGATGGGCCGTGATGAGGCCCTCAACCGAGGCGTGGAGCAGGGGTATGTCTTCACCCTATCGCGCTCTTCTATCACACCGTTTTTACAGTACGCGGAGAATCGGTCGCTCCGCGAAGAGATTTATTCCGCCTACAGTAGTTGCGGTACTCGTAGTGTCGACAATCGACCTTTGATTCAAGAGATTGTTGCCTTGCGCCAAGAGCGGGCGCAATTACTGGGTTTTGGAACTCACGCAGACTTTATGCTCGATGATCGTATGGCGAGGTCCACCGTTGCCGTGCGCGAACTTCTGGATCAGGTGTGGCAGCCCTGTCAGCAGCAGGTTAGTCGAGAGGCTGACGCCCTGGCAGTTTGTGCAAGTTCTGAGACAGGCGAGGCTCTGGCTCCTTGGGATTGGTGGTACTACACCGAGAAACTTCGTCGTCAGCGTTTTGATTTAGATCCTGATGAACTCAAACAGTACTTCAAGCTGGAGAATGTGCGTGACGGTGTTTTTGCCGTAGCGAACAAGCTCTACGGGCTAGTGTTCACGGAGCGCCCGGACTTACCGGTCTACCATCCTGAGGTGGTCGCCTACGAGGTCAGCGAATCCAATGGCACGCTTGTCGGTTATTTTCTTTTTGATTTTTATTCCCGTCCGTCAAAGCGCAGCGGTGCGTGGATGTCTGAGTTTCGGGCACAGGGTCATAATGGTGCTCGCGTGACCCCCGTGATTGTTAACTGCTGCAACTTTCCAAAATCCACACCCTGTTTGCTAGGTGTTGACGAGGTGAGAACGCTCTTTCACGAGTTTGGTCACGGTCTCCATGGGCTTTTGAGCAACGTACGCTATGCAAGTCTTGGCGGTACCAACGTAAAGCAGGACTTTGTCGAGCTGCCGTCGCAGATTATGGAGCATTGGGCCATGGAGCCCGAAGTGCTCACTTCCTATGCCCGACACGTGGACACCGACGAAGCCATACCTATGGCTCTGATTAGCAAATTGAAAGACTCTGAGCAGTTCAATCAGGGGTTTGCCACTACGGAGTATCTCGCCGCCTGTTACCTGGATTTAGCTTGGCACAGCGCTCCGGATGCGTCCGAGTATGATGTCGACGAGTTCGAAGCCAAGGCGATGGCTGCGATTGCCAAGAGCGCGCTCATCGACCCACGCTATAAGTCGACGTACTTTCAGCATATCTTCAGTGATGATTCGTATTCCGCCGGCTATTACGTGTATATCTGGGCAGAGGTGCTTGATGCCGACGGATTCGAGGCCTTTAAGGAAAATGGGCTCTTCGATCAGGCAACGGCTTCGGCTTTTCGAGCTAATGTTCTTGAGCGCGGTGGAACAGTAGATCCTATGACGCTCTATCGCAATTTTCGCGGTCGAGACCCTAAGGTAGAGCCTTTACTGCGCAATCGCGGTTTAGTCTAAAAATCGTTGAGAGCGGTGGTCTGGAAGGTGTTGGATTTAGAGAAGTTGTAGCTGAAGGTGTTGTCGCTGAAGGTGATGTAGCTAAAAGCGTTGTAGTTAAAAGCGTTGTAGTTAAAAGTGTTGCAGAAAATGGCGCGCCCGGAGAGATTCGAACTCCCGACCAACTGGTTCGAAGCCAGTTACTCTATCCAGCTGAGCTACGGGCGCAATGTGTAATGAAGTGCCTGTACATTACGAAGGCTTAGTGTACCGCTAAATGTGGCAAAGATTCTTGTGTTTTTGCCGCGTTTATATAAAAGCGCTGCTATTTAAGCAGCGGCTTCCTGTTCTACCTCAGTTTCGCTCGCATCACTGTCTTTGGGCTCTAGCTCTTCCAGCTTGGCCTCCAGTGCTTTGAGCTGTGCCTTCAGCTCGGCGTTTTCATTTTTCGTCTGCTTGTAAGACTTTTGAAGCAGATCGTTCGCGGAAGTCTTCTCAGCGAGTTTCTTTTTGCTGGCATCCAGGTTTTTCTTCATCTTCGCCGGATCAAACTGCTTTAGTGTCGCCATCTCTTCGCGGACCTCGGAAAGGTCAGACTGGAGAGTTTTCGCGCGGGTCTTTTGCTTGGCAACATCTTCAAGAAGGTTCTCGCAACGCTGATGAAGCTCGCGGTTACGCTGCTCAACTTTCTTGTTTTTAGACGCATCTACGGACAGCGCCGAGATTTGCTCTAATTGCTTGGCGATCACGGCCTTCTGATCTTCCGTGGCCTTTTCAAGTTTGCTGATTTCTTCTGATTTCGCATCAAGTTGCACCTGATATTCGGTGCGGAGCTTGTCTTCCAGCTCCATGATTTTTTCTAGGTTTCGTGCAGTAAGCATTCAGTATGTCCGTTGATATCCGTAATGTTAATCGCAGATCATGCCGGCGGATTAGGCCTATGAGCTCTTATTCACAGCCACTTAGCTTCAAGTATCTGAGAAAAAGAAATCTGGGCAACGATCGCTTGCGGCCCGCTACGGACCGTCGGTTTCATTGGCTGGATTGTGAGCCAGGAGGGCAAAATATTTAGTGCTGTTTGGCCAGTCAAATATTAGCGCGCAAAGAGTATCCGCAGAAGGGCCTGAGTGCAAGAATTCACCGAAAAAAAGTGTGGGAAATGTGCGCTAGCTCAAAGGCGCTCAGAACGCTTCAAGTTCCGTGTAATATGGCTACATGTTTGTAAGCACGCTATCAATCGCTGCCGTTTTGGCCGCCCTCATTGCCCTATCTGAATGGTTGGCGACACGTACCTGGCTTCGTCACTTTGGCGCCGCACTTTTGGTGATTGTATTAACCGCCATTGTCGCAAACCTCGGCGTTATACCCACCTACGGTCCTGAGACGCCGCTCTACGGAGCGATTTTCACCTATGTCGCACCGCTGGGCATTTTTTGGCTGCTTTTACTCGTTGATTTACGCAGCCTGGGGCAGGTCGGTGGCCCCACGCTGTTGCTTTTTCTTTTGGGTTCTTTGGGCACTGCATTGGGCGCCGCCACGGGTCATTGGGTCGTTGGCGGTGCAGATGCCTTGGGAGATCAACACGCAGCGTTAGCGGGAATGTTCACCGGTACTTATGTGGGCGGTAGCGTTAACTACAACGCCGTGGCTTTGGAATACGGGGTGATGGAGGACGCAGCTCTCTATGCAGGTGCTGCTGCTGTCGATAATGCCATGACCACGGTATGGATGGTGGTTTGCGTAACTCTGCCCCGCCTCTTGGTAGGGTTTTGGCCCAAGAGCAACGACCAGAGCGAAGGCGTTCAAAGAGAGCCAGTTGCGGATGATGGAGAGGTCGCACGGATTTTTGATCTTGCTGCGGTAATTGCTCTCGGCATTGCGGCTGTGGGTCTCTCTGAACTTCTTGCGGATCTTCTGAAAGAACGCGCGGGATTAGATGTGCCGTCGGTACTGATGTTATCGACCTTGGCATTGGTGCTTGCGCAGCTGCCGATGGTGCAACGATTGAAGGGAGCTCGCTTGCTTGGACTCCTTGCGGTGTATCTATTTCTCGCGGTCATCGGCTCTTTGTGCGATGCAGAAGCGCTCATGCGCATGGGAGAGCTGGCCCCAGTGCTGGGTGTTTTTGTAGTGGTACTCGTGAGCATCCACGGCACGGTAGTTTTTGGCGCTGCCCGTCTCCTGAAAGCCGACCTGGAAACTGCCGCGGTGGCTTCTCAGGCAAACATCGGTGGTGGCACGTCGGCCTTGGCTCTTGCCCGAAGCCTCGGGCGCGGTGATCTTGAACTCCCCGCTATTCTGGTGGGTTCCGCAGGTTTGGCCCTGGGCAACTATCTGGGTTTCACGATGGTGGGCCTGCTGGGCGGGTGATTCAGGGCATGAGTCGTTACAGCGTGTAAAGCGCAATCAGCAGTACAAAGCCGTAGCGTAAGGCTTTGCCTATTCCCACTAAGATCAGAAACGTTGGTAAACGGACCTTCATGACGCCGGCGATTAGGGTCAGGGCATCACCGCCTATCGGTAGCCACGCAAACAGTAGTGACCATACGCCTCGCCGCTGAAACCAGCGCTGCGCTCGAGCTATTTGCGCGGGGGTGAAGTAAAACCAGCGTTTGTCCTGAAATCGGAGCAGTTGCCGTCCTATTGTCCAGTTCACCACGGCGCCCAGTGTATTGCCCAAGGTCGCTGTGATTAAAAGCAATGCGGGATCCGCTCCCTCCTGTAGTCCCAAGACCAGAATAATTTCCGAGTAGAACGGCAGAATCGTGGCCGCAAGAAACGCAGAGCCAAATAGCAGTAGGTAGTCTTCCACGGTGCTTCCTGGGGGCTCCAAATTTATTGCTGATGTGACGTTTAGAATTACGACGGGCCTGATGACAATACGCTATGCTTAAACAAAAGTACGGAGGAATACCCATGATCGAATTCAGGCTCAACGGTAAGCAAGTATCTACCGAATCTCCCGATGACACGCCTTTACTGTGGGTGATTCGCGATGAGCAGAAGCTTAAGGGGACCAAGTTTGGCTGTGGTATCGCTCAATGTGGTGCGTGCACTGTCCAGCGTGACGGCGTGCCTGTGCGCTCATGTGTGCTGCCCGTTAGTGCGGTGGCCGGGGCTGAGATCACGACGATTGAAGGTCTCGCGAGTCCCGAGGGTACGGCGCTTCAGGAGGCTTGGGTCGAAGCTCAGGTGCCGCAGTGCGGATACTGTCAGTCGGGACAGATCGTCACCGCAGAAGCGTTTTTGAAAGACAACCCTAATCCAACGGAAGCCGAGATTACTCAGGCAATGACCGGCAATCTTTGTCGCTGCATGTCTTATACACGGATACGCAAGGCCATTAAGTCTGCTGCGGACGGGGAGATGAACTCATGAAAAATCTCAAAACAGGCGTGAGCCGCCGCAGCTTTCTGGCGGGTAGCCTAGGCACGGGCTTGATGATGGGACTGGGTGTCGTGTTGCCCGGTTGTTCAAAAGAAGAGGCGGTTAGCGAAATTGCCGCGACTGGCGGTAGCCGGATGTTTTCGCCCGCTGTTTGGTTTGAGATCAGCGAAGCGGGTGAGGTTCTGGTGAACATCGCCAAGGCGGAAATGGGGCAGCACGTGGGCACGGCCCTTGCGCGCATTGTTGCCGACGAGCTGGGCGCAGACTGGGAAAGCGTGAGCCTGGCCCATGTGGATACTGATCCGAAATGGGGCTACATGGTGACCGGTGGTTCCTGGTCGGTAGTGACAAGTTTTGAAATGCTCTCACGGGCGGGAGCAGCTGGGCGCACGGTGCTTATAGATGCGGCAGCAAAGTTGTTGGGCGTCGATGCGTCGGGACTGAGCGCTGAGAATGGGCTTGTTTCTGGCGCTGGACAGTCTTTGAGTTTTGCAGAAATTGTTTCCCGCGGTGACATAAGCCGTACGTTCAGCGAAGACGAGCTGGCGGCTATGCCAATCAAACCAGCGTCATCGAGAACGCTTATTGGCAAAGCGACATCCGCACTAGATGTGCCAGCAAAGTCTAAAGGTGCCGCCGTATATGGACTCGATGCAGAGCTGCCGGGAATGGTCTATGCCCATCCCATCGTGGCGCCAACCCGGTATGGCAGCGTCATCAAGTCCATCGATGATAGTGCAGCCAAGGAGATTGCCGGGTATCAGCAGACCATGGCCATTGAAGATTCCTCGGGATTTGTTCAGGGAATGGCGCTGGTAATTGCTGATAGCTTTCCGGCTGCCATGAAGGCGACAGAGGCGATCGCGGTGGAGTGGGACGCGGGTGAAACCGCGAGTGTTACTGAGGACGATATTCTCTCCGAAGGTAAGAGCCTGGTTGACGACCCTGAAGCCGGCGTGCTGTTTGTAAACACTGGAGACACGGTCTCGGCAATGTCGTCTGCCAGTGACACTTTATCCGCAACATACAGAACCAGTACGGCACTCCACTTCACTTTGGAGCCGCAGAACGCCCTTGTGGAATTTCGCGACGGTCAGTGTCATGTGCATGCGGGAAACCAGTGGCAGTCATTGATCATTCCGGTGCTCGCTCAGTCATTGGATATGCAAGAAGAAGACATCGTGCTGCACACCTACTACCTGGGAGGAGGATTTGGTCGTCGCCTGTTTGGCGATCAAATGATTCCCGCGGCCCATGCTGCGCGTGCCTTGGGTAAGCCCGTGAAGCTGATTATGACTCGTCCGGTAGACAGCCTCTTTGATTGCGCACGTTCACCCTCGGTGGCGCGATTGGATGCCGCCTTCGCAGAGGACGGAAGCCTCAGTGCTATCGATCACGCAGCAGCGGCTGGCTGGCCAACGCTTTCCATGGCCCCCGGGTTTTTGGGCGAAGGAGTTGATGGTAACGGCAAGTTTGACGGATTCTCGATTAATGGGGCTGATCATTGGTATTCCGTCGATAATCATCGTGTTCGCGCTATCAACAACACCCTTGCGCAGAAGACCTTTTTGCCAGGCTGGTTGCGTTCTGTGGGGCCTGGTTGGATAGGCTGGGGCGTTGAATCTTTCATGGATGAAATTGCCGCGAAACTCGGCATGGATCCTCTGGATTATCGTCTTTCCCTACTTGATGCAGTAGGACGGCAGGCTGGAAGTGCACCCATGCAGGTGGGCGGTGCCTCCCGTCTGGCAGCCGTATTAAAAGATGTGCAGCAGCGCTCGGGGTGGGGCTCATCGCTTCCCGAGGGAGAAGCCCTGGGCGTCGCGGTTGCTCATGGTCAGGAGCGAGCAATGCCGACCTGGAGTGCTTGCGTCGCGCATGTTGCAGTCGACGGCAAGAATGTCACTGTGAAAAAGCTTTGGCAGACTTTGGATTGCGGCACCGTGGTGCATCCGGACGGTGCTCTCGCACAGGCGGAGGGTGCGACACTCTGGGGTCTTAGCCTTGCGCTCCACGAAGGCACCGCTTTTGAAAATGGGCAGGTGAGAGACCGGAACTTGGACAGCTATACGCCTCTTCGTATGGCGGATGTTCCGGAGATGGACATTAAATTCATAGAAAGCGACGAGTTTCCCACGGGCTTGGGAGAGCCACCATTTATTGCTGTGGCGCCGGCGATCGGAAATGCAATTTTCGCCGCAACAGGTCAACGAGTTAGAGACTTGCCTATCAAGCTGTAAGTGGTGGCGGTGTTAAGAGCGTTATCGGCTTGTAGTCCCTAACGCTCTTGCCATCACAAAGCGGACGGCGTTTGTCGGTAAAGTTTGGGAGTCATCCCGGTCCAGCGTTTGAAAGCTTTTCTGAAAGCAGCGGCATCGTGATAGCCAAGCGATGCTGCTACGGCTTCCACAGTTTGCCGAGGTTCCATTAGATAGCGCCGCGCCAGTTCTGCAAGGAACTGGTCTTTTAGCTGTCGGAAGCTCGTGCCCTCGGCTTCCAGGCGTCTCCCCAAGGTGCGCTTTGATACAAACAGTGCCTGCGCTATGTCTGGCTCGGCGATCGACTCTATGGGTCGAAGCAACATGAGTGTTCTCACTCGGTCGGCCATGGAGCTACTGGAGCGAGGTGTTTGCTCCAGTAGGGAATTACACAGCTGCTGGGTGAGTCGAAACGACGCGTTGTCACTGGTGGCGTTTGCGGCATTGGCAAGCTGTCCCGGAAGAATGTAACTGTTTTGCTCAGTCTCAAAGCGGTAGGGCGCGTGGAGAAACTGCTCATAGCAATGCGCATGAGTTGGTTCGTGATGGGCAAAGTTGATCATCGCCTCGGTCGCGGGGCGTCGTAAAACCGCCTCGACAAAAGATTGCATCACCATGGCAAAGCATTCAGTTACGGTGATTTGCGCAAAAGAATTGTCGTCGACGGACATCTGAAAACGCAGTTCGCAGTGAATGCTCTCCTGGGACACGTTGATGTCGATGGCGACCCAGGGAAGTCGGAGAGGTAGATAGTCCCGCAGCGCAAATAGAGCACTCCTGAGGTCTGGACTGCATAAGGCGAGGTACCCGAGAGGGCCGTGTGCTGAGGGGTGTAGTTGCTCCCCGAGGCGCAGTCCAAAGTCTGGAGAACCCAAGAGTTCACGACCATTTTGCATGATCTGAAGTTGTTGATACCCGGATATATAGGTTTCGTCGCCGGGCATGAGAATGCTTTCGGGAAGTCCTGTACCTAGTAAGAGCTTATTGAGGTCGCGCTCCGGGAGTTTGGCAACTCGCGCGATGATCCGAGAGTAGGTACTGGGTAGTCGGAAGTCCCGTGCGTCGGAGTTGATCGGTGTCTGGTTCATTTATGGCAAATTATAACTCGTTATTGGCAAATATTAACCCTTCAAGGGACGACTTATTCGATACAGTGCTGATCATAAATTCGTCATTGAGAATAAAACTATGCCAAAAATCACCCTCATCGAGCACAACGGCGAGAGCCACACCATTGAAGCCGAAGTCGGTAAGTCCCTAATGCTCAATGCCATGGACAACGATGTCCCTGGTATCGATGCCGACTGCGGTGGTGCCTGTGCTTGCGGTACCTGTCATTGCTTTATTGAAGAGCCGTGGTCGTCAACCACTGGCAAAGTGGAGATGTTGGAAGAGTCGATGCTCGGTATGCGCCCTGACCGCGAAGAGAACTCCCGGCTAAGCTGTCAGATAGATGTGTCCGAGGACATGGACGGCTTGGTAGTTCGACTTCCCGAATATCAAATGTAAGCGAGAGTAAAAATCATGAATGTTGCTCAGCAGTTACCCGACCCAAGTGCCCTTGCTCTGGAAGACGTCGACGTCAGTGATTCACGTATTTACCAGCAGGATGCCTGGCGTCCGTACTTTGAACGCCTCCGAAACGAGGACCCCGTTCACTACGTGGCAGATAGCCAGTTCGGGCCGTTTTGGTCCATCACCCGCTGGGACGATATCGTTGCGATAGATAGCAATTTCGAAGACTTCTCGTCGGAGCCGGCCATTGTGATCGGCGATAACAGTGAAGAGCTGCCTATCGCCAATTTCATCTCTATGGATCCTCCCAAGCACGACATGCAGCGCCGCGCGGTTCAAGGTGTGGTCGCGCCTAAAAATCTTGCGGAGATGGAATCCTTAATCCGCTCCCGGGTTGTGGAAATACTGGACGGACTGCCCGTTGGAGAGACTTTTAACTGGGTAGATCGTGTGTCCATCAATCTCACCACACAAATGCTTGCGACGCTTTTTGACTTTCCGTTTGAGGAGCGGTCCAAGCTCACGTACTGGTCAGACTTAGGTGCCGGCTCCCCGGAAATTGCCGGAGGGGATGTGGACCCCGAAGAACGTTTGAAGGGTCTGCACGAATGCTTGGAAACCTTCACGCGTATCTGGCACGAACGTAAAGGTGATGGCGTTGAGACCTTGGATCTGATTCGCATGCTCCAGCGCGATCCGAACACCGAGAATATGGTTGACGATCCTATGGAGTACTTGGGCAATCTTCTACTTTTGATCATAGGAGGCAATGACACTACGCGTAACTCAGCCAGTGCGGGCGTCCTGGCTCTCAATCAGAATCCTGCTGAATACGACAAGCTCCGAGCTAATCCCGACCTGATTCCCTCCATGGTTTCAGAAGTCATTCGCTGGCAGACGCCGCTCATGCACATGCGTCGCACCGCGAATAAGGATGTGGAGTTTCAGGGTAAGACGATTCGCAAAGGCGAAAAAGTCGTGATGTGGTACATCTCTGGCAATCATGACGAAACCGCGATTGAAAACGCCAACAGCTTCATTATTGATCGGGATAATCCTCGTAAGCACATGTCATTTGGCTTTGGTGTTCACCGTTGCATGGGTAACCGCCTGGCAGAAATGCAGCTGCGGGTGCTCTGGGAAGAGATCATGCAGCGTTTCAGCAAAGTTGAGGTGGTTGGTGAGCCAGAGCGTGTGAAGTCCAACTTTGTGCGTGGCATCAGTGATCTCCAGGTGAGAGTCCATCCTCTTTAAACGTCTTGGCATGGAGCGAGCTTAAGCTTGGCTATCGAATCAGAGCTCTGCCACTGTAAAAGTGGTCGGGCTTTTTCTATCTGTTGCGAGCCGTTTTTAGACGGGACAGCGATACCGGATAGCGCTGAGCAGCTTATGCGTTCTCGTTACAGCGCTTTTGTTGCTTGTGATGATACTTATCTCTTAGCCACCTGGCATCCCAAAACCCGACCTAGTCGCGTGCGTTTTGATGAAGAGCAGCGATGGCTGGGCTTACGCATCAAGGAGGCAGCGCCGGTCGCGCCCCATGAATCTGAAGCGACCGTTGAGTTCGTCGCACGCTTTAAGGTAGCGGGTAAGGGGCACCGACTTCATGAAGTAAGCCGCTTCGAAAAGATTGCGCAGCGTTGGTACTACCTCGATGGCAAGCATCTGTAAATTGCTTTTGGGCTACTTGATATTGAGAAGCTGTTCCAACGCTTGCGCAGCCAGATCGCTTGTATCAAGACTGACATCGTTACACATCAACATTAGTGAGAGACGCCTCTCTGGCACGCGCGCATAATAGGTACTGGTACCCAGCCAGCCTCCCGAGTGCTCAAAAATTATGTCATCTCCCGACCTACGGATGTTCTGACCATTGGCATACACCCGTCCATCCGTGAGGTGGTCGCTGTTTGGGGTGTTCATGAGCGCGAGGAGTTGTGCAGGCTCTCGCCCAAGCTTGGGGGTGTAGAAGTGTGCATCCCAGGTCAACATATCGTCCAAATTTGTATGCAATCCTCCATCACCCACCCAAAATAGATTGGTCATGTCGGTGATGTATTCACCGTCTTCAGTCTTTGCGTAGCCGTCCGCGCGGTTGCGGACAATCTCTACAGGGTCATCGCTAAAAAAGCTGCTATCCATTCCCAGCGGATGAAAGATACGCCGCTCGGCGTATTCACGAAGGCTCTCACCGGAAACCTCCTCTACCAGCATCGATAACAGGAAGTAAGCGAGGTTGCTGTAACGAAAGCTTTCGTTGGGGTTTTGGGCCAAGGGCAGGGGAGCGACTACCTCATAGAACTCGTCAATGGTCAGGTAATCTTCGTTTCCCAATCGAAACTCTCCGCCCGCTGCCGACATGAGACTAATGGCATTGGTAGCCTTGGGGCCTTCGTAGGAGCCTGCGATCAAATCGTAGTCACCCATGCCCGACACATGTCCCAGCATCGCATTAATAGTTACCTTTGAGCCGTAGGGCCGCAGCTTTGGCAGATACTTCCGAATGTCTGCATCCAGATCGATTTTGCCTTCGTCGGCGAGGAGTAACACGGCCATGGCGGTGAACTGTTTTGATACCGAGGCCATGCGGTGCACCTGGCTCCCATCCAGGGGAACATTCAACTCCATATTTGCCAGACCGTAGCCTGTTTTATGAATCCATGCGCCGTCTTTTGCGGCACCCACGCTGCAGCCGGGGGATTCGTCACTAATGTCGGAAAATACGGCGTCTATAGTGGGTGAGATTTGCCCCTGGGCAAAAGCCGGGAGCAGCGATAAAGCAAAAAGGCAGCAGATCAGCCTAGATAGAAAACCATTGATCATGCCCGCATTCCTGTTTTTGCCGCAGAGCTTCTTCTTTTACACAGTGCAGGCACCTGGGTAAAGCCTCGCTGGCTGGCTAGCGACCTAATAGCTTTGCCAGGTGCGTAACAACCTTGGCCTGCGGCATGCCCTGAGTATGTTTTGCGAGGTCCTTAGGCCCAGGTCGCTTTGATATCACGCGCGCGTGATCCCTTGAATAGTAGAAGCACTTTGAACTTTCCAGATTTGAGAACCTGCTTTTCAACGGGTCCAAAATACGATCGGGCCCACCCCAAGCGAACCAGGCCCATGGAAAGTCCTGTTGCTCTTCGGCACAGAGCGGGGCGCGTCTGACAGTTGAAAGCGATCGTTTGGCTTGACTCAGGTCACGATCGCAAAGATAGAAAAGATTCAGGACCTGTACGTAGCCGCCGGACGGAACAGCCTCCCCCGCTTTAGCATAGGATTGCCGAAGCACAGAAAGCACTGTGGGGAGGAACTTGTCCCCAGAGAGCGCCATAGGCATGAGCTCGACACTTCTTTTGCTCGGGATAGCCGAGCCGGGGTTCTTGCCAATGATGCAGCCTAATGCGTTATCACCAGGGTCAGGGCTGGGGTTGGCTTCCAGATAAATGCGAGTATCAAAGCGGAAACGATTTCCGCCGATGGTTCTAAAACGTGCCCAGTAGTGACTCAATTGTCTTCGGGTATCTCATTGGCTGCGGTGTCGCTGTATTTCTCTCGACATTCGAGATGCACTTCCTCAATACACGCGGACTTGTTGGCTCGGCGATTACAGCGCTGCTCTTCAACAAGCACTTGATATTCGCAAGCTTCTATAGCTTCGTTTTTTTCTTCTGTACTTATCTCGCCACCGTAGTAGCTATACGGCTCTGTCTGGGCCAAAAGCGAACCCGAAAACATACTGCCCATCACGGATATGAGCAGCATGGACTGAAGGGGCAGGGGATGACGCCCCGGGAGGGCGTCATCCTTCAACGGCTTGTTCAATCCGAAGCCACCGCGATCATGTCCATACCTTGCGCTTTTATTTGCTCGTTAAGGGCGGGGACGCCTTCTTCCCAGACAGCCTCAAGGATTGTGAGCTGCGCTTCGATGGTTTCGGTAATCTCTTCCTTAAATGCCACTGCTTGGCTCGTGGGCGCGGCATCGCCTGTCGCGACCATACGCATCAGACTGACTAGCTTGTTGTTCAGGCGGATTGGGAAGTTAAGAGGATCTTGTCGGCTTTGATTTTTGGTTTGGTACAAAGCCTCTTCCACGCCAGTGATGGACTCACCCATAGCGAGGATTTCGCTGAGCAGTGCCGACGGCTCGTCTGCACTGTCGCCCTCGCTGACCAGACGTGCTTCAAGAGCATCTAGCTGAGAGCGGAAGCTGCGAATTTCACCGATTTCCCTGTGCATGCGTGATAGCAGGTCGCGGGTCTCCAGCACAAAGTCGAACTGCGCCGCCAAGTCTTCGGGGGTGGCGCTTGAGCGTGGGTCAGGAATCACCTCAAAGGCAACACTCTGGCTCTCACCATCAACCATAAGTTCGGCGCGGTATTCTCCGGGGACAGCGCGAGGACCGGTTTTCATGTCGGACCACAGGATGAGACCGTCAAAACGCTCCATGCCCGGATAATCAAGATTCCAGACATGGCGGTTGAGGCCCGCATCCGCGCTCAGTACTCGCGTATCAGGCTCGTCGCCAGCGCCCGCTTCATCATCGGCGCCGGGCTCTCTTGACCAAGTCCAGATGGCGCTATCGTCACCTTCCTTGTAAACAGACATCTCGACAGATGCATCGGACGCAAGATTTTCCGGAAGGCTGTAATAAATCGCTACACCTTCTTCGGGGTTTGTGCCGGCGGGCCCTTTCGATCGATCCCAGCCCTTGGAAAGTATGCGATAGGACGGTCGTGGGGTGTAAAGATGCACGGATCCAGCATGGTCTTTATCCAGCTGCCGCAGCGTGCTCAGGTCGTCCATGATCCAGAAGCCACGGCCCTGTGTTGCCGCGATCAAGTCACCATCTTTAACCTGCATGTCCGTCACGGGAACAATAGGAAGATTCAGTTGTATCGGTTGCCAGCTGCCGCCGTTGTTTAAAGAGTAGTAAGCACCGCGCTCTGTACCCGCAAACAGCAGTCCTTCTCTTTCGGTATCTGCGCGCACAACACGGGTGAAGTGGTCGTCGGGGATATTGCTGCTGATGCGCTTCCAGCTTTTGCCCCAGTTATCGGTATAAAACAGATAGGGCTTGAAGTCGTCCATCTTGTAGCGGGTGGCTGCCAGATAGGCACCGCCTTCATTGAACGGATCGATATCTATACTGTTCACCATGGCCCAATCAGGAAGAGCAGAAGGGGTAACGTCTTTCCAGTTTTCGCCACCATCTCGGGTTACGTGAACTTTTCCATCGTCACTGCCCGCCCAGAGTACGCCGGCTTCGTGATGAGATTCTGTAAGTACAAAGACCGTGCCGTAGTACTCAACACCGGTATCGTCCTTGGTGATCGGGCCACCTGATTTACCCATGCGGCTTTTGTCATTAACAGTGAGGTCTGGACTAATCTGGGTCCAGTTGTAGCCAAGGTCATCACTTCTGAAAACGGCGTTTGCCGAAACAAACAACACATCAGGGTCGTGTTTGGAGAAGGCAATGGGGTAGTTCCATTGGAAGCGGTACTTCACCTCGGCGGCCCCCCAACCCATGGGGTTGTCTGGCCAGACATCCAGCGCCCGTCGTTCACCGGTGCGGTGATTCACCAGACGCATCAAACCGCCGTAGGAGCCACCGACAACCACATCCGGATCGTCGGGCTTGGCTGCGATGTGGCCGCTTTCGCCACCTGCTGTAGGTTCCCAATCACGGATCCCGATAGACGAGCCCATGGCTGATCGTGAACGGATGCGTACTGCGGAGTTATCTTGCTGCCCACCGAGTAGTCGGTAGGGAAAATCATTGTCGGTAGCGACACGGTAAAACTGTACCGTGGGTTGATTCGCTTGAGTGGACCAGGTCTCGCCGCGATCGTAGGAGACGTTCGCACCGCCATCATTGGACTGAATCATGCGCATGGGGTCTGCGGGGTCGATCCACAGATCGTGGTTGTCGCCGTGGGGAGTGTCGATTTCGCTGAAGGTTTTACCGCCGTCCTTGGAGAAGTGGAAACGCACGTTGGCTACGTAAACGGCCTCTTCATCCATGGGGTCCGCAAAGATGCGCGTGTAGTACCAGGCCCTTTGGCGAAGATTGCGATTCTCGCTGGTCTTGGCCCAGGTTTTACCGCCGTCGCGCGAACGGAACACGCCACCATCTTCCGCTTCGATGATGGCATAGACGTTTTTATTGTTGCTAGGAGACACGGTGATGCCGCTGATTCCGATCGTGCCTCGAGGCAGTCCTTCATTGCGAGTTAGCTCCGTCCAGCTGTCACCGCCGTCGACGCTCTTGTAAAGGCCTGAGCCTTCGCCGCCACTCTCCAGTGAGTAAGGCGTGCGCTTTACGCGCCAGAAGCTGGCATACAGAATCCGTGGGTTACTGGGATCCATAGCCAGATCTACCGCACCTACTTCATCGTTAACAAACAGTACCTTTTCCCAGTTCGCTCCGCCGTCTGTGGTACGGAACACCCCACGCTGCTCATTGGGACCGAAAAGGTGACCCATCACTGCGGCGTAGGCGGTGTCAGGGTCCGTGGGATGGATACGGATTCGCGAAATGTGTTGGGAGTCTTCCAGACCTATCCGCGACCAGGTATCACCCGCATCCATGGACTTCCACATACCGTCGCCAGGAGAAACATTGCCGCGCACGGTTTTTTCACCCGTGCCCACGTAAATCACATTGGAATCCCACTCGGATACGGCGACCGCACCAATGGATCCACCGAAGTAGCCGTCGGATATGTTGTCCCAGGACGTGCCGCCATTCTCGGTCATCCAGACGCCGCCACCGGTAGAGCCAAAGTAGTACTTGTCTCTGTCTCCGGGAAGGCCGGCTACCGCAGCGGAGCGTCCGCCGCGAAAGGGCCCTACTTCGCGCCATTCCATAGCGCGGATCTCTGGCGCAAAGCTGTCCGGATCAATGTCGGCATTGGCCGGCGAAGTGCTGAGCGATGTGGCAAGAGCCAGGCTGGCAACGGCTAAAAAGGGGCTGCGTAGCCTTGCGCGTAGCCATGGAAGATGAAGTGACGGCATAAAATCTCCTGTCTGCTTGTCGGGGGACGATTATATTGTCGGGCGGAGACCCTACCACAGCTGCACTGGGAACTTTACTATGCGCATAGAGCAAAAGGGGCACGAACAGCCCGTACGATAAGTATGTGCCGCCCACACTATAAAAAGGAGTGCTTTTGAATGTCCGAAACAGTTGTAAATGTGGAAGCGCCGCTAACTGAGACAAGCGGCAATAACGTGCGTTGGATTACTCTGGATCGCGAAAAGCAGCGTAACCCTCTCTCTTTGCACATGTTGAATTCACTTATCGATGCGCTGGAGCGCGCGAATGATGACCCCGCTGTGCGTGCGGTTGTTATCGCTGCAAACGGCCCAGTGTTTTCTGCGGGGCATGATCTGCGGGAGATGAGCCAGCAAGACGGCGAGGGCCGTGACTCTCAGTTTCAGCGCATGCGATTGATACTCGATACCTGTTCTCGAATGATGCTGGCGATTGTGAACTCGCCTAAGGCCATCATTGCCTGTGTTCAGGGAACAGCCACCGCGGCGGGTTGCCAGTTGGTATCTGCCTGTGATTTGGCGATTGCTGCGGATAGCGCCTCTTTTTGCACGCCCGGCGTGAACATGGGTGGGTTCTGCACAACTCCCCTGGTAGGTATCGGCCGAAACGTCCACCGCAAGCATGCCATGGCGATGGCGCTTACCGGGGATAGCTTTAGCGCCGAGGACGCCGTTCGATTCGGTTTAATCAACGAATGCGTGCCCGCCGAGCAACTATTGGAGCGAACAATCGAGCTTGCGGAGCGTATTGCCGCCAAATCCGCTCAGGGTATTCGCCATGGCAAAGCCGATTTTTACCGGCAGGTGGATATGCCCATCGAAGACGCCTTCGCCTACGCCAATGACGCTATGGTCCGCGCGATGACATCCGAAGATGCAGAAGAGGGTAAAGCTGCTTTCTTTGAAAAGCGCCCACCCGTTTGGGGTGATGCGTAAGCGCATGCCTTTGAACACAGATGCAGAGATTGCGGACGTTCTGCGCTCCGTCAATAGAATCGCGCTCCTTGGTGCGAGCCCAAAGCCTGAGCGTCCTAGCAACGAAGTGATGAGGTTTTTGTTAGACAAAGGCTATTCGGTATATCCCGTGAATCCAGGTTTGGCAGGTTCGGAACTACTGGGGCAGCGGGTTTACGGGTCTCTTGGCGATATCCCTGTAGCGGTCGATATGGTGGACGTGTTTCGCAACGCGAGTTTTCTTCCACAGATTGTTGAAGATGTTATTGCCTGTCCAGCCAGTGTCTTATGGACGCAGCTCGATGTAGTCGATCACGAGGCTGCGTCGCGGGCAGAAACGCAGGGTGTTCGCGTTGTGATGGATCGCTGCCCAGCTATTGAATGGCCTCGCCTGAAGTCGTTAGGGCTTCTGTAGTACTGCAATGAGAGCTCCGAAACCAGAGCTCCGAAACCAGAGCTCCGAAACTCCCCTGAATGCGACTAACTGATCCTTATATCGGATAGGTTCAGTAGCGGAGGTTCCTGCCTCGCCTTACGATGTGCGGATGTTTTTAAGCTCACATTACCGTCGATCTGGCTTCAGTATTGCCAGCAGGTTGCTCGTCGGGATCCTGCTGCTGTCAGTAGCCTCGTTGTCCTTTCCAAGTACCACGAAGCAGCTCGACCTCATGCTGGAAGAGGAGTCGTTCCCCGGGATTGCTTGGGCAGTGATTGGCGAAGGCGGGCCGCTATCCGGTGGAAATGGCTACGCCGATCTGACCACTGCGCGGACCATGAACGCCGATACGCGGGTGCAAGTTGGATCGGTAACGAAAGTGCTAGTGGCGATGGGGGTACTGCATCTTGTATCCGAAGGGCAGCTAAGTCTGGACAGCACCGTCGAAGACATGCTCCCGACGCTTAACTGGGACAATCCCTGGCGTAATGAGTCACCTGTAACCGTAAGACACTTACTGGAGCATACGGCGGGGCTCGACAACCTGCGCATCTGGCAGTTTCTGAACTCAGGAGTTACTGGCAATACGCCGCTTAGGGATGCTTTTCCGCGGTCTCACGAACAGCTCCTGCAGCTGCGTACGCGTCCCGGTAGTCAGTATTCCTACTCGAATATGGGCTACGCGCTATTGGGTCTTGTGATCGAAGAAGTTACGTCGATGCGCTACGAGGACTATTTGGGGCGGGAACTGCTGATGCCCTTGGGCATGCACGACAGCAGCTTTTTCTTTGTTACTCAAGCGCAGGATTCGAAACTCGCCATGGGGTACATAGATGGTGGCGTCCCACAAAGGTCTGTCGCAATGTTCTTGCGCCCAGCGGGGCAGTTCACGACCACGGCGGCTGACATGCAGGTTCTCCTTGAGTTTCTACTGGGTAACGGAAGCCTGAATGGCGAGGTGTTTATAGCAACAG
Source organism: Congregibacter sp. (assembly GCF_045107095.1). Classification (GTDB taxonomy): domain Bacteria; phylum Pseudomonadota; class Gammaproteobacteria; order Pseudomonadales; family Halieaceae; genus Congregibacter. Next base: position 43,796 of record NZ_JBGCFU010000008.1, on the reverse strand, counting down.
AACACATGGACGCTCTCGGCACACCGTCTACCACAGACGCTTATCGAGCTGGCTTGTCACTGGGACATGGTTTGGCCCTGGCATCTCGAGACAGACACGGTGTTTTGGGAGATTGCCACCCTGGTGAAACCTTTGGTTTTCGCGCGCGGATCTGCTTGTTTCGAAAAGAAGGGAAGGCGTTCTTCTATGCAATAAATGCGGACTTTGAAGGCGCCGACTATGAGCGTTTCACCAAATACTTCATTGAACGAATTGATATCGAACCTTTAGTCGAGGCTCAGACGGCCGCCAATGTAGATCTCGAGAAATACACAGGTTTGTATCGGCTGGCGCCAGCCATCATGGCGGAATTTGCCTGGCTTGATTGGATGTTTAACTCTATTTGGCTAAGCGTAGATTCAGAGCGCAATGGGCTGGTGGTGCACTCATTGCAGGGGCAGCAGCGGCTTCTGTTGCCCTTGGGAGAGGGCTTGTTTCGGGATGCCGAAAGAAGCATGGCGTCGTTTGTTTTTGTTGGCGATCAAAGCGACCGGTTGAGCAACGGGCTTATAAGCTGGGAGCGAGCATCTCTTATCATGCTGTGTCTCGGCTGGTTTAGTCTACTTGCCGGTGTGTTCGGATTGCTTTACGTATTGGTGCGCGGATTCTGGTTGTTACTCCGCGGTCCGTCTGCTGTAGGTCGCCCGCTACTATTGCCTTGGCTGTGCCTCCTGGCATTCGCACTACCTGTCTATTTGTTTACGAAGCAGTCCTATCTTCAATTCGGCGAATTCACTTTGGCTAGTGCAACACTCGCTACGCTGAGCTGTTTACTGCCTGTTTTTTTGGTGTTTGCGGCTTATCGGATGTGGTCGCATCAAGGGCGAAGTAACTTTGATCAGGTCGCAGTGCTTTTTAGCCTGCAACTATGTCTGGTGATGTTTCAGCAGGGCGCACTGCCACTTGTATTCTGGCAATAAACAACCAGGTGGATTGGGAGACACGGTGTGCCTTCAACTACATCTACTAACGATGGTGTGCGTAGTTTTTAACGATCTCCGACAAAAGACATCGGGTAGCACGTCTACTTTTTAATCTTTGAAATAAGGTCCACTAGCTCATTGAATTTCACCCGCTGGTCTTTGGGGTCGCCTGACGCGATCGCGCGCTCAACGCAACTGGCAGCATGGTCTTTGAGCACAGCATCCTCAACCTTGGCCAGCGCCGATTGTATTGCACTGAGTTGATTTAGCACGTCAATGCAATATCGATCAGATTCAATCATCGCTACTACGCCTCTGACCTGGCCCTCGATTCGAGCTAAGCGTTTAAGTGTTTTGTCTCGTTCTTGATCCATATCCAAACCTTGACGTATACCCCCTAGGGGTATGTAGTATATGGCTATGACTGGGAATAGTGTTAATCGACGGGGCTTTCTCCGCAAGGGTGCGTTTGTCGCAGCGGCTGCTGGTCTGAACCTGGCATTGCCCCCTTGGGCTCGAGGGGGATTAGCGTCAAGCCTCGAGGGTATGCGGCCCCAGTTGGGTAACATCTTTGATCTTAACGTCGATCAGGCCTTGTGCACCATTGATGGTCGTGAAGGCGCGGGCGTTCTCGTTAATGGTCAGTTACCTGCCCCGCTGCTGCGGTGGAGAGAAGGCGACACCGTGACTATGCGAGTTACTAACAATCTGGCCTCAGACACTTCCATTCATTGGCATGGAATTCTTCTGCCTTTTCAGATGGATGGCGTTCCAGGGGTCACTTTTCCCGGCATAAAGCCCGGAGAAACTTTCGTTTACGAATTCCCCCTACAGCAGGCGGGCACCTATTGGTATCACAGTCATTCGGGTCTGCAAGAGCAGAGTGGTCACTACGGGCCGTTGATTATCGACCCTAAGGGAAGCGACCCGGATTCAGTAGAACGAGAGTATGTCGTCCTGCTTTCAGATTGGACCTTTGAAGATCCCCATCGCGTTTTTGCAAAGCTCAAGAAAATGTCGGACAACTATAACTTTCAACAACGCACCGTCGGTGAGTTCTATCGTGACAGTCGTACGCGGGGACTCAAAAACGCGCTAGATGAACGTTTGATGTGGGGCGAAATGCGTATGAACGCAGCTGACATCGCTGACGTTACTGGTTCGACTTATACATATCTGATTAATGGACATGGCCCCCAAGACAATTGGACTGGTCTTTTTAGTCCTGGAGAGCGCGTACGCTTACGTTTCATCAATGCCTCAGCAATGAGTATCTTCAACGTTAGAATCCCCGGGCTCCCGTTGAACGTTGTTCAGGCTGATGGACTTCCGGTCAACCCGGTAGAAGTCGATGAATTTCAGATAGGGATCGCCGAGACATTTGATGTGGTTGTCGAGCCCAAAAATCAGGCCTACACACTGATGGCAGAGAGCAACGACCGATACGGTTATGCTCGAGGCACACTCTCGCCGCAAGAAGGACTCAGCGCAGATATCCCGCAGCTAAGACCTCGCCCCACGCTGACCATGAAAGACATGGCGATGGATCACGGCGAGATGAATCACGGCGCCATGAACCACAAGCCAATGGACCACGGCGAAATGAACCACGCACCAATGGATCATGAGCAAATGAACCATGGTAAGACTGACGCGGTGGCGATGGACCATAGCGCTATGAATCATGGGGGAATGGATCATGCGGCGATGGGTCACGAGCCCAATAATGCTGGGTCAACGCAAGAGCATAAGCACGCAAAAGGTCCGGGAGTAGTTGGGCTTGCAATGAATCCGGTCAATCGGCTTGGCGAGCGGCCCTTGGGTCTCGAGGACGTGGCTCACCGCGTTTTGGTTTACACAGACCTGCAATCCAGAGAGAAAAACCCTGATTCACGCTCCCCACAGCGAGAACTTGAGCTTCATCTCACGAGCAATATGGAGCGCTATATGTGGTCTTTCGATGGGCTGAAGTTCTCTGAGGTCGATGAACCTATCACCCTCTACAAGGACGAACGCGTGCGTCTCACCCTGGTGAACGACACGATGATGCCTCATCCAATACATTTGCATGGAATGTTCTTCGAAGTGGTGACTAACGATAGCGACTTCAAACCCCGTAAGCACACAATTGTCGTAAAGCCCGGCGAGAAAATGTCGGTGGATATTACGGCGGATGCTGTTGGAGACTGGGCTTTTCATTGTCATCTGCTCTACCACATGCATGCTGGGATGATGCGTGTGGTGTCGGTAGTTGATAGACCGAAACTCGCATGATTTATCGGACAGTGTTCGTCGCTCTGGGAGGCATCTTCCTCTCCCAGATCGCTCATGGACAAACCGCTGCCGACGCGTTCTATGATCCCACGGCAATGGCTGAGGCCCGCGCCGCATTGAAAGCAGGGCATGGTAACCAGTCGAACAGTCTACTTATTGCGGAGCGTCTGGAGTTCAGCTCGAGCGACAGTGAGGACGCGTTAGTGTGGGAAGCACAAGGCTGGCTTGGCACCGACACGGATAAGCTATGGATCAAAACAGAGGGAGAGAGTGTCAGTGGCGCGGGACTGGAGGAGGCTGAGTTACAGCTTCTTTACAGCAAAGCGGTGAGCCCTTTTTGGGACATCCAAGCGGGCGTTCGGCATGATATCGAGCCTTCGCCCAATCGGAGCTATCTTGTAATTGGCGCTCAAGGGCTCGCTCCCTATTGGTTTGAGTTGGATACAGCAATCTTCTTGAGCGACGAGGGAGATTTTTTCCTTCGCTTTGAAGCGGAGTACGAACTGTTTCTTACGCAGCGCTTGATTCTTCAACCCCGAGTTGAACTTAACATTGCGGCGTCCGCTGATGAGGCAATCGGGATCGGTAAGGGCTTTTACGACTCGGTCGCTGAGCTCAGGTTGCGTTACGAGGTCCGTCGTGAATTTGCGCCCTATGTGGGTGTCAGCTGGGGTGGCGACTTTAACGACACTGCCGAACTCATGACGGCCGAGGGTAACGACGCAAGAGAGTTTGCGGTGGTTGCCGGATTTCGGATTTGGTTTTGACGGCAATCATTAGCTCGCGGGATTTATCGCTGAGATAGAAAAAGCTCCTCCAACTTATTCACCAGGGAGCGTAGAAGAGGGGGAAGTTATTCGCGTTTTTTTGCCCGAAAACCCCTCAAAAACTTCTACATGCGCCTGCCTTGAACAGCTGTCATCTCTTTCGGGATAAGCCTTTATCCACTCTATTAGCATTTCCAGGTTGGCATCCTGCGCTTCTTTCGTTGGGTACTTGTGAGGTTCCCAGGGGCGGGCATGGGCGTGAGCAATACAGTCCTCTGTGGAGATGTCGAGAAATATCAGCTCTTCAGCAAGGGGGGAGGCCATGGCGATAAGATCGGCATAGCAGCCTTCAATTACCCAATGTGAGTGCTCACTCGTAAAGGCGTGGATGGCGGCTGCGGATAGTGCCAGAGGTTTACGCGCTGGTGGCGTGGTGGGCTCCCAGGCGAGGGTATCCAAATCCAGGTGGGCTAGATCAGCGTCTTTGCACAAGCGTTTTGCGAGGGTGGACTTCCCCGATCCTGAGTTGCCGAAGATAAGGGCTTTGGTCATTGGGGAATTCCCGGGGCGGTGTTATCGATAGCGTCCGCTTCAATTTCTACCAAGTATTCATTGCCGACGAGATCCGCTCTCACGAGAGTGTTTGCAGGTTGTATGTGCCCGAAGCGTTGCCCATGAACTTTAGAGATCGCTTCCCAGTCTTCCATATTGCGAATGAAAATACGGGTACGAACGACGCTTTCGAGCGTCACTCCCAGTGATTGAAGTGCCCCCTCCAGTTTGTCGATAACGAAGTGGGCTTGGGCCGTTGGGTCACCGGCACCAATGACACGGTCACCGTGGGTCGCCGTGGTACCCGATACGCAGATGGTGTTGCCTTTGCGCACCGCACGGGAAAATCCCGCGAGGTCTTCCCAGATGGTTCCGCTGAGAGCCAGCGTCTGTCCGTCGGAACCGGAAACCGTCGGGTAGGGCGGCGGTAACGTTTCGATATGGTGGCTAAGGTCACCGGACGCCGTTAAAAACGGCGGCTTGCGGTATTCGTCGCCGCAATCCCCATGAATCGCGTCTAGTCCGCCTAGCGCATCCTGAATAGCGCTTTGTGCCTTCGCGCTGAGCGAAAAGTTGAGAAGTTGCTTGTTGTTTTCTATGTGTTCGCTCTGTCCTAATCGAGCGCCAATAATCACTGCTCCCACGCCGTTCTTCTCAAGAATGAAACGACTGGCAACGTTGGCTAGCGACACCTCATGTTCTTTCGCTATCGTATCTAGCAGGCCCAGTAGATTTTGGAATCGCAGCCATCCACCGGCCTCATCGATGTACCGCTTGTATTTCATTTGTGACCAGGTGGTGAGCGCTGCCTGATCGGGCTCGGAAGTGTTGAGCCAGCGCTCTGAGAGAAAACCGCCGGCGAGGGTGCCAAAAGCCAATAGCTTCACATTCCTCTCTTCACACAGCTCGAGCATGGCACCCGCTGCGCGTTGATCAAGTAGGGAAAAGCACACTTGATTGGATACGACATCGATGCCCGACTCGAGTACCACTCTCAGGTGAGCTGTATCGAAGTTAGTTAACCCCAGGTGGCTAATAAGTCCCTCATCCTGAAGTTCTTTTAGATAACTGAGATCGTCGAGATAACTGGGATCAGCGTAATTCCAGGCGTGGTACTGCAGCAACTGAAGCTGATCGGCCTGCAGTCGCTGCAGAGCACGCTCTACTGCTTCGCGGACCGTGTCGCGACTGGAGCCGCCGGGCTTTGGGACCCATTTGGTGAGCAGCTGAACGTCCTGTCTATCGATGTGGTTCTGTGCGAAGTGACCGGCTATCTCCTCGGAAGACCCGTAATGATCCGCCATATCAAAGGTGGTGAGTCCGGCATCGGTATAGGCTTGCATGCTGCGTGCGGCAGCATCTATATCTACCGCGCCACCATCGCGCTCCATGTCGGCAATCTGCCATAGGCCGGTAACTACACGGGAGATTCGCAGATCGGCTGCCAGTTCTGTGTGGCGTTTCTGCATTCTTGTTCCTACTCCGGGGGTAATTGACTAAAAATTTTATGGAGATCCACGCCGCTTCTCTGCAGTTTGCGGCGCTCCAAAAAGTACACGGCACTGCCAATGGTCATAACGATGAGCCAGATAGGCGTTGAGTGGAAGTACCAGTTCGATAAATCAGCCCTGAGATCTTTGCTGACATGAATGACCAGAAAGCCTGCGAGTAGAAGCATACCAAGCCAAGCGAGTAGCAGTTGGCTTGGTCGATGGCTGAGTACGGTAACTTTGCTGGCTAGTGCCGGGTTACGCTTCGGAAGCGTGATCACAGTCAGACACATGAGCATGAAGTTAACCAACATGGAGGTCACCATGATGTCTATGCCGAGGAAAAAGTCGCTGGCGAAGTGGCTGCCTAATATACCCAGAGTTGCCATCAGGCCACTGACGATGATGGCTGTTTGAGGTGTATGACGTTTCGGGTGGACTCTGCCAAGAGTCCTGGGAAAAATCCCATCTTTCGCCCAGGCAAACATCAAACGCGATACGGCAAGGAGCATGGCGGGGAGGTCGTTGAGTAGCGCGATGGCAGCGCCCGCGATGATGGCGACCGCCCAGGCCCCGGGCAGGACATAACTGAGCAATCCAGGCGCGGTGACGTCACGCTGAAAAGACTCGCTTGCGACAAACTGCCAGGGCACGGTGTGATATACGGCAGCGGTAAAGAGAAAGTAGAAGGAACCGACGCTGAGCATGGCGATACCGATTGCCAGAGGTAGGTTGCGCCGCGGGTTGCGGGCCTCGCCACCTGCCTGGGCAATGGAGTCAAAGCCAATGAAGCTCGAAAACAAGATCGCTGCGGCTGCCAGAAAAGTGCCCAAGTCGAAATTTGAGTCTGTACTGGCACCCAGGATTCTTTGATCTCTGGTTGCCAAACCGGTGGCAAAATCCGCTGTGTCGTGGGAAAAGCCCGCTACTACAACAATGGCGCCCAGGGTGAACATGAGGAGCATTAACGGGATCAGTGTCCGGGTGTAAAAGCGTGAACCAAGGAGGTTCGTACCCACAAAGGTCCACAGCATGGCTAAGGCCAAACCTACACGGACGGTCCCGGTTTCTAAAACAGAGGCTAATTGGTTCCACTCCAGCGCCAAGGCAATATCGCGCAAAAACGGCACGATAATGTAGGCGATAACGCCTATAACAATAGACAGGCCAAACCACTGAGAAAAGCTGGCGACAAAGCCGAGATAGGGACTTAAACCCCGGCTAGCGTAAAGATAGCTGCCGCCGGCCCTGGGCATGGCCGATGCCAGAATGGCATAAGCCAGTGCCGCGAGTATCGCGGGCAGCGCAGCGAACAAAAATGCGGGCAACACCCAGGCGCCTATACCCGGTACATTGCGCTGGATCATAAAGGGCACGACATACACCGACGCGCCTAGCATGGAACAAATGCCGGTGGCAGCCAGTGCACCCAAGCCTAGCTCCCGACGGAGGCCGCCTTCACCGCTGGACCTGTTGATCTCTTTTATCGCAGTCATAGCTAGAGCGCTTTGGTCCTTCGCTGGCTCGCTCGGAATAGAGGATCTGCTGCCTGAAGAATCTTCATGCGCAGCTGGGGGTTATAGTCAGGACGATTCTCCAAAAACTCTCTGACAGTCGACGCGAGGCTTGGTGCGCTATGAGGGCCGAGGCTTCGGTTGAGCCAGGCGCTGGGGAAAAAGATGTCGCCTGTTACCTGAATTTCTTCAAGGAGCTCCAGGCTTGGTAAGACATAAGCTGCTGAGTGGTCGAGACGCGTAGGGTCATGAAGTCGTCGCAGTGCATCAGTTACCCACACTTCCGTAGCGCGATTCTCTGAAGTCTTTAGTGACTCAAAAAAACTGTTTCGGATTTCCGGATTATTAGAGAGAGCCGGCGCCAAAAAGTCGAGACGACGGAGGCGATCAGGGTTTGTTGTTTCTTGTCGCTGTTTGCTAATAACTTCCTCGGCGAGATCGGGTAGGCGCACGGCGATGATCTCGGCAAGGCGAATGCGCTCGGCCTCCTGGAGACGTAGTGAGGGTATGGCCTCTTTGCCGCTCCACACATTGTAAATTTGCTCCAATGCCTCGGTCGACAGGGCCATATCGGTGAACAGCTCAAAGAAAATTTTCGTTTTACTCGAGGTTTCCTGCGCCTGCATCGTCAGCCAAAGGTCGCTCTCCGTGCGAGGCATTCGTTCGCTGCGCTCTTGGGCGCTAAGAAGGCTGAAGTAAACGTAGTGCAATTGCTGGGCTGCTAGTTCAATAAGTAGATCATTACTTTCGGACAACACAATCCGAGCTAGCGTATCGAAGTATGCAGCGGCACTTTTGTCTGAATTAGACAGGAGTTCTTCAAAGCCCGAAACAAGGAGAACGCCTCGCTGCAGTGGTGTGAGTACTTCCCAGGCGTCAAACAGACGAGCGTCGACAGGGAAGCGACCGTATCCCAGCCCATCAGCATTAAACAGAAGGTTCTCAAGAGGCTCACCGTCGACGTTCTCCGGCAGGGGAGCTTCAGCCGCTGCCATCATGGAAGTTTCAGCAGCGTCGCTTAATGACCATAGCGAGAATTGCTGCGGCCATTCACGTCCTTCTCCGGCAGGATCAATCTGCCTGAGTATGGCCTGTGTTGTCTCTCCGGCGTTGCCGCTGGAGGTGCTTAGGGAAAAAACCGGCATCCCGGCACTGTTAACCCAAACTTCACTCCAGCTGGCCAGATCGATCTCGGTTTTCCCGTCGAGAATCTCGATGAGGGCGGGCCAAGTGGCGTTGGCGTAGGAGTAGCGACTGAGATACGTCTGAAGACCTTCCTGAAAAGCCGCCTCTCCCAGCAAGAGTTCGAGCTGACGCATCATGATCGGCGCTTTGTGATAGATGATAGGGCCGTACATTTGCCCCGCGAGGTTCAGATTGTCCAATCGCTGTCGGATAGGGTTGGCACCCTCGGTGCGGTCGACGGCGTAGGCCTGAGGGTAGTGGCTCACCAGAAAGTTGAGCTCATGATCCGTTTCGGGAAATTGCGGGTTTACGATTTTGTCCGCCATAAAGTTAGCAAACACTTCTTTCGTCCATACGTCGTCAAACCAACGCATGGTCACGAGATTTCCAAACCACATATGGGCGGTCTCGTGAGCGATAAGCTGCGCCCGATTTAACAGCTGACTCTCTGAGGGTGAGTCCTCCAGCAAAAGGGACGAAGCGCGGTACTGAATCGCGCCGACATGTTCCATGCCGCCGTAGGGGAAGTCGGGTATCAGCGCAAAAGCAAACTTCTCGAAGGGGTAATCGATTGCCGTGTAACCTTTTAGCCATTCTAGTGAGTCGCGGTGGATCTCAAAGATCGCATCGACGTTACGGTCGAGCTTCTCGGCGTCGGTCTCTCGGTGGAGCATCGTGATATCCCGCCCCCCCATGGTGCGAGTGACAGTCTCGAACCTGCCCGCGACAAAGGAAAACAAATAGGACGGTAGAGGATCGGTAGTTGCGAAGCGAAAAACCTGCCGTCCATCTTTTGTCGCAATACTTTCCCGGGAGCCGTTACCCAGTGCGGTCCAATCTGCAGGCGTTTCCAGCGTTAGCCGGTAGCGTGCTTTCAGATCGGGCTGATCAAAAAGAGGAAAAGCCCGACGCGCGCGATCGGGTACAAAAAGTGTAAAGAGATAGTCAGGGTTTCGGTTGACCGAGTCCTGCGGTGCCACAAAGTCCAATGTGAGTTCGTTTCGACCTATGCGGAGCGCTGAGCTTGGAATAAGGATGTGTTCATTTTCGAAGCTGTGAGCGATCAGTTTCCCTTCAGCAGTGACGGTAGTGATGCTATCGGCGCTTTGGGCAAAGTCGATCTGTAGCGGGTTTTCGATGCTGGAAAGATCGAAGCTAATGACAATACGCCCATTGAGGGGTAAGGCTGGATCGCTTGGTACCGAGAAGCTTAAGTCGTAGCTCAGTTCAGTGATTCGTTGAGCGCGATCTTGCGCCAGCGATGCAGATACGCCCGGCTCTACAACCATGCTGATTCCTTTGTTATCGAGCCCCTGCATTTGGCTGCTAGCGTCACAGCCAATAAGAATCGCACAGGAGAGTGCGGCCGACAGCTTTAATAGTCGTTTCACAAACAAGGCCCATGATAAGAAAAAGATAGACGATACCTGATTGGCACCCTGCTGTGGTGTTCATGAGTGGCACTCCCCAAGACCCCATCGCATCTGGTAACCTTCGCCGCTGTTTTTTCCCTACGGTTTAATGGTTTTATTATGCGTTATCGCTTAATTCTCCCGGTAATCGGGTTTGTCTTGGCGGGTCTAGCCCCTCTATCTCTATCGGTAAGTGCTCAGGATGTGATCGGCTCTGGCGCGAACGCTTTTGCGCAGCTCGGGCAGGAGCTACCTTCGCCCAACGTTTACCGCACGGCGTCCGGCGCTCCGGGTCATGCTTACTGGCAACAGCAGGCTGATTACGACATCGATGCTCGACTTGATGAAGACGCCCGGCGTATTGATGCCAGTGCTCGTATTGTTTACACCAACAATTCCCCAGATGCGTTGCGTTACCTGTGGCTGCAACTGGATCAAAACCGATTCAAGAAGGACTCTCTGGATCGGCGTTCACGCACGGTGAGCTCAGATCGAGTCTCCTACCGGAATCTGCGTGATCATCAGGCGGTGTCAGTGGGTGACTACGGTTACCGCAATTTGAGCTTTACCGGCGAGTCCGGTGAAGAGATGCCTTTCGTCGTTGTCGACACCATGGTACGCGTTGATTTGCCCAAGCCTTTGGCTTCCGGCGAGTATGTGAGCTTCAATGTTGAATGGACCTTCGACATTATTGAACGCGATACCGTTCGCAGTCGCGGTGGCTACGAGCAGTTTTACGAGTCGGATACCCAGATTTTCTTTCTATCCCAGTGGTTCCCTCGTCTGGCGGCCTATAGCGATTACGATGGCTGGCATAACAAGGCGTTTCTTGGGAGCGGAGAGTTCACTCTCGAATTTGGTGATTACGACGTCTCACTGACGGTACCGGACAATCACATTGTCTCCTCAACGGGAGCCCTGGCTAACGCCGATGAGGTGCTCACTAGTGAGCAGCAGGAACGCCTGGCCAGCGCCGGCTCAGACAAGCCTCGCTTTGTTGTTACCCCGGAAGAAGCTCTGGAGAACGAGAAGACCGAGGCTACGGGCACTCGTACCTGGCGCTTTGAGGCAGAGAACGTAAGAGATTTTGCCTGGGCAAGTTCCAGCAAGTTTATTTGGGACGCCATGGCTCATGAGCAGCCGGGTGCGAAGCATGAGCGTGTTCTCGCAATGTCCTTCTATCCCAACGAAGCTGAGCCCGTGTGGTCGAAGTACTCCACGCAGGCAGTCGTCCACACCATGGACGTCTACAGCCGTTTCTCTTTTGACTATCCCTATCCCACGGCGCAGTCCGTAAATACCTGGGAAGGGGGTGGTATGGAGTACCCGATGATCACCTTCAATGGTTATCGTCCAGATCCTCCTCGTGCAAAGGAAGATGATCCTGAGTCTGCCGAGTCACGCGCGGCAGCGGAGCTAGCGTATTCCCGACGTATCAAGTACGGCCTGATCGGTGTTGTAATTCACGAAGTGGGGCATATTTATTTCCCCATGGTCGTGAACTCCGACGAGCGTCAGTGGACCTGGATGGACGAGGGCCTGAACACGTTTCTGGAGTACGTTGCTGAGCTTGAGTGGGAAGAGGACTTCCCCGCATTCCGGCGCATCTCTAACTCCCTGATTAACGAGACTAACGTACTGGATATGATTCCCGAGTACATGATGTCGCCCAATCAGGTTCCTGTAATGACGCAGTCTGATTCTGTTTTGCGACTGGGGCCTAATGCCTACAGCAAACCTGCCGCGGCGCTGACTGTTCTTCGCGAGACGGTAATGGGTCGAGAGCTCTTCGACTTTGCTTTTCGTGAGTACGCTCAACGCTGGAAGTTCAAGCGGCCCACACCATCGGATTTCTTCCGCACCATGGAAGACGCGTCGGGTGTTGATCTGGATTGGTTCTGGAGAGCCTGGTTTTACACCACGGACTACGTCGACATGGCGATCACCGATGTTCGCGCGTACCAACTCAAGTCGGGTGACCCGGATGTCGATTACCCCCTCGACCGTGATGAGCACAATCGAGACAATCCGGTACCAGTGAATGTTGAACGCAATAAGGCAGAAGGCATTGTGCCGCGAGAAGAGCGCTTTGAAGCCTTAAAGGATCTGTACAGCGAGAATGACCGCTACACAGTGACTAACAAAGATCGTAACTCTGCGGCGGATAAGTTCAAGAAGCTTGAGCCCTGGGAGCAAAGAGCGTTTAACCAGGCGATCGAAGACGATGACTATTTCTACTTCGTGGACTTCGAAAACCTTGGCGGAGTGCCGTCACCTTTGATGCTTCACATCCAGTACGAAGATGGCAGTAGCCGTGAACTGGAGTTGGCTGCAGAGATCTGGCGCAAAAACTCGATCAAGGTGACGCACAGGCTCATTGAAGCTAAGCCTATCGCGTACATCGAAGTCGATCGTAGACATCAAACTGCTGACGCGGATTACAGCAATAATCGGTTCCCATCCACGATTCATCAGTCACGCCTGTCGGCTTACAAGTCGGATTCCAAAAAACGCAATCTGATGGCCGATATGCTGCACGAACTCAAGGACAGCGCCAAAGTAAATGCGGACGACGGTAAATCGGCGCCGCTGAAACCTGCGAATGGTGGCTAAAGCGGGAGACATCGCTACCGCCGCCCCTTCCAAAACACTGCGCTGGATTCTCAGCGCAGTGCTCCTCCTTTGTATGATGCCGGCGGGCGCTCACCGGGGTCATGCGGTCTGGACGGATATCGTCTGGTCTGGCGAGAGCTTTGAAATTGTGCACCGCATGCATCTGGCTGACGCCATCGTGGTCAATCGCTACATGGGCGGGACGGAGTCCATTGAAGAACTTCGAAGCCTGGCGCTTGTTGCGTTGTACGTAGATGAACGCTTTAAGCTGCTTTCTGCTGCACGCAAGGACGCGGCTATCAAACTCGAGACTATTGGTGCAGAGATCGAAGACGATTTTCTGCTGGTTTACCAGGAATGGGTGACAGCTCTGCCGGAGCGTTTCCCTGTGATCGACAACTTCGTCCTGCTGGACGTAGAGCCTGAGGCCCAGGCGTTTATCAAGATAAAAGCGCCGGGCCTCGATGAAGAGCGGGAACGTTAAACCCGCTCTTGTCCTTTGGTTGTGGCGCTATTGCTGGCGCGGTATCAGAGTTATCTCAGTTTGCCGCCCATCCAGGTAACGCACCGTTTTACCATCAAAAAAAGCGTCTTCTTCGGTCATAAAACGAACAAGCTGTCCGTCCCATTCGGGAACAGCAGCCTCTGCATTGAGTTCTATAGACCAGGCGGTGTTTGGCCACAGTGGATAAGCTCCCCGCGCTCCTTTCATCGGCCCCTGGTTATCCCACATGCCTATTCCTGGCCCGGCGCCATGGCCATGGAGACCTAAAGGGTGCGTGTAGATCGTGCCTTTGATGCCCTGAGCTTCAATGGTTTTCCGGGTGGCGGCGAGCATTTCATTCCCGGATTGGCCGGTTTTAAAAGTCGCCAGAAGCGCATCTTGCACTTTGTTCGCAGCGGCAAGGCCATCTCTTAAACCTTTAGGTGCTTCGGTTTCGCCGGGGCGCAGCACGTAGGCATGGTGCTGTGTGTCGGTGTTAAGCCTGAGATAAGTGATGCCAAAGTCCACATGCAGGAAGTCCCCGGGCATGACGACATCGCCTTCATCAAGACTCATGTTGGCGATTGAGAAGGCTGATTGGGAAGCTCGTTGAACGTGTACCGATGGATGAAACCATGTGTCCAATCCTAGATCGGAAACTTGTTGTCTCAGGTGCCAGCGAAGATCCTCTGTGGTAGTAATGCCGGGAGTAATCGTCGCTTCCGAAAACATTTCAGCGATGATCGCGTGAGCGATACGAACCAGTTGCGGGTAAGCGGCCATCTCCGCGCTCGTGCGAGTTTCGAGCCAGCCAATGGCCAGATTATGGTTCTCGACGAGCTTGTCGCTTAAGGGTCCGAGCGCGCGCTCCAGTTTTCGGCGCATGCCTGCGCTAAGGCCGTCGGCGAGAGGAAAGTCTTCAGAGGTGTTTATAGCGACCTTACTGGGGTTACGTTCTCGTATGATCTCCGCAACGCGCTCCCACTGATCACCCTGCTCTTCAGGATTCCAGGCTGATGGAAACAGGTCAGCGACGGGGTAGCGGGCAACGGCCATACGCTCCACGCCCTCGTCCTCGCCACGATCATGAAAAATCATAATCGTGGTCCGTCGCGCTGCGAGCCAGGTCGCGGGGAGCATGGTCTTTACCACAGGGTCTTCATCATACTCACCAGCGACCAGTATCCACATGTCTACACCTTCGCGGCGCATCAATGCCGGTACCAGTGTATCCAATCGGCCTTTGAGCCAACGGTCCACGGTGGCAGCGCGATCATCAAGATCGAGAATCTGCGGCATGCCAGGGTCAGTGAGCTCCTGGCTATGGACGGAGGCCGTTGTAAATGCGGCCACGCAACTGACCGCGAGAGTCAGCCTATGGAGTGTTTTGCGAATGTGCGTTGGAAAACTCATGGTTTAGTCTCTTTGCCAGCCGTAGTCTTTTGCCATGCGCGTAAAGCGCTCGATGTTGTCCAGAATCTGCTGCTCGGTTTGTTCTGAGCAGTTACCAATGATCGGTAGTGTTCGGAGAATCTTACTATCAGGATCGATGAGTACACGAGCCCTGTCAGGCACAGACAGGCTCTGAGCTCCCGAGGACATGTCTACTACCGTGATTTCCCCGTCAATGCTGACGTCGATAGGCATGGGAAAGTCTCTATCGCCCGGGACGTTCCAGGATAGCGACAGCTGACCGTTGTCACGGCTTGTGACAAGTTCTGGCATGCCTGCTTCGCGAAGGTAGGTCTGCACTAGCCAGCTGATATCTTCTCCCGCTTCTTCAGACATGATGTCGATAAAGTCTTCCGTGGAGCGATAGCGCGATTGAATGGGGTAGTTAAGGTCCCAGGGTTCGGCTGTGTCGTAGATCACGCGCCGGGTGCCTGCCCAGAAGGCCTCCTCACCAATGTGTCGACGAAGGCTGTGGAGCATCCATGAGCCCTTGGTATAAATGTCACGGTTGTCAAAGGCTTCGCCGGCATCTTCTACTTCAGGGTTGGCCACGGGAAGGCAGTGCTCGTTGTTTGTATAGGCCCCATACATATGGTCGTAGTAACCCATCGCGCCAATGGTTTCTTCGGCGTAGACCGCCTGCATGTAGGCACCGTAACCCTCGTGAAGCCAGGCGTCCTCGGGACGGGCGTGAGTCATAACGTTGCCAAACCACTCGTGGGCTAGTTCATGATGCAGGAGCCAGTCGTAGCCATAGCGGCCGCGCTTGTACTGCTCTCCGTAGCCGTTAATGGTTTGGTGCTCCATGCCCAGGTGTGGAGTCTCAACAAAACCGGCCTTCTCGTCACCCCAAGGGTAGGGTCCCAGGATGCGCTCGAAAAACTCGAGATCCGGGATAACGTCTGAGTTAATAAGCGCGCGAGCTTTGTCGGCATTTTCTTCAAGTGCCCAGAACTGAATCGGATAGCGGCTACCGTTGATTCCCTCGTACTCGTCCTCGACCAGCTCGAAGGGGCCGCCGTTAATTGCAACGGCATATCCGGAGTAAGGATGTCTGGAGCTCCAGTGCCAGGTATCGAAACCGTCATCGCCCTCGTCTACAGACCGAAGTACGCCAACAGAGGCCACTTTCACGCCTTTCGGTGCGCTGATCGCAAGATCAATGCCCTCGTCGGGCTTGTCTGCAAAGTTATCTTTACAGGGCCACCACAAATCACAGCCGTCACCCTGCACGGCGGTAGCGAACCATGGAGTGCCATCTACTTCAGACCAGACAAAGCCGCCAAACCATGGGGGTGCCAGTGCTACGTGAGGCTTGCCGCCGTAGGCGACAGTGATCGTGGCACTGTCACCTGCAGCCAGCGTGGCCGGCAAGCTGACCATGAAGGAACCTTCTTCGCGGCGCACCTTGAGCGGTGTTTCTCCCATCGTTACGCCTTCAATTACAAGTCGTGGATCAAGATCCAACTGCACGGTATCCAGTGACTCAAGGGCATCGAAGCGGACCGCGACGCTGCCTTCAATAGACCGGCTCTCGGGCATGACTTTGAGTGTCAGAGCATAATGCTGAACGTCAAAGGCGGCTTGCATGGGGGTCATAGCTTTACCAGACTTTACGGTGTCCCGGTGCAGGTCGTCGGGGTGGGCCTCACCACGAGCGGCCGCCTCGAGCGCGGCGATTACCGAGGCGGGTGCCATGGCATTGTCGTTAGATTGCTGATTGCTGCAGCCCGTTACAGCGGTGGCTAGCAAGCAGCTACCTAGCAGCGAGCGGGCCAGGGCCACGGACGATGTAGATTGAGTCACTCTGAGATACTCCTTAAGCAAGCACGAATACGAACCTTCACGCGGGCAGCACAGGCAAAGCCAGCTGATCAGGGGCGATAAAGTATCTCAGTGTAACGTCTTAGAGAGATCCTGTTGTCGTCAATTGGACGTTGCCGGCTCAGGCATTAGATAGCGATCAAAGTGCGTCAGCATTTTCCCAAAGAGGTAGCGGGAGTAATGAGCCTCTCGACTCCAGCTGTGGGTTGCACCTGGCGCAAAAGCAAAATCAAAGTCTTTGCCTTTCTTAATCAAGAGATCGGCCAGGGCGGCGGTGGTTTTGAAGGGCACAACTTGATCCTGCATTCCATGAATAATCAGCAAGTGGTCTTCGAGGTTGTCGGCATAGCGGGCCGCGGTGTTGAGAAACACCTCCGGATGCGTGTCGGGACGACGCACGATCGCCACATCGTCGGTACCAAAAAAATGTGGATCTACCGCTGCGGCAGCGGCAACGCCAGCACGAAAGAGGCCGGGCTTCTTTAGCAGCGTATAGATCGAAAGGGTCCCGCCGTAGCTGCTTCCCCAAATTCCCATCCGCTCGGTATCCATGTGTGGTTGGGATTTCAGGTAATCCACTGCGCTCACGATGTCTTCGATGTCATCACCGGCAAAGTCCACCAGAAACTCTTCGCGAAAGTCCCGTCCGTAGCCAGTACTACCGCGCATATCAACTTGCACAACTACATAGCCCTTCTGCACCAATAGCTGCTGTATTCGGCTGTACCGACCGCTCCAGCGGTTGCGCACGGTGTTCGAGTACATGGGGCCAAAGAGCACGGGATACTTTTTGCCAGGCTCTAAATTGAGTGGTTCTAAAATTCTCGCGTGCAGGGTGTAGTCATCAATGTGGCTCGGAAAGCTCACGTAGCGACTCCGGGCCCAGTCCTGCTCTTTAAAGCGTTCAGATTGGGAGTGAGTGACGCGGTGCGATTCTTCTCCCGGAGCTGCGAGTGCATAAATCTCGGGAGGTAGATTCGCTTCGCTATGAATGAATGCCAGATGCGCGCCATCGGGAGATGGGTAGGCGCTGTTATATCCCGGTAGCCGCGTGAGTTGCTCTGGTGATCCTTTATTTGCGTCTATGCGCAATACATGACGCTCCGCCGGCGTTGGTGCGTTAGCCGTGTAAAAGATCTGCCCGGATTTTGTGACCTGGGGAGCGCTTAACACATCGGTGCTCGCGTCGCTGATGCGCTTTGGGGATTTTTCCGGGGTGAACGCGTTGATCTGGTAGAGCCCGTAGCGATCATCAAGGTCACTGAGAAAAATGACCCGTTCGTTGTCGGAATGCCAGGCAGAGGCAAAGGCCGTGTAAATGCGACTGGGGCGATTACTGTGCCACACGAGGATCAGTTCGTTCTGCTCGTCTACCCGATAAAGCCAGCGGTCCTCTGCCGTGTCCGAAGCGATGTCCACGAGCAGCACGCCCGTTGCCGACCACGAAAAGCCAATGACTTGTTGAGCGTCCGTTTTTTCAAGCGGCAGAAGCTCTAACTTGCCATCGCTAAGGTCGATAATGCCTACCTGGCGAGATTCGTTGGCATCCCCGGGATAGCCCCTGCGTATCTCGTTGGGAGTTGTCTCCGCTGCGAGATAGTCGGGGAACGGCACTTTGCGCATGTTTTGACGATCTACCAAGTGAACGGCAATACGCTTACTGTCCGGCGACCACGCGTAGGTGGGTCCGCCCCAAATCCCCGGGCCTATCTCGCGCTCGGGCCTGTTGTAGCGCCCGATCGAAAGTTTGGATAAGGCCGGTATACCCAGTTGTGAAAGCGCTCTGAGAGTCTTTTTCCGCAGGTCGAATATCCAGAGGTCACCCTCTTTGAGGAACGCTAGCTGCCGACCGTCAGGAGCTATAGTGAGCGTGGACGCGTCATCACCAAGAATTCCCAATTGCTCTGCTGATCCATCGCTGGTGTCTAGTTGCCAAAGCCCATTACCCTGAAGAACGAGCAAATATTGCCCATCTCCTTGCCAGACGAAGTCACGCGGCGATGCAGAAGCGCCGGGAAGAGGGATCTGCCTTAGCTGTTTTCCATCGGCCGAAGAAAGCCACAAACCACGTTTAGGCAGACCCTTGTCGTTCCAGGTGAAGGCAAAGCTTCGACTGTCAGGAGCCCACTTTGGCGCTGAAGGTGATGTGCCAAAGAGACTGGGCGAAGCAAACACATCTTCCAGAGTGAGAGGTGGAGCGTCGCTTGCAACGACTGATTGAGTCAGCAGTGCGAAGGCGAAAGCACTTAGAAACGTGGCTAGGACCCTCCGTGGGGAGAGTTTTTGGGAGCTTAGGCTTGGAAAACAGCAACGACTCGCTGACATGGATCGTTATCCTTGGGTGATAGGTCAGGTGCTACGAGGTTCACCGGAGTTGATTCTGACATATACTTTTGACGTTACGGTAAAGCAATACTAACGAACACACTTTAAGGGTTAATCATGAAGCCAACGCTGTTTCTAGCTTGTTTGGGCCTTGTTTTTTCTTCCATATCGACGGCAGTCATCAGTGCGGGTGAGGATCGCAGTTTCTTTGATGGTATCGAGGCGCGCAATGTCGGGCCTTTTCGTGGAGGGCGTGCCACGGTAGCGGTAGGTGTTCGTCAAAACCCCCATGTTTACTACATGGGCACCACCGGAGGTGTCTGGAAAACCGAGAACGCTGGTGCCAGCTGGAATCCTGTGTCTGATGACGACTTTGGTTCCTCTGCGGTAGGCGCGATCGCCGTAGCGGCATCAGACCCAAATGTTGTGGTTGTGGGTATGGGCGAGTCACCTTTCAGAAACATTGCTTCATCGCAAGGAGACGGCGTCTACAAATCCACTGATGCAGGAAAAAGCTGGACTCACATCGGTTTTGAGAACGTGCGCCAGTTTGGTGAAATCCGTATTCATCCAGCAGATCCCGACACTATCTGGGTAGCGGCGCAGGGGAATACCTACGCGCCGGCAGATGACGCTGGTGTGTTCAAGACGACCGACGGTGGTGCAACTTGGCGCCGGGTACTGGAGCCCCTCAACGAGACTACCGGTGCTGTCGACCTGGCTATTGATCCCAGTAATCCGCGCATCCTGTTTGCCGCCATGTGGGACAACCAGCGTACTCCCTGGAAGCTGCGCTCGGGAGGCGAGGGTAGTGGACTTTGGCGCTCGACCGATGGCGGAGAGAGCTGGGAACGTCTGGTGGATGACCTGCCCGACGGCATGGGTAAGTTGGGTGTCGCCGTATCCGGTGTTAAGTCGGGTCGGGTTTGGACGATCATCGAAGCCGAAGGCGACGAAGGAGGTCTTTACCGATCTGATGATGGTGGCGATAGCTGGAGCCAGGTCAACAAGGAGCGAGTACTTCGTGCGCGCTCCTGGTACTACATGCATATTTTTGCCGATCCAAATGATGAAAACACGGTGTATGTGCTTAATGCACCGTTCATGAAGTCCATTGATGGCGGAAAGACCTTCAATCAGGTGCAAACGCCTCACGGTGATAACCATTACCTGTGGATTAATCCGGACAATTCAGACTGGATGGTTAACGCAAATGACGGTGGTGCCAATGTGTCTTTTGACGGAGCGGACACCTGGTCGCGACAAGACAATCAACCGACGGCTCAGTTTTACCGCGTTAATACTGATAACGCATTTGAGTACCGCATTTACGGCGGACAACAGGATAATTCCACGGTGGCAATACGCAGCCGATCCCGGGATGGCCAAATTGGCCGCGATGACTGGGAAGTGCATGGCGGTTGTGAGAGCGCTTACGTGGCCATGGATCCCGACGATCCGCGGTATACCTATGCCGGCTGCTATCTCGGCCTTATCGATGAGTTCGATACAGAAACGCGCACCAGCCGCTCAATAAAGGCCTACGCGGAAACGGGTTTGGGGCAGTTAGCGAGTGATTCCAAGTATCGATTTAACTGGAACTCACCTATCCATGTTTCTCTTCACGACCCCAAGGTGGTGTATCACGGCAGCAATGTGTTGCTGAAGTCGGTGAATCGCGGTTTTGATTGGACAGAGGCGAGCCCCGACCTTACTCGCAATGAATTAGACAAGCAGGGCCAGGGCATGGGGCCCTACACCAACGAGAACATCGAGCAATACAATACGATCTTCTCTTTTGCAGAGAGTCCCCACGATCCCGATACGCTGTGGGTGGGCAGCGATGATGGTCTGGTTCATGTAACCCGCGACGGGGGAGAGAGCTGGAAGAACGTCACGCCAAAGAATGCAGGACGAGGTTTGATCAACGCCATTGAGGTGTCCCCCCATGATCCTTCCGTCGCCTATGTCGTGGTGATGAAGTACAAGGAAGGTGACAACCAGCCCTATGTGTATCGCACGTCCAATTACGGTCGCAGCTGGTCATCGATTACCGACGGACTGCCTGAGGCGCACTTTGTACGGGTAGTGCGCGAAGATCCTGAGCGTGCAGGACTTCTTTTTGCCGGCATGGAGCGTGGTCTCTACATTTCGTTCAACAGTGGTAAGGACTGGCAGGCGTTTCAGACGAATTTGCCGATTGTTCCCATTACGGACCTGATGGTTCGTCGCAACGACCTCGTACTCGCGACTCAGGGACGTGCCTTCTGGGTGATCGACGACATCGTGCCACTGCGACAGTTTGACGAAGCGCAGGAATCAGCGACTGCGCACCTTTACGCACCGACCCCTGCGATTCGTTTGACACCCACAGAGGGTAGAGCCGGCGGTGGCGAGAGCGTGGCACCTAGTGCGCCCAATGGCGCGGTACTGTACTACGCGCTCTCTGACGAACTTGATCTTGAGGAGCAGGCCCTCGCCTTGGAGATCCTCAACGACGCGGGAGACGTCATTCGCAGTTTCGAAACGGACGTAGAGAAAGGTGTCGAGGGTGGCAGGGGAGCTATCCCTGCAGAAAAAGGCCTCAACCGGTTTGTTTGGAATCTTCGAACAGATTCAAGCGAGACCCTCGACTATGACGTCGTGTACGGCGCTCGTGCGGACAAATCCATTGCGGGCTATGCCGTAGCGCCGGGAGATTACACCGTGCGTCTGACACTAGGCGAAGAAGTCCAGGAACAAACCGTGAAGGTAAGCTGGGATCCCATCAATAACTACGAAGCGGATGCCATAGCAGAACAGCAGGCGTTTGTTGACGAAGCCTTTAGCATGCTCGATGCAATCTATACGCGTGTCGCCAGCCTGCAGGGTATTCAAAAGCAGGTGAAATTGCGTCAGACGCTGGCAAAAGAAGCGGGGGATGACATTGTTTCTGAGGCAGCCGAGTCTCTTTTGTCCTCATTGGAGGAGTGGCAAAAGTCGGTGACAACGCCTCAGCGGGAAACTTTTCAGGATGTGCTGAATTTTCATCCGCGCGTTGATGCCTTCCTCATTGATGTTTATCAGCAAGCAGACAAAGCAGTGCTAGGGCTGACCCGTGGTCAAAGAGATCGTCTGGATGATCTGCGGCCTCAATGGCAGGAAGCGATGTCTGCGTGGGAGACGCTGGTCAGCGAGGATGTTGCTGCATTTAACGCAGTCGCGGGTCCTGCAGTGGCGGCACCTGAGTGGGAGTAGACCTTTTAGCTACACCGTTTCTAGTCTTCGAGTTCGAGGCTAAGACTGAGAAGCGATGAGAGGAGGACGGTATGATGAAGGCAGTTGCTCCCTATCTCTGTGTGCGCGATGGTGCCGCGGCGATCGAGTTTTATAAGACGGCTTTTGCTGCGGAAGAACTTCAGCGCTACGAACATGAAGGCAAGCTTGGCCACGCTACTTTGCGCATCAATGGCAGTCTTTTGATGCTCGCGGACGAGTTCCTGGATATGGAGGAACTAGTTGGTAACGTTGCGCCTGACACCCTGGGTGGGCGTACGACTTTCTCGATCAATTTATCGGTAGATGACGCGGATGCATGGTTTGATCGCGCTATCGCTGCGGGAGCCACTGTTATTCGACCGGTAACTGATGAGTTCTTTGGGCGTCACGGCAAGTTGCGAGACCCTTTCGGCCATGTCTGGAGTGTTGTGACTCAGAGTGAGGCCAACTGAGCGATCAGTTGGCTCTACCCAACAAATGGAGACACCTTAGAAACTAAACTCCAAGCCGACTAGTGGGCCGTAATAGGTGAAGGAGTTTGTCTGATCGCCTTCGGTAAATTCCGCCTCTTTATATTGATAGCCCACGACGGCGGAATTTTGTCCCGACTTACCGAAATTGTAGGCGAAGCTTCCGCGGATGACGAAGACACCCTCGGAATCACCAAACGCGTAGTCAGCATAGGTGCGGATATCCCATCGATCGGAAATGGGGGTGTGGTAGCGAAGGCCCAAGAGGAGGTCGTTGTAGTCGGTATCTGACACTCTCTCCGCCGGTGGTATCTCTGCATCGGTTGCTGTAAATCCAAAACTATTGTCAAAACTCGAGTGGCGAACACCGCCAAAAACGCTGAGTGCCGAGCCAAAGCCCTGAGGCCAATAAGCTACCGCGCCATCGGCAAAAATTTGGGTGCTATCCACATCGATACTGATTCGGTCTCGCACATCGGTGCTTGCGATCTTGAGATAGGTAGCATCAGCAAACACACTCCAGTAGCCAGCACCGATCTCGGTTTGAAACATGAAGGCGCCATCCAGCGTGTCTACCAGATCTTTGAAACTGAGTTCGTCTGGACTGACACTGGCATCTCGAAAAGTAAGATCCAGCTCCGTCGTCGATCCCCAGAGGTAGGGCATTACCGACCACTGTAAGCCCTGGTCTTCCTGAGCTGAGGTGCCAACAGAGCTCAGGCCCGCTATGAGTAACGCGAGGGCGCTGAGTGAAGAAACGAAGGGTCGTTGTGGCATAAATGTTGTACTTCTAGTTTTATTGTCGGAACGGCGTGCATGCGAAATGCATCGTCGGCTCACTTGTTATGTGCCGAAGAATAGCTCTTAAGAGGCATACAAATCCATTGGCCCGAAGCTCCCTTGGGCTTAATCAGTGTCAGCGGCCAATAAGCTGGCGTTGCCCCCCGCGGCTGTAGTGTCAATACAGGTGTGACGTTCATGCACGCAGTAGCTATCCAGGTCGTCGGCGGTCACTAATGGTACGAGCGCACCATCGCGCGCAGCCAAAGCCCGCCGGGCCTTGCGAAGATCCTGCTCATTACTCCAAAGTGCCACGACGGCGATTCCTGATAGGTCTTTGAGCGCCTCTCTCGGCAGCCAGGCATCGATACCTTGAGAGGCATCAACGCCCGGAGCAATCATCAGTGCAGGGCAGCCCATACGCCTCGCTGTTCCTGCCTGTATTGCAGCATCTTGGGCCGTGGGGCCAAGACAAAGCACTAGCCCCCGTGGCCAAAGTGCCAAACGGTTGGCTTCTCCCGTGGGCCCCGGCATTTCTTGTTCCTCAAGCGCCTGAGCTTCGTGCCAGTCCAGAGAATCAATAGCGGCCTGCACAGCATCCAATCCCGCAGCGGTATGATCCGTGTCAGCCGCACCAGTACTTTGGGCTTCCGGGGGCCGCTGAAAACGCTGCACATAGCGCGGTCCTCCGGCTTTTGGACCCGTGCCGGACAACCCCTCGCCACCGAAAGGTTGTGATTCGACAACTGCGCCTATCTGATTACGGTTGACGTAGAGGTTTCCTGCATGCACCGCGGCGGAGGCCTCTTTTACACGCTCATCGATGCGGGTGTGCAGACCGAAGGTCAAGCCGTAGCCACTCTCATTGATATCGTCAATCACCTTTTCAAAATCTTCAGCGGCAAAACGAGCTATGTGTAGCACGGGTCCAAAGATTTCTGCCGTCAGATCCTTTATGCCAGTAACCTCTATCACCGTGGGACCCACAAAGTGTCCACTGCTGGGCACCGCTAGCTGCTTTAACAAACGGCCTTCCTGCTTTGCGGACTCTATATAAGTCTGAATTGACGCTTGGGCCTGAGGATTGATAACCGGGCCTATGTCCGTAGCAAGGGACCAGGGATTACCGATATCCAACTCATCCATTGCGCCGTGGAGCATGTCCAGAAGGACGTCAGCGACATCTTCCTGAACATAGAGAATGCGCAGGGCTGAGCAGCGCTGTCCCGCTGATTGAAACGCAGAGGCGAGGGCATCGCGGATTGCCTGCTCGGGCAGTGCTGTGGAATCCACAATTCCCGCATTAATGCCTCCCGTTTCCGCGATGAGCGGGGCGGAAGGGGAGAGCTTTTCTGCCATGGTTCGATTGATTAGCTTTGCCGTGGCGGTTGAGCCGGTAAAGCAAACACCCCCGACGTCTGGTGATGACGTGAGCGCCTGTCCCGCTACCAAACCATCGCCAGGTAGAAACTGTAAAACTTCGCGAGGTACACCGGCTGCGTGAATCAGCCGCACGGCCACCGCCGCGACAAGGGGTGTGGACTCCGCGGGTTTTGCCAGTACAGCATTGCCCGCGGCTAGCGCAGCGGCGATTTGTCCGGTGAAAATTGCCAGAGGAAAGTTCCACGGTGAGATGCAGGTGATGATTCCCCGCGCGGGCTGCTGCGACAAGTCTTCGCCGCGGTTGGCGTAGTAGCGCAGAAAGTCTACGGCCTCGCGCAGTTCCGCAACTGCATCAGCTGCACACTTGCCAGCCTCTCTAGCGAGCAGCGCGAAAAGCTCGCCGGAGTTTGACTCAAAAAGATCAGCTGCGCGCCGTAATACGAACGCTCGCTGTTGCGCTCCTGCATCCTGCCAGTCCTGAGCATATGAAATGGCGCTTTCGCAGTCAGTCAGCGAGGCATCAAAGCACACGCCTACTACGTCTTCCGGCCTGCTGGGATTAGTGATCTCCCGGCGAGCAAAAGGTTCACTGGCTTCGACTTCTCGCGCCAAAATCGGCAGAGCCTGCCATTGGTGTACGAGAAAGCGCTCTCTAGCAAGCTCCAATTCCCGGACTACGATGTGATTATTCAGGTCCCATCCCTGAGCGGCTTTGCGCCCCGGGGCGTAGATGTCAGCAGGGTCGCAAAGTGCAGCAGGCCGCGGTGCCTGTAGTTTTTCAAGGTTGACAAAAGGATCTGTCGCCAGCGATATCGGGGTGTAGGCAGGGTCTACCACCTTGTGTACGAAGGAAGAGTTTGCTCCGTTTTCGAGCAAGCGGCGTACAAGGTAGGCCAGAAGGTCTTTGTGTGGGCCCACGGGCGCATAGATACGGCAGTTTGCGCCATCGGCAATGAGCTGGTTGAACAGCGTTTCTCCCATGCCATGGAGACGCTGGAATTCATAATCATCCCGGCCATTTGCGAGTTCTACGATTGTTGCGGCGGTTTGTGCGTTGTGTGTCGCGAACTGTGGATAGATTCTGTCGGTCATACCGAGCAGCTTTGACGCACAGCAGATGTACGAGACATCGGTGGCACTGCGTCGGGTAAAGACGGGATAATCGATCACGCCTTCAACCTGTGCCTGCTTGATTTCCGAATCCCAATAGGCGCCTTTCACCAGTCGCACCATAATTTTTCTGTCCAGCGATGTGGCGAGCTGATGTAACCAATCGATGACGGCCCCCGCACGCTTTTGATACGCCTGTACGACTACGCCAAAACCATCCCAGCCCTCAAGCTGGGAGTCGGATAAGGCGGCCTGAATGATGTGGAGAAAAGGTTCGAGCCGCTGAGACTCCTCTGCATCTACATTGAGACCCAGGTTTGCTTCCTTCGCCAGACGTGCAAGCGCATTGAGCCTTGGCGCCAACTCCTTGTGCAAGCGAGCGCTTTTTGAATACTCAAATCGCGGGTGCAAGGCAGATAGTTTTACCGAAATTCCCGGCCTCTCGTGCATTGCATCGCCGTTGGCAGACTTTCCAATAGCGCGTATCGCGTCCGCGTAGGCTTCAAAGTAGGCGTCGGCGTCTGCCTGGGTAAGCGCCGCCTCGCCTAGCATATCGAAGGAATAGCGAAAGCCTCGTCGTGTTTCTGTTTCCGCTCGCTTTAATGCTTCTTGGATGGTTTGCCCTAAAACAAACTGGTTGCCCATTTCGCGCATGGCGCGTTTTACCGCGAGACGAACGACGGGCTCGCCCAGTCGTTTGACAGTGCGGTTTAACAAGCCGGAAACGCTGGCCGAATTGTCATCGTCCAGTACCCGGCCGGTCATCATCAGAGCAATGGTGGACGCGTTGACTACTGATGAACCCGATTTGCCGCTGTGCTCACTCCAATTGTAGGGCGTGATCTTGTCTTCGATCAGTGAGTCAATGGTGCCCGGGTCAGGCACTCGCAGCAGCGCCTCAGCCAGGCACATCAGGGCAATGCCCTCATTCGTAGAGAGCCCGTATTCCGCGAGGAAAAGTTCCATGAGTCCGGGCTGGCCCGCACTTCTAATCCGTTCAATGAGTTCTACGGCGCGAGCCTGCGCCCGCTGGCGGAGGTCGAGATCTATACCAGCCCCGCCGACTAGGGCTGCGAGGACTTCTCCTTCGTCGGCAACGTGCAGTGCTCGTATAGCATCGAGGTCTTGTTCATAACGGTCTGCCATTGATGGGCTCGTTGGCGTAAAAACGTGATTCATTCTGGGTTCCTTAATTCTTGGAATCAAGCGTTACCGGCAGCGCTGGTTAATCGCAAAAACCTCGTTATTCTCGAAGATCATTACCTGCCCTGGGAAGAGCCCGAGAATAAGCTGAGAGTCATCGCGGCCTAGCTTTAGTTGCTCATGGACGAATGACTTCGCGCTGCCTGATAAGCAGCGCGGCCACGAGCAGCGCCAATAACATAATCAGACAAATCTTGGCTGCGGCGTTGTAGCTGCCAAGGTAATCCACGGCCATGCTGAATGCGGCGGGCCCTATGGCACTGGCAAAAACCGAGATAGACGCGTTGAATCCGCTTACTGCGCCCAGGTGTAAAGGCCCAAAGAAGCGGATGAAGGCGAGATTCGATACAACGCCCCATAGGCCACCGCCGATACCGAAACCTGCCGCGAGTAGCCAATAGCCCCACGCTTGATCCAGGTTGATCAGTCCGACGGCCCCGCAGCTCAGTACCGCCAGCATGAACACAAGAAATGGCTTCAGCTTCTGCCGATCGACAAAGCTGCTGGCGATGAGGTTGCTTGCGGTCGAGAAGACAGCGGCAGGCAGAAAATAGCCAAAGGCGACATCGGCAGATAGGCCGCTTTCGCCGAACACCGCGACCACGTGAAACACCAGCGCTGTCCCAAAAAGCGCGTGCATGCCAAGACTGAGAGAGTAGATCCAGAAAATGGGACTTCGCCTCGCTTGATCGAGGGTCTTTGAAGGTGCTTCCGCGGGCACGCTTTCCTGATCGGAGGGGGCGTCGCCATCAGCTTGAAGGCCACAGGACGCAGGGTTGTCACGTATAAAGACGAGTGCCATGAGTGCAAAGCCCAAACCCACAGTAAGTCCCATAAACCACAGGGCGCCACGCCATCCAAAGGTCGTGATAAGAAAGGCGATCACCAAAGGAGCGATGGCAAAACCAAAGGACACGAAGACGCTACGGATACCACTGACGAGGCCTCTCCGTTTAACGAACCACAGAAGCAATACGTTTCGCGAGCAGCTGGTTAATACTCCCTGGCCAAAAAATCGCACACCAAAAAAAGCAAGCAGCAGCAGGGCAAAGGTTACGGCCGTGGAGCCCCCCATTAATTGGCTCAATAGGTCGACGCCGCTGATCACCAGTACCATGGCGCCCAAGGCCGCAGCGGAACCCGCGATCATAATGCGGCCGCCATAAAGGTCATACCAATGACCAGCGCGGGTGAGGAACAATGAGGATGCGACCGTGCCTATGAGATAGGCCATGGACACCTGAGTTCGGGTCAGGTCTAACACCTCAATAAAGGTGTCAGTAAATACCGCCATACCCATGGTCTGGCCGGGAATACTGAACAGGAAGCCGGCGGTAGAAAAAAACCAAACCACCCATCCGTAGAAGATCGGCGAGCGCCGCGGGTCAAAAGGCCAGTTAACAGGAATCAAGACTGAGGCTCTCGCAAAGCCGGCAGATTATAGAGGGGCCGGAGCTACTCGCACACCTTTAATAACCAGATAGAGGCTCAAAGACAGAAGAGCTACGAGATTGCCGAGCATAAAGCTGAGTGTGATGCCGCTGTGTCCCAGCGCGGGTATAAAGTCCCTCGCCACAATGACTGTCGAAACCAATAGAGATGCGAATGTCCCCCAGCTTGCAATCAGCTTGGGTATAAGACCCGAGCGTAAAAATAGATAAAAGAATCCAGCCTGGGCCGCGCAGGAAATCACCAAACCTAGGTGAAAAGCCGTGTAATCAGAGGTGGCTTGCAGGCCTGCGAGCATCAGTCTTTGTCCGTCATCCGTGATGACTTGATAGCCGGCGGCACTGGCAATCTCTGCTGCGTTCATGGCAAACACAGCTCCCAAAAGAGAAAGGAATGCGCCAGTAATACTCACGACAAGGCATGAAGAGGCAAGAAGCTGTCCGTAGGGTTTTAACAGTATCTGTAAGCCGAAACTTACGAGGGTTGATAACGCGAAGCCAAGGCACGCCAGATACGCCTTGGCCCGAAGCCGAGTCTCCGCTTCGAGCATGTTACGAGCCGTGGACTCAACATCAGCCGATAGGTTGATGTCGATTCCTTTAGCAACCATTACGGATGTGAGGATACCCAAAGCAACGAGTGCCAACTGCGACCAGCCTACGATGCGGGCGGTGCGTATTCGCTGAGAAGGATCACTTTGCATACTGTTCGCCGCCTACTTTTCTTGAGTCGGACTCAGCTGGGCGCATTCTCAATGTCCGCGCGGATACTCTTCGCCGCGAGCCAGTAGTGGATGGCCGACCATGTCATCACCGGTGGAAGGGCATACAACATGGCATAGCGCAGGGACTCGGTACCGAGGCTCGGTGCGAGCATGTCACTCAGCACGCCAACGACCCAGGGCCCCGCGCCCAATCCTATAATGTTAAGAATCAAGAACAGTACGGCAGAAGCTGTTGCGCGCATTCGAGGGCCGACAATTGCATGGGTCGTTGCAATGGTGTTACCCAGGTACACCTGAAAAAGCAGGCCTGGAATGATCGACAAGCTCAGGGCCACATAAGGGTTATCGACCAGGTAAACACTGACCATAAACGGCACAATGGCGAATCCACATATGCTTGGTAACCACGCGTACCAGCGCTTGTCGGTTTTTGCCATGCGATCCGCCAGGTATCCCCCAAAAAACACGCCTATTGCACCGCCGACACCGATGATCATGGATAGCCACGTTCCCAACTCTCCGGTTGACATGCCGTGAGTACGGATCATGAAAGACGCAGTCCAGTTAGCCGTCGCATAGCCGCAGAAAGCATTGAGACCCGCGCCGAGAGCGATATGGCGAAATGTAGGACGACTCCAGAGGACCCTTAGCACCTCACCAAAAGGAACGGCGCCGCTGGAACTCGGTGCGCCATCGTGGAGGCCGCGGATGGGCTCCCTGAGGGTAAAGCGTAGAACGATAGCCAGGATGACGCCGGGAATGCCCACAACCATAAAAGCGGTGCGCCATCCAAAGAACTCATTGAGCCAGCCGCCGGCCAAAAATCCGAACAGGATGCCGATACTCACGCCCATGGAGTAAAAGCCAATCGCTGTGGCACGACGGTCCGCGGGGAAAATGTCTGAAATGATCGAATGCGATGGGGGACTGCCGCCGGCTTCGCCGACGCCCACACCGATACGTGCCAGAAGCAGATGCGTGTAGTTCTGGACGAAACCGCTGAGAGCGGTCATGAAGCTCCAGATAAACAGCGACAGCGATACGATATTACGGCGATTGCCCCGGTCGGCCCAGCGCGCAATCGGTATGCCCGCGGTGACATAAAAAATCGCGAAAGCAAATCCGGTAAGCAGCCCCAGCTGACTATCCGAGAGACTCAGATCAGCCTTGATGGATTCCTGGAGAATAGCCAGGAGCTGGCGGTCGATAAAGTTGAAGCTGTAAACAATGGTCAGCAGGCACAGGGCATACCAGCTGGCGCTTTTAGAGCGGTAAGGATTATCCGGATGATCTTGCGTCGCGCTCGGTGTTGTTTCAGCGTCGTTCACGAAAGTACCTTGTTGGCTTTATTAAAAGGTTGGTCGAGGTTACACAATTTGTTGGCCGTGCTCACGATGTTTTCTCAGTCTGACGATGTGGCATTATCGCTGCTTCAGCTAAGGCGAGAGGGAAGGGCTTGTGAATACACGAATCATAGTGGCAGCACGGATCGCCGTTCTGTCGTCCGTAGCGGCTTACATGGGCGTCGCTAATGTGTCGGTGTCTCTCGCAGCGGCTGACATTATTGTGGTGAACGGCGACGTGCGCACCGTGGACCCAGACGCACCGCGAGTCGAAGCTTTTGCTATCGAAAACAAACGCTTTACCGCCGTTGGCAGCAACGAAGATATACGCGCCCTTGCGGACGACGACACTCGAATTATCGATGCCGTTGGCAGAACAGTGACTCCCGGGTTGATC
Source organism: Congregibacter sp. (assembly GCF_045107095.1). Taxonomy (GTDB): domain Bacteria; phylum Pseudomonadota; class Gammaproteobacteria; order Pseudomonadales; family Halieaceae; genus Congregibacter. The sequence goes on along the minus strand of NZ_JBGCFU010000008.1, from coordinate 12,825 downwards.
GACAGCCATTCCCACGTAGATGGCAACGCTCCCGTAGTCGCGGGCGTGGACTTGGCCTACGTGGTGGACAAGGAGGAGTGGCTGAGGCTTATCAAAGAGGCGGATGAACGCCTCGAGGAAGGGGAGTGGCTCACGGGAGGCTACTGGGATCACACTCTTTCTGACGGCGAATATCCCACGCGCCAAATGCTGGATTCAGTGGTTCCTGATCGACCCATATTTTTGTCGCATATTGATGGTCATTACGGCTGGGTAAATTCAAAAGCGCTAGAGATGAACGGAGTAACCGCCGACACACCCGTGCCAGCCGGTGGTGAAATTCTTCTGGACCCAGAGTCGGGCGAACCTACAGGAATACTTTTGGAAGGGGCTATGCGCGTGGTGCGCGACCACATTCCTGCCCGCAGTGACGCGAAGCGCCGGGAGGGGCTCGCACAGATGCAGCAGTACGCCAACAGTTTTGGTATTACCGGGCTCCATCAAATGAGGGGGCTTGATGACTATCTCCACATTGTGGAAAACGGCGATCCCACCATCCGGGTTTGGTACGGCCATTTTGGTCTGAGCATGAATCCTGATACCTGGGACCAAACTCTGGATTCGGTGCTAGAGATAACCGGTGACACCAACCGTCGTGTGAAGAGCAGTAATAAGGAGAGCGATACCGGACCATTGTTGCAGGCAGGATTTGTAAAACTGATTAACGACGGAGTGCTTTCTGCACACACTGCCGTCTTGATGGAGGATTATCACGATCGTCCAAATTGGCGCGGAGAGTACATCACAAAGCCAGAGGACTTGGCGGAGCTGGTTCGGCGTACAACAGAAAAGGGTATGCCCGTAGCGATTCATTCTATTGGCGATGCGGCTGTTAGCGCCGCGCTGGATGCTATCGAGGCATCGAAGGATAACGCCGTGCCGGTACCCAATCGTATTGAGCACATTGAAATCTTACATCCGGATGATGTGCCTAGGTTTAAGGAGCTAGGAGTTGTTGCGTCAATGCAGCCGAACCACTGCACCAATGCAATCGGATATGTTCCCACTCGTGTGGGTGAGGCCCGGGAGAATCGGGCCTATGTCTGGCAGTCGATGCTCGATGGCGGCGCGCACTTGGTTTTCGGAGCGGACTATCCAACATCACCTTTAAGTCCGCTAACGCAGATCAGCGATGCGGTCTTCCGGGAGAGCCCTTTTGGCTTCAACGATGGTAAGTCCTGGCATCCCGAAGAGTCCGTAATGTTTGATGATGCGCTGTATGCCTATACCCAGGCGGGCGCTGATATTACGCCGTGGAAAGATGAGATTGGCTCAATCACCGTTGGTAAGTGGGCAGATTTTGTTGTTTTCAGTGGCACCGTACCCGAGCCCATGAACCAGAGCTTTAAGTCTCTGGTTGTGGATCACACCTACTTTGCAGGGCGTGAGGTTTACGCGCGACCCTAGGGGCAGAGGTGGCTACTCTTCGGCAAGCTGTCGCTCGTAGTCTTCGGCATCGAAGCTACCGATAGAATCCTGGATCAAGCCTTCGGCGTTAAAAATCCAAGATTCAAACCCGCTGAAATTGACGGCGTTGCCGGTGCCTTCGGGCCCCGTGTTTGTGCCCACAAAAGTCCAATGGTAATTCACACGCCCATCAACGATGGCATTGTTATCATTACTTAAAACAAGGTCGGGAAACGCAGTCATAAAGTCTGCCACGACTTGCTCGACCGCAGCGCGTCCTGCCGCCGGTTCACCACCATTAATAGTAAGAGCCCCGTCGCTAGCGTAGAAAGCCGCGACTTCCTCTGGCTTATCACTGTTCCACGCCGCTGTGTACGCGGCAGCAAATTTAGCAATGTCTTCCTCTTGTTTCATCAAAGTGTCGCTCCAAGTGTCAAAAGACAGCGCCCAAAAGCCTGTTAGGCTAAGCGCCTTAAGGAAGTTCATGGTTACTCCGTCATCAGGTGCTCGTCAAAGAAGCGAGCTCGCATTGTATTGAGATGCAACTCTGTACCTTCGCCTTCACTATCTACAACAGCATGAGTCCGATTCGGGTAGGCCATAAAACGAAAGGGCTTGTTGAGTCGCACAAGTTCGTTGATCAGACGCTCGCTGCTTTGATAATGCACGTTGTCATCACCTGTGCCGTGCACCAACAATAACTCACCTTCTAGATTCTTCGCGTGAGTAATGGGCGATGCCTCCAGGTATTCGTCGGCATACTCATCCAGTAGTCCAGAATAGCGCTCCTGATAAATAGCGTCGTAAAGGCGTTGATCTGTGACCGGCGCCTGAGAAACGCCTGCTTTGTACTGGTCGGGATAGCGAAACAACATGTTGAGCGTCATGGAGCCACCCCCAGAATGCCCCCAGATGCCCACGCGATCCTCATCGATGTAGGCCCAGCGTTCGGTCATCGCCTTCAGCGCGTCTGATTGATCGCGGGACGCCAGGATGCCAATGCCGCCATAGACCGACTGTCGCCAGTCTCGGCCCCGGGGAGCTCTAGCTCCACGGCTATCTACTGATGCTACAAGATAACCCTGCTGCGCCATATACAGATGCCACAGATGGCGTTTACCGCCCCAGGCATCGCGAACAGTTTGTCCGGCAACCTCGCTGTATACATAAAAGACAATCGGGTATTGCTTACCGCCATCAAAGTTCGGCGGGCGAATCAGGTAGCCGTCCAAGGGCAAGCCATCCTGCGCGTTCACTCGGAAAAACTCGTGTCCCCCCAGATCCAACTCGGCAATCTTTGCAGTCAGCTCGGCGTTGTCTTCAAGCATTGAGATTTCGCGGTGATCGCCCAGAGAGATCAAGCGATATTGCGGTGGCTGCATGAAGCTTTGGTGTGTGTGCACGGCAAAGCGGCCGTCCTTGGAAATGTCGTAGCTGTTTGTGCCTGCATATTCAGTAGGCGTGACTTGCTGCATGTCGCCGCTACCGTCCATACGGGAGCGAAACAGGTAACGAGCTTCCATCGCCTTCGGAGATGCTAAGAAATAGATCCAGCCGGAGGCTTCATCCACGTGCGCGACGTCTGTGATGTCAAAGTCGCCAGGCGTTAGATCGACAATCTGCTGACCATCGCTGCTGACTTTGTAGACGTGCCACCAGCCATCGCGTTCACTAAGCCAAAGGAAATCACCGCTTTCTTTTAGCCAGTGCACGTCATCTACGTCAAATAGATAGTGGGGCGCTTGCTCCAGAAACAGAGCAGAGACGTCTCCGGTACTCGCGTCTGCGTAGTAGACGGTATTTTGATCCTGGCGTCGGTTTACATGCTGAACAATGAGCTTGTCTGATTCTGGTGCCCAGTCCATGCGCGGAACATACATCTGACGAGGGTCGCCCGGCAAATTAGCCCAAACGGTTTTTCCGCCCGATACGGAAACCGCACCCACCTTGGCCGCCGATATGGTTTCGCCAACTTTAGGATAGGGAACTTCGGTGACTTTTGGATAGAGGTCGTCCGTATTGTTAATCAGCGAAAAGTTACGGACGCCGGACGTGTCGAATTGCCAATAAGCGATGCTTGTACCGTCGGGACTCCATCGGAATCCGTCGCGAATCGAAAACTCCTCTTCGTAAGCCCAGCTCATGATCCCGTTAATGATGTGATCGCCAGAGCGTTCCGTCAGCTGTGTGATCTCCTCAGTGCCAAGATCCTCCACATAAACATTGGCCTCCTTTACATAGGCGACACGCTGCCCATCCGGAGAAAACTTTGCGAACTGCAGCGTGGATGGAACAGCGTCACCACCTAATTGCATGAGTTCTTGTGTTTTTAAGTCCAGAACCCAATAGTCGCCACGACTTTTGACGCGCCAAACTTTTTTGCTGTTGGTATAAATAAGTAGTTTGCTGTGGTCATCCGACCAGTCGTAGTCGTCGATGGTCAGGGGCGCTTCAGCCCCCCTTGGCGTTAGCGCATCAACGCCCACGAGTATCCGTCGCTCGCTGCTGGCAGGGTCGTAAAACACGATTTCCTTGGGGGCTGGGCTTTTGTCATTAGCTGTTTCACCCGTTACTTCACTGCTATCGTAATCCGCTGGTGTTTCCAGCATGGTGTACCCGCTGTTGTCGCTTAACCACTGAATACGGCCGGGTTGTTCCGCTTTGTAGGCGTCCTCGGCGAATATAGCTTCAAGAGAGAGCTGGCCCGATTGCATCGGGTTTCCCGAGGTTTGTGTCGGTGACGCTTGTGAGGGTGACGCTTGTGAGGGTGAAGAGGAATTAACATTCGTGCAGGCCACTAAAGTTGCTCCAAAGAAAGTTGCTCCAAAGAGAGTTCGGAGGACAAGGCGCAGTGCGCGGGTATCGCGGGTATTTATAAGGGACATAGCAAGAGAGTGCCGAAGCCAAAAAAGTGATTGTGTCGCCAATCAATACTTGACTGCAAATGCCCCCTTAGCGGTGGTGAAACTCTGTTTTGTCCTTTAGGTGGGCTTAAGGTCCGCCAACTTGTGCAACGCACGATTCTCATGGCGATAGGTGCCGTCTTCCTGCTGACCGCATAAGGCTAACAAGGCCGCGCCCAAAGTTGTGACCTCTATCCCTGCGTAACGATCCAGAGGCCCCTTTAGGAACAGTCGCGTCAGTGGGTCTGTGCGTCGCATGAGCGTTTCTACGGGGCGGCTTTCCAAGCGGTTGCCCAGCAGCAATCCGGGCTGAGCAATGTCGAGACGTCGGAATCCTATCGTCGCCAGGTCCCGTTCCACTTCACCTTTAACCCGGGCGTAAAAAACACCCGCTTGGGGATTTGAGCCGACGGAGCTCACCAAAATAAAGTGGTCCACGCTTGCAGCCATTGCTGCTTGCGCAAAGCGCACTACAGCGTCGTAATCCACCGCACGAAACGCCTTTTTGGATCCTGCGGCTGCGATGGTTGTGCCCAGCGCACAAACCGCGACATTCGCGGCCGGCAAGTCTGGAGCGCTAAGGAAGTCCGTAAGCACTTCGTTGGATACTTGCCCGGTGGCCCGTCGACCCACGGTGGTAACGTGGAACTGTCCTTCGTCATACGCTTTGAGCACAGCTTGTCCGACGAGTCCCGTGGCACCTGCTAACAGTAATCTCTTCACTACTTGCCGCCCTCGTCGATGAAGCAATGGAGTGTCCCACTCCCGGTTTTTCGGGACAAGGGCGGCAAGCCTTTTGCCGTGTTGTTTCGGGAGCAAACTTTGCTAACCTTGCCGCTCCCTAACAATAAGTGCGAGTTGCAGTAATGGACCCCAAAATCATACCCGTGAATAAAGTGCTGCTGTCAGGCCTGTTGCTGTTAACTGTTGCTTGCAGTAGCGACCAGCAGGAAGAACCTATCGCTCAGGAACCAGTGGAGACACCTGCTCTTTCAACGACCGCGGTCACTGCTGAACGAATCGAGGCTGCAGATGAAACCCCCGGCGAGTGGCTCACTCACGGTCGTACCTATGGAGAGCAACGTTTCAGTCCTCTTGCATCCATTGACGAAGATAATGTCGGAGAATTAGGTCTTGCCTGGTATGCAGAACTCCCTACCGACCGAGGTATTGAAACCACACCCCTGATGGCCGACGGCAAGTTGTTTGTCACCGCATCCTGGGGCCATGTACTGGCATACGATGCAAAAACCGGCGAAGAGCTTTGGCACTTTGACCCCGAGGTTCCCAAGGATTACGGAGTGCGAGCCTGCTGCGACGTAGTAAATCGAGGTGCGGCACTTTGGGGTGACAACGTTTACGCCGCGAGCCTGGATGGTCGTCTGCATGCGCTGGACAGAGACACAGGTGAAGTCGTTTGGCAGGTCGATACCCGAATCAATTCTACTGACTCATACACGGTTACGGGTGCGCCGCGCATCGTTAACGGCAAAGTGGTTATTGGTAATGGCGGCGCTGAGATGTCTGTGCGCGGTTACGTGACGGCCTACGATGCGGTGACTGGTGAGCAGGCTTGGCGCTTCTTCACCGTACCAGGCAACCCCGCAGATGGGTTTGAGGACGAGACACAGGAGCGCATCGCAGAAACCTGGACTGGAGAGTGGTGGGAGAACGGCAAGGGCGGCGGCACCGCCTGGGATTCTTTCGCCTTTGATCCTGAGCTGAACCTTTTGTACATCGGCGTTGGGAACGGCGCGAGCTGGAATCAAAAGATTCGTAGCCCGGAGGGCGGAGACAATTTATTTATCTCGTCGATTGTCGCGGTGGACGCCGATACCGGCGACTACGCTTGGCATTACCAAACGACACCCGGCGATCACTGGGACTACACTGCAACGCAGCACATGATCCTTGCCGAATTGCCCATAGAGGGGGAGGAGCGCAAAGTCCTGATGCAGGCACCCAAGAACGGATTCTTTTACGTTGTAGATCGAGCAACCGGCGAGTTGCTGTCTGCCGATAAGTACATGCCGGTAACCTGGGCTACACATGTGGATATGGAGACGGGTAGACCGGTAGAAGCACCAGGTATGCGTGATGGCAATACCGATACCATGGTGTCGCCTGGACCTTCGGGCGCCCACAACTGGCACCCCATGACTTATAGCCCCGACACAGGTCTGGTCTATATCCCAGCCAAGTCTCACTCAGCCATTTACGCGGATGACTTTCATACCCTCGAGCGCGATGCGGTTTGGCACATTAACTTTAATGCCGGCCTTATGGTGGGAATTCCTGATGAAGTACCCGCAGAGGCGCGGGCTGCGATTGGTAAAGAGGCCTTGGCGGCGGAGCTGATCGCCTGGGATCCGATCAAGGGCGAAGCAGTCTGGACAAAACCCCGGGGCTACTACTCAGGTTCCGGTTTGCTGTCTACACACGGAAATCTGTTGTTTCAGGGTGATCTGGCCGGGGCTTTCAGTGCTTTTGCTGCGGACTCGGGGGATGAGCTTTGGAGCTATCCTGTACAGGGCGGGGTGATGGCGTCCCCGATTACTTACACTATTGACGATGAACAGTACGTGGCCGTGGCCCAGGGTTGGGGTGGCGAAACCGGTCTTCCCTTTGGTTCGGTGAGCGGCCCTCAAAATATGATCAACATTAGCCGCCTCCTCGTGTTCAAGCTGGGAGCGTCCGAAGAGCTACCTGAAGTACCGGTAATGGAGCAGGTACTCGAAGCAGACGGGATTGAGCTGGCTAGCAGTGAATTTGTGGAAAGTGGTCGCAGCCTGTTCAACCTGTATTGCGCGGTTTGCCATGGCGGTAACGCCATAAGCGCCGGTCTCATTCCAGACTTACGCTATCGGATCAAGGACGTTGAACCTGCATGGCAGGCTATCGTTATGGAAGGTGGTTTGGCGGCCAATGGCATGCCGGCATGGAAGGAATATCTGACCGCCGATGAAGCTGACTTAATCAAAGAGTATGTGAAGCACGAGGCGGTGCTGGGCGCGAAGCGCGGCGAGCGTCGCTTGGTTCGTGCGGAGTAAGCCCTACTTATCGCGGCTCCTGCTTTTGGTCGGAAAGAAGCTCTGATCGAGGATTGTTCTTCTCGAAGATAGCCTAATCGAGGAGCCGCGGATTCATAAGCCACTTGAGCAGCGTGATGCTGCTCGCCAATACGATCGTCACCGCTGCTATACCCCCTAGGTTGGATAGCATACGTATTCCGTCGACGCCGGCGAAACTCACCATGGTCCAGGACACCACACCGATCATGGCGCCCCACAAGATCTTGGCACCAAGCCCCGTCTTCTCCTCTGATTCTGCAGTGACGTCTTTCGCGCATAACCTGCCAATGGCATCGGTATTGGAGTCCGCGGCAGTTACGAAGGAAATGAATGCGATGAAAACCAGCAGCGGTACCGTAAGGCCGCTGAAGGGAAACTGGCTGAAAACCGCGTAGAGCATTTTGCCCGGTCCCTGTTCCTGTAGCGCAACATTGAGCGAGCCGGGATCGCTCATATCCATGTGAATCGCGGTGCCAGAAAAGATAACAATCCAGACAATGGCGAACAGGGACGGATACAGAAAGTTAATCCTGATGTACTCCCGCACCGAGTATCCTCGGCCAAGGCGCCCCAGAAACAGTGCGCTCACGGGCGCCCAGGCAAACCAAATCGCCCAGTAAAAAACGCTCCACTGTAATGGCCAGTCGTCTCCGGTAATGCTCCCGGTGAAGAGGCTCATCTCCAGAAAAGTGCTCGCGTAGGTACCTATGCCCACAGCGCCGAATGACAGTAGATAGAGTGACGGGCCTGCAAACGCGGCGAAGAGACCCAAGAGCAGCAACAAAAGTGCGTTGATTGAGGACAGCTTTGCGATACCTCGGTGCAAACCACTGGCCGCCGACCAAACGAAAGTGACCACAACGAGAGTTATAGCGATGCCCAGAGACACAGGTGTTGTGCTTACGTCCATGACTTCGCTGGTACCGCCAATGAGGCTCAGCGCACCGGTGCCGAGACTGGAAGCCATCCCTGTGACCAAGGCGCTCAATGCCAGCGTGTCGATAAAGTCGGCGGTCTTACCTTTAACCCAATGACCAAAAACGGGGCGCAGTGAACTACTGATCGAGAAGGGTAGCCGCCGGTTATAGAACGCCAGCGCGAAGGTCAGTGACGGAATGGTGTAAATCGCATAGGGCGTGAAACTCCAGTGGAGAAACATCGCCGATAGAGAAAAGGCCGCCGCTTCTGTTGTGACAGGTACGATACCTTTGCTGACCGGGGGAGCATTGAGGTGATAGATCGGCTCAGAAGTCGTCCAGAAAAGAATGCCTACGGCGAGCGTTGTACACAGGGTGATGAAAAACCACCGGGGTTTGGAAAGCAGGGGCGTGGATTCGGACCCTCCAATCACAACTTTTCCTAGCGGCGACAGATACGCAGCTGCGGTGAGCAATACGAGATAAAAACTGCCGTAGCTAAACAACCACCCGAACTGCTCCAGAATCGTGTCATTCATGGACCGGGTTATCTGTAAAAACCGCTCCAAGTCCACGATGCTGAAAGCGACCGCGAGCATAAGGATCGTAAAGGTCGGCCAAAAAACCAGAGGCCGGAGATTCAGTGATTCGTACTGCAATCGTAGCTTGTAGATGAGGGAGGGCTCCATGCTGTGGCAACACTATACAGGGGGAAGCGATGAGCTGAGTTGTGAGTGCGGTGGATCGCCCTGTGAGCCAATTGATCTCGTGGGTGAATCATCGAATCATGGGTACTCATAACAACGCCGCTCAATTTGTGCCGGCAGCGTTAATAGACACATCTCCTAATGAGGAAATATTCGTGAAATCTTTAGTTCAATTATCTCTGGTCGTCCTTCTATCTATGGCTGCCAGCGGCTGTGTTTACATTAACGGCGAACGAGTCACGTCCGATGACTGGCGCGAAGATCAGCGTGTTAACCGCGAAATGATCAGCCAGCTGGATCTCGGTGTCTCTCGTAGCGCTGTTGTGGATAAGTTGGGAACACCGACCGATTCCGAAGCCTTTACCCGCGATGGTGAAGAGGTCCGTGTACTGTTTTATCGCACTCAGCGTAAGCACTCTGACGGACAGACCACTCGAGACGAGATGACGCCGGTGGTTTTCAAGAACGACATGCTCGTAGGCTGGGGTGATAGCGCCTATCGAGACTTTCGTTCTTGAATAGATGTAATGCCGGAGCCGGCGCGGTTCCTCAGATGTGATTCGCACTTTGGCTAAAAAGCCTGCTAGGGTTTAACTACGATAATAAAGACGTTAATAGAGGCAAAACCCTATGCAGCTGATTCACGAGTTTACGATCCGAGCAAACCTTTATGAGCCTAACCCCGTTGGCGCGGGTCCTATTGGTACGCGCATGCATTACGGCATCGCCAACGGGACCGTAGAGGGCGAGCGCCTCAACGGTGAAGTACTCAGCGGTGGAGAGTGGGCGTTGATAGACGCCCAGGGTTGCTTGAGGGTAGATGTCCGTATGCAAGTAAAAACCCACGATGACGCCCACATCTATGTGCAGTATGTCGGTCTGCTAGGTTTGAACGATACGGTACAGAATGCCTTGGAAAATGGGCTCGGTACTGAGTTTGACGATCAGGATTTTTACACCAATCCGCGATTGGAAACCGGCGATGAGCGTTACTCGTGGGTTAACTCAACATTCTTTATTGGCGAGGGGCGTCTGCTGCCTAATGCGGGAGTTGAGTATCGAGTCTGGCGGCCTGCCTGAGCGGCGCATCCTTGGCCGTTTGTTATGAGCAGGTGACGATAGTTACACCTTAACCCGCTTTTAACACCGTATCTGCAAGGTGCCCAAACAACGAATACTCCTGTTCGTAAATGTCTTCCAGCTTTTCCTGTGCCTGCTGCCAAAGCAGGGCGTCTTTTGGCGCTGCAACGACACTCTGCATGATCGGTGAAAGCGCGTTCCACTCCCGCGCCGCGCCTTCAGCCAGGGCAACTGTTGTCGGTCCGACTAGATCTGGACGCTGAATCGCCGCCCAGCGCATAAATGCGGCGTAGTGATCACGGAAAAAGCCTCCGCCGGTACCAAATTTGACGATGGCATTGTCGAGGTACTGCGCATGTGACACAGGATCTTCAAGCTCGGCCCAGCGGGGGAGTTGGTTGGCAAGGGTGCGAAGACCCTGGAGGCCTACGGAGAGCTCGCCGTCACTGTCGCCGCGTAGGTTCGCCATGAGGTCTCGCTGGCTGGTATCGAAGTTGAGCATGCGTCCTACGGTTTTACGCAGCGCGATGCCGCAGGCATCGGGCAGACTATGACGCACTTGAGTCGAGTGAAACTTGCCCCAGGTATTAAAGGTAGACATTCCGCCCGGTGGATTCCGGCTTAGCCGCACGCCTTCGGTGGAGCAGGTTTGTGTCTCTTCTTCCGTGCGATCGGCGACATAGACCTCGTCTTTTTCGTCATCAAAGCCCAGCAGCACAAAGCGATGTCCGGGGAAATGAACCTTGAATTTCCGGTAATCAAGGTAGTAGATGTCGCCGGACAGCATTGTGGGCCTGCCGGCAATTACTTCCTGGCGCACATCTTCCCAAGCCTGATCATCGTCAGGGTCGGGCGTTTCACGGTAATCAATACCCAGTGCTTCTGTGACGTCGGTTTCAAAGGAAGAGCCCCGTCCAAAACACATGTAGGGCGGATCTGCGTGAGGATAATCAAAATATACTGCGTCGAGTCCCGAGCCCAGGCCAAAGATCACGCCCTCATCCAACTCTAACCCCGTGTAATGAAAGATCAGGTTACGCATGGAGCCGCTGCCACAGTGGCCAGCGGTGAGGTTGCGATAGTTTTCGATAAGGGCGCGCATAGTTTTTACCCGATGGTCTTATTGATTGGGCCGTTTAGTCTTTGGAGGCGGGGGTGACACCCGCCACATAGAGCAATCCTGCCATGATGGCCATGTTCTTAACAAAGTTCTGCATTTCGTGAGCTCGTTGCGGGCCGTCTTCCATGACCCAAAAATTGTGCATGTAGATACTAATTACCAAGGTCAGGCCCGCGAGGACAAAAGCCATTAACTGGGCGCGCCACCCCGCGGCCAGGCTTGCTCCACAGCCTATTTGCAAAACAATAGTGAGTATCAGGAGTGGTTGTACCAGAGGGACATTATGATCCGTCATGTACTGCACCATGTTGGCAAACCCCGTGATCTTGGTGATACCGGGCACTATGAAGTACAGGCCGAGGAGGGCGCGTCCGGTCAGCATTAACGCGCGCTGGGTGGATGTAGCAGTGCTGTGCATAGGTATCTAGACCAGTTGAAGTTGAAGGGTTTCGGATCGGAACTCGATGACATCGCCGTTGAGCATTTTGCGCCGTCTGCGCGTTTCGATCTCTCCATTGACCGACACCTGGCCGTCACCGATGAGCAATTTGGCTTCGCCCCCCGTGGTAACAAGGCCTTCAAACTTGAGGATCTTGTAGAGCTCTACGGGTTCGCGGGTGATTTCAATGATGCGCATGCTTGTCCTACAGACGGGGGGGATATGGTGGCGAGAGTGTACCCATCGCCGGGCAAGATGACACTTAGTTGTCGCGGCAGGGTTAATAGTTTGTCTGGTTACCCGACTAAGCATTTGCTAACGTGCTTGTGGAATCTACAAAGGTTAATCATGAGCTTATTCAGCGAGTTACATCGCAGGAACGTCGTTCGAGTGGGGATTGCCTACACGGTGGTCGCCTGGTTATTGCTGCAAGTTGCCGATGTGGTGATGGAAAACATCGGTGCGCCGGACTGGGTCATGCAGGCGCTGCTGTTTTTGCTGCTGCTGGGTCTATTGCCCGCACTGATTTTTGCCTGGGTTTTTGAGCTTACGCCAGAAGGCATAAAGCGTGAGTCCGATATTGAAGAAGGCGTGTCGGTAGTCCATCAAACTCGTCGCAAACTCGATACGTTGATTATTGTGACTTTGGTGGTGGCGGTAGCCTATCTGTTTTGGGATGGCCGGTTGCGTGAGCAGACCTCGGATGTTCCTGGTACTGCTAGTGCAGAAAGTGAGTCCGGCGTGGAGCTCACGGGTATGGCAGCTCTGCGGCAGCAAACGGAAGAAGCAGCGAAAGCGTCGGAGCGCGCCGCTACGCCGGCGAGCGCGACCGACGATACTTCTATTGCTGTACTGCCCTTTGTGAACCTCTCCTCGGACCCGGAGCAGGAATACTTCTCTGACGGTATCTCCGAAGAATTGCTCAATGTGCTCGCACAAATTCCGGCGCTGCGCGTTGCGGCGCGAACATCTTCTTTCCAATTCAAAGGTGACAACCGCGATATCGGAGAAATAGCCCAGCTACTCAAGGTCGGCCACGTGCTTGAAGGCTCGGTGCGCAAGGCCGGCACCAAGCTCCGGATCACCGCACAGTTGATTGAGGCCGAGGGAGGTTTTCATTTGTGGTCAGAGACTTATGATCG
>NZ_JBGCFU010000079.1:0-3383 GCF_045107095.1 Congregibacter sp. | reverse complement strand
TAAACCAAATAATTACCGCTGGATGCATCTATGGCCGGGCCGCACATCTTTATTCATTGTTGAATCGCCGGTCTTGGCGGCTGAATTACCAATTGTAGCCTAAGGTTAACGAAAACGCTAAATATCTGATTAAAATTGATTTTTTGGCTGAGATACACGTTTCACTTGCTGTGACACGATGACTGAACCGAACACCATTGTACCTATAGAATTCACACTAACTGGATATGGAGGAACGGGTTCTTCGCATACCTCAAGTTGGATCTAGCCCTTAGCAACATCCCTCTCTGATCCAGTAGCATCAGTCGCAAGCTCGACAGTATCTTGTATCGCGTCGTTTTCACGCCTCACCTGCTGACCTGCGCCGCCCACTTCAGGCACTTCTTCGACGCGGAATGGTTCAGTAGTGCCATCCTTGGCTTTGCCCAGCCAGATTGTTTGTTGTGGGTAAGGGATCTCAATGTCACGCGCATCAAAAACGGTCTTCAGATACCCGTTATAGGCACGACCGACAGCCCATTGCTTGCCCGGAATGGTCTTGATGCGTGTACGTAGCACCACGGCGTTATCTCCAAAGCTGTTGATGCCAAACCACTCCAGCGGGGCTATAATAGATCCAGCGATCTCCGCGTCCTCCATGAGCATATCGAACGCGTCGTGCATAGCTTGTTTGGCGTCGTCTACGTTTTCACGGTACGCGATGCCCATATCACAAACTGAGTAAGAAAACTCGCGCATGAAGTTACTGACCATATCCACGCTCGAGAATGGCATGATGTGGAAAACGCCGTGCGCGTCACGCAAACTAACTGAGCGTACCGACAGTTTTTCGACAGTGCCCGTGATGCCTCCCACGGTAATGACATCGCCAACATTAATGGAATTCTCAAACTGAATAAAAATGCCTGTTATAATGTCCTTGACCATTGACTGTGCGCCAAAACCTATCGCCAGACCAAGAACACCCGCAGAGGCCAGCAGTGGCCCGATATTGAGTCCTATTTCAGACAGGCAAAACATCAGTGTGATAATGATCAGGGCTATAGTGGCCGCGTTGCGCAACAGTGTCAGCAGCGTGATCTCGCGTGACGTGGGCACCGAGCCGTATTCAGGATTCAGCTTGTAATCCACGAAGGAAGTGAGCCCCAGCCAAAGCCCAAAAGCGACCAGCAAGATCAAAACCACCGATACAATGGACGTCGTGACCTGAAGACCAACCTGACTTTCCAACCAACTACGCATGTCGATTATGCCGATCACGTCAAACGCAAACAGCAGTACGATCGACAAAATCGCAAGCCTAAGTGCTCCAAAGGCGCGTGGAACGAAGCGGTTGAGGCGCGGTTCAAGAAGGGGCAGCTTTTGGTTGATGTCTTCGGGCAGAGTTACTCCGCGCATCATCGCCGTCGACAACCAGCCCGAAGCCAGCGAGGCGACGATCAGTGCAGCGAGGACCTTTCCTGAGGCGACCAGCGCAGCCAAAGTCACTTCGGCAGGCTGCGTCATCAGCACCACGAACATCGCACCCAGATAGCCAAGCACGATCAAATGCCAGAGCTTTGCGAGACCAACCATCAATCCGTCGGCCAATCCCGTTTTAGAAACCGGGTTGCTCTCATCTGTGGTTAAATCTGGATGCGAAGGAATATCAACCGGTCCCGACAGCCAACTTGCGACATCACCCCTGTGGCGGACCACCAGATAAACCAGATAGAGCAGCACGAAGACCGACAAAAGCGCTGATACGCCACTTCCTGCGGCCATCGAAGCGCTTTGGTTGACGATAGGCACGACGAGCAATTGACCATAGCCCAGCACGCTCAGTATCAGGCTGAGCGATCTATTGATCGTTTTCGTTGCATGGTCGCTCACAGAGACCAAACGCAGGCCGCTTGCGGCCGGGGACAACACGGCGCGTACGACCACTTTACCGATTTCCACGAGAAGGAAAGCGTTCAGATACATCGTTTGCCCAATGCCGATCGAACCATATTCACCTACGGCGAGTATCGCCACCAAGTAGCCAAGAGCCCAGGCAAGCAAAACGATAAACAAAGCAGTGATGTTTGACGCAAGGAAAAGAGAGACCAGGCGGAACAAACTTGCCTGTTCGGCACGCCGACCCAAGCGGGCATAAAATCTCTTGGCCAAGTTGCGTAGCACTAATAAAACAGAAACTGATATTACAATAACCAACAGAAGGTCCGGCATTGCTTTTAGCAGGATGCTGAACTCTTCCCCACTGAGTCCCGAAAAAACGTTTTGACCACTGGAAATGCTGGTCCAAAGCCCACTGAGCGTGGCAACAGCGTCCTCACTGATCTCTTGGGTTATCAACGCGATCCGCCGGCCAAGCGAAACGGCCTCCACGGCGGGTTCGCTCACCGTCGCCATCTGTTCCGCGGCCCTGATTGTTGTAGCCTCCAACTCTTCAATTAGCTTGCTGCGCGCAGTATCATCTTTCAGCACATCGAGGAGCGATTTGAGCGCAGAACTGTCCGTCACAACCTGTTCTTCCGTTGGGGTGCCGCTACTTAGTTGCGCCTGGGCCGGGGACAGATGGAAGCTCAAAGTAAGAGCAAGTACAAATGCGAAGTATGCCCGCATTCTCAATTTAGTCAGCAGTTGGATTGCTGCTCGCATGGTTTTGCCCCTAATTCTCGTTTTTTGTTTGTTGCCGTCTAGCACCTATTCCTTTGCTGCGCCTTGTCCAATTCCATCGTCGAAAAATGGTCTCTAAAATCTCGACGATCAAAGGAATTTGAAAGCTTCCAGCTTGTTGGGTCGGAAGGGTTCGCGGTTGGAGGCGTTCGCGGCGATACCGATGTGACCTTGGATGCTGATCCCTTTTTAAAAACGGAGGCTCCCGCTATTCTTGCTTCAGGCGACGTTGTCCCGCGTTCGTTTTGCCCGCAACTCTGTGGTTGAATTCTCGCACAGCCAAGATTCGCTTTGCGACATGCGACGCTTTAGTATTTGTAGCTCCAGAGCCCAAAGCTGACGTTAACTGGTTCCCCTGCCCTGTCTTGCAAAGAATGCCTCCTTTGACCGCGCAGTCTGGCTTGTTCATGATTTATGGCATCACAGCCAAACTCCGTCCATACGAACCTAAGTGAGTAGATTGATGAAGAATCCGCTATGCATCCAATCCGTCAGAACACGCGAGGGTTTCGCGTAGGCCAAAGCAATCTCAGATCGCACCCAAGTAATAGCCGATGGCTTCGGCCAATTCGGTTTCCTCGTAGCCGAAATGGGAGCGCACGGTCTCTTCAAGCTTGCGGAACGTAGCGGCGGCATGCGCGAAATGTGCCTCTGACGGGTTCTCGGTCAACGCATCCGCCGCCCGGTTGAGGCGGATAATCAACTCATTCACTACCTCGTGT
>NZ_JBGCFU010000078.1:0-16226 GCF_045107095.1 Congregibacter sp. | reverse complement strand
CCCACGAAGAACAGCGCAAACATCGCGGTGATCATCATGGACGTGCCTTCGGGAGCGTCTTTGAACTCCTTCCAGATAAACACGCCCCAGAAGGCGGCAACCATAGTGGCGCCCTGACCGAGTCCGTAGGATATGGCGGGGCCTGCTGCGCCCGAGGCAATAAAGCTAAAGGAAAAGCCAACACACCAGATCGCGCCGCCCAAAATACCTACAAGGTGAAGTCGGGGTGTTCCCTTACTAAAGTATTCGCCTATAGGTGCAACTTCTCCGGATAGAGGCTTGTACATCAGCGGGATCAGCCAAATGATGTTAGATACGAGCAATCCAACGGCAAACACCACGCCAGCGCTATAAGGCGTCATTAGTCCCGCTTCGGGGTTCGCAAAGTCCATGGAAATGGAAGATGCGACGAAGCGATAAAAGAAGCCCATGGCGATACCGGCGATCACTGAGATCGCAAGCCCTTTACCCACAGAACGTCCCTCATCTTGGGGTAGGCGCGCGTAAATGAGCGCGCAGACAATGATAGCTGCCGTAACCAAACCGACCCCCGCGAATAGAAACACGGGGTCTCCTACGGGCGCCGCAAGGTAGTTCGTGACGACGCCAATAACTAAAGCCAATCCAATGGCGACGGGGAAGGCCACGGCCATGCCTGCGATATCAATGGCAACAACCAATAGAATATTGGCCAAATTGAAGACCACCCCCCCAATCAAAGCCGAGTGGATAGCCTGATTGCTCGCCTGAGAGATATCAGGCATGAAGGCCCTGCCTTCTTCACCGGAAGAACCGATGGTGAACGCGAAGAGTAGCGTGAGCAATAAGACACCCAGCGAGTAGTCCCAATAAAACAGCTGGAACTGCCACTCGTTACTGGCAAGCTTCTGGGTATTAGCCCAGGATCCCCAGCACAGCATGGTTATTACGCACATCGCTACGGCGATGGTATAGGACTCAACAATGAGCATGGTGGTTTCTCGTTTTTATTCCCCAAGGACCGCCATGATCGGACTGCACGAAGAAAGTTTCAAGCTTTGAAACAACCAAGAGCGTCTAGCTCGCCTCTTACGTGCTCAATCTGTTCGGAGGAGTAGGTGTCGCCGGTTTTCAAGTTCCCCCACACAGGCGCCGGCCAACAGGGGTCATCTTCCCGGCGACCAACAACGTGTAGATGCAGCTGCGGGACAACGAGCCCTAGCGCACCCACATTTACCCGTGGGTAGTTCAGCCTCTGTTTTAGGTGATCACTCAAACGTTGTGCCTCAGCAAAAAGCGCGTCTCGCTCATTAAGGTCCAAATCAAACAGATCCACAACCGACGTATGCGGCACCAGAATGAACCAGTGGAGCGCCGCGTTGCTATGAAGTAGCAACTCGACAGAGGCCGTGCGTCCCAGCACATGACAGTCCTTGGCCAGAGTAGGATGCAGTTGCCACTGTTTTTTCAACGTCACTTTGAGCCTATAAAAATAGATAGGAAGTGCGTCGTATTCTCTGACGCAATGATTCGCAGGTCAAAGCTGCACGAGCACAACCTCAAATCGTTGTGTGACCTCAATCACACTATGCTGGGCAATTAAGAGCGAAGCGTGACGAAAACCGCAGATTTCACCCGATTCGCGTGTATCTGGGCCCGTGCTTAGCTTTAATCGCGCCGAATCCAAAGAAAAGCGAAGATCCATGCGTTACTCAAAATTGATTGCCGGCCTCACTCTGACAGCTTGTTCAAGCTTTGCCAGTGCAGGGCTAGTCATCGAGTCCATTAACGTGAAAATGGCAACTACACCGTACTCAGTCGACGATGAATCAACGTTCTCGGAAGCTAAGTCCGCTTTCGATACTGGCACACAGTACTGCGATAAAGACCTCGAGGCATTCACCGGGATCAATTCGCAGAGCACCTGCGGCGGATCGAATGGAGGATACGGCGCTCTTTACACGATTACTGGCAGCCTCTCAGGCAGCGCCGAGTTTCAGTTCGGCATGGACTGGGGCCGCGGCGGCTTTATTCGCGCTGACTATGATGATGCACCCGTAAGCCTCATTAACGACGACATTTGGTGGGCCAAAAACTGGAACAAAAGCAATGAAATCCTTACCTACAGTTTTTCAGATGTAGGCAGTTTTTCACTCACGCTTTTGGGTTTTGAAGGATGCTGCGATGGCATCAACTCTGCCCAGTACCGTACTTTCGAGACTGGTCAAATTGCAACATTTAACGATGCACCCGCCGAGTGGCAAGCACTCGAGGTCAATGCAGTCCCCGTACCAGGCTCTCTTCCTTTGATGGCTATCGGCGCACTGTTAGTGCTGCGACGCCGTCAGCAAAAGTAAGTTTCATCACATACACGTGACTGACGCGGTGCCTTTGGGCACCGCAGATTCGCTACTACCCCTCAGTCGTAAACCACCGCCTCGATAATCGCTAAGTGGTCATCGACACCTCGACGAAAAGCCGCTTCACTGATCCGCTCATCGTTGCCGTGAATTCGTACCATCTCAGACTCAGGTATCACCGTTGGCGTAAAACCGTAGCTTGCGATTCCAGCATCTCGGGTAAAGTGGCTATCAGTGAACCCCGCCGACACCGATGGCATCACCCGAGAACCCGGGTGCCTTTCCGCCGTGATATCTGTAATCGCACTATAAAGCCGTGATCCTGTATCGGTAATCGCTGGCGAAAAAGCCATCAACACTTCGACTTCTACCCCGCTGGGGGCGACCAGCTCACGCATTTCCTCCACAAACTCATCGACCGGCTTGTCGGGGAGAATCCGACAATCAATCTCGCCCCAAGCTTCCGGGGGCACAACATTGATCTTGTTGGATGCCGACATTCGCGTGATAGAGCAGGTGTCACGTGTTAACGCATGCATGGGTGGTGAGAACTTTTGAAGTCGGGTTAAGAATCCCGGCTCTTCAATAGCTGCGGCCATGTCTGCAAATGCCGGCGCCCATTCGGGCTCTGCACTTTGCGCAATACTGCGAAACATCGCATCTACTGGAGCAATGATTCGCGCCGGGAAGGGGTTAGTTCGTACCAACTCCAACGCTTGAACGACACGCGTAACCGAAGAGGTCGGATAAGGCATAGAGCCGTGCCCAGGTTTGTCCACACTGGTAAGCCTTAGCCACACCGGAACCTTCTGCGTCAGCTCCACAGAAAATATGGTTTCTCCCTTGGCGGTCAGACGACCACTGCCACCCTCATTCAACAGAAGGCCTGCATTGTCGAAAATTTCAGGATGATTCTTAAGTAGCCACCCTGCGCCAAACAGCCCGCCGGCCTCTTCGTCTGCAGTAGCTACAAACACTACATCCCGGTTCAAAGGTTTGCCTGCGCGATGCAAACTAAGAAAAGTAGCAAGCTGGGTAATACCCGTGCCCTTCATATCTATGGCACCGCGTCCCCAAATAAAACCCTCGCGAATCTCGCCAGACAGAGGATCCGTCGTCCAATATTTTGGGTCTGCTGGCACTACATCGGTATGCTGCAAAAGAATCAGCGCAGGCTCATCGCCGCCCTCAATCCTTGCCCAGATGTTTCCCCGTCCGGGTGCACTCTCCGCCGAGCTCCAGGATATGCCCTCGGCATCCAAAATCTTGGAATAGAAATCGACAGCTCGAGATTCATTTCCGGGTGGGTTGATCGTGTCGATTTTGAGAAATGCCTGAAGCCAATCTACGGCTTCATCATCCAGTGTCTGCGCGGCTGCAGGCAGAGTCGCCGCAATCAGCGCCGCGAACAGACCATGCCGTAAAGATCGGATTCCCGCTTTACGGTACGCCCCCATGAAAGCTTTGTTTAATCCTCTACCCACCTGAATATCCCCCTGCTGTTGATTGCTCACCGACGACTCTTGTCTTGGCGTTCTGTAAAACAAACTTGAAAGTAGCCTATCAGCGCTCCTTAAGCGACCTCGGTTTAAGTTCGACTGCGATACCGCGCCTGCCAATCCCCTGAGTGAGTTCTCGCACATGCCTCTTCCGTATCAAATTGAACCCGGCGCCATTTAGCGCCCACCGGAACACCTTCGTGTTGAAGCTCTTCTACCACTCTTTTGGATAAGTACGCGTCTTCCTTTGCCGCACGAACGGCTTGCAACTGTTCGTTTGTTTCAAATACACAAACAACCAATAACGAATCCGGGAAATTATTGAAGTCCACAAAGTGCGTTATCCACGCGAAACCATGAATCTCCTCCAGAGCTTGATCGCATACTCGCGTGAGAGCCTCGACCAGCATTCGCTCATTTTTCTTGTCGGTTTTCCTCATCCCGACTGATTCTGAAGCATGTCTTGCAGCTTTCTCACGGTATTGAGGTTACGCCCTGTGCCGGACACACCAAGGCAAGCATCTATGTTGGCAACGAGCTTTGATCGACCGATGCCGTCGGGCGCGTGCAGGTAAAAAACCTTTCCATGGACTTCATAACGCTCTGAACCAGCGACCCACTTTTCCAACTTGCTCGCATCTAATTTTGGCTTCCGGGGGCAAAAATAGAAATGAACCGTATTGCCTGGCTCGTCAGGAAAGGGGTTCTGCATAGCGGCGGCCATGAACTCGCTCTCAGTCATGGACATGACTGCTGGAAGAAAACCAAACTCCTTCTCAATCACGCCTGCAACTTTTACTGCAGGATCCGCTGCAGAATCTAGAATGATATTGCCGCTTTGAATATAGGTTTGAACGTTTGCGTAGCCAGCGTCTCCCAAGCAGCCACGTAGATCTTTCATGGGGAGGGGGTTTTTACCGCCGACGTTCACGCCGCGGAGAAAAAGAATGCAAGTGCTCACGTACGCTCCATAGCATCGCCCATCTGCCGCACGGTCACGGATTGAGGCTAGCCTTCAAATTTTCAGCCGCATCGAACAAAGCGGTGGATCCGTAGCAACTATTTCAAAGCCGAGCCTCTCATAAAGAGAGATCACCGAGCTATCAATGAAGGCCTTGCATCCGATTTCTTGAATATCGGCTACTGCTGCTCTCTTTAAAAGCCACTGGTAAATGCGGTACCCATGCATCCTACCCTGCGCACTCTCTGTAAGCTGCACGGTATGCACAAATAGCCGCCCGGGCACAAACTCTAGGGACAAGAAGCCTATCCAGCGGTCTTTAAAAAAGACTGAGAAATTGTCGTTCTGCTCATAATAGGTTCTATGCCAGGCCCCGTCCCAAACAATATCGGCGCGGGCAAGCTCTGCTGCCATATTGCTCTTCATCAGAGCCAGAGCCGCCTCAAATTCTTCGAAAGCACAGGGCTCGATGACAAGCATCACAGAATCCTAGAAAATGTTTATTGCCATGAATACTACGGAGGACTGCGTATCATTCAAATCATTACATGGGCATTGTGCGCGACTACGGTTTACGGGATTTTTACCGAGGCACCTTGGCTCGCTTGGGTTGGTGCTGTGTGGCTCGCTCTTTTTGCATGGTTGTTGTGGGTCTTAGCAGCCCGCAGAAGTAATGAAGAATTAGCTAGGGCTTATGTCTCAAAAGCCAACAAGCGCGATGTGTACGACCTTGAAACACACGAGAAAAAACGCAGAGCTCGTGAGGAAGTGTTTGACGCCGCGGTTCTCCACGAACGCGCTGAGCGCTCCCTACTTGAAGAGCGCAAAGCACTAGAAGAGAAACAAGGCGTCAAGGCTTTTGCAGCTCAAAATCATTTCAATGGCGGCGTGTAAAACCAAAAAACCCAACGAGCACCAAAATCACAAGACTCCCGCCAGCGATCACCCGCAACATCAGCCCCAAAGACATGAGAAACATCAGACTATCCACGTTACCTGTCTTCCAAAAAATCCATTCACCGGCGAGTCGCGTCGCGAGTGTTTCGCTGCCGGTAGAGAGGATTACGATACCGTCTCCAGTGTCCGGGTCATAGCGGGCAACAGTGTTAATGGCGGGTTCATTGTTACCGTCATGGCCAATAACGTAACCGCCGTGGTTGTTTGGAGCAAAAAGCATCACACCCAAGCCCCAGATTTCAGCACCCATCTGGGTCGCATGAGGCTTCCGCATGAGCCTGAGCATTTCATCAGACAACACCGATTGCTCGCCAGCAGAAGATTGCGCAGACATGAAGGTGACCAGGTCATCCGCTGTGGTAAATAGTGATGTAGCTGCCAGGGCCGAATACCAGCGAAAAGGCTCTGTGCGACCATCGAGGCTAAAGTTCTCTGCCAGTCCCAGCTCCATCGCTTCGGAATATCGAAACGTTGTGCGAGTCATACCGAGAGGCCCAAAGACTCGGACAGCCATAAACTCAGCGAAGTCCTGGCCCGACATTTCTTCGATGATTAATTGCAGCATTGTGTAACCACCTCCCGAGTACTTCCATTCAGCACCGGGCTGCATGCCTACTTTCACGACCCCGTCTTTGCCTGGAGATGCATCACGGGCACGGGATAAGGATTCTTCCAAAGACTGCACTGAGGCGGCGCTCTCAAAACCGTCGTATCCCAGCGCATCATCAAGTCCCGCTGTGTGACTAAGGAGTCTGCGAACCGTCACTCCATCGGGATCGAAGTCACCACTGGGGAGGGTCCAGCGTGTCAGGTAATTGGATACAGGACTATCCAGATCGATGGTCCCGTCTTCGACCAGGGTCATCACACCCCACGCGGTAATCCACTTACCTAGAGAGGCGACCTGATACACGGAGCTTCCGTCTACGGCCTCCCCCGATGATCTGAAAACACCTTCGGCGACACGCCCGTTTTCTATGAGGTACATACTGAGGTTGCCGGTGTGACTGCCATCCACAACGCCTCGTGCAGCCTCCGCAAACGATTTCGGCGAATTCGAATCAACGATGGGCGATTTCAGCCACCCACCGCTGATAGCAGCAAAGACCAGCACTGCCCACATGCCGATGAGGACCAGCGCAGACATACAATACAAAAGAACTCTCATCATGGCGTCATCCCTCAAGCTGATAGTCGTTGAATAGAAGCTTTGGTCGAAGCGCCAAGAGCACCACCGCAATCCCAAGCTCAAGGCACAGGGCGATGAGCAAGGACTGTGAGGGGATACCATGAATGAGCATACTAATGACTCGTCCCAGGCCGTAACTTCCGTAGACGGCAGCGCCGGCTAACAGCGCTAAACTGCTATAGCGAGCCCTGAACGCAGCAAAAATCATTAGCAAGGCGGTGACAATCAGTACAGCACTCGGCGCCGTAAGTTCTGACATCAGACTTGGCTCTGGCTGCAAAACGATACCGCTATCCTCAAGAAAACTCTTCGGTGTAAACATCAGGCTGCCACCAATAAACGCCAGAAGCGCGCCCGAACTGAACAACGCAATTTTTGTTAGCGGCTGTTTCATGCGGCAGTCCTCCACGCACCCGTTGCCGCCACCTCACGAGCATAATCGGCAAAGTCACGAGGGGCTCGCCCGAGTGCACGCTGCACGCCATCTGTCAGATAGGCGTTGCGTCCGTCCAGGACCGTCGAAAAGAGATAATCGAGCATCCACACCACATCTTTAGGGGCGCCGGAACTCGCAACCTCGGCGACAAAAGCATCATGAGGGACGTCTATGTAGTCAATTTTGCGGCCTGTGGCGGCGGAAAGATCAGCAGCGATATCGGCTACGCTCATCAATCTTGGCCCGGTAACCTCGTAGATTTGGCCACTATGGTGATCCTCTGTGAAAGCAGCCACAGCCACATCAGCAATGTCATCGGTATCGACAAAAGGCTCGAGCTGGCTTCCTGCCGGGAGGGTAATGGCACCGCTCAAGACCATATCGATGAAAGCGCCCTCAGAGAAGTTCTGATTGAACCAACTGGCCCTGACGATAGTCCATTCCACGCCCGCAGCCTGAACAACCTTTTCACAAGCCTGAGCCTCCTCCTCTCCACGCCCAGAGAGCAAAACCAATCGCTTTACTCCTCGAGATACAGCGAGGTTCACGAAGCTTTGAATGGCATCGACTGCACCCGGCATAGCCAAGTCCGGCGCATAGGTGATGTATACGGCACTCACGCCATCGAGGCAGGCGCCCCAGGCTTTCTCGTTGTCCCAGTCAAAAGACGGTGTAGATGATCGGGATCCGATTCGCACACGACATCCTTTTGCCTGCAGACGTTCGGCCACGCGTCGCCCCGTCTTCCCCGTGCCCCCGAGGATAAGAGTGAGGTCGCCATTTTCTGATGATTTGTTTTGATCGTTGGTCATGAACTTGCTCCTGGTTAGTTTCAGCAAGTTCAGAATGGCAAAGAGTTGGCTCTCACTCTTGCCCGTTGATGACAGTGTTTAGGCCGATGATGACAATTTTAAAATCAGGCAGAGCTACTGCTCAGTCGGTAGGATCGGGGAGTCTGCCCGGCCCATCGTTTAAAAGCTCTCGTAAAGCCGCTTTGCTCGGCGAACCCCGTAAGGAACGCTACTTCAGCAAGGCTATAGCTGGTTTCGCGTAACAAACGCTGGGCAAGATCTTTTCGCGCAAGATCAACCGCACCCTGAAAGGAGTGGCCCTGCTCCGTTAGGCGTCTTTGCAAAGTCCGGGCACCAACACCTAGCTCTGAAGCAACCAGCGACAGCGTGGGCACACCTTCACTAAGCACGTTCGCGATGACGCTCCGAACTTGCTGCTCCAGACTAGGGTCGCTCGAGAGAGAGTCTAGCTCCTGCTCTAAATGACGATCGAAGAAACTCGCGATCGTCGCATCCCCCAGTTTATTGGGAGCTTCTAAGCTATCTTTACTGACAAAAAGAGCGTCTCGCCCCGACTCGAAATAGACTGGGCAGCGAAAGTGATCCTCATAAATGGAGGTATCACCCCGTGCTTCGTGTTTGAAGTGGACGGACAAAGGTGTAAATGGAATAGCGCTGGCTTCTTGGCTGATGGCTACTACCGCCGAAATGCTCGCTTCATTTGAGAGCAACATACCGGGCCGACCGTCTCCGGCCTTTTCGAGGCTAAAAAAAACGCCTTCTTCGCAGGGCTCCACCGCATAGGTTTCGGCGCTGCCTAAAACGTGTCCATAGCGCTCAGATCGAGCAAAGGAACCAAGTAAGTTTGGAGCGGACTTCCAGGCGAGACCAAAAGCCCCATATTCGTCGACACGCATGGCCGCGCCAATACGAAGAGGCAAAGCCACCCCCTCAGGATCTCGACTCGCAAGTGCAGCGAAGAAGTCATAGTACTCAGATGATGAGACCATCTGGCTTGGGTCGATGGCGCCATCAGAGCTAAGGCCGAGACCTTCTACCAGATCGCGTGTTTCAACGCCGGCGCTTGCCTGCGCGGCGACTTTGTAAACATAGAGAGAGGTTATCTGACTCATATCATCTACGTCTGCCGTAGCCTTTACTGATGATGTAAGCATATCAACATCAACAGGATGGAGTCCTTAATCGGGCGCTATCGATTACTCAAATTCAGGTCGATGATGCTCATTGCCTTCGTGTTAATGCTCGTGCCGGCTTGTGTTCTTGCACAACGCTGGCATTCTTTTACCGATGTTTGATTTTTTGCCCCTGCTATTTTTGATTGGCGCCGCTCAGGGCGGGTTTTTGGCGTTCGCGCTGATTACCAGCGCTGGTGGAAATCACAAAGCCAATTACTATCTGGCCTGTTACTTGCTCGTATTTGTAATGGCCCTCATCGATTACTTCCTTGATGCCTCTGGCCTTACTCAAAAAATCGTGTGGCTGCGCACCTTGCTCTGGCCCAAAGAGTTTCTCTACGGTGTTTTTCTGTTCCTCTATTGCCGAGAACTAACGCAACCCAATCGCCCGATACCGCCATCCCTGGCCGTTGTGCTGTGGTTACCCGTGGTTCTTCACTGCTGCGCAAGCTGGCCCCTGCTCTGGCTGCCTGCAGAGCTGCAGTACAGTATTTTGCTTAACGAGAGAGGCCTTCCTCCGCTCTACGATGCCTGGCGCATCATGCTTGGGGATTTAGAGCTTCTGGTCACAATTATTCACCTAAGCATCTTTATCGTTATCTGCTTGCGATTGGTCACACAACACCGGAAGCGCTTGGAGAGTAATTACTCAAACCTCGATCGTATTAGTCTGATTTGGCTCCGCAATCTACTGATAGGCACGATGCTGGTGTACGGACTGTGGCTTGCTGAAGAGTTTTTCAGTGCCGATCTACTTGAGGGGCGTGAATGGCTGGACGTTACGTTGGCTGCAAGTATGGTCGCTCTCATCTACACGATGGGTCTTTTGGGGTTACGGCAGCCGGCCATTTTTAGCACTCGATCTGAGACATCGACACACCAGCGCGAGACAGCTCCTGCGTGGGGATCCGACGGCTCGCATTTGCACAAGGTCCAGCAAACACCTTCATTGGAAAAAACTCTGGACCCGCCGTCGCAGAAGTATCAGCGCTCGGCTCTATCCCCCGAGCTTGCCTCGAGCCTCGTAGAAGAACTTGAAGCGCTTATGGCAGCCAAATTTCTGTTTCTCGACCCTAACCTTTCTCTTTCGAACCTCGCGCAAGCGTTGTCCGTGTCTACCAACTACCTGTCGCAGGCGATCAACGATCAACTCAAGGTGAATTTCTTCGACTGTGTGAATGGCTACCGGGTCCGCCATTCTCTGCCCTTGCTGGCCCAGTCATCCACAACAGTATTGGAGATTGCCATGGACTCCGGGTTTAACAGCAAGTCAGCGTTTTACACCGCATTTCGCAAGCATCAGGGCATGACACCCGGCGCCTACCGCAAGCAAATGGCCTAATTTGTCCCGAACTTGGGGCGGATACTCCTTCCCTACAGGACAGGACTCCCTTCGCAGTCGCAATAGCGCCTCTGAGAGACCGCTACAAGATACTGTTTTCAATAGATTTTTTATTTAGCCCTCGGTAAATCACGCAGCTCCCGCGTTCTAACTTGCAGGCCGGGACGACCGGCCTCCAGTCATGCATGACACTCATTTCGTCATCACAACGGACGGACTGAACATGTCATCACACACCCTACCGGAGTCATTTTCGACTCCTCTTCGCACTCTCATCACAGCGACTTCGCTCGGCTTAATGCTCTCTGGCCCATTGCAGGCAGAGGACTATGACTTTTTCCAGGTGAATGCTGTGCAAGCGGAATATGCCGCTCACCCAATGTTCACCTTCCGTGGCGCAGAGTTGCGCGCAAGCAAGGGCTGGGGAAGTTTTTTTTCAGAGCTGCGATACCGGAATTTGACGGATGAAAGTCGGGGTCTGGATATGAAAGAAAAGCGCTGGAACGCCGCAGTGGGCTATGCCGTCCCCCTATCTGAACGCACGAGATTTGATATCCGTGGCAACTTTGGGGATGTGGAACTAACGCTATCGAACAGTCAGCGGAAGTTGCAACAGTCCTCTAACTACAGCGGTGTTAGCACTTTCATCCATCATGCTGTGTCTGACCGTCTGGATCTCTTTGCCGGACTCGAATACCAAAACTGGGAGAAGGACTTTGATCAAAAAGCTTATCACCTGGGAACTAACTATCGCTTTGATCGACTGACGCTGGGTGCTGAGTACACCAAATATTCAGATTCAGACGCAATTAATTTCGTCCTGCGTTACGGCTTTTAACAACCTCATCGCTACTGAAATCAGGAGTCAGGTATGAAACATCTGATCACAATAGGTCTTGTCGCAGCCATATCAGGCTGCGCGTCTGTGAGTTCACTGCCAGATCAGGCCACGACGCCATCGACGCCAGTAACGTTCTATAGGTCAGCGCAGCTCCAAGGGAGCGTGACCGACACCTTTATCGGCTGGAATGGCGACTACTACCTGGCACTGGCTCCAGATCAAGCCACTACGGTCAATGTGCCTTCGGGCTTAACAACCTTCCGAATACGGGCCCACGGAGACTTGCGTAGTGAGTTGACCCTGTCGCTGCATCCAAAGAAACAAATTTGTCTGGCTGCAGAGGTCAACCCGGACAACATTGTTGGGGTTAACTGGTTAGTCCCTGGCTATCGATTACGCCAGGTGCCTTGCTTGGATAGCCCCAGAAATACTGAATTTAATCTTGTCGCCAAACCATCAATAAAACCTGCAGAGAACACTCCCGGCCGCCCCACGAATAGCAGCCGATAGCGCGCGGCCTTTAACAATAACCGCGAACACAGCAAAAATTCCGGAGCACAGCATGCACCCTATCGATACAAAAACATTGATTGTCTTAAGTCTAAGCCTGCACCTGGTCGCCTGTGGCAGCGGCGGTAGTAGTTCCGGGAGCGGTTCCAGCGCGTCGCCTAATCCCGCTCCCATCGGCACTTTGATCTCCGAGGAGTTTCAAGGCACCTGGATTGCTGAAGCCTACGGGCAGGTAGTGGAAATCGGCACTAACACTTTGCGGCTTCTCGATTACACCAGTGAGTCCTGCTTTCTCGTCGAAGAAGCCTCTGATGTTGACACTAGCGATATCGAGACGCTTTTTCGTGTCCGTGAAGATCGATTGGAATGGTACGCCGGCTCCGGCACCGCATCGTTTGGTGCGCCGGGTACACGGTTTACTGCGGCTGAGTTTGTGCCTGCAAGTTGTGCCGACGGTGTCGACCCACAACAAGGGCAGGCAGGTTACAGCGCGGACCCAAGGCGTGAACTACGTCTGTTCGCGCAGTTGTTAGAGGAGTATTCGATTTACCCGGCCCTTCGCGAGTTGCCCGTAACACCATTGTATGAAAAACAGCTGAGCCAGCTGACGAGCTCAGATAGTGACGAGGCCCTTGCGGAGGCGTTGTTCAACATCGCATCGGCCTACCGCGACATCCACACGACCGTGGAAACCAGTCTCGGACTGATAAAAGTTCTGAATAAACCGGTGTACTCCGATCGCTTGTTCGCTGAATGGCTGGATCAGCAGAACCTTAGGCCACCGCTGACACCCGTTCAGACAGACAGCGCAAACACCTACATCAGCGAGCAACTGGAACTCGAACGGGAGATAACGCTCGCTTATGCTGATGACGGCTCGGATATTCAAAGCACAGCTAACGATCTGCTCACGTGGTACGCAGTGGACGGCGTTGGTTACCTGGCCATCGACGCCATGCTTGGCTTTGGTGACCCCGAAGACAACGACGACGAACTGACTGTTCTCGAAAGCGCACTCGACGAAGTAATGAACGATCTACGCGATACCCAGGCGCTGATTGTGGATGTCCGGCGCAACGGCGGTGGCAAAGACTTTTTGAGCCTGGCTATAGCCAGCCGTTTCGTCGCCAACGAAACCCATGCCTATAGTAAGCAAGCACGACTGGCCGCCACCCGAACGGAACTCATCGATGTTTTTCTCAGCCCAAGAGGAGAGTTTCAATACCTTGCCCCCGTTTTTTTACTGACCAGTAGCCAGACCGCCAGCGCCGCCGAAACTTTCACGCTAGCTATGCGTGTGCTGCCCCAGGTGACGATCGTTGGAGAAACTACCCAAGGTGGCTTTTCAGACCAACTCGAGAAACGGCTAAGTAATGGTTGGAAAGTATCGCTGGCAAACGAGTTTTATCTATCGCCTGAAAGCGAGGAGTTTGAAACCGAGGGCGTGCCCGTTGACCTCGAGGTACCACAGCTTCAGCGCGAGGCACGCCTGCTGGGCACAGACTTCGCCATCGATGCCGTGATCAGCATGCTCGACCAGTGATCATGAGGAGGCACAAAATGAAAGGAGATAAACAGGTGCGCGTGCTCAGTGTGCTATTGGTTTTGTCAGGCATTGCGTTGTCATCCCTAGTGCCAGGCGGGCCGATTGAAAATCGCGACTTTTCCCATATCGCTCCGGTTGTTCTCTTGGTTTTCAACATCTTTCTGACCGCTCTGGGTTTGGGTAGCTTCCTGCTGGTTGCGGGCTTAATGGCAGGTGTTCGGCTGGCATGGCCGCTAACATTCTGGGCGGCGGCGAGTTATCTGGTGGTATATGGCATTGATCTCCTCGGGGTTTTTCCTCAATCACCGACCGCTATGGCCCGCCCCCTGCTTATCGTGGAGGTTCTTGGGATTGCCCTTGCACTGCCAATATTATGGCTCACCGCTCACAGGACACAGATGTCCGGAATCGCAGAAAAGCCACCGTTGAAGCTAAGGGGCTCATGGTTGATTCCGATCAGCGCGTTAGCCGTTGCCATCGTCGCGTTCGCAACCATCAACGCGATGGGACAGTAAAGATGGAGACCAAAGGGTGAAAACAATAAGTGGAAATTGCGTCTGCGGAAGAGTGGCGTTGATGGCGCCCCACAACTGCCCAGCTAGATACGTTTGCACACAAGGTGTTGCATAACGCGCACTGCCGCAGAACAGCAAAGTACTTCTTTGGTTGTCGCATGAATTTTTACTTTACGTTCCTCCGCGGCGAACTAACACGGAGAGCGCTTTATGCTTGCATTGGCGGCTACAAAACCTCCGCCAAATCGCCCTTGGTCTCAAGCCAGGACTTTCGATCTCCCGCGCGTTTTTTGGCCAAGAGCATGTCCAGCATCTCGTTGGTTTCATCACCGGCTTCAAGCCGCAACTGCACGAGACGGCGCGTATCGGGACTCATGGTCGTCTCTCGAAGCTGCAGGGGATTCATCTCACCAAGACCCTTAAAACGCTGCACATTTACCTTGCCACGCTTTTTCTCTGCCTCTATGCGATCAAGAACACCCTGCTTCTCAGCTTCGTCCAGCGCGTAAAACACTTCTTTACCAATATCGATTCGATACAAAGGCGGCATCGCGACGTAGACGTGTCCAGCAGAAACAAGAGCGCGGAAGTGGCGGACAAACAAGGCGCAAATCAGAGTTGCGATGTGCAGCCCATCGGAGTCGGCATCAGCAAGTATGCAGACCTTTCCGTAGCGCAGTCCGCTAAGGTCGTCGTCGGCAGGATCAATGCCCAGGGCAACGGAGATATTGTGCACTTCCTGAGAGCCAAGAATCTCTTGGGAGTCTACCTCCCAGGTATTCAAGATCTTGCCTCGCAAAGGCAAGATTGCCTGAATTTCGCGGTCGCGAGCCTGCTTCGCACTTCCGCCAGCGGAGTCACCCTCTACCAAGAACAACTCGGTACGTGTGATGTCTTCGCCAGAGCAATCAGCAAGCTTACCTGGCAAGGCCGGGCCCGCACTGACCTTCTTACGCACCACCTTTTTGGCGCTACGTAAACGTCGCTGTGCGGTGTTGATGCACAGCTCGGCAAGCGCTTCTGCGTCGCCGGTATGCTGATTCAGCCACAGGCTGAACGCATCCTTGGCTACCCCCGATACAAAGGCCGCTGCCTCGCGGGAGCTAAGGCGTTCCTTGGTCTGGCCGGAGAACTGGGGGTCTTCAAGCTTCGAGGAGAGCACATAACTACAGCGCTCCCAAATGTCATCGGGCGATAGCTTGACGCCGCGGGGCAATAAAGAACGCAGCTCACAAAACTCTCGCATCGCATCCAGTAAGCCTGTGCGAAGACCATTTACATGGGTGCCACCCTGTGCCGTGGGAATCAGGTTTACATAGGATTCGGTAATCAGTTCGCCGCCCTCAGGCAACCACTGAACCGCCCAGTCCACCGCCTCGGTGCTGCCGCTAAAGCTGCCGGTGAAAGGCTCGGCCGGGAGGGTTGGAAAGCCATCGGTAGCGGAGAGGAGGTAGTCCGTAAGACCGTCTTCGTAGAACCACTCTTCTTTCTCGTTCTTTTTCTCATCGAGGAACGTGACGCGCAGCCCGGGACACAATACCGCCTTCGCCCGCAGCACGTGCATGAGCCGTGGCACAGAGAAATTGATGGAGTCGAAGTACTGGGGATCCGGCGTAAAGTGCACCGTAGTCCCGGTATTTCGCTTGCCACAGGTATCAATAACCTTGAGATCTGAGGTCTTCTCGCCCCCGGCAAAGCTCATTTGGTGTACTTGCGCGTCTCGACGAATAGTCACCGTGAGCTGCTTTGACAGGGCATTGACCACAGAGACCCCAACACCATGGAGACCACCGCTGAACTGGTAATTCTTACTGGAGAACTTACCGCCGGCATGCAGCGTACTGAGGATCACCTCAACTCCTGGCTTTTTCTGCTCAGGGTGCATATCGACGGGCATACCTCGACCATCGTCGCTAGCTGACAGCGAACCGTCCGCATGAAGAACAACGTCAATCTGCCGCGCGAAGCCCGCTAGCGCCTCGTCGACGCTATTGTCGATAATCTCCTGGGCAAGGTGATTGGGACGCGTGGTGTCGGTGTACATTCCGGGGCGTTTACGCACCGGTTCAAGGCCAGTTAGGACCTCAATAGATTCAGAAGAATA
>NZ_JBGCFU010000077.1:0-14463 GCF_045107095.1 Congregibacter sp. | reverse complement strand
GGGAACTAAAATGGCAGGACTGCTCACGGATTTCTATCCAATTTAGGGTGACTGTGATTGCAAGACTTCATTCTAGCAGTGCTATTGGTGTTTTCGTTCCATCTAGTCAGCCTGCCTCAGATCGCTGACAATAGCGCCCCCGGAAAGTTGGATACTCTCTATGCACATTTTGATGGCCCAGATAAACACTCATGTGGGCGATTTCGGCGGTAACACAAGCCAGGTTATTGAAATCGCAAATCAGGCTTCCCTGAGCCATGAGTCGCCGGTTGTGGTTTTTCCGGAGCTAACGCTCTCCGGCTATCCGCCAGAGGACTTGTTGCTGCGGCCTGCGCTATGTAAGCGTGTGAGCGACTCTATCGAACGTCTGTGTCGGGAACTACCTCCAAAAGCTTGGGTTATTGTCGGCTATCCCATTCGCAGGGACGATGTTCTTTACAACTGCGCTGGTGTGTTCCACGAGGGTGAATTAAAAGCCGAGTATCACAAAAACGAGCTTCCCAACTATCAGGTCTTTGACGAGAAACGATACTTTACTGCCGGTTCGCAACCCTGCGTTTTTGACATTCAGGGCACGAAGGTGGGGCTGAGTATCTGTGAAGATATTTGGGTTCCCGGGCCTTGCGCAGAGGCTGCTTCCGCCGGCGCTGAGCTACTGATTAATCTGAATGCGTCGCCTTTCCATCGCGGGAAGCAGCAGGAGCGTATGGATTTAGTCGCTAAACGATGCCGCGACAATCGGGTTGCCGTGGTCTATGTAAATCAGGTAGGGGGCCAGGACGAGCTGGTATTTGACGGTGGCTCCTTTGCTATGAGTAGTGATGGTAGTCTCGCTGCGCAGAGTGCGCGCTTTGAAGCGGCGGCTGATTGGTGTGAGTTCCCGGAATCGGAAGCAGGTCGGAGCTTCAGACGGTCTGCGTTGGTAGAGCCTCTGGATGAGCTCGCGGCGATCTGGCAGGCGCTGGTTTTGGGTATGCGTGACTATGTAAACAAGAATGGCTTTCCGAGCGTCGTTCTCGGTCTCTCTGGTGGCGTTGATTCTGCACTGACTCTTGCCGTGGCAGTAGATGCATTGGGGGCGGAACGGGTAGAAGCGATCATGATGCCGTTTCGCTATACCTCTGATATCAGTATTGCCGACGCTGCGGAGCAAAGCGCGACGCTTGGTGTTCGTCACAGTGTTATCTCTATTGAGCCGATTTATGAGAGCTTTTTATCGGCATTGAGCGACGAGTTTGCCGGGCTTTCAGCCGACACCACAGAAGAGAATCTGCAAGCCCGCTGTCGCGGGGTTTTGCTCATGTCTATCTCTAACAAGAAAGGTTCTCTGGTGTTAACCACGGGTAACAAGAGCGAGTTGGCGGTGGGCTATTCCACGCTTTATGGCGACATGGCAGGAGGCTTTGACGTACTCAAAGACGTGCCGAAAACGCTTGTTTATGAACTTTGTCGTTACCGCAACAGTCTTGGGCCTTGCATCCCTGATCGGGTTATTGAACGGCCCCCGTCAGCAGAGCTGGCGCCTGATCAAAAAGATGAAGATAGCCTGCCGCCTTACGATGTCCTGGATAGAATCCTGGAGCTCTATGTCGAGCAAGATTTCAGCGCAGAAGCCATCATTGCTGAGGGCATCCCCAGGGAAGATGTCGAGCGTGCAGTCAGACTGGTCGACATTAACGAATACAAGCGCCGGCAGGCGCCTATTGGTGTTCGTATCACCCAGCGAGGGTTTGGGAGGGATCGCCGCTACCCGATCACCTCAGCCTGGCGTATCGGCGACTGAAAGACCTTAGCTGATTCCTTTGCGGCTATCGAACTGAGGCGGCTTCGGTGGATCGAAAAGACCGAAGCTGAGCTTGTTGATTATTGATCGCTGCACACCGTCTTGGGTGTAGACCGTATCGAATTCACCCTCTTTATTAAGCGCGGGGTGCTCTGGGTAGTTAAGCGCCAGCGTGTCGATTGCGTCCTGAGCGAGATCGTCCATGCCAAGAATCAGATAGCCCTGCGCCATAACGGCTAGGCCGTCACCTACAGCAGGGGTTCGTTGAAAGTTCTCCACTACGTACCTACCGCGATTTGCTGCCGCGAGGTAGGCGCCTCGACGGAAATAGTAGTTGGCAACGTGAATCTCGTTGCGTGCCAGAAGGTTGCGCAAGTAGACCATTCTCGACTTGGCGTCCGCAGCATAGGGGCTGTCCGGAAAACGGGTGACCAGCTGAGAAAACTCTGCAAAGGCTTCTTTGGCAAAGCTTGTATCCCTGAGTGTCTTATCGGTCGGAGTAAAGCGGGATAGGAAGTCCTGACTAGCTGTAGCAGTTGCCAGACCCTTCATGTAATAGGCGTAGTCGACATTGGGATGTTGAGGGTGCAGACGGATAAAGCGGTCTGCGGCCTCCACCGCTGCCTCGGGAGAATAGGCCCCGTAATGAGCGTAGATCAACTCAAGCTGAGCTTGCTCTGCGTACTTGCCAAAAGGGTATCTGGACTCAAGGGCCTGTAAGGCGCGAATCGACAGATCAAAATTTCGCGCGTTCAGGTAGCGCTGCGCTTCATCATAGATTTGTTGTTCGCCACTATCTGCTGAAAAATCACCTTCTTCGTCATTGTTCGCGCAGCCGCTTACCAGCAAAACCGAGAATAGGCTTATAACTAAAGGCCAGTGCTTAACTGACATGTGGAGGGTACTAAAAAGGCTCATGCTAAAATCGGCAAATAAAAGAAGGGCGCTATTTAAGCACAGCCGTGGGAGTCCATAAACCATAGAACAGACAATCGAAACGCGTTTGATTGAGAGAAGTGCAACCGCTGGAGACGATCTTGCGGGGGTGCGCTTCGATCAGGCTGCGGCACAGCTGTTTTCTGAGTTCTCCCGTGCGCGGTTGCAGACCTGGATTCGCAGCGGACAGCTTTTGCTGGACGGCGCGAGAGCGCGGCCTCGCGATGCCGTTGAGAGCGGTGCGGTGCTTAGTCTGCAGGCCGAGCTGGAGAGTGAAGTCTCCTGGGGTGCTGAAGCCTTGCCGCTGGATATCGTTTACGAAGACGAGGAAATTTTGGTAATCGATAAGCCCGCGGGGCTGGTGGTGCATCCCGGGGCGGGAAATCACCATGGCACACTGGTGAATGCGCTCTTGAACCACCGGCCCGCTCTGGAGGCAGTGCCCAGGGGCGGAATTGTCCATCGTCTCGATAAAGAGACCAGCGGTCTGCTGGTTGTCGCAGGAACCCTAAATGCACACCGCAGCCTCGTGGCACAGCTGCAAAAGAAAGATGTGCAGCGGGAGTACTTTGCGATCGTCCGGGGGGTGCCGAGTGGCGGCGGACGTGTAGAAGCCGCTATTGGTCGTCACCCGCGACAAAGAACCCGTATGGCAGTGGTCGCCAATGGCGGGAAGCCTGCGGTGACGCATTATCGCATCGCCCAGCGGTTCGCGCAGCACACCGCACTAAACGTACAGCTCGAAACCGGGCGGACACATCAAATACGCGTACATATGGCCCACAGGGGCTACCCATTGCTGGGAGATCCTGTGTATGGCGGTCGACTGCAGCTTCCCAAGGGGTGCAGTGATCGGCTCGCCGATACGCTCCGCGAGTTTCGGCGGCAGGCTCTCCATGCCCGGTGCCTGAGCTTCGTACACCCCGGTTCCAGGGAATACTGCAGTTTTGAGTCGCCCCTAGCCGATGATTTGGAGCGATTGCTCCAGATATTGACTGAGGAGAACTCGGGGCTCGATGCTCAGGAGTACTAGTCAGTCATGAGCGTTGAGGAAGCCTCGCTCGAGGGCTGGCCCGACAACGTTCGTGTTTTTTATACCACCCGGGAGGGCGGCCATAGCGAAGGTCCTTTCAGGGGTTTCAATCTTGGACTCCATGTTGGAGACCGTGAGGAAGCCGTTCTAGAGAACCGTGCCGCGCTTTCGGACCACCTACCTAAAGACACAAAAATTGCATGGATGGATCAGGTTCACGGCATTCGCGTGGTGGCCGCAAGCGACAGTATCGCGACGGCCATGCCAGCTGATGCCTGCTGGACCCGCGACAGCGGTATTGCCTGTGCGGTCATGGTTGCGGACTGTTTACCCGTGTTGTTGACTGACCGGCGCGGTGAAGTCGTGGCTGCAGTACATGCAGGCTGGAGGGGTTTGGCTGCAGGCGTACTGGATTCGGCGGTGTCAGCCCTTAACGTTCCTTCGGAGGATATTTGCGCGTGGCTGGGGCCGGCAATTGGTAAAGAGGTTTTTGAAGTTGGCCCGGAAGTTAGGGCAGCATTCATTGCTGGAGATGGTGGCGCGGGTCTATCAGCCTATTTTCGTTCGTCTCCCCATCGTCCCGGACATTACCTTGCAGATCTCTCGGGATTGGCGAGGCTGTGCCTTCAAAGACTTGGTGTGTTTAATGTCAGTAGTCTCAACGCTTGTACGGTGAGCGAAACCGACCGGTTTTATTCTTATCGTAGAGACGGGACAACCGGACGAATGGCCTGCCTCATACTGCGAGATAACTAACTGCTAGCTCTTGAAAATGATCCTTAAACCCCAATATCTATAAGGGTATAAATGATCACGCCAACGACAGCGTTGGCTGACGGTGATCCTTGAATCGCTGTGGAGGTAGATAGTTATGAGAATGGACAAGTTAACCAATCCCCTGCAAAACGCCCTGGCCGATGCTCAGTCACTGGCGGTTGGCCGGGACCACAATCAGATTGATTCTGCGCATCTTCTACAGGCGTTGATCAACCAGCAAGAAGGGTCGGCGAGGCCATTGCTGCAGAGAGCGGGCGCGAACATCGACGCCATGCAGCAGTCTTTGCGATCCCTGTTAGACGCTATGCCAGTGGTGCAAAACTCCACGGGCGAAGTCCACGTATCCCCGGATTTAAGCCGGGTATTGAATTTAAGCGACAAAAAAGCCCAGCAGGGTGGGGATAGCTTTATCTCCAGCGAGCTTGTGCTTCAGTCGTTACTGGAGGCGGGCGGAGCTGTAGGCAAAGTGCTCACTGATAGCGGTGTTACGCAGGATGGTCTTGGAGCGGCGGTGGAGGCTGTTCGCGGAGGTGCTTCCGTGGATAGCGCCGATGCCGAAGAGACACGGCAGGCCCTGGAGAAGTACACCATTGATCTCACTGAGCGTGCGCGAGACGGCAAGCTGGATCCGGTGATCGGTAGGGACGATGAAATTCGCCGGACAGTGCAGGTGTTGCAGCGCCGTACCAAAAACAACCCGGTGCTTATCGGTGAGCCCGGTGTGGGTAAAACAGCGATCATTGAAGGCCTTGCTCAGCGCGTGATTAACGGGGAAGTGCCCGAGGGTCTGCGCGACAAGCGAATTCTGTCGTTGGATTTAGGAGCTTTGCTGGCCGGGACAAAATTCCGCGGTGAATTTGAAGAGCGACTGAAAGCACTGCTCAATGAGCTGTCTAAAGAAGAAGGCCGTGTAATTCTGTTCATCGACGAGATCCACACCATGGTCGGCGCGGGCAAGGCTGAAGGCTCAATGGATGCGGGCAATATGTTGAAGCCGGCTCTCGCCCGGGGAGAGCTTCACTGCGTGGGCGCGACGACGCTCAACGAGTATCGACAGCACGTCGAGAAAGACGCGGCGTTAGAACGGCGCTTCCAAAAGGTGCTGGTGGAAGAGCCGAGTGAAGAAGACACTATTGCTATTCTGCGAGGTCTTAAGGAGCGCTATGAAGTCCACCATGGTGTGGATATTACTGACTCGGCAATCATTGCCGCAGCACAGCTTTCACAGCGCTACATCACTGATCGACAGCTCCCTGACAAGGCCATCGACCTGATTGACGAAGCGGCCAGCCGTATCCGTATGGAGATTGACTCTAAACCCGAGGCGCTTGATCGTCTCGAGCGACGGCTTATTCAACTTAAGATCGAGCGGGAAGCCGTTCGCAAAGATGAAGATGAGTCCGCAGTAAAGCAACTGGCACTATTGAATGAGCAGATAACCGGGATCGAGAAAGAGTTTGCTGACCTGGAGGAGGTATGGAAGGCCGAAAAGGCCTCACTGCAGGGCGCAGCATCAGTTAAAAGCGATATAGAGCAAGTAAAACTAGATCTTGAAACTGCGCGTCGTGCGGGCGATTTAACCCGGATGTCAGAGCTGCAGTACGGCAAGCTCCCGGAACTCGAGAAGAAGCTTACAGAGGCGCAGGCGGCCGAGAATGTAGAGAGAACCCTTCTGCGCAACAAGGTGACCGATGAAGAAGTTGCCGAGGTTGTGTCACGCTGGACGGGTATCCCCATTTCCAAAATGTTGGAGGGTGATCGGGATAAGCTCCTGCGCATGGAGGACGCCCTTCATGACCGGGTTGTTGGACAGGATGAGGCCGTCGTTGCCGTTGCGAATGCTGTACGTCGATCTCGCGCTGGTCTCTCTGACCCCGGTCGTCCCAATGGCTCCTTTTTGTTTTTGGGACCTACGGGTGTGGGTAAGACCGAGCTTTGTAAGGCACTGGCGGATTTTCTGTTCGACAGCGAGCAGGCAATGGTGCGCATCGATATGTCCGAGTTTATGGAGAAGCATTCAGTTGCACGCCTCATTGGTGCGCCTCCTGGATATGTCGGCTACGAGGAGGGCGGTTACCTAACAGAGGCAGTGCGTCGTCGCCCCTATTCTCTACTGTTGCTCGACGAGATTGAAAAAGCGCATCCGGATGTTTTTAACATTTTGCTGCAAGTGCTGGACGATGGCAGGCTCACCGATGGTCAAGGTAGAACCGTCGATTTTCGTAATACGGTGATCGTGATGACGTCTAACCTGGGGTCAGACCTGATTCAAGAGCTTGCAGGCGATGAGAACTACGACGCAATGAAGTCAGCTGTCATGGGAGTTGTCTCTCAGCACTTTCGTCCGGAGTTTATCAACCGTGTGGACGAGACCGTGGTGTTTCACCCACTTCTGCAGGAGCAGATTCGTGGCATCGCCACTATCCAGCTTGAAGGGCTTCGATCACGACTGGCCGAACGAGAGCTCGAGCTTGAAGTTACTGACAGCTTTATGGAGCAGCTTGTCGAAGGCGGTTTTGATCCGGTTTACGGCGCGCGTCCACTCAAGCGGGCGATCCAGCAACAGTTGGAGAACCCACTGGCGCAGAAACTTCTGGCAGGAGATTTTGCCCCGGGGCAGCGAATCGTCGCAGATTGGATTGATGGCAGGCCGAGTTTTGACGGTGAGTCTCAGACAGAGACGGTGCACTAAGCCTCGTTGTAATCAAGCAATAGGATTCCCGCAGTCGCTTACGCAGCGAGCGTCCCCCTTGCTAGCGAGCGCAGTAAGGGGCGGCGGGGATCCGGACGGTTCGAATTAAGCGCAGTGAACTCTAATAGTGTCCTGCGCTTTCTGACGCTGGGTCTCTTTCTCTTCTTCGGATATGAAGCGAAGCTCTCCGGTGGTTTTGTCCCGAATCCTGATGCGTGCGGCGGTATTGAGTGTCTCCAGGTTGGCTTTTGCGCGTGCGCAGCTTTCGGGATTCTTGGCCACGACTTCCATTTCTTCCTGCCGTGAATCAACTTGGGTGAATTCATTGCCCGGGCGGGGAGTGACCTCCTTGGGGACAGCGCCCTCGCCAGGTTGGACCCGGCGTATAAGAGAGGAGCGTTGTGACACTACTTCGTACTCTATCTCTTCAGAGACTGGGGGCCGATCACTCACTACCAGCTTGCCTTGCTCGTCCTTCCAACGGTAGTAGGTGTCAGCCGCAGATGCGCTCGACACGGTAATCAATATTGCGCAAACACAGGCTAGCGCCATTAGCACCGCTGTGATGTTGCCGCGTTGCTGCACTACTACGCATTGATCTGAATTTTTCACGGGTTACTCCGCCTGGTGGACCCTAGAACCATACCCAAGCATGAACTTGGGTGCAATTGATGCGTTTAGTCAATAGTGGACCCAATCTGCCCAGAAAACGTGTGATTGCTACCGTTGACATTGAGATCGCCCATCACCAGAATTGCACCGTCGTGATTATGGCAATGGCAACGCAGAGTACCCTCTGCCCCTGGCCTTCGTTTCGGTGCGATTATCCGAAGCGACTGTGGTTACGTCCCGTCGGCTGAAACTCTCGATTTGATCGTGAAGCTCAGCAGTCCACACTGCGTTACCGCGCAGGGCGACAGCGACACGGGGTTCCTTCGTGCTTGT
The DNA here is from genome assembly GCF_045107095.1 of Congregibacter sp. Lineage (GTDB taxonomy): Bacteria > Pseudomonadota > Gammaproteobacteria > Pseudomonadales > Halieaceae > Congregibacter. The sequence goes on along the minus strand of NZ_JBGCFU010000077.1, from coordinate 6,297 downwards.
TATCCCTCTGTTTTTGGCGCTAGACCTGTGGTTGACGGATAAGCCGTGTCCGCTTGTCAGTGGGTGCGAAAAACTGTTTGTTGCTGGCGAGGGTAAGCGTTGGCACGAGCGGGAGTTACGATTGTGAACGCAGAGTTAGATGTAGCCACAAATTTAGAGGAGGGTATTGAGATGCTCTCCGGCGGCGAAATGATAGCGAGAGCCCTGGAAGACGAGGGCGTCGATTTTATTTTTGGGTATCCCGGTGGTGCTGTTTTGCACATCTACGATGCTTTGTTCAAGGCGGCAAGTGTGCCTCACGTTCTGGTCCGCCATGAACAGGCGGCAACCCATGCGGCCGACGGCTATGCCAGGGCTACAGGCAAACCCGGTGTGGTGCTTGTTACCTCGGGTCCCGGAGCGACCAATGCCGTGACAGGCATAGCGACTGCCTACATGGATTCTATTCCCATGGTGGTGTTGTCGGGTCAGGTGCAAAGCCATTTGATTGGCGAAGACGCTTTTCAGGAAACCGATATGCTCGGTATCTCCAGGCCTATCGTGAAGCACAGTTTTCAGGTGCGCCACGCAAGCCAGCTCCCAGGGGTTATTAAAAAGGCGTTTCATATCGCGGCCAGTGGACGGCCCGGTCCGGTAGTTATCGATATTCCCAAGGACATTACGCGTCCAGATGAACGCTTTCCTTATGAATACCCAGAGAGCGTAAAGCTGCGCTCCTACTCTCCTGCGGTGCGCGGACACAGCGGACAGATTCGCAAAGCGGCGAAGCTGCTGCTGTCTGCCAAGCGACCCATTATTTATTCCGGTGGTGGGGTTATCCTCGGCGAAGGCAGTGACCTGCTGACGGAGTTGGCTCAGCATCTCAATTTTCCCGTGACGAATACCTTGATGGGTCTTGGAGCTTATCCAGGGTCCGATAGGCAGTTCCTTGGCATGTTGGGCATGCACGGCTTGTATGAAGCTAACATGGCGATGCATAACGCTGATGTGATTTTGGCCGTGGGTGCGCGCTTTGATGACCGGGTGACGAACACTGTGAGTAAGTTCTGTCCCGGGGCAAAAATTATTCACATCGACGTGGATCCCGCAGCGATTTCTAAAACTGTAACGGCAGACATTCCTATCGTCGGCCCCGTTCGGGCTGTGCTTACAGATCTAATGGCCGCTATTCGCGCCGCGCAGGACGGTGACGACTTTCAGGAGCCTGTTCCCCTGGATGCCTGGTGGTCGCAAATAGAAGAGTGGCGTGCCAATCACGGTCTTTGGACGGGTCGTCGCTTTGGAGAGAGTGATTACATCAAGCCGCAGGAAGTGATTCAGAGTCTCTACCGCATCACGAAAGGTGATGCCTTTGTTACCTCGGACGTGGGACAACATCAGATGTTCGCGGCTCAGTATTATCGCTTTAACAAGCCGCGGCGCTGGATTAACTCTGGAGGCTTGGGAACGATGGGATTTGGTTTGCCATCAGCGATGGGCGTAAAGCTTGCTTTTCCTGAGGAAGAAGTTGCCTGCGTTACCGGCGAAGGCAGTATTCAAATGAACATTCAAGAGCTCTCTACCTGTCTGCAGTACAACACGCCAGTGAAGATCATCAATCTGCGCAACAACTACCTTGGCATGGTGAAACAGTGGCAAGACATGCAGTACGAGGGGCGTTATGCCATGAGCACCTACGAGGATTCCTTGCCTGATTTCATGAAGCTCACCGAATCCTATGGGCACGTGGGTATTACCGTGCGGGATAAGGCTGAACTTGACGAGAAAATGGCGGAGGCGTTTGCGATGAAGGACCGATTGGTTTTTCTGGATGTGTATGTCGATCCCATGGAGCACGTTTACCCTATGCATGTTGCGCCAAATGGCTCGATGAAAGACATGTGGCTTAGCAAGAATGAGAGGAGCTGACATGCGACGCATTATTTCTATATTGATGGAAAACGAACCGGGCGCTCTATCCCGGGTAGTGGGTCTGTTTTCTCAGCGTGGTTACAACATTGAAACACTCAATGTGGCTGCTACCGAGGACGCGACCTTATCGCGGTTGACGCTGACTACCTTTGGCGACGATCGACATATCGAACAGATCACCAAGCATCTAAACCGTCTGGTAGATGTGGTGAAACTGGTAGATCTGACAGAAGGTGCTCACGTAGAGCGGGACCTCATGCTGATAAAGGTGCGTGCAGATTCCACGCAGAGGGAGGAGATCAAACGAACTACCGATATTTTCCGAGGCCAGATCGTGGACGTGGGCCCTAAGGTCTATACCATTCAATTGGCGGGAACCACGGATAAACTCGACTCGTTTGTGACTGCGATGCCAGAGGCAGATATTCTTGAGGTTGTTCGCTCGGGCGTTGCAGGTATTGCCCGCGGTGAAAAAGTACTGCGGCCCTAGGGCCGCAGTTGTTCTTCATCTTAAAGCCTTGTCTTACAGGATGCTCTTCATAGCGGTCATGTGACCGCGGAGCATTGTTCCTACGGTCTCCACTGGATGTGAGCGAATGGCTTCGTTCACACGGATGAGTTCCTGATTGTCGACAGTGTTGTCATCACCAAGACCTCTGCCAATCACATCGGTTTCTATGTCTTTCATGAAGTCTGCCAATAGAGGTCGACATGCGTGGTCAAAGAGGTAACAGCCATACTCCGCAGTGTCTGAGATGACTACGTTCATCTCATACAACTTCTTGCGCGCAATGGTGTTGGCAATGAGTGGAGTTTCGTGAAGTGACTCGTAATACGCAGATTCGTCAATGATTCCTGCGGCGACCATCGTTTCGAAAGCTAGCTCTACCCCCGCTTTTACCATCGCCACCATAAGGATGCCGTGATCGTAGAACTCTTGCTCACCGATTTCCTGGGCGCTGTTCTCGGATTTTTCAAAGGCGGTTTCTGCGGTCGCAGAACGCCAGCTCAAAAGGTTAACGTCATCGTTCGCCCAATCTTCCATCATGGTGCGCGAAAAAGTACCGGTCATGATGTCGTCCTGATGCTTCTCGTACAGTGAGCGCATGATGTTTTTGAGCTCGCCCGCAAGGTAAAAAGCGCGGAGCTTTGCCGGATTACTCAAGCGATCCATCATGTTAGTGATACCGCCATGCTTAAGTCCTTCGGTAACAGTCTCCCATCCGTATTGGATGAGTTTCGACGCGTAGGCTGCATCAATACCTTTTTCCACCATCTTGTCGAAGCACAGAATAGAGCCCGTCTGGAGCATGCCGCAGAGAATTGTCTGCTCGCCCATGAGGTCTGACTTTACTTCAGCGATGAAGGAGCTTTGCAATACCCCGGCTCGATGACCGCCGGTACCTACCGCATAAGCTTTGGCGATTTCCATGCCGTCGCCATTGGGATCGTTCTCGGTGTGGACAGCGATCAGGGTGGGGACGCCAAATCCTCGTTTGTACTCTTCACGGACCTCGGTACCCGGGCACTTGGGAGCCACCATGATAACCGTCAGGTCATCTCGGATTTGCATGCCTTCCTCTACGATGTTGAAACCGTGGGAATAGGATAGGCAGGCGCCGTGTTTCATTAGCGGCATTACAGCGGTGACAACAGCACTGTGCTGCTTATCCGGCGTCAGGTTGAGGACCACGTCGGCGGTGGGTACCAACTCCTCATAGGTGCCGACAGTGAATCCATTCTCTGTGGCGTTACGCCAGGACTGACGCTGTTCACTGATTGCCGAATCGCGCAGCGCATAGCTGACATCGAGTCCGCTATCGCGCAGATTGAGGCCCTGGTTAAGTCCCTGAGCGCCACAGCCGACGATCACGAGCTTCTTGCCTCGTAGCTTCTCTACGCCGTCTGCAAATTCGCTGGCATCCATGAAACGACATTTACCCAGTTGCTCTAACTGGAGGCGTAGTGGAAGGGTATTGAAGTAGTTCTGTCCCATGAGGGCGGTCCTTAAGTGTGTAAAGCGCGCAATGGTAAGGGAATGACTTGATTGCGTAAAACGCTATATAATGAAAACTGTTTTGCGCGAAACGCTATTCATGGATTTAAAGTCACTACAAGTATTCTTGTCGGTTTGCAGTAACTTGAGTTTTACCCAAACGGCAGCAGAGCAGCACCAGAGTGTATCTGCAGTTAGTCGATGCGTTCTGCGATTGGAGGAGGAGTTGGGAGAGCGCTTGTTCGACCGCGACCGTCGTGGAATGACGGCAACGCCGGCGGCGCGACGACTCCAGGTCGTAGCCGAGCGTATGCTCTCCGACTGGCGGTCGCTGCAACAATCGTTGGGCGAGGATGGAAGTTTGCAGGGGGAGTTGCGAATCTTCTGTTCCGTCACCGCGACACACAGACTCCTTTCGCCGCTACTGGCGGCATATAGAGAAGCCTACCCCCGCGTACAGATCCTGCTACAGACGGGTGATCAGGCTGATGGCATAGAAAGAGTGCGGCGCGGGAACTCAGACGTCGCTGTCATCGCACGTCCTGAAGGCTTGAATGAGACCTTCGCTTTTAGTCCGCTCGCGAGTACGCCGTTATGTCTTTGTCTGCCGCTTGTAGACTGTGATCTGCATGACACGCTTGCAGGACTGTCTGGCTCTGCGCTTTGGGAAGCATTAGAGGATGCTCCCTGGGTACTGCCGGAGCGGGGGGTAAGCAAAGATTTGATTGATCGGTGGCTTAGTGAGCGTTTTGTACGCCAGCCGACAGTTTACGCGCGTGTGGCGGGGCATGAGGCTATCGTCGCGATGGTGTCCCTTGGCTTGGGTGTTGCTGTGCTCCCCCGCTTGGTCGTGGATGCCAGCGGTCTTGAATCAAGCTTGAGGGTCATGACTCTAGATGAGGATTTACCGGCCTTCGAGATCGGCTTGTGCACACGTCAGCCGCGGTTGGCAGACCCAGTGGTTCACGGCCTTTGGCAGGTGGCTCACGAGCTCTAGATTGTATCTGCTAGACTTGGCGCCTAATAACAGGGTTCAACCCATGGCAGACCACGACTCAAAACACGAATTAAGCAATGCTGACGCGAACGTGAATTCCGATGTTTCTGTTGAGAAAGAGGCAGATGGAAGTTCGTCCGCAGTAGCTGCTAGCGAAGCGAATGAAACGACTGAAGCGGATAGTGGTGCGGCGAGTTCTCTGACGGACAGTCTCGGCGAGGCTGCAAGCTCTATCGAGAGCTTGATTGAAGATCACGAAGAAGAGGTTTCGGAGAACGGTCGTACGGTTAAGCGCCGCGGCGTGTATCTCCTTCCCAACTTGTTTACTACAGGAGCCTTGTTTTGCGGTTTCTATGCAGTGGTTGCGGCCATGCGTGGAGACTACGAAACAGCGCCTATCGCTATTCTTTTTGCCCTTGTGTTTGATGGCCTTGATGGACGCGTTGCGCGCCTAACCAACACTTCCAGCAAATTTGGCGCTGAATATGACAGCCTTGCCGACATGGTGTCCTTTGGGGTCGCCCCTGCTCTAGTAATGTTCAGTTGGGCGCTGGGTGACCTGGGTAAGGTGGGCTGGAGTGCAGCCTTCGTGTACGTGGCCTGCGCCGCGCTGCGTCTGGCGCGTTTTAATACGCAGGTGGGCGTGGGTGACCCAAATTTCTTTATGGGGCTGGCGAGTCCTGCCGCCGCTTGCATAATGGCCTGTGCCGTTTGGGTCTGTCAGGATCAGGGCTGGGTGGGCGATGCCCTGCCAGTCGAGCTTGCCGTAGTGGTCGCTGCTCTGACAACGGTTGTGGCGATTCTGATGGTCGTTAATGTGCCTTACCACAGCTTCAAAGGATTTGATCTGAATGGGCGGGTACCCTTTGTCGCTATCCTCGCGGTTGTTCTCGTGTTCGGACTAGTCACCGTTGACCCGCCTAAAATCCTGCTTTTAGCGTCCCTTGCCTATGCGCTTTCTGGACCCGTGGAGCAGCTTCGACGCTGGCGCAGTTAGTCCGAATCTCAAGTCTCAAGACGGCCTAAAAACTTTTTTTACAAAAAGGCTTGTGCGCTTATCGCGCATGCGTATAATGCGCGCCTCCGCCAGCCTGAGGGTTGTCGGAAAACACTAAACCCAAGCGATTTAGTGGATGTTTAACAAGAAGATGAAGACAGAAGTGTGGGCACTTGTTGGGATAGTTGTTTAACGACTATTCAGACACAACAAGTGACTCATCAATTCAAAGTCATTGGATCTCTTTGGAGATTTGGTGGCGCAGTAATTTTTGATTTCGAATTGTGTCTGAGCCGAGATTTGTTGGTGAGCGCGGGTAACTGTGAAAACCAACCCTCATGCCGAGAGGCTGAGGTTAAAGATTAAACTGAAGAGTTTGATCATGGCTCAGATTGA
>NZ_JBGCFU010000076.1:0-3481 GCF_045107095.1 Congregibacter sp. | reverse complement strand
TTCACGTACATTGCCCGGGAATCGATAGTTGTTCATCGTCGCGATCGCTGCAGGGCTTATAGCGGGGACCTCGCTATGGTGGGCGTCTGCAATCCGTTTGATGAGCGCCTGTGAAAGCACCGGCAGATCATCCTTTCTCTCTCTGAGACTAGGGACCTCAAGTTCGATCACGTTTACTCGAAAGAACAGGTCCTCACGAAACCGGCCCTCGGCAACTTCCTTCGCGAGACTTTTATGGGTGGCGGAAAGCAAGCGCACATCGGTAGCTACTTCCTCGTTCGCGCCCACGGGACGCACGCGTTTTTCCTGAATCGCCCGCAAAAGTTTTACCTGCATGGGAAGCGGTAAATCCGCAACTTCGTCCAAAAACAAAGTCCCGCCCTCAGCAGCTTGGAACAAGCCGAGCTTGTCACGGCTCGCACCTGTGAAACTCCCTTTCAGGTGCCCAAAGAGTTCACTTTCAATGAGTTCTGCGGGTATTGCACCGCAGTTAACGGCCACAAAGGGGCCTGCAGCTCTTGGTCCTTTGCCATGAATGTTTCGTGCAACCACTTCCTTACCACTGCCGGATTCGCCTCGTATGTGCACAGGCGCCTGGCTTCGGGCCAGCTTGGCAATCTGCTTGCGAAGCTTATCCATTGCGGGAGTCTCGCCTATGAGTTCGTCATCATCCGAGAGCTCTCCCGCGGCATCAATAGGATCAAGTTCCAAAGCAGCGCTGATCAGAGAGCGAAGCTTTTCCAGAACCACAGGCTTACTGATAAAGTCGAATGCACCGGCTTTCAATGCCCGAATAGCGCTATCAACATTACCGTGCGCGGTAATCATAGCCACCGGGAGGGAGGGCTGCGTCGCCTGTATATGTTCGACCAGCTCTATGCCATTCCCGTCAGGCAAACGCATGTCTGTTAGGCAGAGTTGAAGCGGGCTCTCGTCATCCAGCAGCTGATAGGCTTCACTGAGGTTGGCGGCGCTGACGGTATCCAAGCCCATACGGCCAAGGGTGATCTCCAAAAGCTCTCGAATGTCGGGCTCATCATCGACGATAAGCACTCGGGCGGTTTGATTACTGCTCAAACTTGATTACTCCTGATGCTCTATGGTGATTTGAAAGCGGCTTCGACCTTCGGTGGTCGGTAGATAGGCGAGACGGGCTTGATTGAGTTCGCACAGCTCCCGGCAAAGGTACAGTCCAAGGCCGCTTCCGCCCTGGCTGCGCGTAAAGAACGGTTCGAAGAGCCGAGGGATATCTGCCTCGCTAACACCTATGCCATCGTCGTAAACATCAATGACACACTCACGCTTTTTGCGGTCCACTCGAATTCTCAGTTCCGCGGAGCACTCGCCGGTAGCGAGCTCACTGTGCCGCATGGCGTTGTCGACAAGATTATCAAGTACGCGCTGTAGATGCTCAGGGTCTACGAGCACGCAAGCATTCGGAGCGACGTACTCAATGTTAAGCTCGCCCGGGTTATCTCTGGCACTAAGATAGTGCTCCGAATAGCCTCTCATCCATTCGACGAGCTTCAGTGTTTCCAGCTTTGGGGGTTCCCGTCGCGAAATCTGCAACACGCTCTCTACGATGTCGTTCACCCGCTGACTGTTTGTGAGCACCATATCCACCATTCGCTTATCGTCGGGCGCCAGTGTTGGTGACTCGTTGAGTAACTGCGAAGCGTGGCTGATGGCGCCCAATGGGTTGCGAATTTCGTGGGCGATGCTAGCGGCTAGTCGTCCTAACGAGGAGAGTTTCAAAGACTGCGCGTAGGCTGCCACCGGCCGATAGTCCTCGAGGAATATCAGAATTTGGTCTTCTTCACCGCCCTCGAGACTGTGAAATCGCGCAACGAGCTCCGCACCATCGCCCCTCGCTTCAAAGGGTGAACCTACTTGGCGTCCGCTGCGGCGAAACTCTTCTATCCGTTTCGCAAGTGCGTCGCTGTAGTCGGCAAGAGAACGACCTTGCTCCAGCGCAATGGGTCTGGTCGGATCTAATAGTCTGCCCGCTGCAGCATTTAACACCCTCGCACGATTCTGGGAGTCGACCAAAAGAATCCCCGTTTGCATGTTCTGTACGATCTGTTCATTCAGTCGTTGCAGGCGATAGATGTCACTCGCGCGCTCACTAGCGAGTGCCTCGACACGCCCCAGTCTCAGGGCAACAAGTTGGACTATGCCGGACACGATAAAAAACAGTAGGCCGAGCAAACCTGCGGGGAAAAGCGCTGTGACGCCCGCATCCGTTGTAGAGATCAGCCGGAGGGTATCTCCCAATACAGCCAGCACGGTCAGTGCGGCCACGAGCGTCGCAACGGTACGGTTGCTGATCAGAACCGCACTCGAGGCAACGGTGATTGTCAGCAATAACGGCAAGCCGCTGCTCATGCCACCGGAGGCGTCACTCAACAGCGTGATGCATACAATATCAACGCTAAAAAGCAGCACCAGTCTCGCGTTGGAGCTTTGCCATCGAGCTGCAACAACGCCGAGCAAGGCAATGTTGCTAAACAGAAACACACTGCTTACTGCGATATATAAAGTCGGGTTCTGCGCTCCCACGAGTTGACGAGACGCGGGAATCGTAATCAGGAGCAAGAAAACCACCGACAGCACGGTGCGGTAGATTAGATAAATCCGGAACAGTAGCAAATTCTGTTCGGATCCCATGGTACCGGGGGGAACTAAAATGGCAGGACTGCTCACGGATTTCTATCCAATTTAGGGTGACTTTGATTGCAAGACTTCATTCTAGCAGTGCTATCGGTGTTTTCGTTCCATCTAGTCAGCCTGCCCCAGATCGCTGACAATAGCGCCCCCGGAAAGTTGGATACTCTCTATGCACATTTTGATGGCCCAGATAAACACTCATGTGGGCGATTTTGGCGGTAACACGAGTCAGATTATTGAAATCGCAAATCAGGCTTCCCTAAGCCATGAGTCGCCGGTTGTGGTTTTTCCGGAGTTAACGCTCTCCGGCTATCCGCCAGAGGACTTGTTGTTGCGGCCAGCACTATGTAAGCGTGTGAACGACTCGATCGAACGTTTGTGTCGGGAACTGCCTCCAAAAGCTTGGGTTATTGTCGGCTACCCCATTCGCAGGGATGATGTTCTCTACAACTGCGCAGGTGTGTTTCACGAGGGAGAATTAAAAGCCGAGTATCACAAAAACGAGCTTCCCAACTATCAGGTCTTTGACGAGAAACGATACTTTACTGCCGGTTCACAACCCTGCGTTTTTGACATTCAGGGCACGAAGGTGGGGCTGAGTATCTGTGAAGATATTTGGGTTCCCGGGCCTTGCGCAGAGGCTGCTTCCGCCGGCGCTGAGCTACTGATTAATTTGAATGCGTCGCCTTTCCATCGCGGGAAGCAGCAGGAGCGTATGGATTTAGTCGCTAAACGATGCCGCGACAATCGGGTTGCCGTGGTCTATGTAAATCAGGTAGGGGGCCAGGACGAGCTGGTATTTGACGGTGGCTCC
>NZ_JBGCFU010000075.1:0-42756 GCF_045107095.1 Congregibacter sp. | reverse complement strand
ATTGGTGGAGCCAGGCGGGATCGAACCGCCGACCTCAACACTGCCAGTGTTGCGCTCTCCCAGCTGAGCTATGGCCCCATAAAGGAGGCGCGAGTCTAATAGGGGTCGGCGGTAATTTCAAGAGACGACTACCGATCGCGGAAAACAACATACATTCGCGAAATCCCGCTGGGCACCAACTCCCTTAGGGCCAGTGACCTGCTAAACTTGTGGCAGCCTAATCGCGACTTCCAGAGCGCTTAAGTTGTGGTAATCACACTGGAGAATTCCTAGAAATGAATGAATCCCCCACCTGGTGGCAGGCCGTGACCACGGTACCTCGCCTGAACCCGGGACAATGGCAGACGCTCGCCTTGCCCGTTCGATGGCTTTTGGCCGTACGTTCTTCAGTGCTGTTTATGACGTTAATGTCCGCGGCACTGGGTGGTTTACTCGCTTGGCGCGACGGCAGCGGTGATTTGGGACTGTGGCTCCTGTGCGTGCTCGGTCTGATGCTTGCCCATGCGACGAACAACTTACTTAATGATCTCACCGATTCCGCGAAAGGCATTGATGCGGGCAACTACTATCGAAACCAATATGGGGTTCATGTGCTGGAAGACGGCCTCATGAGTCGTAAACAGTTCCTCGTGTACATTGGTCTCACGGGGGGCGCCGCCCTCCTCGTTGGCGTTTATCTAATCGTGGAACGGGGAGGATTGACGTTGCCGCTGATGCTCGCCGGTGCCTTCTTCGTGCTTTTCTATACGTGGCCGCTCAAGTACATCGGCCTGGGAGAGCCAGCGGTACTTTTAGTGTGGGGGCCTTTGATGGTCGGTGGGAGCTACTACGTCAGCACCGGGGAATGGAGCGCCTCGGCTGCATGGCTCGGTCTCTTGTACGGTATTGGTCCAACAACGGTGCTCTTTGGCAAACACATCGACAAGCTGGAAATGGATCGCGATAAGGGGGTGAAAACTCTTCCGGTGCTCCTTGGCCAGAATAATGCGCGCCGCGCAACGCAGGTATTACTGGTATCGCAGTACATCGGCTGTGCAGTCCTTATCGCCAGTGGCACCGAACACTGGATCCTGGCTGCAGTGCTCTTGAGTGTTCCAGCGCTCCTGCGCGCCGTAAAAGCACTACAACATAGCAAACCTCTTGAGCGCCCCGAAAACTACCCAAAGCGAATTTGGCCGCTGTGGTTCTCCGCGCAGGCCTTTGGACACACACGACAATTTACCAGCCTGTTTGTCGCGGCATTGCTAGTCACTGTATGGCTTTAAGGCCCTTGAAAGTTGCACCGCAGAAGCTTTCGCGGAACAATGCCCCGTGACCCGATTTCGACCATCAGTAGCCGCCGCCATCGTCATCGCCAATATGATCGGCACAGGCGTCTTCACCAGTCTTGGCTTCCAGCTCGTGGAAATTCAATCTGCACCTGTTTTGCTATCGCTTTGGGCGGTAGGTGGACTCGCAGCTCTATGTGGCGCCCTGTCTTACGCTGAGCTCGGCGCAGCTCTGCCCCGTTCCGGGGGCGAGTACAACTTCTTGAGCGAAATCTATCACCCTAGCGCTGGCTTTATCTCAGGCTGGGTCTCGGCAACAGTGGGATTTGCCGCGCCAACCGCCTTGGCGGCGATGACCTTTGGCAGCTATTTGTCGGCCGTGTTCCCGCAGCTCTCGAGTATCTGGCTGGCAACGGGACTGGTCGTCGTTCTGGCGTTCGCGCACAGCAGAAGCCATAAAAGCTCGGGCAGCACCCAAAGCCTGTTTACTCTACTGAAGATACTATTAATCATTGGCTTCGCCGGCTTAGCGCTACTATTTAACGACTCTGGACAGTCAACGCGGTTTCTCCCTATCGATGGTGACGGCGCGCTCTTATTTTCTGGTGCCTTCGCGGTATCGCTTATCTATGTGAACTACGCCTATTCCGGGTGGAATGCAGCGACCTACATCACCGGTGAACTCGAACATCCCCAACGTTCTTTGCCTATTGTGCTAATCGCAAGCACCTCTTTAGTTTGCCTGTCTTATTTACTGCTCAACTACGTTTTTCTGGCCGTGGCCCCCATGGACGCCATGGTCGGCAAAGTTGAAGTGGGTTACGTCGCTGCGAGCTACGCTTTCGGTGAGGCTGGAGCCACCATCATGGGAGTCCTTTTGGCGCTCCTACTAGTGTCGACGGTGAGCGCCATGATTCTGGCAGGACCTCGAGTGCTCCACCGCATCGGCGAAGACTTCCCTCTCTTTGCGCTTCTAGGCCGTGTAAATAAAGATGGGATCCCTTCTACAGCGGTACTTGTTCAAGCTGCCGTAGCGCTCGCCTTTTTATGGTCTTCATCCTTCGATCGGATACTCGTATTCTCCGGTGCAACTATGGCGCTGAATACCTTTTTCACCGTAATGGGCGTATTCATATTGCGCTGGCGTCAGCCTGATTTACCGCGGCCGTTTCGAACCTGGCTTTACCCCTTTCCGCCTATTATTTTTCTGTTGATCACCGGCTGGACGCTACTGTACATCGTCTTGCAACGCCCCATAGAAGCGATGATTTGTGTGGGCATCGTTGTATCCGGAGCGGCGTTCTATGTGGTCAGCCAGCGCCTCGGCGCTCGCCTCGAGTCGCAGCAACCACGCCCAGATGTTCCATAGTCCCGAGGCCTAACGATGACTCGCATATTCTTAATTTTTGTCGCCCTGGTATTTGTAGGATACGGCGTCGCCTGTACTGTCGACCCTGTTCTTCCTGCGCGCCTCGCGGGCTTACAGATACTTAGTGGTGACGGCTACGCAGAAATGTCCGCTATGTATGGCGGGCTTCAAGCTGGTGTCGGTGTCTTTTGCCTTATCGCAGCCTTTAAACCGCAGCTCTCACGCAGCGCGTTACTGCTCCTTGTTTTAGCCATCGGCCTCTTGGCGGCCACCCGTGCCTTGGGAGCTCTGCGCAGCGACGAAGTGCTCACCGGTTACACCTGGGGTGCTTTAGCTTTTGAGACCTTTGTAACGGCTGCTGCGGCAGCACTACTTTCTCGCAACAGTTAATGCGACTAAAACCGGCGCTCCTGCTGCTGATCGTCACGCTGGGTGTTGGCGCGGCATCGCTAGCCCTGTCTCTAAGAAATGGACTCTCCCTGGGATTTGCGAGTTCTTTTCTGGAAAGCCGCATAAGCCAAGCTTTAAACAGGCAAGTCACCCTTTCCGATCCGCCACGTATTCAAATTGATTCCGGCGTCAGGCTTAGCCTCAGCAACATCACGCTGGCCAATGCTGTGTGGGCAGAAGGCACTGAGATGCTGCAGTTGCAATCTCTTGAGGCGCTGATCGATCCGTGGACTCTTTTCGACGATCAAATCATCGTTAATCACTTTTTCATTCAGGGTTTAAGGCTGCGTCTCCACAAGAACAGCAATGGTGTAAGCAATCTACCGGAATTACCCGTAGGGACTGACGATGAAATGGAAAAGCCATCACCACCCGGACCACCGCGCGTGGCAGTCAAACATCTGGAGTTGCGTGATGTTCACATCCAGCGCAAAAATGACATAAGCGGAAACATCGTAGACCTGGTTATTGAATCCTTAAGGCAAGAGGCGCCGAATCAAAATACCTTGAGGATGAAAGGGAATGGCAACCTGCAGGGCCGCCCCTGGCAGCTCGAGGTAGATGGCAGCGGATTCAACACCATTCGAACGGGTCGCAATGTGTCGGCGACGTTTGTTGGCGAGATTGGTGAGCTAGAGCTCAAAGGCAGTTATCAGATCCCTGACATAGCTGAGCTTCGGAACCTCACCCTCGATGCCCAGTTATCTGGCCCTATACCCGACAGGCTCGCAGAATTGTCACCAATACTCGAGGCCGACGATCCCGCAAACATCGTGCTGAAGGTTGAAGACGTGGAACCGGGACTCGACCTGAGCTTGCAAGCAGAGCTCCCTCATCTGACCGCTAGCCTTCATGGCAGCATCGACAACCCCGGTTCGGGCGATGGCATGGACCTCGATATGCAGCTTGATGCCGACAGCCTACCAAGGCTTGCGCAAGCTCTAGGATTGGGTCCTGGTGCCGATGTCCCGCTATCTCTCAAAGGTCGTCTTTTACGAAAGGGTAAACGCATCGAGTTTCGGGATGCGACTTTCAAAGCCGGCAACAATAATCTGGAAGCCGATGTCGTGTTGCCGGCATTTCCCGGCACCAACGGCGGAACAGTGCACCTCAGCGCAAGCGGGCCAGATTTCTCCTTTTTTCAGAAGCTCTTCGAACTCACACCGAACCTCGAAAAGCCCTATTCCCTCGACATAGACATACAGAACAATGTCGATCGTGGTGAATACGTTGAGGGCAAATTATCAATTGGCGCCCATGAGCTGCAGCTTTCGGGCACTCTGGCTAACTTTCCAAACTATGCTGGCAGTGACCTCAACATCGATTTAGGCAGCCCTAGTCTTAGCACCATTGCCGCAAATTTTGGGGTAGACATCCCGGATACGCCGCTAAGCGTAAACGGCAATTTGTCTATCTCGGACGATGCTGTCATCAGTATCCATACTGCAGATGTTTTTGCCTATGACGTCCACGGCCAACTCGAAGGTCGCTTAAACAGTTACCCCAAATTCGACAACGCGGACATCCATTTAACGGCGGACGCTCAATCTCTTAATCAATTGGGGCAACGTCTCGGTTTAGCGGCTCTGGGTGAGGCTCCCGTCAGCTTCGCCGTGGATGTTAGGGGCAAGCCTGAAAGCATAGTGATCAGTAATCCTCGCTTACGGGTGGGCGGTTTTAGTTTAGAGGGCCGCGAGGGCGGCCTGCGCTATGCAAATAAGGCACTATCAAGCGACCTGCAACTCGTGGGGCAGATATCTAACGTAAACGCGCTACTGGGTGACTACGCCTCGGCGCACTTACCTTCGGGTGATTACAGTTTCGAACTAGCTCCAACACTTACGCCCGAACTGTTTTCCGTTGATCTGCAGAAACTCTCTGGACCTGAGGTCAGCGGCGACGCCCGCCTTGAAATCAGCCGGGACTTCAGCATCAATGAGCACACCCTACTTGAGTCAAACCTCCGCTTTACTGACGTATCCCGGTTTATGCCCGACGTTGAAGCTTACTCCGCGCCACAGAGCCCCCTGACTCTGCGCGCTGTCACCCGTCCGGGGACGGATTCCACCAAAATAAAAGCAGAACTCTTTGACGACGAATCATCGCTGCTAAGCGCAGATATTACAGTGCCCTTGAACATCGAAGCAGGGATTAGCATCTCTGCCCGAGGGTCAGGAAGCGACCTGCGCAGCTTGGGAAGCATGTCATTCCTCCCCGAACAACCGGTCTCCTACAACATCAAGGTTGACGCAGAGATAAAAGATCAAATTACATCGGTGGACGCCCAGAACATTAGTTTGGGCGCCTCTCTTATTCGCGGCAATGCCCGCTGGGATAACGCAGAGAAGGCCCTCGTCGCTGCTATTGATATACCCGAGGCGGATTTACAGAGCTGGATAGTAAAAAGAGAGCAAAAAGACGCATCTGGCCCTCGCCTCGAAGACAACGACGGCCGACGGATCCCCGATATTCCTCTGCCGTTAGAGTGGTTGCATGACTATCGCGTTGATCTGTCTGTCACCACTGGCCCTCTTGGCCTTGGAGACCCGCAGTTCGTCGAGCAGTCGCTTGTAGAACAAGCAACGCTGCGACTGGAGGTTGGCGATGGCCAGGGGCTTCTCACCATAGAACGTCTCGAGGGTAGTCGCGGCAGTTATAAAGGCAATCTAGCCGTCTCTGACACGGGCGATCTTGCGGAGCTTAAGAGTGACCTGACGGTAGCAGGTATGCCATTGGGATTGGTGGCCGCGGGCGCGCAGTACGAAGCACTGCCACGATACGATCTTCGCAGTGCATTGACGGCAAGCGGTAACAGCTTAAGAGGCGTTGCCGCCTCGCTGGATGGTGAGTTCCTGATGACTGGCGGATCGGGCACTCTGCGTAAGATGAAGCTGAGTGCTGCCACGGAGTCCTTTGTCGCACAGGTGTTTCAGACCCTTCTTCCCATGCTCACCAAGGGCCAAACGAACATGGAGGTCGAGTGCTCTGTTCTGGCGGCGCGGGCTGAGCAAGGTATTCTAAGCCTTGACCCTGGTTTCGTTTTCCGAAGTGCTCAGATTGACCTTTCGGCTCAGGGCCAGATAGATTTGCGCAGTGAAAAACTGAACATCAGCTTTAACAACAAAGCGCGCAAAGGGCTTGGCATTAGCGCTGCCAGCGTGATTAACCCCTTTGTGGCTGTAACCGGCACGCTGGCAAAACCAAGCCTGAGTCTTGATATCGCAAGCTCTGCTATCAGTGGGGGCGCTGCGGTCGCTAGTGCAGGGGTAACCATCATCGCCAAACCATTACTCGAAAGAATTTTTGCGCGCGGTAACCCCTGTGAAGCTGCCTTGGAGGCCTGGAACGAACCTGAGGAATAGTCCTCAACAAATCGGGAAAACCGCTTTCAAATAGCTTGGTATTCCTTCTCCAGACGCTTCGCCGCTTTTTTGGATACGCCGCCCAGGGTGTCTATGGCATGTCGAATACGTGCGCGACTCATGTCGGGACCGAGCAAGCTCATCGCATCCACGACTGAGATCGACGCGCGGCTACCGGAGATCGCAATAAACAACGGAGCAAGAAAGTCGCGAACTTTAATCTCAAGACTATCCGCCAAAGTCTTCATTGCGTCCCACACCGCATCGCGGCTCCAGTCCTGCAACGCCTCCAGACGCCAGAGTGCAAACTGCAGAGTTTTCATTATCTGTTCTGTCTCCGTGCCCAGCTCGGTGAACTGCTCGGGGCTTAAAGACAGCTCCCCGGACACCAAGAACGCCGACTGCGGGGCGAAGTCGCTGAGTGTTTCCATCCTTTGTTGCAAATGGGGTAGCACTGCCGCCAATTGCTCGGCGTTGAACGCCCACTCAACCAAGCGCTGGGCAAGCTGTTCCTGACTAAGGTCTTCGCGAATCCACATACCGTTGAGCCAGCGCAACTTTTCGACATCGAAAATAGGGCCGCCCAGGGAGACCCGTTGAATATCAAAGGATTCCTGCATTTGTGAAAGGCTGAACTTCTCGCGCTCGTCGGGCATGGACCACCCCATACGACCCAAATAGTTGCACAGCGCCTCCGGCAAGAATCCCATACGCTGGTAATACAGAATACTCGTAGGATTCTTGCGCTTACTAAGCTTCGATTTATCGGGGTTGCGAAGCAAGGGCAAGTGACAGAGCACCGGCATGTCCCAGCCAAAGTAGTCATAGAGAAGCTGGTGTTTAGGGGCGGAGTTTATCCACTCTTCCCCGCGGATCACATGGGTAATCTCCATGAGGTGATCATCCACGACATTCGCCAAGTGATAAGTAGGCATGCCATCGGACTTGAGAAGAATCTGAGCGTCGACCATGCTCCAATCAAGTTCAATCTCGCCGCGCAGCAAGTCCTGCACAGCACATACCCCGGCGTGTTCCGGAACAATCATACGAATAACGTGGGGCTCACCCGCCGCTCGGCGCTTTTCTATCTCATCAGCCGGCAGCGCTAAATCGGAGTGCTTGAGGGCCGTGCTGTTTCCGGCAGCGCGCCGAGACTCTCTGAGCTCATTTAACTCCTCAGGACGGCGATAGCAGACGAACGCCTTGCCCTCATCAACGAGCTGCTGAGCGTATCCGCCATAAATTTCCATACGTTCGCTTTGACGATACGGACCGTGCGGGCCGCCAACGTCTGGACCCTCATCCCAATCCAGACCCAACCATCGCAGGGAATCCAGAATCGCCTGCTCCGATGATGCAGTGGAGCGTGTCTGATCCGTATCTTCGATACGCAATACAAACTGCCCCCCATGGGCTCGAGCAAAACAGAGATTGAACAAAGCGATATACGCAGTGCCAACGTGGGGATCCCCTGTAGGAGAGGGAGCAACGCGAGTTCGAACAGTCATAACAAAATCTAGTAGTTAGCGAGGGCGGTGATTATAGGCGCTCAAAAAAAGATTGGCAGGCCTAATTACTCAGAGCACGAAGCAGCGTGCGTACAACCAGCCCATTCGCGTCGTGCAAACTAAGCTCCACCACACCCGCTTTCCAATCGATATCCAAAGAACCAAAGTTTGCCTCGCCGTAGAGCTCGCCCAATCGGTAGGGGCCATCCTCAGCGAGAGCGTTGTAGCGATTAGGAAGGGATATAGGATTGTTGAGTGCGGAGGATGTGAACTCCACCAGCGACGTGTGCGTGCCGATGTCCCGTTCATAGAAACCCGCCACATGGCGATCACCGGACAAAAGCAACACCGGCGCAGTGTCGTTCGCCCTTAAGACATCAAACAAGCGCTCGCGCTCCAGAGGTAGCTGCCGCCACCCTTCCCATCCATGCCCGTCAGCGAGCACTTGAACTGATGAGACTATGATGCGCAGGTCCGCGTCCCGCTGAAGCTCAGCTTCGAGCCAACGCCATTGCTCATCACCGAGCATTGTCTTTTGCGCATCATCATCCGGTATGTACCGCTCTTTGCCCTTCGCTCCGTAATCGTCGCTCGGGCGCAGCGCAGAACGGAAAAACCGCGTGTCCAGCACAATCAGTTGTAGCTGTTTCCCGGCTTCTCCGATCAGCTCGCTAAAATATATGCCTGAGCGTTCTCGTCGCGGGTCATCCATTCCTACCCAGCTGCGCTCAAAGAGACGCTCGGACTCCAGACGCCAGGGAAAGTCTCCTCCTCCATCGTTCCTGCCAAAATCATGATCGTCCCAAACGCTCAAAACCGGGACATCACTTCTCAGTGCGGCAAATTCGGGGACGCCCTGGAGCAATCGATAAGCCGCACGCAACTTCGTAAGAGCGGCGGAGTCGTCGTCGCTATCGGGATAAAGCGTATCTCCCGCGAAGATAAACAGGTTGGGTTGCGTGTCTGCGATGGATTGCCAGACGCGCTCCCCTCCCAATTGAGCCTTGTAGCATGACCCAAACGCCAAACGCGTTACCGTTGCGGCGGCATCTAACTCCAGTGATTCAAAAGCCGGTTTCGGCGTTGAATTCGGGATCACCGGCCATTGGGCAAATGCAGGTGCACAGACAAAGATGAGGGAAAGCAGTCTTAAGTGGAAACTCTGAGCGCGCATCAAGTCACCGTAGGTCGCGTTGTGAACCGATCATCCAGATGCAGCCCGCTTACGAGGATATCTTCCAGGACGTCGAGAGCCTTTTGAGCATCAGCAAAGCTGTTGTACAAGGGCGAAAAACCAAAACGAACAATATCCGTCGCCCGAAAATCAACGATAACCTGTGCCTCGATAAGAGCCTGACATAACCCCCATGCATGCTCGTAACGAACGCTTACCTGACTACCCCGTCTTCGATGCTCTCGCGGGGTGATGCACTTGAGGGAAGCGAGTAAATCGCGAGATTCAAGACCCTCCATAAAAAAGTCCGTTAAAGCCAGCGACTTCTCGCGCAGCTGTTCAATGCTTACCTTCTGAAAAACATTGAGCGCGGCGTTCAACGCAACCATGCTGATAATGGCCGGGGTTCCCGCTTGATAGTGCTGCACTCCCCCTGCCGCCTCATAATCTGCCACAAAAGCGAAGGGATCCTGATGACCCAGCCATCCTGACAGGGGCTGGCGTGCTTGGGCATGGTGGCGCTTGTTAACGTAGAGAAAAGCCGGGGCACCTGGGCCGCCATTGAAGTACTTGTACCCACAACCCACCGCAAGATCGACACCTATGCGATCAAGCTCAATCGGTATAACGCCCGCTGAATGCGCAAGATCCCAAAGTACCAGAGCACCTGTGGCATGGGCTGCGTCGGTAAGCGCCTGCATGTCATGGCGCTCGCCGCTGCGATAGTTGACTTCGGTGAGCATTAACACCGCAACATCATCACTCAGTGCCGCCTGCACATCCTGCGCTGCAACGCGGTGGAGTTCACAGCGGTCTTCTCCCAACATACCGGACAGCCCCTGGGCAATGTATGCGTCTGTAGGAAAGTCTTCATCAACGGCAAGAATCACTCTGCGCCCAGCATTAAGCTCAAGTGCCGTAGCCAATAGCTTAAACAGGTTTACCGAAATACTGTCGCTGCACAGTACTTGCCCAGGGCCGGCACCAATGAGCGCGGCAATACGCTCTCCGACCAAATTTGGTAAGCGAATCCAATCATGGGCATTCCAGCTAGTGATCAAATCGTCACCCCATTGATGCTCTACGGCGTCCTTTACCGCAGCAGTCACTGCTCGGGGCAACGCTCCGAGAGAATTCCCGTCGAGGTAGACCACACCTGGAGGTAACTGGAATAACTCTCTCAGCTGAGTAAGAGAATCCGCCTGATCCCTGGCAAGGGCTGACTCACTCATGGGCGTCGGGGCTGGATGGACACGCTGAGCACATCGAAAATCGCGTCGAGAATAGAATTGTATGCATCGGTATCCGGGTGGACCCAATCAAAATGACCTGCTCCCGGCAGTTCCATCATGCTGGCGCGCGTCATCGCGGTCATTTGTTCGGGCCCGACGATGCCATCTTCAGCACCTCGCAACAGTCGCACAGGCACGCGGGTGGGTAGTGAAGCTGGAGAAGCCTCAGCGTAGGCATCGGGATTCGAAGCGGCGCTCGTTCCCATAAAAGGCTCCGTCACAGCCTGACAGCTGTTGTCGCCCTCGGAGTAGCTCTTTAGATCGGTAATCGCGGCTAAGCCGATAGCGGCGGCAATGCGCACAGGAGGTTTAAGTAACTCAGGGTCTCGTGCGGCAAGCCATAGTCCTAAATGTCCGCCGGCCGAATGCCCCATGACCACCGTTCTAGACAGCGCCAAACGCGGGTTCTCTATGTCCGCCAGAGCATCCAATGCCAAAGCCATATCAACCGCTGAACCTGGCCAGCCACCTCCTGGCTCGCCCACCCGCCGATACTCCGGCACCCACACAGCATATCCATCAGCAGCAAGTTGAGCGGCCAATGGGTAGATATGCTCCGCACTGTAATCACTGAGCCAGCATCCTCCATGCACCAGAAAGATAACCGGTACCGGCCCCTCAGCTCTCAGTGGAGGCATCCACAGCGTCGCCCTTTGGGAAGGCGCCGCACCGTAACGTATGCTGTAATCGGGCTTGCGTGCCTTGAGTTCAAGTACCGATGAGAAGGACACGGGCATGTCGACGTCGGCCGCTACAACCTCAAAACGCCAAAGCGCTAGCCCTAACAACAGTGTCAGACCGAGAGCGTTTTTCATAAGAAAATGATGCCTTACTCTACCCCTGCACCGCCCCTACACCGCCTTCTGGAGGATCTTCTGCCGGCCGTTCAGTTTGCAGCCGCAGCGCTTCTTTCTCATTAGCTTCTAAAGCCCGCAACACATTGCCCCCAGCGATGGCTTCACAATCGGCATCGCTATATCCCCGACGCTTTAGCTCATCAAAGAGTGCAGGATAAGTGGAGACATCTTCCAGCCCCTGAACCACCGAGCTAATCCCGTCGAAATCGCCACCAAGTCCAATGTGCTCAACGCCGGCTACTTTACGAATATGGTCGATATGATCGGCCACCTGAGACAGCGTCGCTTCGGGCTTGGGATGGGCGACTTCCCACTCAGCCAGCAACTCGTCCCGAAGCCCTTCGTCATAGGGGTGCATCGCTGCCAGGCTCGCCTGCTGCCCCGTTCTCGCCAAGTCCCAATCGCGTCGCTCTTGCGAGATATATCCCGGTACAAAGGTCACCATGACCACTCCACCGTTCTTCGGCATACGCTTAAGGACGTCGTCAGGAACATTCCTTGGGTGATCGTTGAGACCTCTAGCCGAAGAATGAGAGAAAATAACCGGGGCCGTTACGGTATCGAGCGTGTCGTGCATTGTGGCTGCGGTTACGTGAGAAAGATCGACCAGCATGCCCAGTCGATTCATCTCACGCACTACGCTCTCTCCAAATTCTGTAAGACCATCATGACGCGGCGCATCCGTGGCTGAATCCGCCCACGCAAGACCCTTACTATGCGTCAGCGTCATATAGCGAGCGCCCGCAGCATAAAGGGAGCGCAAGGTGCCCAAAGAGTTTTCAATCGCATGACCTCCCTCAATACCCATGAGGGATCCGATCTTGCCTTCGGAAGCTGCACGGCGCACATCCGCCGCTGTCATAGCCAGCGCGAGATCGTCGGAATGACGCTCAACCAGGCGACGCACCACATCCATTTGATCAAGAACCAGGGCCGCATCGCCGGGCGCACCACCGTAGGCCGCAATAGGAACGTAGACAGACCAAAACTGCGCGCCAACGCCGCCATCTCTTAAGCGCGGGATATCGGTGTGCAAGGGTGGCTCCATGTCCTCGTGACGATCGGCAACATCGAGGGGCGCAAGACGGTTGCCGAAACGCTCGTGATATTGCCATGGCAGGTCGTTGTGACCATCGATGACCATGAACTTTGCGGAATCTGCACTTAGAGCCAAAGGTGCAAGGCCAATGCTGATCAATGCGGCCGCGGAGATCGAAAAAATATTGGGTTTCTTGCTATGCATGTTGCCTCACTAACTGTTACCGGGGAGAGGGGTTAATCGCTGCGTGGTCGCTATTGTGCGTTCTGTCTTGCCGCTTGACCAGTGGATGAAACCAGACAGACTACGAGAATAGATCATTAAACTGCTCATCTCTTACAAAAACACCGACAATGAGGAGCGCGAGCCCCTGAGAGAGTGCACTTGTAATATCGACCAACGTGCATCGACCGCATTCTGTCGATACAATTGCGCGCATCCTCAAACTCTGATGCTTCTAATGCGTCCCTTCGAGAATGTCCGAGTACGTATCCACACGCGTTCCCAGCAATACATCCAACGACAACATAGTGTCGCCTTGGCGTTTCTGCACGGCCCCCATGATGGATTGGTCCGACCGGCACTGTCGTTACTTCTGGCGTCTGCTGACCAATAACGCGCGGCTCTATACCGAGATGGTAACCACCGGCGCTCTTATTCATGGGGATCGCGACCGATTCCTGCGATTCGATGAGCGAGAGTCTCCCATTGCCCTGCAGCTTGGCGGCTCAAATTCCGACGATCTCGCTCGTTGCGCCAAGTGGGCCGAAGATTGGGGTTTTGACGAAGTTAACCTGAACTGCGGCTGTCCATCGGACAGAGTGCAAAACGGCGCTTTCGGTGCCTGCCTAATGGGCGAACCCGAACTCGTTCGCGATGGCGTGAAAGCTATGCGTAACGCCTGCACTATCGACGTCACCGTAAAACACCGCATCGGCATCGATCACATGGAGAGCTATGAGGAGCTTTGCCATTTTGTCGGCACCGTTGCCGAGGGCGGATGCAAAGTGTTCATCGTTCACGCGCGCAAGGCTTGGTTAAAAGGTCTCTCGCCCAAAGAAAACCGCGAAGTCCCACCCTTGAATTACCCCTGGGTTTATCAACTGAAGCAAGACTTTCCCGAGCTGTCTATCGTGATCAATGGGGGTATCGAGACTCTCGACGACTGCGATGTACACCTTCCCCATGTGGACGGAGTGATGCTCGGACGCAGCGCTTACCACAACCCTTGGATCCTCGCGGAGGTCGATCATCGATTGTTTGGGGAGCCAAAAGAGTTGCGCTACCGTGAAGACATTATCGAGGCGATATTGCCTTATGTGGAAAAAGAGCTGGGAAGCGGTGCTAGATTGAACCAGATCACTCGACACCTCCTGGGACTCTATCAGGAAGTGCCCGGTGCCAAGCGCTATCGTCGCCTACTCAGTGAGCAGGCGCATCGACCCGGAGCGGGCGCGGATGTACTCCGGGCAGCTGTCAACGAAGTCATGCAGCTAGCAGCCTGAACCCTACACAACCGAGAATTCTATGACCGACAAACTGAGCCAACTCAAAGCTATGACCGACGTGGTTGCCGATACGGGCGACATTGAGGCGATTCGACGCTTTACACCACTGGATGCCACCACCAACCCATCCTTGCTTCTCAAAGCCGCGGCACTACCGCATTATCAGGACATTCTTCTCAAAGCCAAAGAACGCGCTCACAGCGAAGGCGGTAGTAACAGCGAGCAGCTCGCAGCGTGCTGCGACTACTTTGCAGTAGCCGTTGGCACAGAGATTCTTGGAATCGTGCCCGGCCGCGTATCCACGGAAGTCGATGCTCGGCTGTCTTTTGATCGCGGGGCGACGATCGAGCGCGCTCACAGGCTCATCGCTTTGTATGAAGAAGCGGGCATATCGCGAGATCGAATATTGATCAAAACAGCATCAACCTGGGAAGGAATCAGCGCCGCACGACAGTTGGAACAAGATGGCATTCAATGCAATCTGACCCTCCTCTTCGGCTTCCCTCAGGCTCAGGCCTGCGCGGACGCGGGCGTGTTTCTTATTTCGCCTTTCGTTGGACGAATTCTGGACTGGTACAAGGCTAATACTGAGCTGCAGGTGAACAGCGGTGAAGACGACCCTGGTGTTCAATCTGTGCGGCGCATTTACAACTATTACAAGCAGCATGACTACGCAACCGTGGTCATGGGCGCCAGCTTCCGAAATTGCGGAGAAATCGAAGCCTTAGCCGGCTGCGATCGTTTGACTATAAGCCCCGCACTTCTTGAAGAGTTAGCCAATGACCATGGCGATTTACCGCAGAAGCTCAGTTCCGACAGCGCAAACAGCGAGGATGTCAGGAGCAATCTCAGCGAAGCGAGCTTTCGTTTAGCGGTGAATGAAGATGCCATGGCAACGGAAAAACTTGCCGAGGGCATTCGCAACTTCGTCGCCGACCAAAAACGACTTGAAGCATTGGTTAGCGAGCTGTGATTGAGGCGCTAAAAAAACTCTTTCTCGAAGACCCCAAAGAGAACCCTCGAAGCGCCGATGAGGTAAAGCGTATAGCCACTGCAGCGCTTCTCGTTGAGGTCGCGCGGGCTGATTTTGCCCAGGATGCCGAAGAAGAATCTGCAATGGCAAAGCTTCTGGTAAGTACCCTTTCTATTGACGAAAAGACTGTCAATGAACTCATCGCCGAAGCCAGTGACACGGTGGACAATGCGACATCGCTTTACGAGTTTACGCGCCTGGTCAACGACCACTATGACTACGCAGAAAAATGCCAGCTCATTAACGCGATGTGGCAGGTGGCCTATGCCGATAAGTCATTGAGCAAGTATGAAGAGCACTTGATTCGACGGGCATCGGAACTAATCTACGTGAACCACGAGGACTTTATTCGCGAGAAAATCGCGGCCTCCAAGAGCTGACGCGACGAATCAGTGGCGCTCCAGTGTGGCCACAAGCTCGCTAAAGCGTTCTCGGTTTTCTGAGGAAACATCCATCAACGTGCGGTGGGCCTCCAGTACCTTCTGGCGAACATCGTCTTCGCTCCCGGGAACCATAGGAATGCTTTGTCCACTACCCGAGGCACAACAGGTTTTCTCATGCATTTCGAATAAACGATCCAAGCCCATGCTCCCAAGGAGACGGTTGATACCGGCATCGCAGCAGTAAATCGCAGGACGAAAATCAAAGCGTTCGTGGACCGACATCGCTAGTTTGGCGAGCTGTCCAAGGGTGGTACTGTCAATGCCTTCCACATCACAAAGATCGACCCACACACTGCAAAACTCGGGATCGTCCAACATACCATCGACGTAGTCCTCGATAGACGCACAGAGCGTTAAGCGGACATCCCCCACGAGTCGCAGCACGTAGGCGCCGTTCTCACGCGCAGCGAGCACCTGACCCTCACTCATTGCTCACCCGCTTGCTGACAAACAATGCAGCAATGTCATCCGGAGCAGTTTCAGCGTTGTCTAGGCCCAACTGAGAGACCAGCTCTTCGGGGGTGTCCGCGGTTCGGGAAAACACATCGAGGAAAAAGGCTTCTTTCTCCACCAGATTCATTGGGGGCAGGATTTCGAGAATACCGTCGGAAAAGAGAGCCAGCATAAAGGCGTCAGGCAAATTGATAGTGTGCTCGTTATATTGGGCATCAGGCATCATTCCTACCGCATTGCCCTCTCCTTCGAGGTACGCGGCACCAGAGTCAGATACCAGTACTGGTAAAGGCAGATGGCCGGCCACACTGTATTGCAGCGTATTTTCAATTTGATCCAGTACACCCACCACCATTGTTGCGTACTTGCCCACATCGAGCTCCAGAAGCTCCCGGTTGGCAAGGCTGAGCATGGCAACGGGACTCAGGATTGCATTGTCATTGCGTCGTAAGTAATCGGAGCGCTTTCGCGCAAACAGGTTTTTCAGTAATACAGTAGCAAACGCCGATGAACTTCCGTGACCAGATACATCGGCCATAAAAAAGACGACATAGTGTTCGTCCACGGTGAAGTAATCAGTAAAGTCGCCGCTCAGATATAGCGAAGGAATGATCGTATGACTGAACATGTAGTCGCTCACCACCATGGGTGAGGTGGGCAGCATACGCATTTGCACCTGACGTCCGGCCTGCTGGTCCTTCTCCAGTACCCGCACCGTGTTCTTCAGCTCCCGGTTTGCGGCTTCGAGCTCTTGACGAGACCGTCGGAGTTCGCGGCTCATGGCACGCAATCGAACGCAACGTTCCATGGATGCCACGAGCGCTTCCGGGTCCTCTACAGGGGTCGCAAAAAAGTCATTCGCACCGAGCCTCAGCGCGCGCATCATGCTCGCCGAGCGGGACTCATTGCTAAACATCATCACGGGAACCTGAATATCCAGTTCCCTGAGACTAGCGCCTTCCGCGGCCCAGGCCTCGGGTGTGGCGTGGACATCACACAGCACTACGTCCCAATCGCTGCTTTCACCAAGGGAAGCGCTATAGGAGTCCAAAGAATTTGCGACGGAAGTGGTAAAGCCGGCAGTAGAAGCGAGTTCAGCCAGATTGCTGCCCCGGTTCGGATCGTCGTCAATGACCAGTACCTTACCGCTATAGGCCATTCAGTGTTGCTTCTTCAAAGTAATTAGCGGAACCCTACCCCTGCATTCACGCACAGGCAACAGGGGTTTTCAGCTTTGAGGAAGAATTCACAATTTTGCATGTATGGGACACATGCCAGATACGAAAAAACTTAAAACTCCTGGTCCCAGGCATCTTCAAAGTCAGAAAAATCATCCTGCACTTCGCCATCGTTCACAAACGCTGCCCTCTGTTGCAAGTAGGCGTCACGGACGAATATGTAGCGATCGCCAGAAATCAGCTCGTCAGAACCCAGCAGCCGTGCCCGGCCATGAACTAATTCAAGACCCCAGATGGAGTTTCGAATGCTGCGATTATCAACATACGGGGGCACAGAGAGTGCAAAGGTATCCACCAAAGTTCCTGTACCACTGCGGAATGTGCGCGGGCCGAAGAGCGGAAGCATCAAATAGGGCCCCTCGGGGACGCCCCACAGCGCCAATGTTTGACCAAAATCTGTGCGGTAAGGCCGGATCCCCATAGGCGTAGCGACGTCAAACAAACCTGCAACGCCCAACGTCGAGTTCACCAGAAAACGGCCGCCACTCTGGGACGCGCCTTCCCACCGCCACTGGAGCACAGCGTTAAGCGTGCTTGTTACGTCGTAGAGATTGGCAAAAAAGTTACTGACGCCCCGTTGAGCCGGCGCAGGCATGACAAAGTCATAGCCCTTGGCTATGGGACGAAGTGCCCAACGATCGAGAACGTCATTGACAACGAAAACAGGCCGGTTAATGGCCTCGAGGGGGTCATCCTCAGCCTGCAAAGCAGGCGCAAGGAGCAAACACGCGCCGACAATAATCGACAGCAAGGCCTGTCGCCAAGGCACCGCAAAGCCCAGCATTCTCGAACTCGAAAGCAATGCTGTAAGAGCGAAGCCTAAATGTACTTTTCGATCTTTGATAATCGATAGTCTCTTCGGTCAAAACTTTGTCAGTAACTTTGTCAGTAACTATGTCAGTAACTATGTCAGTAACTTTTTCAGTAATACTGTGGCGCCTTCGGCCGATGCAAAACCACTTTCGCGGATTATACGGCGGAACTCTTCAAGGCGATTATGCCAGCCTCGTTAAACTCTTTCAGCTGCGTCCATCCAAACTCAAGGAGCTGTTCGCTGGCCATACCCCACTCCAAGGCAAGACGGTTCAAAAGCGCAGCTATCGAACAATCAGCACCGTCACGCACCTCTTGAATAAGACGCGCAGCGCCGGGGCTTAATTCCATAAACTGCACGCGATTCCCACGATCGCGGTATACCAGCAGAAAACTGGGATCACCAGCCTCGTCGGGTTGATAGGAGCTACCAATGCGATGAACCGCAAAAACATAGCTCCCCAGCCTTGCCGTCGTCGAGAAGCTCGCCTCAATGGCGG
Source organism: Congregibacter sp. (assembly GCF_045107095.1). GTDB lineage: Bacteria > Pseudomonadota > Gammaproteobacteria > Pseudomonadales > Halieaceae > Congregibacter. The sequence goes on along the minus strand of NZ_JBGCFU010000075.1, from coordinate 24,449 downwards.
TGAGCTCCACCTCCATTTCGGGCGGCCAAGCGCTCGGCACATCGCCTACCGCTACATCAACCGCGAGCTCCAACCATTCGTAGTGCGCAAGCTCAGCTTCAAAAGGACGTAGCTCGGCACTTGGGAGGGTTTGCATGAACGCCAGGAACTCCTCGCTGATCTGTAGAAACAAGGGGGTTTTACAGCGATGCATCTGAATAAACGCTCGCACCCGTGCCTCCCAGGCCTCATCGGTGTACAGGCCGCGCAGGATCGGAAACGCAGAGCTGATAAAACCCTCGATATTGCGATAAACCAAATCTCGATAGATTTGGAGTCGCCGCTGCTCAATGCCTGCCGGAGGAGAAAGGCCGTCCGGATCGCGCAGGTAGGCGGCCATCTCACGCTGCGCCTGATTCAACGCCGTACTCATGCCTTCAAATCCAGTGCTGGCAGAAGACGGCGGTGCTGCGCATTACGAATCTGTGTGATCTCACCCAAAAGCGTGTCGAGTTCGGGAAAGTTAAAATCTCGCTCCAGCAGTGTGGGCAGCGCCCCGACCCGAGCATAGGCCTCATCCAAAACCTCCCATACGGGATCAATAACATCTGCACCGTGGGTATCGACCTTCAGGTCATCCGCTTCGTCGAAATGACCAGCTATGTGGATGTAGCGCACTGCATCTAGTGGCAGCGCATCAATGAACGCCAACGGCTCGTAGCCATGATTCACGCTGTTGACGTAAACGTTGTTTACATCCAGAAGTAACTGACAGCCACTTTCCTCGACAACGGCGTTGATGAACGCAGCTTCGTCCATATCCTTGTGTGCCTGAGCGTAGTAAGAAGCGTTTTCAAGCACCAAGGGCATATCCAGGTAATCCTGTACCACCCTGATACGTTCACTCACGTAATGAACCGCCTCATCGGTAAAGGGAATGGGCAACAGGTCGTACAAATGGCCGTCCGCGGCGCAATAGGTTAAGTGCTCGCTGTAGATGGGCACGTCGAAGCGTTTTACGAGACTCGCTACCCCCGCGAGTAAATCCATGTCCAAAGGATCCGGGCCACCAATATCGAGTGACAAACCGTGCATAACAAAGGGGAAGCGTTCCCCGAGAGTGTCCAACCCGGCGGCATAGCGGCCACCGACACCTATCCAGTTTTCCGGGGCTAACTCGAGAAAATCGACGGCTTTTTCCTCCATAGACAACAACGGGCCCATGAGGGCCCGTCGCAGTCCAAGACCCGCGCCTGGCGGGTCCTGAGGTAGAGCTTCAGGCATTACGCGCCGCCGCACTTTCCTTCGCCACACTTGCCTTCGCCTTCGGCCTTGTCGCCACCACAAGAACCTTCACCTTCTGCTTTGTCGCCACCGCAAGAGCCTTCACTTTCGGACTTCTCGCCGCCGCACTTACCTTCTCCACACTTGCCTTCGCCTTCAGACTTCTCGGCGCCACACTTACCTTCTCCGCACTTGCCTTCTGGCTGTTGAGCATAAGAAGCAAGGTCATAGCCGCTGCTGAGCTGCTGGGCACCAAAGGGGTTGACGTCAGCAGATGCGATAGGCGCAATCGCAGAAGCCAGAAAAGCCGCGCCAAGAGCTGTTGCTAAAGGAGTTTTTGAATTTGCCATGTTGATAATCCTCAGTATTAAATCGTTGTCATTTTAGAGACGGTTGTCCGGTTCACTTCTGTGCTTGAGAGTCGCTCTTCTCATCACACTCCTACAATAAGACTGAGGCTGTAGGAATTAGTTTCTTTTGCGGAGGATTATTAAATGGGAATATTTACTATTCTTCCGGCGAGCGACAGGAGGTTCGTTTTTGCCAAGCGTCCACTAGAGCCCACTGTGCATTCAAGCGCTTCACAGAGACCGGTCGCGATGTACCAAGGTGTTGGGCAAACAACGACACCCGGAGTTCCTGCAACATCGTTTGAAAAGTGTACAAAGAGGAGGATAACTGGGCTGCTCCCGGAGTCTCCTTAAGCAGCTCGTGCATCGGAGCCTCTAATGCCGCAAGTGTGGCTTGATGTTCTTGATCCTTCCGATAGTTTGCCGCGAGGCGTTCAGCTCTCACCACCATAGCCTTGGCGTAACGCGGATAATGCCGAAGCTCATCGGTGGCCATAGCAAACAAGCCAGTACGACTCAGGAGATACTTCCGCTGCGCCGCAAGATCCTGTTTAGCCTCGCTGTACTGACCTTGGTGACGCTGAAGAATCTGTAGCGCATCTACCATGGCCACCAGCGTATTTTTGAGCTGAGCCTCAAGCTCATTAGCTACAGTGATAGTTGCGCGCGATAACTGATGAGCAGCATTATCAAAACGGGATTTTTCCCGGCAGTCAGCATTGAGCAGGCCAGAAGCATTTAAGGCCAGGGTGGGCAGAAGATTGTCAAGGAGCTCGTCTCGAGATACATCCAGCGCTGCAAAAAGAAGCGCGGTAGCGTTGTCTTTAAGAAAACGTTTACGCAGATCCCGAAACAGAGGCTTTGCAGAGAGCATTAGTAGTCGAGCAAGACCCCGACGCTGAGCCAGCAACGCCTCTCCCGGATAATCGAACAAAGCAATGCTTGCCGTATCTCCCCCATCGTCCAAAGCGGGGTAAGCCCGAATATCCACACCTGCCTGTCTGAACGCATACTCTCGATCCAAGACCTGAAAGTCCCAGGAGGTCAGACCCACGCGTGCAGGGGAGTCTCCGTCCTGAGTGGTCAGCTGTTGGCGCGTCGCCTCCTGAAATTCGGCGATCAGTGCATCGACGTCCCTACCTTGGGCAAGGAGCCTATTTTTCTCATCTACCACGCGGAGATTAATAAGATAGTAGTCATCAATCTCGGCGGTCGCCCAGTCGCTAGCGTCAATTCGGGGGCCACCTGCAGCACCTAAGGCACTCGCCAAAGCCTCGTTTAACGGCTGATCGCCAGGCTCCATATTCGCCAAAGCCCTGTCGACCCAATCGGGCACGGGAACCAACTGCTTCCGCACAGATTTTGGTAGTGCTTTCACTAAGGCCACGCACTTTTCCCGGAGCACTCCAGGCACCAGCCACTGCAGTCGGAATCGGGGAAGCCTGTTAAGCAGCCCCAAGGGCACGGTGATTGAAACGCCATCGGCCTCTTTTCCGGGGGAAAACTGATAGCTCAGCTTATAGTTCTGCCCTTCCCACTCGAGACGATCGGGAAAAGCATCTGTTAAAGCGCCTGGATCACGGGTAAGTAACTGTTCTCGGCGGAGCTTCAGTAACTGCGTCCGCTTATCATCCTCCTTAAGCCAGGCTGATAAGGACGTGGTGTTTGTCGCAGTACCAGGCAAGAGTTCATCGTAAAACTGAAACAGTGTCTCCTCGTCCACCAGCAGATCACGGCGGCGGGCTCGAGATTCAAGATCTTCCACTTCTCGTTGGAGACGTAAATTGTGCTTTAGAAACGCTGGGGGCTTAGACCATCGTCCTGCGATGAGCGCTTCACGAATCAGAAGCTCACGACATAAAGTCGGATCAATCTTGGCATAGTGCACAGCAACGCGATCGCTGACTGTAAGGCCAAAAAGGCTTGTTCTTCGCCAAGCAACCACCCTGCCCTGCTCTCGCTGCCAACGGGGTTCATAGTACTGATGCTTCAATAAGGCTGGGTTTACCTGCATCAGCCACTGCGCTTCAATAGAGGCGGCGGTGCGCGCATAGACTCTCTGAGTCTCGACGATTTCGCCCGCTACCAACCACTTTGGCGGTTTACGATAAACCGCCGACCCTGGAAACAACTGCAAGCGTCGGTTGCGGGCCGCCAAATACTCCCTGCGTTCGTCCTGTTGGGCAATGTTTCCAAGCAAGCCCGTAAGCAGAGAGCGATGCACGCCTGAGTAGTCTGTCTCAGCCGCCACTTCAAGTGCCGGTTTCAGACCCTGGCTACGACAGGCAATGCTGATCTGGCGGTGCACATCTCGCCACTCGCGCATGCGCAGCCAGGATAGGTACTCACGTTTGCAGAGTTTGCGAAGTTTGTTTTCACTCAACTCCTGTCGCTGCTCTTCGTAGTAGCGCCACAAATTCAGCAGACCCATAAAATCAGAGCGAGGATCAGTAAAGCGTGCGTGGGATTGGTCGGCCTGCGCCTGACGATCTGCTGGGCGTTCTCGAGGATCCTGAATCGAAAGAGCGCTGGCAATCACCAGCATCTCGGGCAATACGGAGAACTCCTGAGCCGAAAGAACCATTCTGGAAAGCGCCGGATCAATAGGAAAAGCCGCCATCCGTCGACCCAGTCGGGTCAACTGTTCTCGCTGATTTACCGCTCCCAGCTCATCGAGAAGCCGGTAACCGTCGCGAATCAACCGTGTATCCGGAGGTTCCAGAAACGGGAACTTTGAGATATCGCCTAAGCCCAGTTGCAACATCTGAAGCACTACGGCGGCAAGGTTACTGCGCTTGATCTCAGGATCCGTAAATTCAGGTCGACTGAGGTAGTCTTCTTCGGTGTACAAACGTAGACAAACACCCGGCCCGACGCGGCCGCAACGGCCCCGTCGTTGATCAGCACTTGCGCGCGATACAGGCTCAATGGGAAGGCGTTGCACTCGTGTTCGGTAGGAGTAGCGGCTAATGCGCGCTTCACCGGGATCAATCACAAAACGAATACCGGGCACGGTAACGGATGTCTCGGCGACGTTGGTTGATAAAACCACTCTCAAACCACGAGAACTGCTTCGCCCAAAGACTCTAGCCTGCTCCCCCTGGCTTAAGCGCGCATACAGCGGCAAGACATCCAAACCTGCGGCACCTCGGAGTTGGCGCGCCACATCACGGATGTCCCGTTCACCAGACAAAAAGACCAGCATGTCCCCGGGCTCTCCATGCACCCCAGCCTGCACTGCTTTGACCACCGAAGCCACTTGCCGCAGGAGGTCTTCAGAATCACTACTATCCCTGGACAGGTAGTGCGTTGTTACCGGATAACTGCGTCCCGAGACTTCAATAACCGGCGCGTTGTTAAAATGCTCTGAAAAACGCTGCACATCGATGGTTGCGCTCGTGACCAACACCTTGAGATCGGGGCGGCGCGGCAGGAGACGTTTTAAATAGCCCAGGATAAAATCAATATTGAGACTACGCTCGTGCGCCTCGTCGATGATCAGGGTGTCGTATTGCCGCAAGTCTCGATCTCGCTGCATTTCGCTAAGCAAAATACCGTCGGTCATGAGCTTTACTGCGGTGCGTTCGCCTAAGTGCTCCTGAAAGCGGACCTGGTAGCCGATCAGGTCACCCAGAGGTAGGCCCACTTCTTCAGCAATGCGCTGTGCGACCGTTCGCGCGGCTAATCGGCGAGGCTGGGTATGCCCGATGCGCTGCGTGCGACCTCGTCCCAGCTCCATGCAAATCTTCGGTAGCTGCGTGGTCTTACCTGAGCCGGTCTCCCCCGCTACGATCACCACTTGATGATCGCGCAGCGCGTCAGCAATCTCTTGGCGATGTTCCGCCACGGGCAGCTCAGGTGGATAGCTAAGGGCAGGAATGTCGCGAAGCACTGGAGCTTTGCTGTCAGTGCTCATAGGCAAAGCCCTCGCCATTGCTGCGCAGCAAGAGGTACTCTTATTGAGAGTGGCACTTTTACCCGCGCAATCACTCTAATAGCGGCGGCCAAGAGTTCTAGCTCCGCATGCACCCCATGACGAAGCTGCAAAAGCGAGGCACAACATTGAAGACCGATACCAGTTTTAGCTATGCGGAACTTACTGAGGGACAACAATGCGAGATAAAAAGGGAGTTGCTCGCTGCGGATATCGATGCGTTTGCGGATGCTAGTGGAGATCACAATCCCCTGCATACCGACGCCGAATTTGCCCGTGCTGCAGGCTTTAAAGACCGCATCGCCCACGGCATGCTGCTTGCGAGTTGGATCTCCGCAAGCTTGGCGCATACTTTGCCCGGAAAAGGAACGGTTTATCTTCGTCAAAGCCTTGAGTTTCGACAGCCCGCGCTGCCCGGCGATAAGCTGACTATTCGCCTCACGGTCAGTGAGAAGAAGCGTCGCGGCCGGGTAGTTATCGATTGTGTGATTTGCCATGAAGACGGTCGCGATGTGTTGCGCGGTAGCGCCGAGGTCATTGCACCGAATTAAGTTACAGCGCCCAAACCTCTGATCTGCTTCGCTCTAGCCGGCCGCTGAGTCCGACTCGACTTTTGCAGTCTGCTCGAACTGAGAAGGATCGAGGTACATCAGCTGTAGCTCCACGTTGGGACCACCACGGCCGGAATCAGCACCCAGGACCATAACGCTTGGCTTCCCCTCTTCAGAAGTGAGGGCGGTGATTCCGAACATAACCGAGCCTTCTTTCGATTCATTGGCAAAAGAGCGTAAGGACGCCGGGTCCTTAATGGCCTCTGCGATACTCGAAAGAAGCATGGTTAGCCCCGTACGAAAACTGGCGAAGTTGAGACGGCCCTGATAATGCTCATAGTTCAGGCTCAGATCGAAACGAACCATGCTGCCGTCTTCCATGCGCAGGTTTGTCAGAGCGACGACTTTCTTTTCCTCTAATTCCCGGTACAAGCTCTTGGCCTCAGTGCGGCTGGGCTCGATAAGCGCCTTGTGAATCAAATTCACAGCGACCGTAAGGAACTTGTCGGTCGGCAGGCTTTTTTGTTGAGTGCTTTCTGGCATGGGTATTCCGAACATGTGGCTAACAGCCCGCGAAGTCTACCGATTGCCTCTGCTGCTTGCCAGCCACTCCACGACGAAATACACAAAAGCAACGAAGAGCTCTGGGGCGCAGTTTGTTATGCTGTGCTTTTGATTACGGGTTTTCTGGTGTCACGTCCGACCTAAGGTTAATGACGCCATCAATGACACTATCAATGGCACAAGCTTCACATTCAACAAGACCGTCATCCAGGCCGTCACTAAGACAGTCGGTGAGGACAGGAGTCGTTACGCGGAGGCACTCTTTCGCAGGCGTCGCGCTGCGCAGCGTATTGCTGCTGACGCTGAATATTGTTCTGCTCGGTGCGCCCTGGAGTTACTCCCAGGAAGCTGAGAATGCCGTCGTACCGGAGACCGATGTCGATAGGCTTCGCGGACTGCTAATGCGCCATCAGGGCGCTGACAGCGGCCCGATCGAAGAACCCTCAGCACTCGCAGAAACCCTGGAGCTAGATCGGAGCGCCAGCGAATCTGAGATGGCGGCAGCCCTTGCTGCCCCCTACTCGACCGACAAACTTTTATTGAGAGTGGACGAGTGGCCACAGCTTCTGGCGGACATCGAGAGCCGCAGGAGCGACGCAACAATTGGCGAGCGTCGTAGCAACAGCCCCTTGATAGGGACGATACAGACCCGTCAGCGAGGAACCCTCGTTGGCAGCGGTACCTACAGCCTAAAGCACATCGGCAAACATCAATTCGTCGGGCAGACTAATCTGGGACAAGGGCGCAACGTCGTGAGTGTGTCGGATTTTCAATGGGAGATCGAACTCCCGGCGATGGATCAAAAAACCCGTTATCTTTTAGTCCTCGTTGCTCCCCCAAGGCAGGATTGGGTTCTGCATGCTTTACCAGCAAGCGTTATCGAGTCCCTTGGCGCTGACACCCCGTCCTGGCTCAAGAACCCGTCTATAGAAGCCAGTCCAGCGTCGTGATCCGCGCTAAAGGCCCTTTCCGTGCGATGGAGACCGCCCATCTGCAGTGGACTGGAGACGGCGAACCTCGCTCTATCCACTACGATGACTGTTACTTCAGCCCAGACAACGGGCTCGCGGAGTCGCAATACGTTTTTATTGAAGGCAGTAACCTGGAATCGCGCCTTAGCCACCCCAACACGCCTTTGTTCACGATTGGTGAACTCGGTTTCGGTACGGGTCTGAACTTCCTTCAAACGTGGCAATGCTTCGAGCGCTTCGCCGGTCCTGACACTCGATTGCATTTTTGGAGTGTGGATCGTCATCCGCTGAGACGAGACGATTTTGAGCAAGCGCTAGGGCGATGGCCGCAGCTTTCTGAATACGCATCACAGTTGATAGATGCCTACCCCCCTCCACTGCCCGGCCTGCACCGCCGTGTGTTCGCCGGTGGGCGCGTTACTCTCGATTTGGTTTGGGCAGACGTTCAAGAGGCGCTACCAGAGCTCTCCAGTTTACAACGACCCCTTGTAGATGCCTGGTATTTAGACGGTTTTTCTCCCAGACAAAACGACTCTATGTGGATGCCTGAGCTTTTTGGCCACATGATCGAAGCCAGTAAGCCGTCGACGACTATCGCCACCTTCAGTGCGTCCAGTACCGTACGCAGAGACCTGGAGACGGCAGGCTTTCGTATATCGAAGCGCCCCGGTTTTGGGCGCAAACGCGAATGCTTACAGGGCGTTGTCGCGGCAGATGTATGCACTGGCCAAGCGCCGCCAGCCATGACTCCCTGGGATCTCAATTCCAGCGCCGCTTTTAGCTGTCACCAATCGGCGCTGGTTATCGGCGCCGGTCTCGCCGGGGCTCACGCCGCGGCCGCTCTTGCACGGCGGGGAATGGCTGTCACCGTGCTAGATGAGGGCGTAGTGGCTGGTGGCGGTTCCGGAAATTCGCAAGGTGTTCTGTTTACCAGGCTTTCTCACGAGCGCTCCATACTTGGAGAATTCTCGCTAGCCGCTTTTCTCTTTGCCCGAGAGCTCTACCAGAAGATGTTCGAAGACGGCAGTCTCAATGAAGGCATTGATGGCGCACTCAGTGGCTGCGTGCAGACAGATACACCCCGAGGCGATGGGTCAACATTGGCCTCCGCACTCGTGGGCCTCGAAGCTGTCGCGCAGAGCCGCAGTGCGGAGCAAGTCGAATCCTTACTCGGCGTGGAGGGCGCAGCGCCCGGGCTTTGGCAACCAGGTTCTGGGTGGCTGTCACCCCCCGCGGTATGCAGGGCACTTCTAGGTCAAAGGGGCATCACCTTGCGGGAGCAGTGCGGCGACCTGAGTTTCACTCAGACTAAAGATGATCTTTGGGAGGTACGAGACCTTGAGGGAACGCTTTACGGAACGGCTCCGATCCTGATACTCGCCACCGGTCCGGAGGGGCGCTCGATTAAGCAAACAAAGAACCTACCCTTGCGCGTCGTGCGCGGCCAAACCACTCAAATACCTGCACCAAGCGATAAGCCCCTGCTAACGAGTTTTTGCCACCGCGGTTACATTACTCCGGCGGTCAACGGCGAACACTGTATCGGCGCCACTTTCAAACCGGGGGACGTTAGCAGAGAACTGCGCATCGAAGAGCACAGAGATAACCTTGAAGCACTCGGCCGTGCACTGCCCGCCTGGCAAGAGCACCTGGACACTCTTGATCCAGCCAAACTTCGCGGCCGCGCAGAACTTCGCTGTGTATCACCGGACTACCTCCCCATCGCCGGACCTATCCCAGACGAATCAGTCTTCACAGAACGATTTAGCACGCTACAGTGGGATGCCAGCCAGATCATCCCCGAGCATGGCGCCTACCAAGCGGGACTTTTTGCCAGTACCGCACACGGGTCAAGGGGTTTAAGCTACGCGGCCATGAGTGCAGAGCTAATCGCCACGCAAGTACTGGGAGAGCCGATTCCTGTTAGCCGGGAATTGCAGCGGGCACTATGCCCTGCGCGATTCCTCATCCGAGGACTGGTGCGCGGAAAACCAAGACCCAAGGACCGTACAGTATGAATGGGTCCAACATGCGTGTACGCGCATCCCTACTACTGGTGGTATGCCTTCTACCCTTAAGCTTGACCGTGGCTGTCGCTGCAGATCTGCAGCGCTTTGGCTACGAAGTGTTGGAGCGCATTCCACAGCCGCGAGAGAACTTTGTTCAAGGCCTGCAGATTGTCGATAACACTTTATACGTCGGCACAGGGCTTTACACTGAGTCGCGCCTGCTGGCCTATGACTTCCCCTCTATGAATCTCGTACAGGAGCTAGCGCTTCCCGATGAGCTGTTTGGTGAAGGTATTACAGTTTTAAACAACCGTATCTATCAACTAACCTGGCGCTCTGGCCTGCTCCTGGAGTACGACGCCAAGTCCTTTAAACAGACTGACACTCACCGAATCAGCACGCAAGGCTGGGGCATCACCCACAACGGCTCAGAGCTCATCTACAGTGACGGCAGCCATCAGTTGTACTTTCTTGATCCTTCGGATATGTCATTACAGCGTACCTTAGCGGTCTCCTTAGGATCGAGACCACTGCCGCGTCTCAACGAACTTGAATGGATCAACGGCGAAATTTGGGCCAATGTATGGCAGTCGAATCAGCTGGTACGCATTGACCCAGAGAACGGCCATGTTTTGGGTATTATCGACCTTCGAGGACTTTTAGATCCCGCAGAGCGACTGCCAGATACCGATGTCCTCAACGGCATAGCATGGGATACCAACAACAATGCGCTGTGGGTAACGGGCAAGCGGTGGCCCTGGCTGTATAAGCTACGACTTCGCGCCCTGCCTGCGCCCAAACCTCCCCAGTAAACATCCCTGAACAAGCGACTCGAGTCACGCCTGTCCAGACGCCCCTCACAATGTCCGCGCCTCACTAGACCGTCCTCACTGCTTAGCACCCTAAAGAAACCGAGCAATTCGCGTTAGAATAGCCGTTTTTGCGAATCTGGTAATTTGATGAACAGTCCGTCCAAGCTTCCTATCTCCCACGACAGCTTTATCCCACTGCGCTCTGAACGCATCGCAGCTTTGAATATCCGGGTTGAGCACTTCGAACACCGCGACACCGGAGCCATCCACTACCACTTTGCGACGGATAATCCCGAGAACGTGTTCCTGGTAGCGCTGCGAACCGTCCCCGAAGACAGCCGAGGTGTAGCGCATATTCTGGAACACACAGCGCTCTGCGGCAGCGAACGCTACCCGGTTCGAGACCCCTTCTTCATGATGCTTCGCCGGTCTCTGAATACCTTTATGAATGCGTTCACCAGCTCTGACTGGACCGCCTATCCTTTTGCCAGCCAAAATCGCAAAGACTTTCGCAATCTGCTCGACGTATATCTGGACGCCGTCTTTTTCTCGAAGCTGGATCCTCTCGACTTTGCACAGGAAGGGCACCGCGTAGAGTTTACCGAGCCAAGTGACACGAATAGCGACCTCGTCTACAAGGGTGTGGTGTACAACGAGATGAAGGGCGCCATGAGCTCGGTGCCCTCGCGCCTTTGGCAGACGCTCTGCCATCATCTGTTCCCGACCAGCACCTATCACTACAACTCTGGCGGCGAGCCCGAAAACATTCCCGAACTCAGCTATGAGCAGCTTCAGGAGTTTTATCAAAGTCACTACCACCCTAGTAATGCCACCTTTATGACCTTTGGGGATATTCCGGCAGCCGAACACCAGGCGGTTTTTCACGATCAAGCCTTGCAGCGGTTTCCCCGCCTTGAAAAGCGCATTGTGGTAAATCCTGAGCAGCGATACTCGGAACCCAAGCGCGTCGTCGAAGAATATGCCTTCGATGAGGAAGGCAGCAGTGAGGGACATACACACATTGTCATGGGCTGGTTACTGGGCGAGAGCACGGAGCTCAAAGATTTACTGGAGGCTCAGCTCCTGTCTAGCGTTCTTATGGAGAACAGTGCCTCACCGCTGCAGCAAGCTTTGGAGACCACTGAACTTGGGACCGCGCCCTCCCCACTTTGCGGCCTGGAGGACTCTCTTCGGGAACTGGTTTTCTGTTGTGGCATCGAGGGTAGTAACCCAGAGCACGAAGAAGACCTTGAAAAGCTCGTCCTTGGTGTTATCGAAGACATCGCGAAGAATGGGATACCTCAGGAACAGCTCGAGGCCGTACTTCACCAGCTGGAACTCCACCAAAGGGAGATCAGCGGCGACGGCATGCCTTTTGGGCTCAATCTCATTCTTCAGGCACTGGGGCCTGCGACTCACTACGCCGACCCCATACCCTCCATGGATCTTGAGCCGGTTATTGCGCAGCTACGTGAACAGATTCAAGACCCGGAATACATTCGCAGGCTCGCTCAGAAGTTGTTGCTCAAAAATCCTCATCGACTCACTTTGGTCATGACTCCGGACGGCACGCTCTCACAGAAAAAACGTGAAGAAGAGCAACAGCGACTAGCCGATATGAAAGCCAGCCTCGATGATTCGGAGAAAACCGCCATCGTCAATCAGGCGGAGGCGCTTTTAAAGCGCCAAGCGCAGGAAGACGATCCGGAGATACTGCCAAAAGTCACTCTGCAGGATGTGCCGGGCACTCTGCCAAAGTTATCTTATGACGAAGTAACACTGGGGAACCTGCCCTTCACTCTTTACGAACAAGGTACTAATGGTCTTGTTTACCAGCAGCTAAGCTGTGCGATTCCGGACCTGAGCTCGGCAGAACTCGCCTTACTGCCACACCTCACGGGTATGGCAGCAGAGCTGGGGTTAGGAGCAGCTGACTATCTGGCGACGCAGCACCGCCAGTCATCATCGGTGGGATCCATTAGCCTCTTCACCTCCATGCGCGGCAGCATAGAAGACGAGCAAGTCGCCCAAGCCAGTCTCGTATTGTCTTCAAAAGCACTAGCAAGAAAAAGCCACGATCAAGCAGCGCTCATGCGCGACACCTTGCTTGATGTGCGTTTTGACGAATTGCCCCGCATAAGGGAACTGGTTGCACAACAGCGGGCTCGCCGGGAGCAGTCCATCACAGGGCAAGGCCATAGTTTGGCAATGCTTGCAGCCTGCGCAGGGATGAGCCCTTTAGCGATGCTTCACCATGAGCTCTCGGGTATGCAAGGCATCGCGGCACTGCGGCAGCTGGACGATTCTCTTGCGGACGCGAACAAGCTGGAGACCTTTGCCAATGGGCTACAGCAACTCAACGGAAAGCTTCGAGACGCCTCATGGGAAGCGCTCATCGTGGCTGAGCCTGGCCGGACCGCCAGCCTCGCTCAGGAGGCCGCCGAAGCTTGGAAGACACTGCCGACCCATAGCGGCGCGCCCTTACGCCTCCCCATGCTCAGAGAATCCCGCAGAGAATGCTGGGTCGCCAACTCACAGGTAAGCTTTTGTGCCAAGGCCTATGCGACAGTGCCCAGCGGGCACGCTGACGCAGCGGCGCTGACGGTACTGTCCGGCTACTTACGCAACGGCTTTCTACACCGCGCGATTCGTGAACAAGGTGGCGCCTACGGTGGTGGCGCCAGTCATGATGCGAGCATTGCTGCATTCCGTTTCTACTCCTATCGAGACCCACGTATCGAGGGCACGCTCAGTGACTTTGATGACAGCATCGAGTGGATGGCGTCAGGTGATCACAATGCCTCAGGACTGGAAGAAGCCATTCTTGGCGTAATCAGCACGATCGATAAACCGGGTTCTCCAGCCGGAGAGGCCAAGCAAGACTTCCACAATCGACGCTTTGGCCGAAACCATGATCAGCGCATGGCGTTTAGGCAGCGCATCCTGGAAGTCACGCTGGATGATCTGAAACGAGTGGCAGCCGAGTATCTGGTTCCGGAGAACGCATCGATCGCCGTTGTGACGGGCAGCGCCAGCCGCGACGAAAGCGCGAGCTATCTCGAGTCTCTGGGTATGAGCTTCAAAGAGCTCTAAGCGCCCAGTCACCCGGGAACAGCTCGTTCCGATGAATGAGCTGCTTGTCATTCCACCGGTGAAATCAGTACCCGGCGCGGGGGACGATAACGGAAGCTGTCGTCCCCCGCCCTATCGCCTCGCGCACCCACAATCAGGATCCTACCGCTAGCCTCGTCGTTGCCTCGCAGAAAGCTCTGGAGAAACTCCTCCCGACCTAGTTGCCGGTTACCCCAACTCGGATCTGCAAGATACGCTCGACCAAACTCGTCAACGCGGCGCAGCACACTAAAGTGCCCTCGGCCATTAATTGTCAGTGCGACAATTACCGGCAGCCTTAGATTTTTTAGATCCTGGTATGTGACCGCAAAGCCCATGACCGGGTAACGGCGGGTGTGCGCCAGCATCTTCAGATCAGAGAACGATAATCCTGCGGAGCGCTTAGCTGGTTCAGTGTTGTCGTCGTGATCGTCTTTGCGATGGTCTTTGCGATGGCCTTTGCGATGGTCTTTGCGATGGTCTTTGCGATGGTCGCTGCGATCGTCGCTGCGCCCGTTAATCAGTTGTTCAAGCAGTTCTCGTTCGCTAACAGGGTCCTGGTAGAAATACGTTAACAGGGTGGCTAGCGCTGCCGCACCACAACTGAAATCCCTTTGCTGTTTCACGATGTTCGCATCACGCATAGCCACCCAGTTATCGAAGGCGTAGCTTGTTTCCATGGAGACCATTACGCTGATGGCCGCTATGGCAGCAATAAAGGTAATCTTTCCTAAGCGCCCTACTGCTGTCATCAAAAAGCCGGCGGCCGGTAATCGCTCGTAAGGACACCCTCTTTCAGCATGCTAGTCAGTATCGCCCTACGCCAGAGAAAGCGGAGTCCAAGCAGAGTAAGAACATAGGTGAGTCCGCTTGCATAAGCGGCGGTCCAAACCAAGGCCTGGCACTTGAGAAACGTCACGGCGACAAATACAAAAAGCGGCAGCAGGCCCGTGGCATGCGCGAAAAAAAGCTGGTTGTAACGACGAATGAACTCCGCATCGAGAGATCTTTTGATTAAGGCTGCGCTAGTCATGGCTAACTTTTCCCAGTTAGATAGATCTAATTGTTTATGGTGAGTGGACGGCAGGGCTGATGACGCCCTGCCGTCCTTGCTAACCCGCTTTGCTAGCGGACTTAGTTATCGGGCTTTTTTATCGACCTTTATTATCGGCCGTTGTTATCGGATAACGCTATCTGGTCTTGTTACCGATATCGCAGGTGACGCAAGCACCGCCAGACGCGGCCATGATGGGCACGTACTCACCCCAGAAGAAGCTTGCGAGGCTGATATCTACAGCGACCACTCCAAAGATCCAGGGCCAAAGCTCGCCCTGCGTGTTATCCATGAGCTGTGCATCAAGGGGCCTCACAGTGCTTGAGGGTGGACTCTTAAATGCCGCTGACACTAGAGCCGACTGGCTCACTTTTTCTAGATCGTCATTCGTAGCCGCCTCTTTCGCTGAGCTTCCTTGCGCGACAAGTAGAGCGATAACGGCAATAAACGCCGATTTTTTCCTTTCAATTTGCATAATGTGATTCCTTTCATCATTACTTCTTAGGGATTACCCCCACCACTAAAACTCGTAAAACCATTGCAGATTCATACCGCCCTGATGATCACTAGCGATATCACCACTCACGAACACTGAATGCCGACGTGCTATTGCCAAAGCAATCCCCCCGCGAATTCCCACCCGTTCGCTCTGATCCGCAAGGCTCTCACCGTTCGCTGATGAAGCGTTACGCCGCTCGAAAGAAACACCACCAAACAAGGTGACGTTAGCGTTTACGGCAAAATTGACGCCGGGCTCTACCCTCCAGGCCATGCCAGGCTCCACAGATCCTTCCGCCAATTGGTAGTCTCGCTGGAGGGTCATCGCTGCTGACAGAGACAGCACCACCGGATCAAGACTCTTGTAAGTGGTCACGCCCAAGCGCCATTCTGGCAAGCTTCTACGACTTACAGACCCATTGCGATGAACCACTGCGCGCGCCTCAAGCAGCAGTGCTGGTAGCGCGGATTCAGGCTTTATTAACCAGTTGGCGCCGAGACTGGCGCCTTGGGTCTTCTGGCGGAACTCCAAACCTGCGAACTCCTGCCGTTGCTCAGACGCAGTGAATCTGCCGTTCAGCTCAAACCGAGGGGTAAGGCCGTAGCGAATACCTGTCGAAAACGTTGCCCGACGATCCCGCTGCAGGGACGTGAAAGATGTCGCGCGATAGTCAAAACTACTGCTCACCTGCCACGTGGAGGCTTTGGCCAATAACTGATCAATGTTAATGGGCGACTGCGCCGCAACTCCTTGAGACAAAGTCGCGGCAAGCACCACCGGAACGACACTCCGGGGGATAAGCACAAGCTTCCAATAGGGGCTTGGAGTCATTTACCGTGACCTCGCAACTATAAGCAACAGGCCCAGCTTGCCCTTAAGGCTGTCCTCTCAGCCACGTCGGAATCACCCACCGTTCAATCAATGACATCCCCCTTGCCGGAAATCGCCGAGAGATACATACTCCCCGCCCCTGCTAGTACCGCTTGGAATACACATGCTTTTACGACTTTCTATGCTCTTCTTTTTGGCTCTGTTGGGCGGCTGCGCGACCTATACGGCTGAGTATCAAGAGCGGCTCGTTCGCAGTCTTCCGAACCAGCGCGATGTCACCATTCATGACAGCAAGACTTATCCAGGCGATATCCTCTGCGGGAGCTTTTCCCGTCTATCTTCAAACGGTTTCACTATGCGTCGTAGCAAGTTCGTTGTCGGTGTAGACATGATCATCACCGCGCCGACAAAAGAAGACGTACTGGTTTACTGCGGCAGCGAGCCCGAACAGGCGCTTTTCGAGCTCACTGGAATAGGTGTGTCAGACCAAGACTGGGCACCTCTGGTCAAAGTGCGCGACGACATGCTGCTTATCGATGCAGCGATTACACGCTACTACGACGCCAGAGCCACACTGCCGGACCCCTTAAACAAGTTGCTTGAAGACGATTACGGTGTCGAACCTGAGAACCTCATCGATCCCTGGGGACGCCCCTACAACTACGAGGGCGGACTATCAGGTCGCACCGTCCCCCAGTACAAGTTAAGTAGCTATGGCGCGAATGGCACCGTGGGCGGTAGATATGCTGATGCGGATGTCCGTCGCGAGCAAACCCAGATGCTAAATCACGTGCTGCGAATTAACGGCTACTAAGATTCGGGAAAGCGAAACCGGCGATCCCTTCACCAAAATCAAGGCGTGAAGGGAAACACCCTTGGCAGCATTGTCAGGACTACCACCGAATACACTATGGACAAGGGGAGTCCATAGCGGACGTAATCAACGAAACGATAGTTTCCTATGTTTTGCACCATCAGGTTTGTAGTGTATCCATAGGGCGTCATAAAGCTCGCGCTCGCTCCATAGGCCACCGCCATCACAAAGGGCAGCGCACTCAAACCAAAGCTCTCCGCCAACCCAAAGGCAATGGGAAAGACTAGCGCGGCTGCGGCGTTGTTGGTCATCATTTCCGTCATCAGCAAGGTCGACAGATAGATCGCCACAAGGGCCGCATAGGGTCCTTTACCCGCCAACTGCAAATGCAGGCCGTCAGCAATGATAGATACAAGACCCGTATTGACAAGGGCTTGTGACAGTACGAGTGCAGACCCAATCACCATTGCTATATCGAAGGGAAAACGTCGCCGCAGCTCTCCCGCGCGCACCACGCCGAGACCCAGCATGAGCACGAGTATACCGATCAATCCTTTGATCAACGGCAGAATACCCATGGCGGCCAGCGCCACCACAGCGAGCATTGCCAAACCAACCGTATTATTAACCAGCGTGCTCAGAGGCTTCTGGACTGAGCGAGACCCCACCACAAGAAAGTTCTTGTCCACATTGCGACGACTGTAAAAATCGCCGCCTGTGGCGAGCATAAGGCTGTCACCCGCCTGCAACGTAATGGTCCCCAGCTTCCCAGACAGCCTCTCACCGCCCCTTCGAAGGCCAACTACCGCAGCGTCAAACAATGATCGAAACCCCGAGTCTTTGACCGTTTTTCCCTCTACCGTGGCTCCGGGAAGCAAGATCACCTGAACGAGGTTGCCGCTGAGTAGCCCCTCTCCCGCTGCGAAAGTTGCAAGGCCGTCAAATCTGTCCAGCAAACTCACCTTGGCGATATCACCGGAGAAAATCAGTCGGTCACCCTCTGCTATGTATTCCAGCGGGCTTACGGGGGATATCAGGTGCTCACCACGGACAATTTCAACCAGGAACAGAGACTCCAGCTCGCGTAATCCGTTTTCCGCAATACTGCGCCCCACCAGACTGGACCCGGCCACCACCTCGGCCTCGACAAGATATTCGGCAACCGTCACCTCATCGCGCGGGTTAGCGGGCAGCAAACGATGCGTCAGCAGCAGCACCACAATACCCACGACTGTCACCGTCAATCCAATGGGCAAGAAATCAAAGAAGGCCAGACCTTCACCCGTAGCGTCTTCAAGGAAGGAACTAACGATTAAATTAGTGGAGGTACCAATTAGCGTGGTAGTGCCTCCCAATACCGCCGCATAGGAAAGGGGAAGGAGTAGACGACTGGGCAAATGAAAGCTGTTCTCGCGAAGAGCATTAGCCAAGGTCGCGACGACTGCCGTATTGTTTACAAGAGCAGAAAATACGCTGGTCACCGCCGATACTCGGAGCAAGGACCGGCGATAACCCGCTACGACCAGGCCTCGCGACAATCGGGAGAGCCAACTCAGTTTCTCAAGGCCAATAGAGACCAGCAGTAGAAGAACCAGCGTCACCAAACCTATGTTCGTGGCTTTTTCCAGCACCTCGGGGGTGTCAACCAGTCCTGCGAAATAAGCGACGCCCATAGCGCCGGCAAACAGCCACGCAGGCGCGTAGGACGTAAACACCAGGCCATAGAATAGGCCCAAGAAAATCATGGCGATGAACAGCTGTTCAGGCATAAAGGCTTAGTCAGTCACTGAATACGCGAGCATACGCGTAGCCGGCATACGTCCTCAAGCTCCCAGGTGCACTTACAATAGATTGCCTGTGACACGATATGCTTTACACTCTCTCCGCGTTTGTAAACTTCGCGCGGCAGGAGCGTAGGTTTTGTGCGCTAACGATGCTCGAACTTACCCGTTTTGAATTACTAATAATGTTATCCGTTGTTTAAAGGAGTCACCTATGATCGGCTATGTCACAGTCGGCGTCAGCGATATGGATCGCGCCAAAACTTTCTACACAGAATTGCTCAAAGATATGGGCGCCTCAGTCACCGCCGACATGGATCGCATAGCTTTTATCGGTAAGAGCATGGCTGAGCCGATGATCGCCGTATGTCTGCCCTACGACGAGGAACCCAACCATCCCGGCAATGGCAACATGGTAGCGATCACCGCTGCCAGCAAAGAAGATGTCGACTCGCTTTACGCTAAAGCTATCGAATTGGGAGCGACCTGCGACGGCGAACCCGGCCAACGTATTCCTGATGTCTTCTATGGCGCCTATGTCAAAGATCTAGATGGCAACAAGCTGGCATTCTTTGTTTTTGGCTAGACAGGTGAATTACTTGTTCCTGCCCAGTGATGCGCTGCGACCGGAAACGGGCGTAGTGCCTGATTGCTAGACAATGCAGTTCCTCAAATCTCTAGAGGTGCGTTTCAGAAACTGGCGCAATCAGGTTATCTCTCCGATCAAGTATCGGGGCGATGCGGTGCACTGCCCTGTCTGCGACCACAGTTTTTCGCATTTTTTACCCGCGGGAAGTGGCGAGCGGGCACGTCCGGGCGCCGTGTGCCCACTGTGCCGAAGCCGAGAACGGGACAGGCTAAGTTGGTTGTTTTTGCAAAAGCGCAAGCACGAGCTGCTTCAGAAGCACATGCAGTTTCTTCATGTTGCTCCGGAACCCCGTCTCAGCGAATTCTTTTTTAACGCCATCGACGAAGGCTACATCACAGCAGATCTCATGCGAAAAGACGTGATGGTACGTCTGGATGTCCAGGACATGCTCTACCCCAACGAAACCATGGATGCGATTTACTGCAATCATGTATTTCAGGACGTCCCCGACGATCGCAAAGCAATAGCTGAATGCTTTCGCGTGCTTCGCCCCGGAGCTTGGGCCGTAGTCAACGTCCCGCTCTTCGCAGAATCCACGTCCGAAGCAAACACTCCCGGCAACGTTCGCGCCTCTTGGGATAAACGCCCGGATGAGCATGTCAGAAACTACGGCCATGATTACCAGCAACGTTTGGAGGAAGCGGGATTCATCACGGAGGTGTTTTCACCAGAAGATTTAGAGCCAGACCTTCGAAAACGCGAGCGCCTCGGTATCCATGGCCCCCGCACAGGCTATGTGCACTTTGTGCGTAAACCCGCCTCCGCGGACGAGTAAAGCGTTCAAGTTAACGGTACTGGCAGTACTTCTGCCTGACAGCGTAGTTAGCTCTCAAAGCCCGCCCTAAAAACGGTAATCCATAAGCGCGATTTCTCTCTCAAAAAGGCTGGCAATGCGTGCCTTGCTATCGTCGTCGTAATAGTCCCGATAGTCTTTGCGCTCAACGGCCACACCGGTCTTCTCCCGAGGGAGAGGCTCCGGCAGCTTTAGTCCCAAGCGCTCGCGCAGCTCTGCTAACGCATTGCTCAGATCTCTAAACTCAAACACGCGATCTACCAGAACATCGTTACCGTCAAAGTATAGATTCGCATCCCTGGGCAAACGGTGCGGCTTTTTCTCTATATATGCACTAAAGCCAGGCATATCCCGCCCTTGACCATGCTGCTTCCACAAATAATAAGAAACGGCTTTATCCCAGGGATTGCGCTCAAAGCAAAACGTGAAGTAACTCTCCCATAGGGGAGCGCCTACAAGGTCTCTAATGCGGGTAGCCGGCATATGCTCGTAGTAGAACTCACCCAGGAGTGGCGAATGTCTCCCCACCAGCTTTCGAAGCAGCTTCCTTTGGTTGTAAGTGGGCCCGAGCCAGGAGGTCGGCCCATAATTGCGCGGAATTCCGCTGGCGATGTTGTCTTCCATGTGAGACACGATATCGCTGTCGCCACATTCCTGGGCAAGGGCCACTTCCAGGGAGCTGCCAGCTGTTTTGTGCGTCTTTACAAAAATGAATTGATGCTTGTGGCTAATGATCATTGATCTGGCTCCCTTGGCGCCCGATAGCTCAAGGCCAGCAAATAGAGGCCAATAAACAACCAGAGCAACATTGCGTGCCAGGAGGAATACCAAGCGAGATGAGTGTTCAGAGGGAACAACACCCCTACCAAGGTAACGGCGTAGGGTAGCGCTCTTGATCGCGCCTGCATGTCCCCTCGCTGCCAGGCCATCCAGAGTAGAGACACGAACAGTGCATAACCGACTAAACCAATCACACCCGTTTCCGCCCACAACTCGAGCAGTAACTGGTGAGCGTGAGATGCCTTGGCACCACCTGCCTCCCCCGCAGGGCGTGCCCAACGGTCTCCCTCCGCCGCGAACTCGGCATAGGCGTAGCGGAACCCGCGGGGCCCCACCCCATTAACCCAGTGTTCCTTGCCCACCGCCAAGGCTGTTTGCCATATGGGCAAGCGTAAACCCGTTGCAAGATTGACCGACGCATAACTCGGCTCATCTAGAGCACTGACGATCACAACGCTCCGTTTTTGGACCCAGTCACTCGACTGATAAGCAAAGATCAGAGCGAGCGTCGCAACAGTTAGAACGCTGGCGACTTTCAAGAGGCTCAGTCGTCCTCGGGCGAAGTAGTAAAACCCCAAAGCCGCCAACTCCACACCAGCACTGATCCACGCCGCGCGTTTCCCCGACAGCGCAATCAAGGCAAGCACTAGCAGCAGGAACGCCCCCGCCACTAACCGCGGCCAGCTCCGGAGGGCATGCACCAAGCCGATAGGCATAAGGAATGCCACGGCCACTCCGAACTTAACGTTATCATCATCCCCGAACACGCCATTGATGTAGCCCTCCCCTACGCCATAGCCAAGCACATTACGACCAGTAACAAACTGTAACAGCCCGTCGAGGCACCAGAGGATCAGTAACACAGCCACTACGCACCCAAACCAGTTGAGCAGCTTGTCCCGATCGGCGGGCTGCTCGCTATAGCATTGGTACCAGGCAAGCAGCGCTGTGCAGGACATCGCGTAGCGGATGGTTCCCGCGGTCGTGAGGGAGGCTTTTTCGAGGGCGATGGAATCTGGAAGCGCCAAAATCATGGGCACGGCAAACGCGGCTACAAGGCCTAGCAAGATCCAGATATGACTCGCTCGACGCAGTCCTTCTGTGCGGAAAACCCAAAACATTCCCACGAGGGCCAAAGCAGCCATGGGGAATTCCATCAGGCGTCCGATAGGCAAAAGCACTATCGCGAGCACAAGAAGCAGCGCGGGAAACGGGACTCGAAACGAACTCATGAAGCATTCCAAAAAGAAGCGCCGCTACTATGCGATGTCAGCGGCCGTCAGTCAAAAAATCCCGAGAAAGACCACAGCTACGGTAAACTGTGCTCTGCACTCAAAATCATTACTGAAACATGCTCAAACTCAAACACTCACGGCCTCTCTTTGTGGGCGGCACGCGTTACTGCTTTCAGCACCCCGAACACGCGAACCGCTGTGTAAAGGTACTTCGTCCTGATCGTACCGGGGCGGCCCGCAAGATTCTGCGCAAAGACTTCAAGCGGCACTTACCGGCGCGTTTTCTCGACGATCAACGAAAAGAGATAAAGGCTTACCGTGAACTGCTGACCCGAGCGAGCGAGACCCTGTGGCGTTATGTCCCTCGTTACCACGGCACCGAAGAAACTGACATGGGTGTAGGGATTGTCACTCAGCTTATGCGAAATGCCGACGGGAGTTGGCCAAAGAATCTGGAACAAATCCTCGTCCATGGCACGAGCCCTGAGCTAGACGCAGGAATAGAGGAATTTGTCACCGCGGTAGGAGACCTCCGCATCCTCAGTCGTGACCTACTTCCGCACAATATCGTCGCGGTCAAAGAGGATGCCGGCTATCGGGTAATGCTGGTCGATGGCATCGGTAACGCCGAGCTTATTCCACTATCTACCTGGTCTGGCTTCTTTGCGAGACGCAAAACTCAACGCAAGATACGGCGCTTTAGACAGCGCTGCGCAATGCTGCTTCCTTCCTGATTTTCCGGTGTATTAACTGCGTTCAGTGAGAAGCGCGGCAATGGGAGTCAGACCACGTTAAAACCTCTCGAGTCAGTTCAATACGACTCCATGAAAAGGAGTGGTCACCAGTGATCACTTTTGCTGAGAGATCGAGTCCGTCTACGGCATCGTACGCGGCAACGACCGGCTCAAACATCGTTGCAGCCGGCGTTACATCATCTTGCTCTCCCACTATCATCAACACGGACTTGCCCAGCAAACCTGCACCAAAGCCTCGCGTATCCCACAGCGAAGCATCACCAAAAGCCAGCTCCTCTTCCAAACGCTCTCCGGTGAAACCCTCCAGCATGAAGAGTTCATCCGCGTAAGCTTTTAGTCGCATACTTGTGCCACCACCACCCTTTTCAACGTCAGACTGCCAAAGTCCAAGATTCGCCGGTGACAGAGCGATCACACAACGCAGCTCGTCGTCCCTTGCGCCGCTGGCAAGCGCCGCATAACCCCCCAAGGAATGCCCGAGGATCGACAGTGCATCCCGATCAACACGCAAACCTTGAGATTGCTCCTCGTTGCGAAGAAACTCCAACACTGCAAGCACATCTTCGGGCAGCTGACTAAATCGGTACTCCCCCTCGGCACCCCAGGCGCCGCGATAATGAAAATACAAGGTGTTAAAACCGAAACGGCGCAGAGCCTGCGCGACATCGAGATTGCGCTCATTTCCCGGCAGGCCATGCAATAACACCACTGTGGGATGGGGGCCGGGCCCAGCGGCAAGATACATGTGAGCGGGCATACGCGACCCCTCACTGCCGATGCTGAGTTCCACTACCGATGCAGGATACTCCGCGTCAAAGGGCGAGTCCTGAGACAAGGCATCCTCAACACTCTGAGCCAGCGCCACTGTTGGCAGAAGCATGAATCCGAGCACACTCACACAGCGCCAACCAATGCTTCTTCGGCAAGAATAGATCACTCTGACAACCTCACTTATCATTTAGAAAAACCCCTCGTCCCCGCGCAGGCGAATCTTTCGCAAACTGGGCGCTACGTTTGACGCAAGCGCTGTGAAACCGTAGTTTAGCCGCCTTTCTCAAGGAGTTACGACTATGAGCAAATCCATCCCCAGAGATGGCGCAGACGACTACAGCGCAGACATCATTGGCCAGCGACAGCGGTTCATCGAAGAAACCACCGGCGCCGAGCTCGATCACACAAAACAGTTTTCTTTCGATCCACAGGAAATGGCTGGCAACATCGAAAACATGTTTGGTGTTGTTCAGGTCCCCATCGGCGTGGCCGGGCCACTTCTCGTGAACGGTGAACACGCCCAGGGAGAATTTTATGTCCCTATGGCAACCGTCGAAGGCACGATGTTGGCGAGCTATAACCGCGGCATGAAAGTTATTCGTGAGGCTGGCGGAGTTATGACCACCGTTGTCGGTCAAGCTATGCAACGCGCGCCCTGCTTTGTATTTCGTAATTCCCGGGATGCGCGGGACTTTGAACAATGGCTGGTAGAGAACTTTCCACAGATTAAGACCGTCGCAGAAAGCACGACATCTGTAGGTAAGCTCGACGAGATCGAACACTACTGCGCGCACAATTTTGTGTACACGCGCTTTGACTACAGTACGGGTGACGCGGCGGGGCAGAACATGACCAGCCGAGCGACTTTCGTGGCCTGTGAATGGATCCGCGAGAACTACCCAGCATTAAAGAACTACCTTCT
>NZ_JBGCFU010000074.1:0-28265 GCF_045107095.1 Congregibacter sp. | reverse complement strand
GTCGGGGGATGCTGCTGCGTGACTGCTGTCATCGCGATCCAGTTGAGTTTGAGCGATCGCTTCATCGGAGGTTTTCGCTTCAGATGCCGCGTCCGTGTCAGCTTCTGTGATGCTTGCGACATGTTCTTCCATGCCTACAGCCGCACTTGAGTCCGCGACCGTACCGGCGGAAACCTTGGATGTAGAAACAGCTTCATCAGCCGCCTCCGCTGCCGCAGTTGTCGCGAATTCTTCGCCCGAAGGATCAGTGGCGGTAGCACCTGTTGCAGCTGCGACGGCTCCTTCTGTTGTATCCGTTGCCGCGGCTACAGGGCGACGACGACGGCGGCGAGGTTCCCCGCGACGCTGGTCACTCGGACGCTTCCTGGGTTTAGAGTTATCAGTAGAGTCTGTATCACCTTCACCGTCCACTGTGCTTGCATCGTCCGCTTCGCCAGTCTCGGTCGTGGTGTTATCGCCTGTGCTCTCTTGATTCTCGGTTCCTGCGCGGCGGCCTCCGCGAGAACGGCGACGGCGGCGACGGCGAGTACCATCTTCTGACTTTTCGTTACCTTCGCTATCCGAGGAAACGTCCGCATTTGCGTCGACGACTTCGGCTGTTGCTTCGGTGCTAGTGGCTTCTGAGTTTTGCTCTTGAGTCCCACCGCTGCGGTTTTGGTTACGGCCCTGACCGCCTCGGCGACGACGGCCTCGGTTGCGCTTAGGTCGATCATCTTCAGATGTTTCGCTATCGGTCTTCTGAGTCTCGATTTCAGGACTTGCTGTCTCTT
The DNA here is from genome assembly GCF_045107095.1 of Congregibacter sp. Classification (GTDB taxonomy): domain Bacteria; phylum Pseudomonadota; class Gammaproteobacteria; order Pseudomonadales; family Halieaceae; genus Congregibacter. The sequence continues at coordinate 27,495 of NZ_JBGCFU010000074.1, read as the reverse complement.
TCTGAGCCTCGGCTGTAGCTTCCTCTGACTCCGCGTTGGGATCACCAAAGAAGCTTACCCAAAGACGCTGAGCCAAACCGGGTTTTGCGGCAACAGCCGCTCCGGCTACCGCTGCTGTCGCTGCGGCAGCTGCGACCGGTGCAGGGGCCTCGACTTCAGCGGCCTCTACAGGGGCAGGGGCTGCGGTCGGCGCGATGGTTTGTACCAGCGCTTCCTGGCTGGGGAGGCTGTTGTCGTGGGAATCAGAAATGCTGTCTGCATCGGGCACTGCAATGTCGACTTTGTAGCTGGTTTGCTGATCTCCATCGACTTCATCGTCACGCAGGCGTGTCACTTCAAAGTGCGGTGTTTCGAGATTTGGATTAGGGATAACCAGTACGCGAACTCGCGTCAGAGATTCGATTTCGCTTAGCGCAACGCGTTTTTCGTTGAGAAGATAGGCGGCCACATCAACGGGCACGATGGCGCGGACTTCAGCGCTACGATCTTTGATGGCTTCCTCTTCAAGAAGACGAAGAATCGATAAGGACAGGGACTTGGTGTCCCGAATACTGCCTTGTCCTGTGCAGCGTGGGCACACAATGGCACTGGTCTCGCCCAGGGAGGGCCGCAAACGCTGACGGGACATTTCGAGCAGTCCAAAACGCGAGATCCGTCCTACTTGTACACGCGCACGATCAATGGCCAAAGCGTCACGCATGCGGTTCTCAACCGCGCGCTGATTGCGCGCCGCGAGCATATCGATGAAATCGATAACAACGAGCCCACCCATATCTCGGAGTCGCAGCTGTCTGGCGACTTCGTCGGCAGCTTCAAGGTTAGTTTGAAGCGCGGTCTCTTCGATGTTCACGCCCTTGGTGGCGCGGGCCGAGTTGATATCGATGGAGATCAGTGCCTCTGTCGGGTCGATAACAATAGAGCCGCCGGAGGGCAATCTCACTTCCCGTTGGAAGGCAGATTCAATCTGGCTCTCAATCTGGAATCGATTGAAGAGGGGTATGTTGTCTTCGTAAAGCTTGATGCGCTGCTGGTACTTGGGCATCACCATGCTCACGAAGTCCATGGCCTGCTTGAAGGCGTCCGGAGAATCGATGAGAACCTGGTCTACATCATCGCGGAGATAGTCGCGCACAGCACGAATGATGACGTTGCTTTCCTGGTAAAGCAGAACCGGAGATCGGTTCTCTTCGCCTGCTTTGCTCACGGCCTCCCACAGTTGCAGAAGGTAGTTCAAATCCCATTGGAGCTCCTCAGCTGAGCGTCCCACACCAGCGGTGCGGATGATGACACCCATGCCATCCGGGATGTCGAGCGCGCTCAGCGCTTCGCGCAATTCGGCTCGATCGTCACCTTCAATGCGACGGGAGATGCCGCCGGCGCGGGGGTTGTTGGGCATAAGCACCATGTAACGCCCGGGCAGACTGATAAACGTTGTTAGTGCAGCGCCTTTATTGCCGCGTTCTTCTTTATCGACCTGAACTATCAGTCGAGTGCCTTCCTTGACCACATCCCGAATCGAAAACTTCCCGTCTATGTCTTTTGGGTTGCGATAAAAGTACTCCCGGGCGATTTCCTTGACTGACAGGAAGCCGTGACGTTCCGCGCCGAAATCGACAAACGCCGCTTCCAGACTGGGCTCTACTCGGGTGATTTTGCCAACGTAGATGTTAGCTTTCTTTTGCAGGCGGGTTCTGTTTTCGATATCCAGATCGTAAAGCTTCTGGCCATCGACGAGTGCTACGCGCATTTCTTCCGCGTGCGTAGCATTGATAAGCATTTTCTTCATGTCTAACTAAACCTCTCGTGGGGTTTAGCCGGCGCATGCCAGTGCGTACTTGTGAGTTGCCTGTTTACGACATCGTAAACCCGCGAACTCTCTCCGTGCGCTGCAGTAAAGGCCAAGCCGTAGGACGGCGGTTTTACTGCACTAGTTGTTATCTCCAAACGGCCTGCGTTTGCTGCCGCTCAGCGCTAATTCTGGTCTTGCCCCGGCAACCCTGTCTCTTTGGTGTTGCAATCGGGCGCTTCTTGCCTCGCTTCGTCCTCGGGAACGTTTCTTTCCCAGCCCGTGTAACCGTCGGGCTGTAAGTCCCCTTTGAGTACCTCATGGACGGCTCCCGTTACTCCGGTGCCTCATCCAGTATCCGTTTGTAAAAACGGTCCGCTCTTTAGGACTGTGAGCTCAGCAAAAAGCCTTCTGTAAACTCTTTGTTTTCTTCTCAATAAGGGCTGTGCAAGCGGTAATTCGTCTCATGCTTGCGCAGCATCGTATAATTCCGGCAGTGGATTCTCTTGGCGGTAATCAAGTGCCTTTCTCCAACGCTTGTTCTAGCCAAGGACCAGCTAATGACTCACCGAGTGAAACGGTCAATGAGCCAGCTGATTGAGTCAGCTGATAGAAGGGCGTGTCGGGAAAGGTTGTTGCGTCAAATCCGTTGCTCGCGCGGCATACTAGCAGCAAGCTTGCTTCTGCTCAAATAAAAGAAGGACGTTGAATTAACTAATGCTCAATCTTTCCAAACGCTTACGGGAGCTCACGACGTGACTGCTGTGCGCTTTCTAACCGTTGATGAAAGGGGGGAGGGGCAGCGTCTCGATAACTTTGTGCTTCGAGAGTGCCCGGCGATTCCCAAGACCCGGCTGTATCGCGCTATGCGCAAGGGTGAGATTCGGGTTAACAAGGGGCGGGTCAAGCCCGATAGACGCTTGTTGCTGGGGGATGTGGTGCGTTTGCCGCCGCTATCCGCTCCTGAGCCCCGGGAGCCGGGCGTAGCGCCAAGTGGGTGGCAGGAGCGCCTTGCTTCGCGCATCGTATTCGAGGATGAGCATTTATTAGCGATCAACAAACCATCGGGAATTGCGGTGCATGGAGGTAGTGGTCTGCAATTTGGTTTAATCGAGACCCTGCGTACGATGCGTCCGGAGGCTCGGTTTCTGGAGCTGGTGCATCGCCTTGATCGAGAAACCTCGGGCCTCATTATGATAGCCAAGAAGCCTGCTGCCTTGCGGGCCTTGCATGAGCTGCTGAGACGCCAGGGGGAAATAGATAAACGCTACCTTGCTCTGGTCGAGGGGGCCTGGCCGCGGCATTTGCGCTTGGTGGAAGCACCTCTCCAGCGCTTTGAGCGAAAGTCCGGGGAGCGGCAGGTGAAAGTTTCCAAGGAAGGGAAACCTTCGGCGACAGAGTTCAGGATACGGGACAGTTTCGCCGATGCCACCTTGGTTCAGGCGCGACCTCTGACGGGAAGAACACATCAAATCCGTGTTCACGCTTTGCATGCCGGGCACACCCTGCTTGGCGATGGCAAGTATCAAAGTGCACGCAGCGAAGGCTTAGCGCAGAAATTGCAGCTTAGACGATTGTTTTTGCACGCAGAATCGCTGTCTTTTGTGCTCAATGATCAGCGTTACGAGCTCAATGCTCCGCTAGATTCTGAGCTTGATATGGTATTAACAAAGCTCTCTAAATAGATGTTTTTAATGGATTTATTTCTAGCTTTTTCAGCTCGTCGCAGGTCGCGATTAATGGTAGCCCCTCCAAAGCAGTAGGGTCATCACTTTCTAGCGATGTGAACAAACAAATCCCCAGTCCTTCCCAGCGGAAGCTTCCTGCGCAATCCAGGGGCTGCTCTCGTTGAACGTAGTCGGAAATCTCGGCGGCTGAGAGCTCTCTGAACCTCACCGTGGTGGGGACGCATCGTTGGGCCACCACATGCCCGTTCCGTGCGAAACTCACCGCAGTAAAGAAATGTATCGTCTGGCCGCTACAGAGTCGCAGTTGAGCCTCTGCTGCTGGCACGCTTCCAGGCTTGCCCATGCGCTGTGTAGATCGCGCTGCAACCTGATCACTCCCGATGACGATGGCATCGGGGTACATATTCGATACTGCGAGTGCCTTTGCATCCCCGAGGCGCCGCGCTAGTGCTTCTGGGGATTCATCTTTATCCGCTGTTTCATCAGTTTCTGGGTCCACGCAGCTAAAGGGGATAGCAAGGCGCTCCAAAAGACGCCGCCGATACAGCGAGGTGGATGCGAGGATCAGGGTCGTACTCTGAGAAGGTTCCATGGAGCTATGGTTTAGCTAACGCTCGGGATTGTAAAGATTTTTTTGACAAGTGAGGGGGCGATCACTATAGTGCGCCGCCATGTTGGCAGCCCCCCTCCCGAATACGGTCAATATCCGAAAAGCAGTGACCCGGTCGGCGCGTTATGAGGGAAGCCTCGGAGCCAAGCAAATCCCGCAGTTTGCGGAGTTGCTGGACCCGGCTTCGCCAGCGATTGCGGTGGTCGTAGAGTTCGGAGAAAACGACGACGGGCAGCAGTTTGCCGCCGTGCAAATGCAGGGCAAGGTCGTGCTGGAATGTCAGCGCTGCCTGCAGCCGGTGGTTTGCGAGTTGTCAGGGAATAGTCACTTGGGGATCGTACCGGGCGACGAGCAGGCGAAGCAGCTATCAGCAGGCCTGGAGCCACTTATCGCGGTTGATGAAGTGGATCTGTGGAAGTTGGCTGAGGAAGAATTGGCGCTGGCCTTACCAGTGGTGGCTTACCACCCAGATGGTGAGTGCGAGCCACCGAAGAGTGATCGGCAGGTCCGGTCAGAAGATCAAGAACTGGGGTTGTCCGGGGAAGTGTCGGAAAACCCTTTTAGTGTTTTGTCTTCGTTATTGAATAACGACGACACGAAGGAGAAATAGCTCATGGCTGTTCAGAAGAGTAAAAAGACCCGTTCGCGGCGTGGTATGCGTCGTTCGCACGACTCGCTGAGTGGACCAACGTTGAACGTTGATCAGACAACTGGCGAGACACATCGTCGCCACCACGTGACTGCTGACGGTTTCTACCGCGGCAAGAAAGTGGTTGAAACAGGCTCTGACGACTAAGTCACCTGTTTTGATAACCAGGTCAGGCTCACTTTGGCCTGGCATGCAAGTAGCTTTACAGCGGCACCTTTGGACAAGCACAGCACGACTAATGAGTCGGCTGGTTTGAACGGGGTGCCGTATTCGTTGCTAGACCTGTGTAATGCCGTGGACGTCAGCTGCCCGGCATCCTTGGAGGTAAACCATGAGTCAAGATCTCGCGTTTTTGTTTCCTGGTCAGGGCAGTCAGCGTATCGGCATGCTCGCCGATGCAACGGTGCAGTTTGCCGAAGCGGCGCAGGTGTTTGAAGAAGCTTCAGATGCGCTGGGCTTTGATCTTCACGCCTTGGTCAGCAGCGGCGATTCCGAGCAACTCAATCTAACCGAGTTCACACAGCCAGCCTTGCTCACTGCATCCGTCGCGCTATGGCGAGTCTGGGAGGCCAAGGGCGGTGCTCGACCGACGGCAATGGCGGGCCATAGCCTTGGAGAGTTTTCTGCTCTGTGCTGTGCCGGAGCCATCAGCTTGAGCGATGCGGTCTCACTAGTGCGTGAGCGCGGGCGTTTCATGCAAACAGCGGTTCCGGTTGGTGTTGGCGCGATGGCCGCGATTCTGGGGCTGGACGATGCGCAAGTTACTGCAATCTGCGAAGACGTATCTGGTGGCGACAGTGGTGTGGTGCAAGCGGTTAATTTTAATGCTCCGGGCCAGGTGGTTATCGCTGGCCACAGTGCAGCGGTAGATGCCGCAATTACGGCACTTAAAGCTGCCGGAGCAAAGCGAGCTATGCCTCTGCCTGTCAGCGCACCTTTCCATACGGCCTTGATGCTGCCCGCGGGTGAAAAACTTGCTGAAGTGTTGCAGGGGATCTCGATAGCTACGCCAGAAATTCCAGTCGTGCACAACGTGCACGCGCAAACCGAAACAGATCCGGAGAACATCCGCGATTTGTTGGTACAGCAAATCTCTGCCCCCGTACGTTGGACGTCGTGCGTTGCAACTTTGCAGTCCATGGGCGCTGTACAATTTGCAGAGTGCGGAGCAGGCAAGGTTTTGGGCGGCCTGTTAAGACGCATAGACAAAAGCGCTAGCTGTGTTTATTTGGAAGCTCCGGATGATCTGCTGTCTGCGGTTTCTGAGCTGGCTGGTTAACTTAAGAAACGCTGGGGAAAGACTATGTCCGAAGCATCTCAAGGCAGCGAGTCGCGCGTTGCCCTCGTAACAGGCGCCAGTCGCGGGATCGGCCAAGCCATAGCCGATGCTTTGGCGGCCGTGGGCCATACGGTCATAGGTACAGCGACAAGCGACGCGGGGGCGCAAGCCATTGATGATCGTCTGAGTGCCACTGGAGGCGCGGGCATGCGTCTCGACGTTGCAGACCCCGAAAGCGTCGCTACAGTGCTTGCCGCCATTAACGAACGCTTTGGCGCCCCTCTGATCCTCGTGAATAACGCAGGTATTACTCGCGATAATATTTTGATGCGAATGAAGGACGACGAATGGCAAGGAGTCATGGATACAAACCTGACTGCCTTGTTCAAGACCTCTAAAGCAGCGCTTCGGGGTATGACCAAAGCGCGCTGGGGCCGCATAGTGAATATCACATCGGTTGTTGGGTCTATGGGCAATGCCGGCCAAAGTAACTATGCGGCGAGCAAGGCTGGCGCAGAGGGCTTTTCCCGCGCATTGGCTCGAGAAATTGGTGCACGAAACGTCACGGTAAATGCAGTAGCGCCGGGATTTATCGACACTGACATGACAGCAGCGCTGAGCGATGATCAACGCGATGCAATGCTGTCTCAAATACCTCTGGCACGTTTGGGGGATGCAAAAGAAATCGGTGCTCTGGTCGCATTTTTGTGCAGTGACTCGGCAGCGTATATAACGGGTGAAACAATTCACATAAACGGCGGTATGTACATGGCCTAATGTTTTGGGGAAGGTGTATGCCAGATAGTAAAAAACCGGTAGACTTCGCACCTGCCCGATATCATTGGTAATGTAAGTTTTCCTTTAGCAGGAGTATTCGAGGATCATGAGCAGCATTGAAGAACGCGTAAAAAAAATCGTCGCTGAGCAGCTCGGCGTCAAAGAAGAAGAAGTACAGACGGAGGCTTCGTTCGTAGAGGACCTCGGAGCAGACTCGCTTGACACAGTAGAGCTGGTAATGGCGCTCGAAGAGGAATTCGAAACCGAAATCCCTGATGAAGAAGCCGAAAAGATTACAACAGTGAAGCTGGCTATTGATTACATCAACGAGCACCTCTCCTGAGGGCACTACGAGCGCGTTTCCGCGCTTGTAGCACAATGAGAGCCGTGACTACCGACAGGTATCACGGCTTTTCTGTTTGTATGAGCGCCATAAGTTGACAGTGAATCGCATAAAAAATCGCGCACTGGACCGATAGTGAAGGGAGAAAGATAGTGAAGGGAAGACGCGTAGTTGTCACGGGAATGGGGTTGGTCACTCCCGTGGGTCACGACGTTGAATCGAGCTGGGCATCCATATTGGCCGGGCGCAGTGGCGCCGCTCCCATCGAAACCTTCGATGTTGATGCCTACAGCACGCGCTTTAGTTCCAGCGTCAGGGATTTTGACATCGAGACGTATCTTTCAGCCAAAGACGCTCGAAAAATGGACACCTTTGTGCAGTACGGCATGGCGGCAGGCATTCAGGCAATAGAGCACTCGGGGTTTACCGTCACTGAAGAGAATGCGGGGCGCGTCGGCTGCGCCATAGGCTCAGGTATTGGCGGCATTGGGCAGATCGAGAAAAATTCAGAAATTGTTAACAGCAGTGGTCCCCGACGCATATCGCCATTTTTTGTACCCGGCTCCATCATCAATATGATCTCGGGCAACTTGTCTGTACGTTACGGCATGCGCGGACCGAATATTGCGATAGTCACGGCATGCACAAGCGGTACGCATAACATCGGGCTTGCAGCGCGAATGATTGCCCAAGGTGACGCCGACGCTATGCTGGCCGGTGGCGCTGAAATGGCAACGACGAAAGTAGGCTTAGGTGGATTTGCTGCTGCGCGGGCACTATCTACGCGCAATGACGATCCTGAGGCTGCTTCCAGGCCCTGGGACGCCGACCGCGATGGCTTTGTGCTGGGTGATGGCGCGGGCATGATGTTTCTTGAAGAATACGAAAGCGCGAAAGCTCGGGGGGCACAGATTTTTGCCGAGCTGAGTGGCTTTGGTATGAGTGGCGACGCCTACCACATGACTTTACCCCCCGAAGACGGACGGGGCGCTGCGGACGCTATGCGTAACGCGTTACTCGATGCAGAAATTGATCCGAGCGTCATCGAGTATGTAAACGCGCACGGCACGTCGACGCTCGCCGGCGACGTCGCTGAAAGCAGAGCTGTTGAGTCAGTGTTTGGCACCTCGGCCTCTACAGTTGCTGTGAGTTCGACCAAGTCGATGATCGGACACCTGTTGGGCGCAGCGGGAGCGGTAGAAGCCGTATTCGCGGTGCTGGCTATTCGTGACCAGGTGGCGCCTCCGACTATTAATCTGGATAAGCCCGGCGAGGGCTGCGTCCTGGACTACGTGCCACACACGGCACGCGAGATGACTATTACCCATAGTCTCTCTAACTCCTTTGGCTTTGGTGGCACCAACGGTTCGCTGATTTTCGGACGCGTTTAGGTACTCCCTTGGACCCGATAGGGCCGGAGAACTATTCCCCGTCGGTGCCCGCTACCGACCGAGCTTTTCTGTATGGCGATGGGGTTTTCGAAACACTACTCGTGGTAAATGGCGTAGCACTTTGGCGCGATTTGCACGAAGAGCGAATGGCGCTCGGCGCCCGGCGGCTTGGCATTGAAGTGAATATGCAGGACGTCAGACAAGCCATCGAGGATGGAGCCCAGCGCTCTCATACCACCGCCGGCGTGCTGCGCATCACCGTAAGTCGAGGCTCAGGCGAACGGGGCTATGCGCCATCCATGAAGGCTTGCGCCAGAGTTACTGCGACCCATAGTGCATTAACCAGAGATCCCTTCGTGCCGCTGTCTGCAGCGAGCATATCGACATCGTCAATTGTTATGGGGGACCAGCCGCTGTTAGCGGGCATCAAACACTGTAATCGTCTGGAGCAGGTCCTGGCTGCCGCTGAGGCTAAGGAGCGGTGCGTTGATGATGTCGTGCTTTGTAACGCTGGGGCTGTTTATCAATGCTCCAGTAACGCCAACTTGTTTGTTCTTAAGGGCAATGAGTTACTCACATCGCCGTGTGACCGCAGTGGTGTTTTGGGGACTCGACGGCGGCTTATTATTGAGAGCTTGGCGGGGCGCATGGGGCTGTCAGCCAGCGAAGTTCCCCTTAGGCATCAGGACTTGTCCTCTGCGGACGGGATGTTTCTGTGTAACAGTATTATGGGCATTCGTCTTGTTGCGCGCTGGGAGGATAGGGTCTTCGACCCCAGGGAGGTGCTCGACCGGTTGCAGTCCACCTATTACGAGGAGGCCCGGCAATGCTGCGCTATGTAGGCATCGGCGCTGGCGCTATTTTGCTCAGCGTTTTCATCGCTTTGCGCTGGGTAGTCGGCTGGTGGGAGAGTCCTCTGAATGTTCCCGAAGACGGTATGCTGGTTTATGTGGAGCGGGGGGATAGTTTGAGTCGCTTGTCCCGTCGCCTTTCTGACGCAGGGGTATTGAAGCAAGAGCGCTTGTTCAATTGGTCTGGCCGTTTTCTGGGCGCTGACAGTCGTATTCTGTTGGGTGAATATCGTCTGGAAGCAGGCACTACTCCCAAAGGCCTTCTCGCCCTGCTGCAAAGCGGTGACACTGTTCGTTATCTCGTGACCTTGCCCGAGGGAATAACGCTTAAAGATGCTTTGGAGCTAATCCGAAATAGCGACGGGATAACCTCCGTGCTTGAGCAAACCGATGACCCACAATTGCGAGCCCTGGTATCCCCCAAAACAGTAGCCGAAGGCTATTTCTTACCAGAAACCTATCAGTATGAAAGAGGCGATAGTGACCTTGCCGTGCTGACGGAGGCGCACCGCATGATGGAGGAGACTCTGGCTGAGGTTTGGAATCAACGCCAGTCAGACCTGCCTTATGCTGATCCTTACGAAGCGTTGATAATGGCCTCCATCATCGAAAAAGAAACCGGATTGGCGGCGGAGCGTCCAACGATTGGCGGTGTTTTTGTTCGTCGATTACGGCTCGGGATGCGCCTGCAGACAGACCCAACCGTGATTTACGGGCTTGGCAGTACGTTTCAGGGTAATCTGCAACGCAAACACCTGAGCGACGAAAGTAATGCCTACAATAGCTATCGGCACCACGGTCTTCCTCCCGGGCCAATTGCCTTACCCGGAAGAGCAGCGCTTATGGCAGCCGTAGATCCCCAGGAGGGCGACGCGCTTTACTTTGTAGCACGAGGTGACGGCAGTCATAAGTTCAGCGCCACACTGGAAGAGCATCAGGCGGCTGTGCGCGAATTTCAATTATCACGACGCGCCAACTATCGTTCGGCACCCAAGGGCAGTGAGCAGTGAGTCAACGAGGACTATTTATTACTCTGGAAGGTGGCGAGGGCGCTGGTAAAAGCACAGCGATGTCCTTCATCACCCAGCGACTGCAAGAGGCGAACATCGACCTCGTATGCACGCGAGAGCCCGGCGGAACCCAGTTGGGGGAGCAGCTGCGTGAGACTCTGCTTGCTCCCTCGGATACGGATATTGATCGCACTGCAGAGTTGCTGATGATGTTTGCAGCGCGTGCCCAGCACCTGGCCGAGTGCATTCTTCCGGCACTGAAGCGCGGGCAGTGGGTGCTCTGCGATCGCTTCACAGACGCGACCTACGCTTATCAGGGCGCAGGCAGACAGATGGGCAATGAGCCCGTGGCAGTCCTGGAAGAATTAGTACAGGGCGAGCTGCGTCCCGATGTGACGCTGTTACTCGATGTTCCAGCCGATGTTGGCATCGCGCGAGCGCGGGGTAGGGGAGCACTGGATCGCTTTGAGTTAGAGGACCACGCTTTTTTTGAGCGGGTGAGACAGTCCTACCTTGCCAGAGCTAGGAGTAGCAGCGGTCGTTATCAGATTATTGACGCATCGGCGACGCTTCCCGAGGTAGAGCAGGCCCTACAGGCGCTCGTCAACGATCTCATTGCTTGCCCTCCCTTGGTGGAAGTTTAATGCCCGAATTGCCCCCACTTGTACTTCCCCCAGCGCAATCCCGGTGTCTTCCCTGGCACATAGCAAGTTGGGAAAGTTTTGCAACGCTTTTTGAGAAACAGCGCCTACCGCACGCCATGCTACTGGAAGGTCAACCCGGCACAGGCCGCAATCGCCTGGGCTTAGCCCTGGCGCGTTTTCTACTGTGTAGTGAGAGGAGTACAGAAGGAAACTGTGGTCAATGCAAGACCTGCGCACTGAGCGCCTCGGGGGCGCATCCAGATTTTCTCAGTGTGGTGCCAGCTGAAGAGGGCAAAGCAATAGGTATCAACGCGATACGGGAAGTGATTCGTTTTGCGACCGCGACGCCGACCCTGGGTCAGTACAAGCTGATCGTGATATCTCCGGCAGAATCCCTGACCACTGCTGCCTTCAATGCATTTTTGAAATGCCTGGAAGAGCCTTCATCAGAGACCTTCATCGTTCTGGTTTCTGCACGCGGGTACCCCCTGCCGGCTACGATACGTTCCCGCTGTCAGCGTTGGCAGTTACCCTCACCAACGATATCCACCGCGAGTGATTGGTTGGCGGATTCATTGTCGCAAAGCGACCTCGGTACCGAAGGGGTAAGAGCAATGCTTGAGCTTTGTGGTGGTAGACCCCTGGAGGCGCTAAAACGGTTGGAGGGTGAGGAGCGTGATGCTCTGCTTGGCCTTCTTCACGCTGCCCAAGAGATGATCCAGAGGCGCGCAAAATCCTTAAGTCTCGAGCAGGCAATTGCTGCGGTGGAGCCTGACGGTGCTCTGGATGTTCTCGAAACAGTGCTCCAGCGTTGGCTGCGAGAATTACCGACAGAGGAGCTTCGAACGGGCGAAGCGCTCCGTGGCTTTGCGGCGCTGGATAATATCGGTAGATTGCGCGCAGCGAAGAGAAGTGGAACCAACCCCAATGTCGATCTGCTTCGGTTTAGCGCGACTTCAACCCTCAACGGGCTATGGGAGCAGTAAACGCAATGCTACACTCACGTCTGCTCATCACATGTTTCTAGCATCATGAATGAACAATCATCAGGCCATCAGGGAATACTCTCTCTGACCATAAAGGACAAAGCGGTCCTTTATTCAGCGTATATGCCATTTATAAAAAATGGCGGGCTATTTGTCCCCACTAATAAAAGCTACGAAATTGGCGATGAAGTGTTCATGCTGCTGACGCTTATGGAGGAACCCGACAAGATCCCCATCGCTGGTAAGGTCGTCTGGGTTACGCCGCGCGGAGCACAAGGCAACAGAACCTCAGGTATAGGCGTGCAGTTCTCTGAGCAGGACGCTGCCGCCAATTCGAAAATCGAAGAGCACCTTGCAGGCATGCTCACCTCGGATCGTCCCACACATACAATGTAAGCGAGACGTAGTTCGTTTGTACTCAAGTGGCCAGCCGTAATCTAGAATTCACTTTACCTTTACTTTAGGCCCGCCTTTTTATGCGTGAGTAGGCGTGAGTTTTCGGTGAGCACGCGGCCATTTTATATCAGACTATCTCTAGATATCTTATGTAAATCTTTGATTTTAATGAATTCAGTGCAAAAAAGTGGGCTCCAAGAGGAGCCCAATAAGACCATTAGGAGTGAAACATAAAGGAACTTAATCCTTCACTACGGAACATTGGGTTTGTTCCGGTGACAAACCATTCCTGCGAGGAAATGGGGTCACCCCTATAGTAAAGCCAACAAACAAAAATATTCCATAGTTTGTTCGCTTAAAAGTAGTTCTTTTGCGCATATCGCCACCTTTTTTTAATAACTAAACGGAGCTAAAACGCCGGTTTGAAAGAAAATAAGCCAACATTAGGTGTAATAGAGGGTTTCTACGGCAGAGCCTGGTCATCTGAGTCACGCCTGCATATGGCGCAATGGTTGCCTGCAATCGGGATTCACGCCTACCTCTACGCCCCGAAGGCTGATGCGTTCTTGCGAAAGTCCTGGCATCTTTCCTGGCCGGACTCTCAGCGTATGCATTTGCTGGAACTAGCGAACGCCTGCGCTAGCAATCAGCTCGAGTTCCATGTTGGGTTATCGCCCTTTGAGCTTTATCGGGACTACGGCGGCGCAAATAAAGAAGCACTTAAATCGAAACTTGGTGAGGTTGTCGATTTGGGGGTAAGCGGTGTAGCGATTCTTTTTGATGATATGCCGGGCAGTCTCGACAGCTTGGCCGCCAGGCAAGCAGAGATTTGCAACGATCTGCGTCACTGGTCGAGCGATGCAGATTTGGCGCTGCGCGTATGTCCGACTTATTACAGCGATGATCCGATTCTCGACGAGATTTTTGGAGCTCGACCCGGTAATTATCTCGAAGAGCTTTATGGTGAACTTGAGGGTGACTTCGAAATGTTCTGGACCGGACCCCAGGTGTGCTCTGACTCCCTTGAGCCCGAAGCGATAAGGTGCGTCAGCGACAGCTGCAAAGGTAACGTCGCCATCTGGGACAACTATCCCGTCAATGATAGTCGCGCGCGGTCTCCGCACATATATGTTGATCCTTTGCAGGGGCGTGCAGAGGGGTTGCGTGGGCTTATTGGCAGTCACTGGTGTAATGCAATGAACCAGCCAGCGTTGTCATTGCCTGCTCTGGCTAGTCTGCCAGCGCTTTACGGTGTGCGAGCTCCAGAGCGTGATAGAGTTCTTGAGGAGGCGGGGACCGATCAGCAAATGGTGGAGGCCTGTATGCCGCTGTCTCGCTCGCCTCTCAATATGATCACCGATGCAGAGCGCCACGCGCTGGCGTTAGCAGCTTCTCGTGAGACTATGGCGGCCTCAGAATTGCGAGATTGGCTGTCCGGAGGCTACGAATTTGACCCAGACTGCCTAACCAGTTGAAAGGTATGTTGCTGCCGCGCAGCGGCTGTGGCAAAATCGCGCCCCTCGGAGGCACCCGGCAGCGGCCTTGCCTTCGACAAAAATCTAGATATATCAATGTTTTGCGGGTTTTTTGATGCTCAAAATAGGCTTCAGATGCCCAGTCAGTTATGCGGGAGTGGCGGAATTGGTAGACGCGCTGGTTTTAGGTACCAGTGTCTTATGACGTGAGAGTTCGAGTCTCTCCTTCCGCACCAATCAAGGGCTTGTTCAAAGCCCCGCCAAAGAATGAGTTTTAAGGGATCACCAGATTATGCAGGTTTCTATAGAAACAACGTCCAAGCTGGAGCGCCGGCTGACCGTTGGAGTACCGGCCGAAACTGTCGACTCGCAAGTCGATGAACGTCTCCGTCAGGCCGTGAAAAACGTGCGTCTACCGGGGTTTAGGCCCGGTAAAGTGCCACTCAAGGTGATGCGTCAGCGTTTTGGGCCGGGAGTTCGTCAGGAAGTGCTTGGCGAAGTGATGAGCCGAAGCTTTCAGGAGGCCGTTACCCAGGAGAAGTTGAAGCCGGCGGGGCAGCCCACCATCGAACCTCGCAATATGGATGCGGGCAAAGATCTCGAGTACATCGCTACTTTTGAAGTGTTTCCTGATGTCGATGTTGTGGAACTTAAGGATTACCCCGTTGAGAAGCCAACTGCTGAAGTAACGGGTGACGATGTAGACAACATTATTGAAGTCTTTCGTAAACAGCGCGGTAGCTGGGAAGTCGCCGAGCGTGCAGCGGTAGACGGAGATCGCGTGAACATCGACTTCGAAGGCACCCGCGATGGCGAAGCTTTTGAAGGCGGTAGCGCTGAGGGTAGTGACCTGGAGCTTGGTTCCGGGCAGATGATTCCCGGGTTCGAAGACGGTGTTGTGGGCATGAGCGCCGGCGAAGAAAAAGTACTGTCGCTGAGCTTTCCCGATGATTACCACGCTGAGGAGCTGAAGGGCGCTGCCGTGGAGTTTAAAGTGACCGTTAACAAGGTCGAAGAAATGCAGCTCGCGCCTCTAGATGCTGAGCTGTATGCGGCCTATGGTCTTGAGGGCGATGACGAAGCTGAGTTCCGTACTGAAGTCGAGCAGAACATGGCTCGGGAGCTTCGAAATGCTGTTGACGCCCGAGTCAAAAAGCAGGTCATGGATGCGGTAGTAGAAGCCTACGGGGATCTGGAAGTGCCCGCGGCCTTGATCTCTCAAGAGACCGACGCGCTTCGTAACCAAATGTTTCAGCAGTTTGGCGGCGCCGCTCCCGAAGGTATGGATCTCAAATCTATCCTTCCTGACGACATGTTCACCGAAAACGCTGCGCGGCGTGTAAAGCTTGGTTTGGTATTGGCGGAACTCATTGCTCATTACGAACTCAAAGCTGATGAAGATGCGCTGCGCGCTGCCGTCGAGGAGATCGCGTCAACTTATCAGGATCCGGAAGAAGTAATTAACTGGTATTTTGGCAACCAAGAGCAGCTTGCAGCCGTAGAATCTAAAGTACTGGAAGATAAAGTAGTGGAGCGCCTTCTTGAGTCAGCGGCGGTTAGCGACGTTGAGTGTACCTATCAGGAAGCCATTGCTCTGGGCCAACAGGCTAACCAGTAGTTCATTTAGAAGCTTAGGAGCCAACAAAGCATGTCAAATCAGATCGAAGGAATGTCACCCTCAGTTCAGGCACTGGGTCTCGTACCCATGGTGGTTGAGCAGACTTCGCGAGGTGAGCGTTCCTACGACATTTACTCACGCCTCCTAAAGGAGCGGGTGGTGTTTGTGGTTGGCCAAGTGGAAGATCACATGGCCAACCTGATCGTCGCTCAGCTCCTGTTCCTCGAGTCTGAAAACCCGGATAAAGATATCCACGTGTATATCAACTCACCCGGCGGGTCCGTCACGGCGGGTTTGTCTATCTACGACACCATGCAGTTCATCAAGCCGGACATTAGCACTATGTGCCTGGGGCAGGCTGCTTCCATGGGAGCGTTTCTGCTTTCTGGTGGCACTAAAGGTAAGCGTTACTGCTTGCCGAATGCGCGAACCATGATCCATCAACCTAGCGGTGGTGCTCAGGGGCAAGCGACGGATATCGATATCCAGGCGAAGGAAATTTTGATTATCCGAGAGCGGCTGAATCGACTCATGGCTGAGCACACCGGGCAGCCTCTTGAGGTGATCGAGCGCGATACCGAGCGTGATCGCTTCATGGACGCCGAGCAAAGTAAAGAGTACGGCCTGGTAGATGAGGTTGTGACTGCTCGGAGCGCTGGCAGCAGCGAGTGATTCATAACCTGTTTTGTAACACTGATATTGCCCTTCTACTTGCATTAGTAAGCGAAAAACATCAACCTAAAACAGGTGGCAGTATCGTGGGAGGCGAAGTAAGCCAATGAGTAAAGATTCATCCGGAACAGATGACGGTGGCAAGCTTCTATATTGCTCCTTCTGCGGCAAGAGCCAGCATGAAGTTCGTAAGCTAATCGCAGGACCGTCCGTATTTATTTGCGATGAGTGCGTCGATCTGTGCAACGACATCATTCGTGAAGAAGTTCAGGAAAGCGCGGCCGAGGATGCCGACGAAAAGCTTCCGGTGCCTGTAGAAATCAACGCAATCCTCGACGAGTACGTCATTGGGCAGCAGCGCGCCAAGAAGGTGCTCTCCGTAGCCGTTTACAACCACTACAAGCGTCTTCGTCACGGTGGGTCAAAAGGCGATGATGTTGAGTTGGGTAAGAGTAATATTTTGCTGGTCGGCCCGACGGGTTCAGGCAAAACTCTCTTGGCCGAAACGCTCGCTCGACTCCTGGACGTACCCTTCACTATCGCTGACGCAACTACTCTGACCGAAGCGGGTTACGTGGGTGAGGACGTTGAGAACATCATTCAGAAGTTGCTGCAAAAATGCGACTACGACGTCGAAAAAGCACAGGTTGGTATCGTTTACATCGACGAAATTGACAAGATTTCACGCAAGTCTGACAACCCGTCTATCACTCGAGACGTGTCAGGCGAGGGCGTGCAACAGGCACTGCTCAAGCTCATCGAGGGCACCGTGGCCTCGGTTCCTCCTCAGGGCGGGCGCAAGCATCCTCAGCAGGAGTTCTTGCAGGTCGATACCTCAAGCATTTTGTTTATCTGTGGTGGCGCATTTGCTGGCCTCGATAAAGTGATTCGCGACCGATCTGAAAAGGGCGGTATCGGCTTTGGCGCCGAAGTCCACAGTAAGGACGCCAAGCGCAACGTGGGCGAGGTGCTGTTCGACCTCGAGCCAGAAGATCTCGTCCAGTACGGCCTCATCCCCGAGTTTGTCGGGCGATTGCCAGTGATTGCCACGCTCGAGGAGCTCGACGTGCCCGCATTGGTACAAATCCTTACCGAGCCGCGCAACTCGCTGACCAAGCAGTACAGCAAACTTTTCGATATGGAAGATGTAGAGATTGATTTTCGTGAAGACGGACTCCGTGCTGTGGCAGAGAAGGCCATGGAGCGTAAAACCGGTGCTCGCGGACTGCGTTCCATACTAGAAGGCGTACTTCTGGACACCATGTATAGCATCCCTTCGCGTGAAGATGTCGCCAAAGTCGTTGTTGATGAATCAGTTATTCGCGGAGATTCCGAGCCGCTACTGGTTTATCAGAGCAGCGAGCCTGTACGAGCGGCAGTTCCCGAAGAATAGGGCCCGTCCCGAAGAATAGGGCCCTGTTGTGTCCGTCGAATGGACGGCGCCTTCAATTGAATGCCGGCGTAGACGCACAACGGACGCACAACGGACGCACAACGGACGCACAACAGACACACAACAGACTTGTATTTAGCGTGTTAGACCCCACTATTAAGGGGTCGGGTGTTTAACAGCCGTTGGCTGGCTGCGCTTTTCCCTGACCCGATTTCTGGCTGCATCTGGAGAACACAATGGGCGAGCACCCTGTACTAGAACTTCCTCTTTTACCCTTGCGCGATGTCGTGGTGTACCCGCACATGGTTTTGCCCTTGTTTGTGGGTAGAGAGCGCTCCATCGAAGCCCTCGAACACGCCATGGCGAATGATAAGCAGGTGCTTCTGGTAGCCCAGCGCAACGCATCAGATGACGATCCCCGAGCCGATGACATCTATCAGGTAGGAACGGTGTCTAATATTCTGCAGCTTCTCAAGTTGCCCGACGGGACGATCAAGGTGTTGGTTGAAGGTGGCTTCCGCGCCGCCGTAGATTTTGTGAACGACGATGAGGAGTTCACTGTCGCCGGTGTCCGCGAGATTGAAGCCGACGAGCCCGACGAGGATGAAGCAGAGGGCCTGTTGAGAACCACCTCAGCGAATTTCGAGAAATATGTAACCCTCAGTAAGAAAGTGCCCGCCGAGGTGCTGACGTCGCTCACAGGCATTGATGAGCCGGGACGGCTCGCAGACACCATTGCCGCACATATGGGTGTCGAGCTCGACCAGAAACAAAAAATCCTTGAAATCTCTTCGGTGAAGGGTCGCCTGGAATACCTCATGGGCCTCATGGAAGCAGAGATTGACGTATTTCAGGTTGAGAAGCGTATCCGTGGCCGCGTCAAAAAGCAGATGGAAAAGAGCCAGCGCGAGTACTACCTGAATGAGCAAATGAAGGCCATTCAGAAAGAACTCGGGGAAATGGATGAAGCCCCTAACGAGGCGGACGAGCTCGAGCAAAAAATTGCTGACGCGAAAATGCCCGACGAAGCTAAAGAGAAGACGCTGACGGAGCTGGGCAAGTTGAAGATGATGTCCCCTATGTCCGCAGAGGCGTCGGTGCTGCGTAGCTACATCGATTGGATGGTAAGCGTACCCTGGTCAAAGCGCAGTAAGGTGAAGCATGACCTGAAACGCGCCACGGATATTTTGGATGCGGACCACTACGGTCTGGAAGAAGTGAAAGAGCGAATACTGGAATATCTTGCGGTGCAAAAGCGCGTTCGTAAGGTGAAAGGCCCTGTACTGTGTCTGGTAGGCCCTCCGGGCGTTGGTAAAACCTCTCTGGGAGAGTCCATCGCGCGTGCGACGAATCGTAAGTTTGTGCGCATGGCGCTCGGTGGGGTTCGTGATGAGGCTGAGATTCGTGGTCATCGCCGAACCTATATAGGCTCTATGCCCGGTAAGCTTTTGCAAAAAATGTCCAAGGCCGGCGTCCGTAATCCGCTGTTTTTGCTGGATGAAATCGACAAGATGGGCATGGATCATCGAGGCGACCCTGCTTCGGCGCTGTTAGAGGTACTGGATCCAGAACAAAACCATCAGTTCAACGACCATTATCTTGAAGTGGACTACGACCTGTCCGATGTCATGTTTGTGTGTACCTCGAACACCATGAACATTCCCGGCCCTCTTCTGGATCGTATGGAAGTTATCCGTCTTCCCGGATACACAGAGGACGAAAAGCTCAACATTGCGCAACGCTACCTCATCCCCAAGCAGATAAAACGCAACGGGCTGAAGGACGATGAGCTGAGCATTGGCGAGGACGCACTAATTGATGTAATCCGTTACTACTCCCGGGAAGCGGGTGTACGAGCTCTTGAGCGGGAGATAGCGAAGATCTGCCGAAAGATGGTTAAAGCCATCACTCTTAAAGAGAGCGAGTACGGTGACAAGGTGACGCCCGAGATGCTCTCAACGCTGCTGGGCGTGCGCAAGTACAACTACGGTGTTGCCGAGGAAGAGAACAAGATCGGCCAGGTGACGGGCTTGGCATGGACCTCCGTAGGTGGCGAATTGCTTACTATCGAGACTGCTGCAGTCGCTGGTAAAGGGCGCTACGTGAAGACCGGCTCCTTGGGCGACGTGATGCAGGAGTCTATTCAGGCCGCGAGCACGGTTGTCCGCAGTCGCTCGCAATTGTTGGGCATACCGGCCAGCTATCACGATAATCACGATATGCATATCCACGTGCCTGAAGGCGCCACACCAAAAGATGGCCCCAGTGCCGGCGTGGCAATGTGTACCGCGCTGGTGTCTGTCTCTACAGAGATACCCGTGCGCGCTGACGTGGCGATGACGGGTGAAATCACCCTTCGTGGCGAGGTTCTACCCATCGGTGGCCTCAAAGAGAAGCTCCTGGCGGCGAGGCGGGGAGGTATAAAGACGGTCATCATTCCGAAAGAAAACGAGCGCGATTTACAGGAGGTCCCAGACAATATTAAAGAGGACCTGGAAATTCTCGCCGTGAAGTGGATAGATGAAGTGCTGGCCATCGCATTGGAGAGTCCGCCGGTACCCTTGAGTGATGAGGAGTATCTAGCGGGGACTGAAGATTCTCAGACGGAGCAGGGGCGGGACGGCGACCAAAATCGCATAAACACCCATTAAAAGTTTGATTTAGGGCGGCTTTGGTTGACCCATCTCAGGGCGCTGGTATACAGTCTCGCAGCTGTGAGAGGCGTCTCTACAGGCTTGGGAGCACAGCTTTGAAATCGTCGAATAAGCCATAGTACGCAGTGGCACAGTTGCCGTTGTTCTAAACGTGTGTCGAAGTTCATGGCGATAAAATGCGGCCCAGCTTAAAATTACTATACTTATATTAGCGTCTTGCTATTTGCTAATAAGAGTTACTACTTACATTTAAGATATATCGTGATTTTCGCGATAAAAAATTCAAAAGGGGACCTTAGTGAACAAATCTGACCTTATCGACGCAATTGCGTCTGCCGCCGATATCAACAAATCAGATGCAGGGCGTGCGCTTGATGCTGTCGTTGACAGCATTACGGACACTCTGAAGAAAGGTGATCAAGTATCACTCGTTGGTTTTGGCACTTTCTCTGTAAAGCACCGAGCAGCACGGGATGGCCGCAACCCCCAGACCGGTGAGACAATCAAGATCAAAGCGTCAAACGTACCAGGATTCAAGGCTGGAAAAGCCCTGAAGGACGCGGTCAACTCGTAAGATCCCCGGCAGCGGTTGAGATTCCCTCGAGCAAAATCAGCTCGAAGTCTTAACCGCGGTTTTTGGGAGTTCATTCAAGGCGCACCTCTGGTGCGCCTTGTGCGTAAAGGCCAGTAAGTTAATACCGTACACCACCACCTCAGGGTAATAGATCAATGCTGCAGGACATCCGGGCAAATGCTCAGGGAACAGTCGCCAAAGTTATTATCGGACTGATTGTTATCTCGTTTTCTATCTTTGGAATTGAATCACTGCTGTTCAGCGGTGGCTCTAATGGTGTCGCCGAAGTGAATGGTGAGGAAATATCTCCCTTTGCTCTGCAGCAGGAGCTATCGGTGCAGCAGCGTCAGTTGCTGTCGATGTTAGGCGAGGACGCAGACCCGGCACTCCTTGACCAGGCCCTGTTGAGCCAGCAGGCTCTGGAAACTTTAATACAGCGGGAAATTATCAAGCAGGCCGCGGGCGATATGGGCTTGAACACTTCCGACCAGGCGCTCGCCGACATTATAGGGTCCATGCAGCAGTTCCAAATTGACGGGCAGTTTTCGCCCGATATGTTTCAAAGTGCTTTGGCGAGCGCAGGCTTTACACAGGCATTGTTTCGGGAGCGTCTCTCAGAAGACATCGAAATTGGGCAGTTGCGAGCGGGTTTAGCAGGTAGCGACTTTGCTACCGATGCGGAACTAGAGCTTGCCTCTTCGATTGCTATGGAAGGACGAGATGTACGATACATCACGATGCCGCTGATCGACTTCATTGCTTCCGTTGACGTCAGTGAAACTGATGTACAGGCATTCTACGATGACAACGCAGAGCGTTTTCAAAGTGAAGAGAGTCTCGTGCTCGAATACCTTGAGTTAACTTTAGATCGCTACCGAAAGGACGTCGATGAGTCCCGAGTCCGTGAGGAATTCGAGCTTGTGCGTGATGAATTTGAACTGGCAACGGAAGCGAGGGTGTCGCACATACTGGTGGAAGGTGATGACGATGAGCGAGCGGAGCGTATCGCTGCGGCACAGGCCGCGCTGAGCGGAGGTATGAGTTTTGCTGATGCCGCCGCGGAATTCTCCGATGATATCGGGTCGTCACAATACGAAGGTGATTTGGGTTACACGGCCGGAGATACCTTCCCTGAGCCCATGGAAGAGGCGATTGCGGTTCTTGCCGTGGGTGAGCAATCTGGGCCTGTCGAAACCGAAGCGGGTACACACCTTCTTCTGGTCACGGATCGACGAGACGGCAGCAGTGTGAGTTTTGAAGAAGTGGCTGCTGAGCTAGAAGACCGCATCGCCAATCGTGATGCTTCTGCAGATCTTCTGTCAGATGTAGAAAGACTTCGCGATATCGCTTTCAACGCAGCGGATCTTAGTGACCCGGCAGAAGCGCTGGAGTTGACTGTCGAAACTTCGGAGGGGATCACCCGTAACCAGAGAGAAGGGTTGTTCAGTCGTCCGGCGCTTATTCAGGCGGCTTTTTCCGAGGATGTGCTTGAGGCAGGCCACAACAGTGAAGTTATTGAGTTGAGTCCCGAGCAGTTTGTTTTGCTGCGGGTCGCAGAGAGACGTCCTCCCGCGCAAATGCCATTGGCGGAAGTCAGCGCGGAGATCGAGGCGCAATTGCGCGAAAGTCGGGCTAAAGACGCGGCCGCCGCACAGGCCTCAGAGCTGTTGGCGGCGCTGGAAGAGGGTGGCAGCCTAGAAGACGCCGCGAATGCGGCCGGTTTCCAGTGGCAGGTTGAGCTGGGAGCAAAAAGGGATAGCAGAACACTTCCTGGCGTTGTTCGGGAGCGTGTATTTGCTATGGCCGCACCTGAACAAGGCAGTGCTGAGCGAGAGATAGTCTCTGAGGACCCCGATGCCACCTACGTCGTGGAATTGGCGCGAGTGAGTGCTGGGAACCCCGCAGATCTTCCCCTGGAAGAGTTGCGTGGCCTTAGGCAGCGCATAGCCGGCGAAACGGGCGGCGCTCTCCAGCAGCAGTACGAGAGCAGTCTGCGAGAGAGAGCTGAGGTCGTCGTTTACTAGTCGTATACGAGAGATTATCGGTTGGCCAGTTCGTTACAGAGCCTTGTAGATTCCATTGTTTCTGCCACCGCGGGCCTTCCGGATGCCGCGGCTCTTGCGCGATGGTCTCCTGAGCTAAGCGGTGGTATCGATATTCGTATTCTCAGTGACGGCAGCTGGACTCATGACGGGGAACCTATCCACAGAGAAGGGCTTGTGCGCGTATTCGCTTCGCTTTTACGGCGTGAGGACGATGGCGACTATTATCTTGTAACGCCAGCAGAGAAGTGGCGGATACAGGTAGAGCGACATGCCTTGGTGGGTGTGGACTGCGAGCAAACGGACGGTATATGGAAAGTCCTACTCAACACGGGTGGACGCTGCCGTATCGGGGGGAGTAATCGCCTTCATGTTGCCGGCAGCGATGGGGAGCCCTTTCTGGAGGTTCCCAATGGCCTAAGCGCACAGATAAGCAGAGCGGCGTGGTACCGCCTATTGGACGCCGCACTCTTTGATGAGGAGCGAGCCTATATCATTAGCGCGGGCGAAGAAGTCTACTTGGGCGCTACCAGCTAGGACTCTGAAGGCCCCTGAAGTTCAATCAGAGGACCTGCCGGCCTGAACCATGGCCCAATCCAAGCCGTGGACACTCCTCGCGAACAATCACAGGGCCTCTCTAAAGCTTACATGTTCGGGTAGTTGGGCCCACCAAAGCCTTCGGGTGTCACCCAGGTGATGTTCTGCGCCGGATCCTTAATGTCGCAGGTCTTGCAGTGAACACAGTTCTGCGCATTGATCTGGAAGCGTTTTCCTTGCTCGTCCTCGACAATCTCATAGACACCTGCGGGGCAGTAGCGCTGCGCGGGTTCGTCAAAAAGCGGCAGATTAGACTCAATGGGCACGCTACTGTTGGCCAGTGTGAGGTGACAGGGCTGATCTTCTTCATGGTTGGTGTTTGACAAAAACACCGATGACAGGCGATCAAAACTGATGACGTTATCGGGCTTGGGATAATCGATTTTTTTACAGTCTGCCGCTGGCTTTAATACCGCGTAGTCAGGTTTGCTGTCGTGCAAGGTGAACGGCACTTTGCCGCCGAAGATGTTCTGGTCGATCCAGACCATAGCGGCACCGAGCATAAAGCCAAACTTATGCATGTAGCCGGAAAAGTTACGTGTGCTGTAAAGTTCTTTGTATAACCAAGAATCGCGCACTTTCGTTTCAAAACTATCAAGCTGAGCGGGGGGCGCTTCGGAGATCAAAGCCTCGACCACCGCTTCCGCGGCAATGAGCCCGCTCTTCATCGCTGTGTGGTTGCCCTTAATTTTCACAGAATTGAGGGTTCCAGCATCACAGCCGATCAGCAGGCCACCCGGGAACTGCATCTGTGGGAGAGAGTTTAAGCCGCCTTTCGCGATTGCTCGGGCTCCATAGCTAAGACGTGAGCCGCCTTCCAGATACTTCATGGTCTCTGGATGGTGCTTCCAGCGTTGAAATTCCTCATAGGGCGACACATGAGGATTGCTGTAATTGAGGTCGGTAATAAAGCCGATGTACACCTGGTTGTCGTCGGCGTGGTAGAGGAACGCGCCTCCACTGGACCCACTTTCCTTCAAGGGCCAGCCCAGACCATGTACCACCAATCCGGGTTGATGCTTGTCTGCGGGAATTTCCCAAATTTCTTTAATCCCGATACCGTAGTGTTGTGGGTCCTTGCCTTCATCGAGGCCGAATTTACTAATGATTTGCTTGCCCAGATGACCTCGGCAACCTTCGGCAAACAGCGTGTATTTTGCATGGAGCTCCATGCCGCGCATGTAGCTGTCCTTCTCTTCGCCGTCTGCACTTATGCCCATGTCGCCCGTAGCGATGCCTTTTACACTGCCGTCGTCGCCGTAAAGCACTTCAGAGGCCGCAAAGCCCGGATAGACCTCGACGCCCAGATTTTCCGCTTGCTCAGCGAGCCATCGACAGACATTGCCCATGGATACGATGTAGTTGCCCTCGTTATGCGTCGGCTTTGGAATGGCAAAGTTCGGCAGCTTGGTCGCAGACTTTGCTCCGGTGTAAAAGTAAAAGTGGTCTTCTGTGACTTTTGTTTTAAGTGGGGCTCCCATCTCTTCCCAGGTAGGAAACAGCTCATCGAGGGCATGAGGCTCGAGCACGGCACCAGAGAGGATGTGCGCGCCAACCTCCGAGCCTTTCTCTACCACGCAAACGCTGATTTCGCGATCGTTCTCCTGTGCCAATTGCATAATTCGGCAAGCCGCTGACAGTCCTGAAGGACCGGCGCCGACAATAACGACATCGAATTCCATGGCTTCGCGTTCCACTGGGTAACCTCTCTAGCTTTGATTAAGCGCCCGGAGCCGGACGTCGGTAAATGAGCGGCGTAATTATAAAGTTTTGGGGCCCCCTAGCGCCACAGATAGCGCCATAGACTTTTCTGCCTAAGCTACGTGCTAATTGGCGCGCAAAGTGCTACGCGGAAGGGGAGGTAAGCCAGCGAAAGATCTATTTCACGAAGCTAAGACCGAGCGGTGAATACCCGCGATGATCCATGGGGGGCGCAGCAAATTTCGCTATCATAGGTCGGTGAGGCGCTGCCAAAGGTCGCTATTGACCTTAGAAGGCAATGTCGGCACCATTTGCCCCCGATTTTCCGAGGGGTTGCATTCTGGCACCCCGAACGTCCACTAAACCCCAATTAACCCATTATGGGAGAGAGTATGAAGGTTCTCGTCGCAGTCAAGCGTGTCGTCGACTACAACGTCAAGGTGCGCGCCAAGGCCGACGGTTCAGACGTCGATCTGAACAACGTCAAGATGTCCATTAACCCGTTCTGCGAGATTGCAGTCGAGGAAGCAGTACGATTGAAGGAAGCTGGCACAGCGACCGAGATCGTTGCGGTTTCCGTCGGAGAGAAGAGCTGCCAAGAGCAAATTCGCACCGCTTTAGCACTAGGCGCCGATCGAGGTATTCAGGTTGAAGTAGAAGGCAGCCCAGAGCCTCTGGTGATTGCCAAGCTGCTCAAGGGCATTGTGGAGAAAGAAGCCCCGGATCTCGTGATTCTTGGTAAGCAGTCTATCGATGGTGACAACAATCAGACCGGACAAATGCTGGGAGCGCTCGCGGGTATGCCCCAGGGAACTTTCGCCTCCGAGATCAAGGTTGAAGATGGAAAGCTTGCGGTAACCCGTGAAGTTGATGGCGGTATGCAGACCATCAGCCTTAATCTTCCAGCTATCGTCACCACGGATCTGCGTT
Organism: Congregibacter sp.; assembly: GCF_045107095.1. Lineage (GTDB taxonomy): Bacteria > Pseudomonadota > Gammaproteobacteria > Pseudomonadales > Halieaceae > Congregibacter. The sequence goes on along the minus strand of NZ_JBGCFU010000074.1, from coordinate 1,429 downwards.
TGAACGAGCCACGCTACGCATCTTTGCCGAACATCATGAAGGCAAAGAAGAAGCAGCTTGATGTGCTGACCCCTGCTGAACTCGGCGTTGAGGTCACGAGCCATCTGAGCCTGGTCAAGGTAGAGCCGCCACCCGAGCGCTCTGCAGGCATCAAAGTTGAGTCTGTTGAGCAACTGGTCGACAAATTGAAAAACGAAGCGAAGGTGATCTGATGAGTACTCTTGTTGTAGCAGAACATGACAACAGCAGCCTGAATGTAGCCACTCTGAATGCCGTTGCTGCGGCGCAGGCTCTAGGCGCTGACGTAGATATCCTGGTAGCTGGTGCTGATTGCGGTGGTGCTGCTGCCCAGGCGCAGGCCGTAGCGGGAATACGCAAAGTACTTTGCGCTGACAACGCCGCCTACGCGACGCAGCTTGCCGAGAATCTGAGTTTGTTGATCGCCGACGTTGGAGCGGAGTACGACAACGTTGTTGCGGCATCTACCAGTAACGGTAAGAACATTATGCCGCGCGTTGCAGCACTGCTGGACGTCGCTCAAATCAGCGACATCATCAGTGTGGAGTCTCCCGATACGTTCAAGCGTCCGATCTATGCGGGCAATGTCATCGCGACAGTGCAAAGCTCAGATGCGAAAAAAGTTATCACCGTGCGCACAACCGCATTTGACGGCGTTGCTGCCCAAGGCGGTAGCGCAGAGCTGGTAGCGGTAGATGCTGCTCACGATGCGGGTATTTCCAGCTTTGTAAGCCAGGAGATCGCCGAGTCGGATCGCCCGGAGCTGACAGCGGCTTCTGTCGTGATATCGGGTGGTCGTGGAATGCAGAATGGCGATAACTTCAAGCTACTGGACGGTATCGCAGACAAGCTCGGTGCCGCTATCGGCGCGTCGCGTGCGGCCGTGGATGCAGGGTTCGTTCCTAACGATATGCAGGTCGGCCAGACGGGCAAGATCGTTGCACCGGACCTCTACATTGCCGTGGGAATCTCGGGCGCCATTCAGCACCTTGCTGGTATGAAAGACTCTAAGGTGATCGTTGCGATCAACAAGGACGAGGATGCACCGATCTTTCAGGTAGCTGACTACGGACTGGTTGCAGACCTCTTTGAGGCGCTGCCTGAGTTGGAAGCACAGATCTAGGTTTCTCTTCAGAAACGCGTGATCAAGAGCCGGCGAAAGCCGGCTTTTTTGTGCTAGCTGCGTAAGGATTGCGTAAGAATTGCGTATCAGTCGCGTCTCAGACGATCGCTGATCGCTATGGGGGTAGGGTAGTTAAGGACGACGATGTAAGAGGACACCAGCAGGGTAATAATTGTTGTCGCCTGAACCGTAAGGGAGGCTTGGAGTCCGAGAAGGCCAGCGTCGAAGGCGATGTAGGCGATTAACAGGGAAAACTCACTGGCCTGCCCCAGTCGGAAGCCGAGATCC
>NZ_JBGCFU010000073.1:0-27360 GCF_045107095.1 Congregibacter sp. | reverse complement strand
TAAGGGTGCCTATGGACTGGTTGAAGCTCTAAATTTGTTGCGCTGTCGTGTCCAGGGGCATCGGGATGGCTATGGTTTTGCACAGCCCGAAAACGGCGAAGAAGATCTTTATCTAAGTGCGCGGCATATGCGCAGCTTGTTCGATGGCGACACCGTGCTTGTTGCTGTTACCGGTGTTGATTCTCGCGGACGCTCCGAAGGTAAGGTCGTCGAAGTGCTGGAGCGGGGTGTTAGCCGTGTTGTCGGACGCTATCAGGAAGAAAGCGGTATAGGGGTCGTAATACCCGATAACGCGCGCATCCATCAGGAGATTCTCATTCCTCCGAAACTTAAAGGTGACGCGCAAAATGGACAGATTGTTACCGCAGAGATTACGCACTATCCAGAGAACCGTTTAGGTGCAAAGGGCAAAATCGTGGAGGTCCTTGGTGAGCATCTGGATCCAGGTCTCGAGATCGACATTGCGATACGTTCCCACGCGATTCCCTATGAGTGGCCGGACGCAGTGCTCGATGAAGCTGCCGCGCTGAGTGAAGAGCCCGAAGAGGAAGATAAGAAACACCGAATAGACCTGCGTAACAAGCCTTTTGTCACTATTGATGGTGAAGATGCGCGAGACTTTGATGACGCTGTTTACTGCGAAAAACGCCGTTTGGGCGGCTGGCGCCTTTGGGTCGCTATCGCCGATGTCTCTCACTATGTGGGCGTGACGAGCGCACTGGACAAAGAAGCCATTGAGCGCGGCAATTCTGTGTATTTTCCAGAGCGCGTGGTGCCGATGCTGCCAGAAGTCTTGTCCAATGGATTGTGCTCTCTAAAGCCGCAAGTCGATCGTCTTGCTCTGGCAGTTGAAATGGAGATTACCAATACTGGGGAGCTCAAGCAGTTTCGTTTTTGCGAGGCAGTCATTCACTCCCATGCCAGACTCACCTATACCCAGGTGGCAGAGGTTTTGGAGGCTGGCTCCAGCGGCGCGGTGCCTGACAAGTTAGTGCGCCACCTTGAGCAATTGCACGCACTTTATAAGGTGCTGAGACAGGCGCGAGAAGAACGGGGAGCCATTGATTTTGAAACCGTCGAAACCCGCATCATTTTTAATGACGAGCGGAAAATCGATGCCATTGTGCCTGTGCAGCGTAATGACGCGCATAAGCTGATCGAGGAATGCATGCTCTGCGCTAACGTTGCAGCTGCGCGCTTCTTCGAACGTCATGAGCTTCCCGTGCTTTATCGTGTGCACGAAGGACCGGGTGAGCAGAAGCTGGAAAACCTTCGGGCGTTTCTGGGTGAGTTGGGATTGGGTTTGCGTGGGGGTTTAAAACCTACGCCCGAGGATTATCAGTTGCTCATTGAGCAAATCGCTACGCGCGATGATGCGAGTATTGTCCAAACCATGTTGCTCCGTTCATTGAGCCAGGCTGTTTACCAGGCAGAGAATCTTGGGCACTTCGGTCTTAACTATCCCGGTTATGCGCATTTCACATCGCCCATTCGTCGTTATCCGGACTTATTGGTGCACCGTGCGATCCGCAGTGTTATCCGCTCGAAAGAGCGCAGTAAGCTTGTACAGCGCGTGCGGGGTGCGTCGGAGTTAAACAAGACGCAGATTTATCCCTATGACGACGCGGTGATGGCCGCCTTTGGTACGCGATGTTCCCTCACCGAGCGGAGGGCCGACGAAGCCACGCGAGAAGTACAGTCCTGGCTTAAATGTGAATACCTTCGCGAGCACGTGGGTACCGAATTTGACGGTGTGGTTAGCGCGGTAACCAACTTTGGCCTGTTTGTAGAGTTGAACGACCTTTACATCGAAGGACTGGTACACGTTACATCGCTCCCCGGCGACTACTACCGTTTTGATGCGGCGCAGCAGCGACTGGTTGGTGAACGAACGGGCCGCAGTTTTCAGTTGGGAGCAGCAATCAAGGTGTTGGTGGCTGCCGTCAATTTGGATGAACGCAAGATTGATCTAGAGCCTGTCGCTCTCCCGGAATCTCGAAAACGCAAAGGTGCTGGTTCCGGGAAGGGTGCTGGTTCCGTGAAAGGTGCTGGCGGTTCATCGAAGCCATCGTCCAGGGCAGGGCAAGGTGCTGGTGCGCGCGGAAAAGGAAAACCGCCGGCAAAGTCCAAGGCGAAATCGGGTGGGCGCAATCGTGGTAGTGGTGGCAGCGGCAGCGCGTCGAAGCAGGTCCCTGGCACTAAACGCGCAAAGAGCGGCCCCAAGCGGAAGCCCAAAGGTAGGTAACGGTGGCGACAGAGTATGCTTTTGGTCTCCACGCGGTAGAAGAACTCCTGCGGAGGCAGCCGAAATCCGTAAGCCGCCTGTGGCTGCAAAAGGGCCGAGATGATGGCCGTATGCAGGCACTGCTCGTTCTCGCGTCTCACGCGGATGTACCCATTAGCCGTCTCGCGAGGGCTAAGCTCGATGAGCTGGTTTCCGGGCGGCATCAGGGCGTAGTCGCAGAGCTGGGTGAGAATACGGCGGGACAGAGCGACCTTAGATGGAGTGAGGCTCAGCTTCAGCAGGCCCTGTCGGACGATCCGCAGGCGTTGGTACTGGTGCTGGATGGCGTTACCGACCCACACAATCTGGGCGCCTGCCTGAGGAGTGCGGATGCCGCAGGTGTCACCGCTGTTGTGGTGCCCAAGGACAATGCCGCGGATATCACTGCCGTCGTTCGAAAAGTAGCCTGCGGCGCAACAGAGACGGTGCCGTTGGTACGGGTGACTAACCTCGCGCGCAGCCTGGATACCTTAAAGGCCGCCGGAGTATGGATCTATGGAACGGCCGGTGAAGCCGGACAGAGTCTGTATGCGACGCAGTTCAGCGGTCCTGTAGCGCTGGTGATGGGGGCCGAGGGCGCGGGTATGCGACGCCTTACCCGGGAGCGCTGTGACTTCTTGATGAGTCTCCCGATGGCCGGCGCAGTGAGTAGTCTCAACGTCTCCGTGGCGACCGGGGTTTGCCTGTTCGAAATACGTCGCCAAAGACTGCTTGCAGACGGCGCTGGGGGGCTGTAGACTCCGCGCCTCAAAATTTGGACGGTCAACTTTGGCCGTTTCTCCTTGTCATACGGCCTGGCAGCGTACGCGAGCCGATGACTAAAACCCGTAAGGAGCTCGTTGATGCGACACTACGAAATCGTGTTCATGGTGCATCCGGACCAGTCTGAACAGGTCCCCGGCATGATTGAACGCTACACCAATACCATTACTAAAGATGGTGGTTCTGTACACCGCTTGGAAGACTGGGGCCGTCGACAGCTGGCTTTTCCGATCTCCAAAGTTCACAAAGCTCATTACATTCTTATGAATGTCGAGGCTTCCAACGAAGCTATGGACGAGCTGACTACGACTTTCCGATATAACGACGCCGTTATCCGTAACCTCGTGATTCGTCGCGATGAGCCGGTTTTGGATGAGTCGCCGATCATGAAGGCGGAGAAAGAGAGCCGCGAGCGCAAGTCCCGCTATGAGGACCGTCAGGGTAGTGAGAAGCCTCGTCGTGAGAACGACAGTGCTTCTGACGACACCACCGAAGAAGCACCAGCTGCAGAAGCTGAAGCTTAAGGCGCGAATCTAAAAGGAGTAGTAACAGATGGCACGTTTTTTCCGTCGTCGTAAGTTTTGTCGTTTCACTGCTGAAGGCGTTAAAGAGATCGATTACAAGGATCTCGATACGCTCAAGGCTTACATTTCTGAGACTGGCAAGATTGTTCCAAGCCGTATCACAGGCACTAAGGCCAAGTATCAGCGTCAGCTCTCTACAGCTGTTAAGCGCGCTCGTTTTCTTGCTCTATTGCCTTACACCGACGGTCACCGTTGATTACCTGAGACATCGAGAACGAGTTTCCCGATGTCTCGTAGTTAACGTTGGCTAACGTGTAGTTAGTAAAGCCAGCCCGGATAAGTTCGGTCAGTGAGTAGCTAAGCGGTATGCAGGGACTTGCGCGATTTGCAATGAGTGGACGCTATCGTGCGCTATTGCTCGCGGTCGCAAGTTCTGGGAGCTTGTTGTTTGCCTGGATTGGGGCCGGCGTGGTGGCTTTGGTTACCCTGCGCAAAGGTAACCAGGAAGGGTTGTGGTTGGTGCTCTGGGCATCATTGCCTGCGCTGTTGGTAACACGAGTATCCGGCGATAGCAGCGCCTTGGCGATGTTGTTGGGTACTGCAGTGCTCGCCTTGGTATTGCGGGCATCTGTGAGTCTGGCACTCACCGCTGTTGCAAGTGCGGCTGTTGCCGTAGTGACAGGTTTGGGTTTGCTCGCTTTCGGACAGCCCATGCTTGCCGAGCTTGCGTCGCTGTTTGCGCAATTTTTTACTGCGCTGGAGGCGCAAACCCTCGAAGCCGGAGGGCAGCCTCTGAGCTTACAGCCGCCGACTCTGGGCCAGCTAGCCGGCATGATGGGTACGGCAAATGGCGCACTGAGTTTTTTGTGCCTGGCCTTGGCGCGCTACTGGCAAGCTTCCCTGTATAACCCGGGAGGGTTTGGCAGCGAGTTTAGAGAGCTGCAGCTGCCCAAGGCTCTGGTGTGGGGATTGGCAGCGGCCGCCGTTGGATTGGCGGCGACTGATTTGGCTTTTCGCAGTTGGGGGGCGGCGTTGCTGCTTCCCCTGACCATAGCGGGTTTTTCGCTGCTGCACGCGAGAGCCGGTTTTAAGGGCCAGAGCAGCTTTTGGATGGGCGGTATTTATGCCGCATGGCTGGTGTTTGACGCCGCCAAACTGGGTCTTGTCGGTCTTGTGCTGGCAGACACCATGATGAATTTTCGCGATCGATGGCAGACCGCGACGCCTGCGGTTTCAGGTCGAGACGAGGCGGCGGGGAACAACGACGCTGAGGAAGAACAGGACGTTTCCGATGACAATGATTCGGACGACCCAAAAGATTAATTCGCACTACTGAGATAGCAGTGCTCAAGAGCACTGATACAGAGGACCAAATCATGGAAATTATTTTGCTGGAAAACATCGGCAACCTCGGCGGCCTTGGTGACAAAGTCACTGTGAAAGCGGGTTATGGCCGGAACTTTCTGATTCCCCAGGGCAAAGCAGTACCGGCAACCGAGGCAAATGTTGCTGAGTTCGAAGCTCGTCGCGCAGATCTTGAGCGTGCTGCAGCTGAAGCTCTTACAGCAGCTCAGGGCCGTGCAGAGGCTTTAGCAGCGCTGGACGTGCTGACTATCGAAGCCAACGCTGGTGAAGAAGGTAAGCTGTTTGGTTCTATCGGTACACGCGACATTGCTGAGGTAGTGACCGCAGCTGGCTGTGAAGTCGACAAGTCCGAGGTACGGCTTCCAGAGGGTGCCCTTCGCGAAGTAGGCGAGTACAGCATTGCTATTCAGGTACATCCCGATGTCATGACGGACGTGTCTGTAGCCGTAGTTCCTGAGTAAGCCTGTTTAGAAAACAGTAGTACTTTGACAGTAGTACTTTGATCGTGGCGTTTCGCAGCGCGATCTTAGGTAAGAGGCGCGGCTTTCCAGCCGCGTTCGCTTTTTCCCTCTCGTAATTTGGGCTACTCTGGACAGCCCTGTGCCGGCAAGGCCCGCTGATGGCAGAAGTTAGCCCACAACGAACCCAGTCCAACCGTCCCTACGATGGTGACGTTGCCCGTATCAAGCTCCAACCTCAATCTATCGAAGCTGAGCAGTCGGTTATCGGTGGGCTCATGATCTCCCAGGATGCCTGGGATAGCGTTGCTGAAATGGTGAGCCCCGAGGACTTTTACCGTCCCGATCACCGCTTGATTTTTCGTCAGATTCGTCACCTCGCTGAGGCTGCAGAACCCGTTGATGTGGTTACTCTTGCGGATCAGTTACAGCTGAGTGGCGAGTTGGACGCTGCGGGCGGCCATGCCTACCTCTCAGAGCTCGCAGAGAACACGCCCAGTGCTTCAAATATCCGCGCTTATGCGCAGGTGGTTCGAGAGCGTTCAGCGCTGAGGCGCTTGATTGAAGCCGCTCAGGAGATTGCTGACAGCGGGTTTACCCCGCAGGGACGCAGTTCGTCGGAACTTATCGATGAAGCCGAGCGCCTCATCATGCAGATCGGAGAGCAGGGCCCGAAAGCGGGCGGCCCCCAGGAAGTGGGAGCGCTGCTCACAGAGACCGTGCAGCGCATTGAAGAACTGTGTAACAGCGGTGGCGACATTACGGGTTTGACCACCGGGTATATAGATCTCGATAAATATACCTCGGGTCTACAGAAGTCCGATTTGGTGATCGTGGCGGGGCGTCCCTCGATGGGGAAAACGGCCTTTGCTATGAACCTTGTGGAGAACGCCATTTTGGCTCAATCCGACCCGGTGCTGGTGTTCTCTATGGAAATGCCAGCGGAAGCACTGATGATGCGTTTGCTGTCGTCTATCGGCCGCATCGATCAAACGCTTGTGCGCACCGGTCGTTTGGATCAAGCCGGCTGGGAGAGCCTCTCTCACGCAGTAGGGAAGCTAAAGAACACAGGCCTGCTGATTGACGACACTCCCGCTTTAACCCCTACAGAAGTCCGCAGTCGCGCTCGACGGGTGAAGCGTGAGCACGGCAACATCGCCATGATCATGATCGATTACATGCAGCTCATGCAGGTCGCGGGTGCGTCCGAGGGCCGCACGGCGGAGATTTCAGAAATTTCACGAAGTCTCAAGGCGATTGCTAAAGAGTTCCGCTGTCCCGTTGTGGCACTTTCTCAGCTTAATCGCTCTTTGGAACAGCGGCCCAACAAGCGCCCAGTGAACTCAGACCTACGGGAGTCCGGTGCCATCGAGCAGGACGCCGATGTGATTATGTTTATCTACAGAGACGAGGTTTATAACCCTGACTCTGCTGATAAAGGCACGGCAGAAATCATTATTGGTAAGCAGCGTAACGGCCCCATCGGCACCTGTCGCCTGGCATTTTTTGGCGAATACACCCGCTTTGAAAATCTTGCTCGAGGCGCTTCGAGCGGGTACTCCGACGAATACTGATTCGTCTGAGCTAATCCATTTTTACTGATCCATTTTTGCCTGTGCGCGAACGTAGCGCGCGGCCTCCTCGTGGGTGGCGAACCAGACGTCACCCTTCGCTTTGATATGTTCGATCAATCCCTCCAGAGCTACGATACGTGATCGGTGGCCGCTAACATGGGGGTGAAGAGTGAGTAAGAAGAGAGTGCCTTCTTCCCAGGCCTTATCAAACTCATCAATCCATACCTGCATAATGTCCCGGGGGTTCATGTAGCGGTTACCCAAGGGATTCATCAGGGGGGCATCGTCGAGAATCCAGTCCACGGGCAATTCGATCAGATTTGTGGGCTCTCCATCTTGAACAAGCTCATAGGGGCGGTCGTCATGCATGAGTGAGCTTTCATAAAGAAAGCCCATCTCGCGGACAATGCTTAGCGTGGCCGGACTGTGGTTCCACGAGGGCGCACGGTAGCCTACGGGCCGCTTACCACTGATGTCTTCGATGGTGTCCATTGCTTGTGCCAGGAGTCTAGCCTCCGTCGCGGCATCAAGACTGGTGTTTCGCTCGTGAATCCAGCCGTGTACGGCTATCTCATGGTGGCCTGACTCATTGATCAAGCTCGCTTGCTCGGGCGCGATCTTCAGGCTCCAGGCGGGGAAGAAAAACGTCGAGGGAATAGCTTCGTCATCCACAAGCTTCACAATGCGCGGCAGTGCTACGCGATGACCATATTGCCCCTGGGATAGAGGCCCGATGCTGACTTCCCCCGTGCGAAGCCCCATGACTGTCTCGTTATCGACATCAAAGGACAGGAGTACTGCTACCCGTGCCTCTCCGGGCCAAACCGAGGGTGTTAAGTCCCTACCGGCGCGCACCTGATTCACAGCATCGAAAACGGTCTTGTCCGACCAGTTCCAGGGCGTGGCGGGGTCTTCTGTAGCCACGTTTGATTGTGCGTTGGCGGCCAACCCTGAAAAGCCTGAAAGACAGGCCAGGGCAACCGGTGCCAGCACTTTCTTGAGTAGGGTAGTGGAGTGGTTTAGTCGCATAAACGGCCTCTATAAATCATTGTCGGCTTTCAAGCGTTGGATCTGCTCCAGGGCTGCATCCCCTTGCAAAGCTTTCGACCGTAACTGGTTTTTGGCGGGTTCGGGCACGGTGGGAACTTCATCGCCCCCAAGCAGTGTGGCACAGCGAGATTGATAGCAGCGCTTGAACAGCGGCCAGCTGTGTGTCTCGGTGCTAGTAGCCAGCAGCTGCCAGCCACAGTCGCGCCCCGCCCAGTAAATCGCGGGATGAGACCAGCGCTTTGCTTCCGGAGGAGAACCGGCATTACAGGCCTCCAGGTAGGCTGTGCGTGGATCGGGGAGCCCTAGCGCGGGTAGGCTCTCTTCGCAGCATTTGTGCATACGATTGAGTGTTGGGAGGTACTCACTATTTTCAATGGCGAGCTTCGCGCCCTGAAGAATCTGAGCTGGGGGCACGTCCTTTAGAGAGTCCAGCCATAGTTTCTTGATCTGACGAAGCTGTTCCGCCTCGCTAAAAGCGGCGTAATACTGGTTGTGGTAGTTCAGTCGAAAAAGCGCAAAGACCTGATTGATCGCCTCGACCAGAGCTGGGTCCGGTTTTTGCCGTGAGTCACTCTGCCCAGGAGGTATCGGTGAGGTCGCTTTCGAGGCTGCTATCTCGCGTTCGACGCGCTGCGCCAGTTCCCCGCTGTCCTGCATTGTCTATCCCCGTTGATTCCTGTTGCTGTCGAGCCCATTGGAATTGTACATGCTGTTTAAAGCGATTTTGCCAGGCGTGTCCCGCGCTACCGCGTTCGCGCCAATACAGTGTGAAGTCTTCTATCTGTTGCAGAGCAAATCCTCTGGGCACCCCATGAAAACGCTCCAGCAGTTCGAGCATGTCTTCGCTCGGCTGAAAGTCCGGTGGCAAGGGCTCCCCCGTGCGCTTTGATGGTCGCGGAATTGTGGCCCCGGGAGCTACTGCTTTGCTGTGGACGTTCGTGGTGGTGGTTTTCTTTGCCGGCATTGGCGCTGGTGCGGTTTCGGCAGCTGGCTGCGACACTTTGGGTGCTCGAGTCGTCACAGCAGGCTCTTTGACGGGCGCTTCGTTGATTGCAAGCAACAGTGAGTCCTGAGCGGCGGTCTTACGATCTATGCTCAGTAGGCCCAAAGATTCCAGAGAATCACAGATACTCTGGAGCTCCTCGGGATTCCAGAACGGCAGCAGCTGAAGTAAGTAGGCTCTACTTACGTGGAGCCAGGCCAGTCCGTCGCGACGGGTTGAGGGTTGATGCAGGTATAAGCCTTTGATTTGTTGCAGCAACACCGCTTCAGCCAATCCCACAGCCGCCGCAAGCTCGGCGGAGAACACCAGTTGGGAGTCGGGGATAAGGGGGCGAGGGGCCATGCACACTTCTGCTTAAATATAGCGGCCGCACAGCATACCCAGCTTGCGTCATTAGTTGTAGCATCGCGGCTGAGTTTTCACATGGAAATCTAGATGGCTAAGGCAAAAACCGCCTTTGTGTGCAGCGACTGCGGTTCGGACTATCACAAGTGGCAGGGCCAGTGCAGCGATTGCGGAGCGTGGAACACGCTAAGCGAGATCCGTTTAGGTAGTGCTAAAAGTACAGGACGGGCTTCTGCGGGCCGAAGTCAGGGGTTTGCTGGAGAACTCGCGCCAGCGCGCGTGCTCAGTGAGATTGATGTATCTGAAGTGCAGCGCATCCCCACGGGTATGGCGGAGTTCGACCGCGTCCTGGGTGGCGGCCTGGTGCCAGGTTCAGCGATTCTGTTGGGAGGTAATCCAGGCGCGGGGAAAAGCACGTTACTTTTGCAGGCTTGCTGCGGCCTGGCCAGTCAAATGCCCGCGCTGTATGTCACGGGAGAGGAAAGCCCTCAGCAGATCGCGATGCGTGCGCAGCGCCTTTCACTCCCGCTAGATCAACTAAAACTCATGGCGGAGACCAATATCGAGTCCATTTTGACGGCTTTGGACACTCATCAGCCCAAGCTACTGGTCGTCGACTCTATTCAAGTTGTGTATAGCGAAGAGCTGAGCTCCGCTCCGGGGAGCGTGTCTCAGGTGCGCGACTGTGCCGCCACGCTGACCCGTGCCGCAAAACAGCGGGGCATCGTTTTGTTGTTGGTAGGACATGTGACCAAGGATGGGAGCCTTGCCGGTCCCAAAGTGCTTGAGCACATGATTGATTGCTCGGTGCTGCTCGAGAGCTCTGATGATCAGCGATTTCGAACTTTACGAGGCCAGAAAAATCGTTTCGGTGCGGTGAATGAGCTGGGTATTTTTGCTATGACCGAACAGGGGCTACGCGAGGTACGAAATCCCTCAGCGATTTTTTTGGAGCGCGGAGAGAAGCAATCCTCCGGCAGCGTTGTAATGGTGGTCTGGGAGGGCACCAGGCCCTTGCTGGTGGAGATACAGGCGCTGGTGGACGATAGTCCCTTGGGGAATCCCCGTCGTCTGGCCGTTGGCTTGGAGCAGAATCGTCTGGCTATGCTCTTGGCTATTCTGCATCGCCATGGTGGCCTTCAGGTGGGTGATCAGGATGTATTTGCCAATGTTGTGGGGGGCGTCCGTGTTCTTGAGACGAGCGTTGATTTAGCGTTGCTACTGGCCATCGTGTCGAGTTTCAGAGATCGGCCCTTACCCCGAGACTTGGTGGTGTTTGGAGAAGTCGGTCTGGCAGGGGAGATTCGGCCCGTGCCGTCGGGGCAGGAGCGGCTGTCGGAGGCGGCTAAACACGGTTTTGCTCGAGCAATTGTGCCTCGGGGTAACGCACCCAAGACATCTCCACCCGGTATGCAGGTGCACGCCGTAGCGACTCTGGCGGAAGCCTTGGCTCTGGACTTGTAAAATATTAGCTTTCTGACACCGCAGTGGGTGTTTGAATGTCAATGCTGTAGCGCTCTAGTAAGCTGGCGTAAAGGGAATTCCGGGCTTTCTCCATGTGCTGTGCGCGCCAGTCGCGAAGCACCGCGGCCCTGACTTCGTCGAGCTCGGGCACAGTTTGCGGTTCTGCTGACTCCAAAAACACCAGATGGAATCCGTAGGCAGAAGGAACAGGCCCAGACCAACGTCCTTGCGGTAGGTTTCCTAAACTGTCGGTAAAAGCTTGCCCGAAGCGGTTGCTCAGTTCGGTTTCCCGATTGTCATCAAAACGCTGTGGCATAGCTAAGGCATCGCCCAGCGACCCATCCAGTTCTGGATCATCCACGTCGATTTTAGCCAATGCTGAAGCGGCATCGGCTTGGGCGTCATCACGACGATCGCTGCTAAAAAACCGCTGGCGTAGACTGTATCTGGCATCCCGACGGTAGTCGTCACCGTTGGAGATATACCAATTCTGGAGTTCGTCGTCCGTCGGTTCTATTGAGGCGGCGAACTGGTCCATGAAAGACTCATACTTTTGCCGAAGTCGTCGGCGAACCACCTGATCGTTTGCTGCGAGCCCGAGGGTAAGCGCCTCACGATTAGCGATCTCTTCCCGGATCCAGTCATCCAACAAACCTTTGAGCTCTTCAGCGTTAGGAGGGCGTCGCCAGACGCGGGTGTAGGCGGCGACCAGCTGCTCCTGCTGAGCCACGCTAACGGTAATCTCGTTGGTATCTGTGGATGGGTCATTAAGAAGGACAAAGCTTACAAAAAGTGCGAGGCCTATAAGGGCAAAGTGGAAGAGGGGGTCCTTCAAAATGCCTTTGCGGGGAGGCGAGGGACTACGGTCGGTCATTCTTGTCGATCCAGCTTCTCGATATCTGCTTCCAAGGCCACGGGATCCGAAACATGCTCAGACAGTAAAGAGCGCAACGGCTCAACATTGTTGTGATCGACATGCTGTACTGCAAAGCCAAGCCTTTGCGCCTCGACATGCTGCAGGTAAGCATGGAGTTCCAATGTTCCGTAGCGCCCTGCGTCGATGATAAGTGTGAAGGGTTCGTTGTATTGCGCATCCCAAATATCGGGCTGGTCGGTGGAAATGCCTGCTACGGAAATATCGATCAGTCGCTGATGCCAGACGCTGCCGCCCTGATGTATCTCTACCGGGAGATCAATTTTTGCGCGGGAAAACTGGCGGCGCTCTCCGGGGAAGTCACTCATTCTCTACTCCCTGTTACTGAATACAGAGCGCATTGAAGCACAGCCACCCGCGAGAGCAAAAGCCTGGTCGACCTTATTTTAGTTTCCGGTAGCGAAGGCGCTGAGGCTGATCTGCGGCGGCGCCTATGCGCTGTCGCCGGTCCTCTTCATAATCGCTGTAATTGCCTTCATGGAATATGACACCGCCGTCGTCCTCGTAGGCGAGGATGTGTGTTGCCACCCGGTCCAGGAACCAGCGGTCGTGCGAAATCACCATCACTGAGCCCGGGAAAGCAAGTATTGCTTCCTCTAGCGCTCGGAGGGTCTCAACATCGAGATCGTTGGTAGGCTCGTCCAGGAGTAGCACGTTGGCCCCCTGCTTTAAAAGCTTGGCGAGATGGAGCCGGTTACGCTCACCACCCGACAAGTCTTTGACGAACTTTTGCTGGTCGGCGCCCTTAAAGTTGAAGCGGCCCACATAGGAGCGGGAGTTAACCTCGTAGCCACCGATATTCATGATATCCAGGCCATCGGAGATCTCTTCCCACACGGTCTTTTCTCCCGCGAGGTCATCTCGGGACTGATCTACGTAAGCGAGCTTAACGGTTTCGCCCAGCTCGATAGTCCCGGAGTCCGGCTGTTCTTCACCGTTGATGAGTCGGAACAACGTGGACTTACCCATACCATTGGCACCGATAATCCCAACGATGCTGCCCTTGGGGACGGAGAGAGTCAGGTCTTCAAAGAGGAGGCGGTCATCGTAGGTCTTGCGAAGATTCTGCACCTCGATGACCTTATCCCCCAGGCGCGGTCCCGGTGGTATGTAGATTTCATTCGTTTCGTTGCGGCTTTGAAACTCCTGCGATTGCAATTCCTCAAAGCGTGCCAGACGCGCTTTACTCTTAGCCTGTCGTCCCTTCGGATTACTGCGCACCCACTCCAATTCAGCTTTGATCGCTTTTTGATGGGAGGCTTCCTGTCGCTGCTCCTGTGCGAGTCGCTGCTCCTTCGCGTCCAGCCAGTCGGAGTAATTCCCTTCATAGGGGATACCGCGACCTCTATCTAACTCGAGAATCCATCCTGCGGCATTGTCCAAAAAGTAGCGATCGTGAGTAATGGCGACCACAGTTCCGGGAAAGTCCTCCAGAAAACGTTCTAACCAGCCGACGCTTTCGGCATCGAGATGGTTCGTGGGTTCGTCCAAAAGCAACATGTCCGGGCCCGAAAGCAGCAAGCGGCACAGCGCGACGCGTCGACGTTCACCGCCCGATAGAGTTGTGACATCCGCATCCCAAGGGGGGAGGCGCAGAGCGTCCGCGGCAACCTCAAGACGGTGATCGATGTTGTGTGCATCCGTGGCCTGAATAACATCCTCTAAGCGCGCCTGCTCTTTTGCCAGGGCGTCAAAATCCGCATCGGGTTCGGCGTAGTCTGCGTAAACCTTCTCGAGTCCAGCGAGGGCATCCAGCGCAACGCTCAGACCCTCCTCTACGTTGCCCCGCACGTCCTTCTCGGGATCGAGCTGTGGCTCCTGAGGGAGATAGCCTATATTCAGATCAGGCTGGGGGCGCGCTTCACCAAGGATATCCGTGTCCAGGCCGGCCATGATTTTCAGGAGCGTCGACTTGCCCGAGCCATTCAAACCCAAAACGCCGATTTTGGCTCCGGGAAAGAAAGACAGTGAGATGTTCTCAAGGATGGTTTTTTTTGGTGGGACGACCTTGCCCACTCGGTTCATGCTGTAGACGTACTGTGCCATGTGAAGATCTGATTCCTCTGGTTTGAGGCGCGGATTCTAGCAAATGCACAGTCGAGATAGGCCAGATGCCGGCTTTCGGTTAAAATCTCGCCTTTACCGCTTTTGCGCGCATCAGGAGAGATCGCCATGTTTGACGATGCCATGTCTATTGAGGGCTTCGACGATGCCCTGTTTTCCGCTATTTGCGACGAAGAATGTCGCCAAGAAGAGCATATCGAGCTCATAGCCTCAGAAAACTACGCCAGCCCACGGGTGCTTCAGGCACAGGGATCCGTGCTCACTAACAAGTATGCTGAGGGGTATCCCGGTAAGCGCTACTACGGTGGTTGCGAATACGTAGACAAAGCAGAGGAGCTCGCGGTAGAGCGTGCGAAGGTTCTGTTTGGCGCGGATTACGCGAATGTGCAGCCTCACTCTGGTTCTCAGGCTAATTCTGCGGTGTTTCAGGCGCTGGTCAAGCCAGGCGATACGATCCTGGGTATGAGCTTGGCTGACGGTGGACACCTCACCCATGGTGCCAAGCCCAATTTCTCAGGTAAGCACTACAACGCTATCCAATACGGTTTGGACAACGACACGGGCGAGATAGATTACGATCAGCTCGATGCGCTGGCTCGAGAGCATAAGCCAGCGATGATAATCGGCGGTTTCTCTGCTTACAGCCGCGTCGTGGATTGGTCGCGTTATCGCGCTATTGCCGACGAGGTGGGCGCTTATCTGCTGGTCGACATGGCACATGTCGCTGGTCTGGTGGCAGCGGGGGTTTACCCAAATCCGGTGCCCTTTGCCGATGTGGTTACTTCAACGACCCATAAAACGCTGCGTGGTCCCCGCGGCGGCATTATTTTGGCGAAAGCAAACGAAGAGCTGGAGAAAAAGTTCCAGTCGGCGGTTTTCCCCGGAGGCCAGGGCGGCCCGTTGATGCACGTAATCGCGGCAAAAGCTGTGAGCTTCCTCGAGGCGCAGCAGCCCGAGTTTGTGGCTTATCAAGAACAGGTTGTTACCAATGCCCGCGCTATGGCCGCTACGTTCATGGAACGCGGCATCAATATTGTGTCTGGCGGTACAGACAATCACCTTATGCTCGTTGACCTTATCGGCAAGCCTTACACCGGTAAAGATGCCGACGCAGCCCTGGGCGCCGCAAACATTACGGTGAACAAAAACGCGGTTCCAAACGACCCCCGCTCACCTTTTATTACCTCCGGACTGCGGGTGGGTACACCGGCAATCACCACCAGAGGCTTTGGTGAAGCGGAAACCCGTGAGCTCACCAACTGGATGTGTGACGTGCTCGAGGCTCTCGAAACAGGAGACGCTGAAGCGACTATCACTGCCGTAAAGACAAAGGTTCTTGCGATCTGTGCGCGTTTTCCGGTCTACGGAGAGCGCCCGGCGGCTGGCTCGGCGGTTGCCGCTTAAGTCTTGGCCTGTTGAGCAGGGCATGAATCACTCAGTCATAGGCGGATCCGCGAATGCATTGTCCCTTTTGCTCGGCTGACGATACCAAGGTCATCGATTCTCGCTTGGTGACCGACGGCGCCCAGGTCCGCCGACGCCGCGAGTGCTTGTCCTGTAAGGAGCGTTTCACCACCTACGAGGCGGCTGAACTGGTCATGCCCCGTGTGATCAAGCAAAACGGGAGTCGAGAGCCCTTTAATGAAGACAAACTGCGTGCCGGTTTCCTGCGCGCGCTGGAGAAGCGACCCGTCTCCGTGGAGTTGATTGAGGCCGAAATCAGTCATATCAAGCAGAAACTTCGCGCCACGGGAGAGCGCGAGGTGAACTCACGGGTGTTTGGTGAGTTGGTGATGGATAGTCTCAAGGAACTCGATAAAGTGGCGTATGTGCGCTTTGCATCGGTTTACCGAAGCTTTGAGGACATTGCGGAGTTTCAGGCAGCTATCGAGCGCCTGCAGGCGGAGCCCGAATCCCGAACTATCCCATCTGTAAGCCCCCTCGCTGACGACGACGCCTGAGTCGTCGCTTGCACAATGTTTTCTGCAATCGATCATCAGTTTATGGCCCGCGCTCTGCGTTTGGCCGAGCGTGGGAAATACTGGGCGCGGCCTAATCCTCACGTCGGCTGTGTCCTCGTGCGAGACTCAAGCGTAGTCGGGGATGGCTTTACTCAGCCTGCGGGCGGTGATCATGCCGAAGTCATGGCATTAAAGGCCGCTGGTGATGCCGCACGCGGAAGTACCGCCTACGTGACCCTCGAGCCCTGCGCTCATACGGGCCGAACTCCTCCATGCTCACTGGCTCTCATAGCTGCTGGCGTCACGCGTGTGGTGCTTGGACTGCGTGACCCGAACCCGAAGGTAGATGGCGGCGGCATTCGGCAGTTGCTGAGCGAGGGCATTGAGGTTCAAGAGGGTCTCTTGGCCGCTCAGGTTGAGTCGCAGTTAGCGGGTTTTCTGGCGAGGCAGCGCAGGGGCAGGCCGAGGCTGCGCATGAAGCTAGCCATGTCTTTGGATGGGCGCACAGCTATGGCGTCGGGCGAAAGCCAGTGGATTACGGGGCCCCAGGCGAGATTGGATGTGCAGAAGCTGCGTGCAGAAAGCTGCGCTATTGTCACTGGGGTAGGTACGGTTCTGGCGGACGATT
Organism: Congregibacter sp.; assembly: GCF_045107095.1. Classification (GTDB taxonomy): domain Bacteria; phylum Pseudomonadota; class Gammaproteobacteria; order Pseudomonadales; family Halieaceae; genus Congregibacter. Next base: position 10,944 of record NZ_JBGCFU010000073.1, on the reverse strand, counting down.
GCGCATTGACGGTTCGAGATGAATCCTTTGGTGACGAGCTTTTGCCACCGCCTATGCGGCGCGCATTGCGAGTGGTCGCTGATAGCCATCTACGTACGCCCGCAAACGCCGCGGTACTGCAAGGTGATCAGCCCAGTCTGTTACTTCATTCGAGGGAAGCCCGCGCTAGTGATGCGCCACAGGGTATTGATCATCTGGCGTTGCCTGGCGCAGAGCTCGGCTTGGCGCCCGCAGACATCATCAGTGCACTTTCCGCAAGGGAATGTAACGAGATTCTGTTAGAATCCGGCCCCACTTTAGCGGGTGCGATGCTCCAAAGTGGCCTGGTCGATCAATTGATCGTCTATATGGCACCCGTGCTTCTTGGTAGTCACGCGCGTCCCTTACTGGATTTGCCCCTCGACCGAATGGCTGAGGCCCTGAGGTTACGACTGATCGATCGTAGGCAAATAGGAGACGATCATCGTTTTGTCTTCTCTCCACAGTAATCCGAGAGTTAAGAGTCATTACTGCAGTTAGGAAATCGAATGTTTACGGGAATTATTCAGGCAGTGGGAACGGTCGCGGCACAGCAGCCTAGCGGCGGTGACCTACGTATGCGGATTCACACTGGAAAGCTGGCTCTCGATGATGTTGGTATCGGCGATAGCATCGCAACCAACGGCGTCTGTCTGACGGTCACCGAGTTGCCCGGAGATGGTTTCTGGGCCGATGTCTCACGAGAGACTTTGAATCTGACGACCCTGGGGGGCTTGTCTCAGGGTTCTTCGGTGAACCTTGAAAAATCTTTGACTCCTGAAAGTCGTCTTGGCGGCCACATCGTGAGTGGCCACGTGGACGGCTTGGGCGAGATTGTCAGCATGGAGGAAGATGCGCGATCGTGGCGGGTTGTGGTTCGTGCCCCGGACGAACTGGCGAAGTACATTGCGCACAAAGGCAGCATCTGTATCGACGGAACGAGTTTGACGGTAAATGCGGTCGATGGTGCCAATTTCGATCTCAACATCATCCCCCAGACCATGACTGAAACAGTTTTTGAACACTACAGCCCCGGCAGTCGAGTGAACCTGGAGGTCGATGTGATTGCCCGTTACCTGGAGCGATTGCTACAGGGTAAAGAAGCGGCGAACCCCAATGGCGGGATTGATTATCAAACCCTGGCTGACAATGGTTACTTGGATGCAGGCGCATGACTGAGCTGAATATCAATAGCGTTGGAGAGTTACTCGACGATCTCCGTCACGGTCGTATGGTGGTGATCCTCGATGAACGTGATGAGCGAAGTAACGAGGGAGTCGTTATGGTGGCTGCGGAGCATTGCAGTGCCGAGCACGTGACTTTTATGGCGCGAAAAGCGCGAGGACTTGTGTGTCTTGCTTTAACCCAAGAGCGCTGTGCGCAACTGGATTTACCGCCCATGGTGGCTGGGAACACCAGTGAAACTTCGCATTTCACGCTGTCCATCGAGGCAGCGAAAGGCATTGATACCGGGATATCTGCCGCGGACAGAGCGCATACGGTGCAAGTGGCGGTGGCGCCCCAGGCGGTACCGGGTGATATCGTGCAACCGGGGCATATCTTCCCCCTGGCGGCAGAGCCCGGCGGCGTGCTAACTCGCGCAGGCCACACAGAAACTGCCGTTGATTACATGCGTATTGCCGGTCTTACGCCTGCGGCGGTAATCGCCGATGTGCTCGATGACAAGGGAGAGCTTGCAGATGGTCCTGCCCTCGTTGAGTTTGCGAGCAACCATAATTTGAAGGTTGGGACCGTGGCGGATTTGATTCACTATCGGATCGCCAACGAACAGACTATCGAGCGAGTACGCGAAGGTCAGATAGACACGCTTCACGGTGTATTCCAAATGACGACCTATCGCGATCGAACCCACGGTGGTCTGCATATTGCGCTTAGCCTTGGAGCCATCAACGCATCTGAATCTACGCTGGTGCGCGTTCACGCGAGCTCAACGCTGCGAGATTTGCTGGGTAGCGATGTACAGGGACAGGTCGGTTGGAGTGTGCAGCGGAGCTTGGAGGCGATAGCACAAGCTGGTTCCGGTGTGCTGGTGCTCTTGAGCCGAAGCGAGACTGATGAACAGCTGCTGCACAGTATTGACCTTGCGCTGGGTAAGCTTGAGCCTCGTGATCCGAAGGCGGGTGATAGCTACAACACCGTTGGTGTTGGTTCCCAAATACTCCGCGAACTCGGGGTAGGTAAGATTCGCCTGATGGGTGCGCCGATCAAGTACAATGCCATTTCAGGTTTTGGCCTTGAGGTCATTGACTACCTTGAGCCGCCAACGGCTGACGAGGGTTAACAACCGTTAAGAAAGGGTAGGTGTTCGCGATGACAGCTGCCCTGTCGTTGTGATGAACAGAGAAGAACAGAGAAGAACTGAGAAGAACTGAGAAGAACTGAGAAGAGTTGATCATGAGTAATTTAAACACTATCGAAGGAACGATGACTCACACCACCGGGCGCTACGCTTTACTGGTGGGTCGTTGGAATAGTTTTGTGGTGGAGCATTTGCTTGAGGGCGCTGTAGACACGCTGAAACGTCACGGCGTTGCAGACGCGCAGATCACCGTTATTCGTGTTCCCGGCGCCTTTGAAATACCCCTGGCCTGCCAGCGCTTAGCCAAGACCGGTGATTACGATGCGATTGTCGCTCTGGGGGCCGTGATTCGTGGTGGCACCCCGCACTTTGAGCACGTTGCGGGAGAATGCACCAAAGGCATCGCCCAAGTGAGTCTGAGTCATGATATTCCCATCTCCTTTGGGGTGTTGACGGTGGATAGTATCGAGCAGGCGATCGAGCGTTCGGGCACCAAAGCCGGGAACAAAGGTGTTGAAGCTGCGTTGTCCGCATTGGAGATGGTAAGCCTTCTGGGGCAGCTCGGCTGAGGTGTCTAAGCAGGCTCAACAAGAACTGATCGCCCGTCGTCGTAAAGCACGTCACTACGCGCTACAGGCGCTCTATCAGTGGCATATGGCGGGTGCTACTACCACGGACATAGAGGCAGAGTTCCGCACAGACTATGACTTTTCTGTGGTGGACCTCGAGTACTTTCAAGCGCTGATTCACGGTGTTCCGCCGTTGGTAGATGAGCTTGATGTTCTGCTTGAACCATTACTGGATCGCGAGCTACGCGAGCTTGACCCCATTGAGCGTTCTCTTTTGCGCATGGGGGGATTCGAGCTTCGAGATCGTATCGATGTTCCCTATCGGGTAGTTATCAATGAGTCCGTAGCTCTGGCCAAAAAATTTGGCGCGGCAGAGAGTTACAAGTACATCAACGGCGTGCTGGATAAGCTGGCGCGGCAGTTACGTGGTCCTGAGGTTAGTGCCGGACGCTAAGCAGCCGCGCGGCGAATTTGGCCTGATCGCGCAATACTTCAGCAAGCTTGATAAAAGCTCGGACGTCGTTCTTGGGAATGGCGACGACGGAGCCGTACTTCAGCTGAACAGCGGGGAAGAGCTCGTTGTCTCAGTTGACAGCATGCTTGAAGGCGTTCACTTCCCTAAGAATTCTCCTCCCGAAGATGTTGCTTATCGTTCCGTGGCCGCTGCAGTAAGCGACCTCGCAGCAATGGGTGCTCGACCTCTTGCCATGACCCTGGCGATAAGTATCCCCCACGCAGATGATGTCTGTTTAAGCGATATCCGTTCGGGTTTGACTGATGCCGTTTCCGATTTTGATCTCCCTTTGGTGGGAGGTGATCTGACACGAGGAGCGCTCTCGCTCAGTGTTCAGGTGATGGGTGCTGTTCCTTGTGGGCAAGCCATCCGTCGAGATGGCGCAAGGCCCGGTGACCTGGTGTATGTCAGCGGTTCCCTTGGAGATTCTGCTGCAGGCCTGGCACTTATCGAGGGTCGGCTAGCTGGAGATGCACAGGCTGAAGACACCTTGCGCGCGCGATTTTGGCGGCCATCACCGGCTCTTGATCTGGGCGTGAGTCTTCGGCGTCAGGCCACCTCTGCGATCGATGTATCTGATGGGCTTCTAGCGGATCTTGGGCACATAGCAGAGGCAAGCAAGGTCTGTGTGTGCGTCGACTCCGCCCTCATTCCGCTTTCTCAGGCCTTGAAGACCATAGTTTCGACTGAGCAGGCTCTGTCCTGGGCGCTGGGGGGAGGGGAGGATTATCGCCTGTGTTTCACTTTGCCTGAATCCGTCCCGGTTCCTGAGGGGAGCACACGAATAGGCTGCGTTGAGAGCGGCTCAGGTGTACGCTGTGATGCAGCAGGCGAGATCCATGGATACCGCCATTTTTAGCGTGACCGCTTTTTGGGAGTTTTCAACACTATGGTGCCGACCGTGAGCGCCCCGCCCCGCCCAAAACTTTCCGATCCCATACAGCTACTGGCTTTTGGCTTTGGTTCTGGACTCGCTCCAAAAGCGCCGGGCACTGTAGGTACCGTGGCGGCACTGCCCTTGTACTGGCTTATGGCCCCGCAACCTTTGTGGATCTACAGCACAATAGTTGTCGTCGCTGCATTGTTGGGTATCTGGATTTGTGATCGCGCCAGCACGGCGCTGAACGTGCATGACCATCCAGGCATTGTTTGGGATGAATTTGTGGGGCTATGGATCGCTCTGTGGGCCGTCCCGGTCGAACCGCTGTGGATTCTCGCGGGTTTCCTGGTGTTTCGAGTATTCGACATCGCCAAACCGTGGCCCATCGGCTGGCTTGATCGGCGAGCTGGGGGCGGTTTCGGCATTATGATCGATGATGTTGTGGCGGGCATTCTTGCTTGCCTGACGCTCCACCTTGCTTTGTGGCTGGTTGCTGGCCTATGAGACTTTTTTTACTGATTTGGGCTTTTGCGTTCGCGCCACTGCTTAAAGGAGAAATTCTTGTGGAGGCGCTGCTTCCCGGACTCGCGGTGATGAAGATCGATGGTCAGCGGGTTACATTGAGGGAAGGGCAGAGCGAGGGCGGCGTGCTGTTGTTGTCGGCCGACGCGCAGTCGGCTCTAGTAGAGATAGACGGACAGCAACAGCGCTTACGTGTTTCTCAGCGGATTAGCGGTCAATTTAATGAGCCCCAAGAGCGCAGCGTCGCGATTCCTCGCAACGAGCAAATGCAATATGTGACAAGCGCAGAGATTAATAACATTCGGCTCGCAATGCTCGTGGATACGGGGGCGAATATCATCGCTCTGAATAGTAGAGATGCCCGAGCCGTGGGTATCGCGGAAGATGACGGGGTTGCGGCGAGAGTGCAGACGGCGGGGTCGGTAGTGCCTGCCAGGCGAGTACTTCTTGATACGGTTATCGTAGGCGGAATTCGTGTAGACGGTGTGGCCGCAACGGTGATCGAAGGGGAGCAGCCTTCCGTCGCTCTCCTGGGAATGAGTTTTCTGCAGCACGTGGATATGCAGGAGCAGAGCGGCATTCTCACCTTGAAAGCACGCTGGTGATCCTCGCCCCGACCACTGTTTTAACGGTTCGTGAGGCTCCTGAGCTCTGTTAGACTAGCGCGCCCTTGTAGTTGCTGGATAGATTAGTGTCAGTAAGATTTGTTGAGGCCTCGCGTTTACCCACAGACTGGGCCGTGTTCACAATGCACGGTTTTGAGGATGTTGAGGCAAATAAGGAGCATCTAGTGCTTACGCTGGGTGATGTCTCGACCGGCGAACCGGTACTCACCCGAGTGCATTCTGAGTGTCTTACCGGTGACGCCCTTTTCAGCCTGCGTTGCGATTGCGGCAATCAGCTTCAAGCCGCGCTTCGAGCCATTGCTCACGAGGGTCGCGGTGCCTTGCTCTACCTCCGACAGGAAGGTCGCGGTATAGGTTTACTGAATAAGATCAAGGCTTATCAGCTTCAGGACGAAGGGGCTGATACCGTTGAAGCGAATGAGCAGCTGGGGTTCGGGGCGGATATGCGTGATTACACCATTGTTCGGCCCATGTTTGAGCACTTGCAAATGAGTCGAGTGCGGCTCATGACTAACAATCCACGTAAAGTTGCAGCACTTACTGAGTTGGGCATTGATGTGATGGAGCGTGTCGCGCTGCAATGCGATAGCAACCCGCACAACGAGAAATACCTGCAGACCAAAGGATCCAAGCTCGGCCATATGTTGGAGGAGCGCTGAAGCGCTGTCTGATCCTCAGCGTCCGAAAAACTTAGCGGTCGCGTTTCACCATTTTTGCCAGAAGTTCGCGAAGCGGATCGGTATTTTCGTCCCACTCGGCGATCAAGCTCAGAGACTCGCGATAGAGCTCTAGTGCAGCTGACTCAGCAGCTTCCAGTCCCATCAGTGCGACATAAGTCGTCTTCCCGGCAGCGGCATCTTTACCTGCGGTTTTGCCAAGCGTTGCGCTGTCGCTTCGAACATCAATTACATCGTCAATGATTTGAAACGCTAGTCCAATTTTGTCGCCCACGAGTCTGAGCTTAGCGATTTGAGAGGCGCTGGCCTCTCCCACTATCCCGCCCATGACCAGTGCCGCTGTAATAAGGGCTCCTGTCTTTAGGGCATGGATTTTTTTGAGCTCATCCAGGGAAAGCTCTTTCTCCGTTGCTTCTATATCAAGCCCTTGGCCACCCACCATGCCATCAAACCCCGACGCTTTTGCCAGGCATTGGACGAGTGCAACTCGCTGCTCAGCGCTTAACTGATCGTCGTTGGCTATCAATTCAAACGCCTTGGCCTGCAAGCCGTCACCCACAAGGATTGCCGTTGCCTCGTCGAACGCCACGTGTAATGTGGGGCGACCGCGGCGAAGGTCGTCGTCATCCATTGCCGGAAGATCATCGTGGATCAGCGAGTAAGTGTGGATGAGCTCAATAGCTTCGGCTGAAGCTGTAGCTTTACTGTCCGTAGACTGGCCGCCGGTCGCACGTGCCGCCGCTGCAAGGAGTTTGGGGCGGAGGCGTTTGCCAGAATTCATACTTGAAGCTAAGAGCGCTCGCTCTAACGCGGTTGTCGCTGTAGTTCTCTCGGCCACAACACGCTCTCCAGTCATTAGTCGGAGACCTCATCCAATTCGGCGTGCTTTGGTAAGGAGGACTTCTCGATGATAGCGACTTGCTCTTCTGCGGCGCTAAGACGCTCTTGTGCCAGTTTTATGAGATCCACGGCCTCCGCGTAGACACTACTCGCTCGCTCCAAAGGAATGTCCGCTGACTCTAGATCGCGGGTCAGTTCGTCGATCCTGTTACTTATTTCCGCGAAGGAATCCGAAGTTTCTTTCGCTAATTTCTTTGGCGTTTTCATTCAAGTTCTCGGCTGTTAGTGGGTCGAACGATGGGCGTCTCTACTTAGGAAGGTTTTTCTAATTATGAGGAATTTGGTTTCTCAAACAAGAATAACGGTTCTCGAGGGTTTATGCCTGAACGTTTCGGATCAATGTGCGCAAGGACCTGTTTGTGTTCCACCACTTTCGACGTGAAGCCCGCGTGTTCCACAAGATCAAATACATCAGCGCCAAACAAGCGCACGTGGTCTTCCTGTCCGTAAGCCTCCAGCCTTGCTGCATCGGCGGTAATTCCCGGGTCGCAGAATGTTGATCGAAGTATTGAGCTGTAAGGCGTTTGCAGAATCGCCAGCCCACCTGGTTTTAGAACGCGAAAAAACTCACTCAATGCCGACTTGAGATTATCAATGTGCTCCAGCACGTGGTTTGCAATCACGATATTGACGGATTGCGGGGCTAGAGCAAGATTTTCAACGTTCATTTGTGCTGAAACGAAAGGCTTTCTTGCTAAGTCGATGGCGAGGTACATATTTGGCTGCTGATCCAGAACAAAGCTGCGGAGCGTTTTTTCCGGAGCTACGTGCAAGACATTCGCGTCGCTGAATCGCGATGCAAGGCCAAGTGCCTCAATGTAGAGCAGCAAGTGCCTATCTCTATCATTGCAGCCGCACCACGGACACTCGAAGTTATTCACATCACTGCCTATGACATTCAGCGCCTTCATCAACGCGGGACTGTTTTTATCCCCGCCGCGGTGGCTCAAAAAACGTCCCAAGCTTTTGCTGCAGGCAACACAGCTGGACGAAGAGAGTAGGGGCGGGCGACACATAAGCGCCCACAAGGCTCGGCGTGGGTGACGTATTTGTCTGATTCCAAACAACGGCAGCTATCTCCTTTACTGGTCAATAGATAGGGTCTAGAGCCGCTTAGGCTTTGACTAGCTTGAGCTTCCTAAGCGTTCTATGGAGCATAGAGGTACCCAAGCGAAATCCATATAACTTGATGGAGAGCAATATGATGTTTTGCACGTGTAGCAAGGCCAATGCAGCGTCTCTCTCTTCCAGGCGATAGGCTGCTAACAATGCATTGGTGATTACGGCATTTGCCACCTGATCGTTCTTACTCTGCATAGAGTGGACGCCGGCGGGGTGAACTCTTTGTTGTATTGGCTGCGCCTCAGAGATGAATTTTCCTTTTCCAAAGTCGCCGAGTAGTGACCACATAACTAAATCGCCGTACGGCGCGCGTGTAAGTTGATCAGGCCAAACCTTAATTTCGTTGCGAAAACAGGCACTCGAAGTGAAAAGTGACGTCGTTGACTGCAACTCCAGGCTGCTCAGATCTCGCCGCCGGGCAGTAATCTGAGTAACTTCTTGTGTTTTTTCGATGACTCCCTGTGAATCAGTAAAACAAAGAACAAAGTCTTGATGATTTTCTAGGAAGTCCGCTTGTAACTGTAGCTTATGCGGGTCGACCCAAAAGTCATCGCCGTCACACAAAGCGATGTACTTACCTCGGGCCAAGGTAAAGACATGATTTGCCAGCAGCCTGCAGCCCTTCGACCATTGGTTTTCATCTTGAACAACAAGCCGAATGAGTCGCGGATAGAGTGATCTAAGTTCCTCTAGTATTTCTGTCGTACCATCGGTGGAGGCATCGTCGTGCACAATGATTTCAAAGGGAAAAGACGTTTGCTGCATGAGGAACCCGTGGACAGCATCGTGAATGAAATCGCGGTGATTGAATGTGGTGCAACAAATAGATACCAGTGGCGTCAACGCTTCCATAGGCCATTGAGCCATCACGTCGGATTCTGTCGGCGGCATAGGTCGGGAATCAGTCATTTAGTGCCCTCACCTTTGATTGTGAGTACTTCATAGCCAAGGTTTATGACCCTCAAAAAGACTTCTTCTTAAAAAACGAATCAACAAGGGAGAGGAGATGATGCCTGCGATTGTTATCGCCAAGCCAGTAGCAAGCAGGGTGATGAGAGCTCCGATTCTGTCCTGAGGAAGCGTTACGGCATGTTTGAAAGTGAAAGTGGCGAATAGTATGCCGCTGATGGGTAGGATGACTGCGCGCAGCCAATCCAGATGATGCAGCGAGGGTAGCAGACGCTTCGCAACCCACAATGACCAGCAAAGCGCCGAGGTGTTAACGAGCATCCAAGCGATCCCCGCTCCCTCGATACCCCGGAAATGGATAAGAACAGGCAGGCTGATTAGCAGTCCCGCTGTGGAAAAAGCGGCTCCAATAAGGTGGTAATGGAGATTCCCTTTTGCGACCTGTAGATAGTACGGAATGGAGCCGAGTACGAGTGCCAAGTTTCCCAGAGAGTACCAAGATGCTGTTCTGATGACATCAGCGTATTGATTTGGGCTCGCATCTAGCCAGATACGAAACACATCCTCCATAAAAAAACCGAGGGTCACTGCGACCGCTCCGGCAAACACCGACGCTGCGGTAAGTGTAGCCAAGAAGGTTGTGTGGAGCCCTTTAGAGTCATTTGCTTCCGATAATGACGTGAGCCTTGGTATCAATACACCGCCGAAAGGGCCCGCTAGTATCAACACTCCTGAAGCGATAGTAATTCCGAGCATAAACTCGCCGAATTCACCCAGCGGTAAGATGTTCGAGAGAATGACTCTGTCGGCTTGGCTTGCGATGGACCACAGAACAAGCGCGGCGGAAAGGGTGCCCGTGAGGTGCAGCTCGGACTTCAGGTTTCTGACATCGACTCTAGCGAAGATGGGATGGGGAAGGTTTTTTCTGACGACGAAAAGGATGCACAGTAACTCTACAGCACTACACGAGGCTTGAAACCAGAAGAAGGTACTTAGCGATAGTCCCGGCCAGACTAGGAGGCCCGCGCCAAGTCCATAGCGCAATACATTCCCGAGGACTTGTACAGCACTCGCTGTTACAACCCATTCCATTCCGAGGGCATTAGCCCTGAGGAATCCTGTGATCCACCTGAAACCCAATTGAATGAAAATGGCAACAAGGCAGGTTTGGACGGTAGCAGATGGGAGGTTATCGACGCTCAACCAGACTGTTGCGACAGTGTTTGCGCCGGCAAAGCCCGCGATCAGGATTGCACAGAAGCCGGCTGCTGCAAACAATAAAACCAGTCTGAAGATAGCGTGAAAGCGCGCGGTATCTCCCGTTTCTTTGAAACTAGAGGTGGCGCGCATCAATGAAGTTGCTACGCCCAGGTCTAGAAGTACTATCAGCGATTGAACCGTGGCGAGGATCCCTATGAGTCCATAGGCCTCCTTACCCAAAAAACTCAGGAAAATCGGGGTGGCAATAAGTAGGCCCAAGGCTCCGGAGAGCTGGGCTATCAGTGCAGAGGCTGCATCGATACTTAACTTCCACATGCTCGTTGTCTTTCGAAAATAGTTGTCTTTAAGGTCGGTTTAACGCGACTTGCGAATTGGGCTGCGGTGAACCTCTTCTAGAAACCGCAGGCCTCTGGCAGCTGCGTGGGCGCTGTGAACATGATCTTTGGACTCCGGCTGCCCCACCAATAGTTCGCTAAAGTCAGCGTAAAGATTAGCAAATGCCTCAATGAAGCCTGCTGGATGGCCCGGCTTGAAGCGATTGTATTCTGGTTTTTCCATCTCGGATTCCGCATGCCCCCGGCCGCGGTCAAGTATCTCTCGTCTGCCATCGTTGAAGCTAAGCAGCAGCTCCTCTGGGTTCATTTGGTGCCATTCCGCGGCAGCGTC
>NZ_JBGCFU010000072.1:0-3897 GCF_045107095.1 Congregibacter sp. | reverse complement strand
GGTTGTCGGCGAGACCGGCATATTGTTTATTGATCTTCGCAAAGCGAGCTTTAAAGATCAGGACTTCGCAGTGCGAAACGCTCGAGTGTCGTTTCTTGATGATGGCGATGCTATAGATCTGCAACGGGGCAAAGCCATACCAGCCGCCGACAAGCGTCGTGCTCGTGTCGGACGTGCCTCTTATCGCTCCCCTGCTCCCGTGCGTCGCAATGCTTTCGCCAGCTATGGCCTCCACGATTTAATGCTGCGCCTTGTAGAAAGCGACCCGGCGTTTTATCACAAGGACAGTTCCAGCGCTTTTGATGCGCAGTACGGAAATCAAGTCACTCTCCACGTGCAACGACGCCCTCGTCGTTCCCGTGCTTTGCGAGCCGTACGTAACGGTGAAATCCGCTATACGGCGCTCAACTTCAACCTGGACATCCACAGTACACCGCTGGATGTTTGCCCCCTGAACGAAAGCACACAGGTTTTACGACCAGATCCGGCACCTCAGGCTCGCCTGGTGATGCTGGGCAGCACACCTATCAACTGGAACTACGCAGCGCGCAAAGCGCTGTTAAACGAACTCCAGGAGCCGGTAGGTGTCCTCGCCACGGCCTCAGGCGAGCCGACAGCAATGGCCGAGCGCTACCTCGATTGGTTGGCCAGTGAAAACGTACAGGCGGAACTCTTGCCTATTTCACTCCACAATATCGAGCGAGCGAGTCGCGACCGTGCCTTACTTAAAACCATTGATCGCATGGGAAGCCTGTTATTCACCGGTGGGGACCAACGACGATTAACCGAGGCCTTGCTCCACTGCGCCGAGGCTACACCAGTCCTGCACAGCATCGTAACTGCCTATGAGCGAGGCACTCCCTTGGTCGCGGTAGCCGCCTCTGCCAGTGCATTGGGTACTCAAATGATCGCCGAGGGCGACAGCGTCGCTGCCTGGCGCTATGGAAGCTCAGAGGACGCCAGCTTCTCGGGCGTTGTAGTTGAACGGGGCATTGGCCTGACTCGCTTGGGGCTGGTCGATCAGAACTTTCTTCGAAGGCACCGCTTAGGCCGACTTCTCATGGCCTGCTCAGCTCAACAACAGCGCTTTGGCTTCGGCTTGTGCGAAGGCGCGGGCATGATTATTCATGGCAACGAGCATGAAATCGAGGCCATCGGCAGCAACGGCGTCGTAGTCGTTGAGCTTGATCTGGATCGCGTTCGGCTGGCTCCCAAGGTGCCAGACCCCTCGGGCCTGCGGCTGTATCTTTTGGAACCCGGACAACGAGTTCGACTAGAAGACTTGGCCGGAGCTACTGCCGATGGTTCCGCAGCAGCTACCGCTCTATTGCGAGAAGCGCTCGACGATCTGGCGCGCGATTATCATGATGCTTTGGGAGACACTGAGCTCTCCTTCAACACTCCCCGCTGGCTACAAACTCTAGCCCGCCCGGAAAACCTTCACTAAGGAATCACCATGTCTGACAGTTTTAAGGCCCTCGTTGCCCGCAAGGAAGAGACGCTCTCCTGCAGTTACGAAACGCTCACTCTCGACGATCTTGATCCGGGTGATGTCACCGTCGCAGTTGACTACTCCACGCTGAACTTCAAAGACGGCCTGGCCATAACCGGTGCAGCACCCATTGCCCAAAAACACCCTCTGGTTTTGGGCATTGATTATTCTGGAACCGTTATCGAGTCGGCGCACGCCAATTTCGCCCCGGGAGACCGAGTAGTCATGAACGGCTATGGCGCGTCGGAGTATCTCCATGGAGGTTACGCGGAGCGAGCGAGAGTCAGCGGTGAGTTTCTGGTAAAACTTCCCGAGTCGATTTCGAATGCGCAGGCTATGGCTATTGGAACCGCTGGCTACACAGCAATGCTGAGCGTTATGGGACTACAAGCCAATGGACCGGCACCCGGTGATGGCCCCATTCTTGTCACCGGCGCGGCGGGGGGTGTGGGCACCGTTGCTATCACTCTGCTGGCGGACTTGGGTTACGAAGTTGTTGCGTCGACGGGCCGTGCAAGTGAGAGCGAGTTTCTAATGTCCTTGGGCGCAACGGGCATTCTCGATCGCGCTGAACTTTCCGAGAGAGGAAAACCGCTCCAGAAGGAGCTTTGGGCAGGGGTCGTTGACTGCGTAGGAAGCCATACCCTTGCCAACGCCATCGCACAGACACGTTACGACGGCGTCGTCACTGCCTGCGGCCTCGCCCAGGGCGCTGACCTCCCCGCTACAGTTATGCCCTTTATTCTGAGAAATGTGCGTCTCCAGGGTGTGGATTCGGTTCAGGCACCCATGGCCCGCCGCCTCGTAGCCTGGGAACGCCTGGCAAAAGAGTTAGACATGAAGAAACTCGCGGCACTTTCCTTTGATTTACCCTTTAGTGAGGTCCTGTCTCGCGCACCCGACATCCTTGCAGGACAAATTCGTGGGCGAGCCGTGGTGGATCTATCACGCTAGCGCGAACCAGGGTTCACCAACAATGAGCGAGACCTCCCCTCAGAACGCCGACATCGCCAGCTTGCGGCGATTTCTCCTCCCGTCTCTTATCGGGGCCGCAGTATTCCTCTGCCCCATTTTTTATGACGGGGCATGGACGATACTGTTGGGGGTTGCCGCTGACTCTCTCAAAGAAGCAGTCGGGGGCGCAATGCCTGCGCTGCTGCTTTCGATCGTCACTGCGTCGGCGGTGCTTAGCGTTGCCGGTGCTATAAATCCGAATCTTCAATCCCGGTATCGCGCACACGGTGTGACCCGTGTCTTTGATGTCCCTTTGTTTTGGCTCAGCCTACGGCTACTGGGTACGATCTGTGCGTGGCTCATTGTTTTCAAGCTCGGACCCGAGTTCATCTGGAATGAGTACACAGGGGCCGTCGCACTGTTCTCCCTGGGTGGAACTATTGTCACGATATTTCTGTGCGCGTCATTTTTACTGCCGATGCTCACTGACTACGGCCTGATGGAGTTTGTAGGCACGCTCTTGCAACCGGTCTTTCGGCGCCTATTCACCCTACCGGGGCGCGCTGCGATCGACGCACTGGCCAGCTGGCTGGCAGCTGCTGCGGTGGGCGTACTCATTACCATCAGTCAGTACGAGCGAGGGCACTACACCCGTCGCGAAGCGATTGTCATCGCGACGAACTTTTCAATCACCAGCCTACCGTTTTGTTTGTTTGTCATTGAATTCATCGGTCTGCGCGAACACTTTTTCGCCGTGTACGGCACCATTGTCACTATTGGTCTTTGTTGCGCGATCCTGCTACCGCGCCTGCCACCGCTGCGCGGTATACAGCCGTTACCCAGCGACAACAACGTTGTTTCAGCGGTTCAGGATGACGAGGAAGAGCCACTGTTTTCGAGGGCGTTATTAGCAGCTCGAAGGCGCGCCGCCTCGGGGCCGGACCTTAAAGAGTATCTTGCCGCATCAGCACAGCACGTTATGGACATCTGGATGGGGCTAGTCCCCTTAGTGATCCTCATCGGCACCCTCGGTCTGGCAGTCGCCGAATTCACGTCCGTCATGCAGACTCTTTCAGCACCCCTCATTCCGATCCTGGAGTGGAGCGGCCTTCCAAATGCGGCTGCCGCTGCGCCCACGTTTATGGTGGGCTTTCTGGATATGTTTCTACCCGCTGCTATTGGTCAAGGCGTGGAAAGCGAGCTCACCCGATTTGTGATTGCCGCTGTTTCGCTCACACAACTTATCTATCTTTCTGAGGTGGGCTCTCTGCTACTCAGAAGCGCACTTAAAGTGAATGTGCTTATGCTGTTGGGCGTCTTCATGATGCGCACGGTGATTGGTTTTCCTATCGCGGTCGTCGCAGCGAAGTTCTTCATGGGCTGATACCGCGCCGTTCTAAAGCACAATCGTTTCACGCTATTGCAGAAACGCCACCATAAGCGCTGACAAA
>NZ_JBGCFU010000071.1:0-10297 GCF_045107095.1 Congregibacter sp. | reverse complement strand
AAGGTTCACGCCGAGAACGGCGGTGACTTGATTCTCGTCGCACGGCGTAAGGAACGTCTTGAAGAAATCGCCGAAGACCTCAGAGCCGAGCATGGCGTACAAGTGCATGTGATTGCTGCGGACTTAGCTAAGCCCGGCGCTGCCGAGCGACTCATGGCGGAGGTAGACGCGCTTGGCGCTAATGTCGATGTGCTGATCAATAACGCAGGCTTTGGCGGCCACGGTAAGTTTCACGAGAGCGGCCTTGAGCGCGATCAGCGCATGATGCAGCTCAATATGGTGGCGCTAACAGAGCTGAGTTATTACTTTTCTCAAGGCATGGTAGAGCGCGGCGAGGGCAAGATTCTGAATGTCGGGTCAACTGCGGGCTTCCTTCCTGGCCCACTGCAGGCCGTGTATTACGCGAGTAAGGCCTATGTAAACTCATTTTCCCAGGCCATGGCGAATGAGCTTGAAGGCACGGGTGTGACCGTGACGGTATTGTGTCCTGGTCCGGTCGTTACAGAGTTTCAGGAGGCTGCTGATCTGGGTGGCGTGAAGGGATTCGAGCTGGGCGCGGATGCCCGCTCTGTTGCCGAGTGCGGTTACCGCGCGATGGAAAAAGGCGAGTTGCTAGCAATCAATGATCCAAAGATTAGCGTGTTCCTGAAGGGGCTCTTACCTTTTGTGCCCCGCAAAGGTGTGTTGTGGATGTCCCGTAAAACCATGGAAAAGACCAGCTAACAGGCCGGGCGCTTAGTCGCGCCCAAACTCCTGCAGGACAGCGGCGTAGACACCTATCGCCGAGAGTAAGTTCCCCAGACGCATGTTTTCGTCTCGTCCGTGTTGATTGTTGTCGTGGTTGGCAATGGGTAACAAAACGATGGGCATATCTAGCTCTTGATCAAACAAATGTATAGGCAGGCTGCCACCGAGCGTGGGAGAGAGCAGGGGCTTTTTGCCATCGTATTCCGTGAGGATCGACGTTAGCTTGCTGGCCGCTTCTCCATCGAGGTCGCTTCGATACGCGGGATACCCGCCGGTCCAATCGACTTTTATCACCCCCGGGTTGTTCCTCAGTGTTTCTTCGCGGGGTTCGTCGTGGGTTACATAAAACCCCTGAGCCTCAAAATGCGCTTCGATGGTCTTTTTGACGTGATCGATAGTTTGCGCTGGTACTAACCGCAAATCCAGTGACGCCCGAGCTTTGGACAAAATGATGTTTCGGGCTTGGTCATCCACGCCGCCGGCCTGAAACCCGACCATGTTGATGGCCGGTCTCATGATGGTCATTTCGATACGCTCGCCGGCGCCTTCCACCCTTCCCAGCGACAATTCGTCACGTAACTGGGCATCAACAGAGGGTATGGCGGCAATAGCGACTTGCTCCGCTTCGCTGACGGGCGTGACCTGATCGAGATAGCCCGCGACCTGAATATTGCCGTCCATATCTTTCATGGTGGCTAACAGTCGCATGAGCGCATCGGTGGGGTGGGGCGCCCAATTGCCGTAGTGCCCTGAGTGTAGCGGTCTAGAGGGGCCGTAGAGCGTCAGGTTAACGCCAATGTCGCCGCGAACTCCGAACACCAGCTGCCGTAGACCGCTCTGGTGCATGGGGCCGTCGCAGAAGAGCAGCACGTCTGCGCTAAGGTAACCGGCGTGCTCCTTTAGGATTTGTTCCACGGTGGGGCTGCCAAACTCCTCTTCACCATCGAGTATGAGTTTGATGTTAACGCTGGCATCAAGGCCTGCGTTGTCCATGGCGTCTATGGCGTGCATAAGTGCTATGACAGGCGCTTTGTCATCCCCGGCGGAACGGGCGTACACGCGCCACTCGGGATCGATAGGCTGCTTTTGCACTGTTTCCCAGTCCAGAGTGTTGTCGCCGTTTTTTAGCGTGGGCTCAAAGGGCGGTGTCTTCCAATCAGCGGGTTCCACGGGCTGTCCATCAAAGTGCGCGTAGATTAAAACGGTCTTTGTGGCCCCGGGCGTGCTTCGCTCGGCAAGGATGTAAGGCGCTCCGCCGGCACTAACCACTTTCGAGCTAAAACCGCGCTCCCCAATGTAGTCGGTGATCCATGCCGCATTCCTCTGCATATCGGGCAGCGAGGTAGACACGTTCGGCATGCTCAGCAATTCGCGGAAGTCCGAAAGAATCTTTCCGCCTTTTGCCGCGATGTGTCCGGTCACCGTAGCTTGGAGTTTCTGGGTGTCTTCGTCAGCCCCGTGGCTCTGTACAGGCGCAAGAAGTAGCGCTGTACTCAGGCCAAAAGCGGAGATTACGGCGAAAGTAGGGTGATTTAGCATGAGACCTGCCTATGATTGTTGAGGGATAACGATACTACGCCCAAGGATTAATCGACAGAGTGTCTGGCGCGCAGTTGCAGCTTTCTGTATTATCCGCGCCCTTACGGAGAGGTGGCCGAGTGGTCGAAGGCGCACGCCTGGAAAGTGTGTAACGGGCAACCGTTCGAGGGTTCGAATCCCTCCTTCTCCGCCACATATGAAAAGGGCCCCGCATGGGGCCTTTTTTGTTTCTGCATTGCCTGTGGCTCTTCTCCTCCATCACATTACTTACACTGGACAAAAAGCGGGTGTTGCGGAATACGCACGTCCTTGTTTTTATGTATTCCGAAATTACGCAATGCACGCCTGTCGAAGGGGTGGTTTCCGGGAGAGTCTCAGTTGAAGTCTGAACCATTTGAATGCCTCAAGTATGAGGTCGACAACAGTGTCGCCACAATCACGCTGAATCGGCCAGATAAGCTCAATGCAATGACGCCGCTCATGTTCCACGAGTTCGTTGAGGCGCTGGATCTTGTGGACGCTGACGACAATGTTCGAGCGGTTATTGTCACTGGGGCAGGCAAGGCCTTTTGTGCTGGAGCCGACCTGACGCCTTCGGGTGGTTCGAGCCCCTTTGCCGCCGAAAAAGTCCCAAAATTGGCCGATGGGACTACTGACTACAGTGATGAGTCCGTTCGCGACGGAGGCGGATTCATTACCTTGCGTCTGTATCAGTGTAAAAAGCCGGTGATTGCAGCAATCAATGGAGCTTGCGTTGGTGCGGGGGCGTCGATGATTGTTGCTATGGACATTCGCCTTGCGAGCGCGAAGGCAAAGTTTGGCTATGTGTTTGCCCGAAGAGGTATCGTGCCTGAGTCTGCCAGCGCGTGGTTCTTACCGCAGATTGTTGGCCGCGCTCAGGCCCTTGAGTGGTGCATGACCGGGCGGGTTTTTACAGCGGACGAAGCGCTTGCCGGGGGACTTGTGCGTTCGATTCATCCGGCCGACGAACTGTTACAAGCGGCGCGAGAGCTCGCAATGGAGATCGTCGAAAACACAGCGCCGGTGTCCGTGGCGCTGACGCGGCATATGCTCTGGCGTTTGCCGTCGGCTGACCATCCCATGGCTGCCCATGAAATCGATAGCCGAGGCGTATTTAGTCGATCCAAATCTGCTGATGCCGCAGAAGGTGTAAGTAGCTTTCTTGAAAAGCGTGCGCCGCAATACCCTAATGCGGTTTCTACAGACATGCCGGATTTCTTTCCCTGGTGGGAGGAGCCTGACTATCAGTAACCAGGATGTAAACTCCTTCTACATCAATCCCCTCTAAATAAGTAAGTTTTGACTATGAAAGCACTTGTGTTCAATGGCCCAAGGGATATTCGCTACGAGTCTTTTGACGACCCGGTAATCCAGGATGAGCGAAATCTTGTTATTGAGGTGACACGCTGCAGCATCTGTGGGTCTGACTTACACATGTACCACGGAGACCGCATTGGAAAGACCGATTACTCCCAACCTATTGCGCGTTTTTGTACGGGCCACGAGACCATAGGCGAAGTTGTCGAGATTGGCCGGGGCGTTCACCGGCACAAGGTGGGCGACCGCATCGTTGTCGCCGGCGGCGCTGGTTGCGGTAGCTGTCGCCGCTGCCATTTAGGGCAGGGCAACTTATGCGAGGCCTATCGCACGGGTGCGCCTCACTCTACAGCCTATGGCATTTCTCCTGCGCTTAACGGCGGTCATGCAGAGTACCTCGAGGTTTTTAACGCGGATCTCACTGCTACGACGATACCTGAAGGTGTCAGCGATGAGCAGGCCATACTGTTAACCGACGCTATGGCTACGGGTTACTACGGCGTCAAAATGTCGAGTGTTGGTCCCGGCGATACTGTGGCGGTTATCGGTCAGGGGCCTGTGGGACGCATGGCGGCAGAAGCCGCGCTGGCGGTTGGGGCATCCTGCGTTTATGCGATAGATCCTCAGGAAGAGCGCCGCAATGCCGCGCTGAGCTTCGGAGCCATACCGCTCCATCCCGATGAAGCGGTGCAAAGAGCTTATGAGGACACTAAGGGGCTGGGCGTCGATTCTGTCATTGAGGCTGTAGGTGTGGGTCAAACCCTTAGCCAGGCAGTGAAGTTAGCGCGGGTGGGTGGCAGACTATCTGTACTGGGAATTCTGCAAGCTGACACCAGCATGCCCTTGCAGAAGGTCCAGGGGAAGAGTTTGGTCGTGCATATGGGTATAGCGGGCATCGTAGATTCCTGGCCGGAGCTCATCCCGCTCATCCAGAGCGGACGCATCAGAGGCGAGAACGTATTCACGCACAATTTTAATCTAGCCGATGGCGCGGAGGCCTATCGAATGTTCGAGGCGCAGGAAGACGGTGTGATGAAGGTAATGATTACTCCGTAAACCGACTATCGATGATCAAAGAGTAATGCTAAACAACGGGCACCGGATGCAGATATGAGTTTATTGAAAGCCTTGGATTTCAGCGGAAAGAGAGTATTGGTGTGTGGCGCATCGGATGGGATTGGCTACGGCGTCGCTAAGGCCTTTGTCGAGGCCGGAGCGGACGTCGCTGTTACCGGCACGCGCTCGGCGTGCGACTACGACAATGACTTCACTGCCATGGAGTTTCACTCGCTGAATATTCAGGATGCCGCTGCGGTGAGTGGGCTTGCTGCAAAGTTCGAGCGTTTGGACGTGCTTGTGAACTGCGTAGGCTCAGTGCTGTGGAGTAAACGTGAGTTTGAGCGCGAGGGCTTTGAGAAGATCATCACCATAAACCTCACCGGCGCCATGCAGCTTTGCACGGAGTTTTTCCCTTTGTTGCAAGCGAGTCAGGGCAATATAGTGAATATTGATTCGGTTGCGTCGATCCGTCCCGCGTTAAACAACCCGGCATACAGCGCGAGTAAAGCAGGTTTGGTGCAGCTCACAAAGAGTTTAGCTATGAAGTGGGGCCGCAAAGGTGTGCGGGTAAACAGTCTCGCCCCGGGCATGGTGTCTACCAAGCTCACTGCGAATCAATCCAGTCCGGAGCAACAAGCCGAGTTTGCCACGAGGAACCCTGTGGGCCGCTTTGGAAGTCCGGAAGATATCGCGGGTGGGGTCCTGTTTTTGAGTTCACCGATGGCAGCGTACGTGACGGGTCATCAGTTGGTTGTTGATGGCGGTATGACCTTGTGATTTCGCAGTGGTGCATCCAGAAGATCCCCGCAGCTTTTGCTTTAAAAAGGGTTTAAGGACATGACAGACAAGGTCGACCAACTTGATGAGCAATCCTTAAGTAGTTATCTCGAGGCTCATATCGAAGGTTTTGAGGGACCCTTACAGGCCCAGAAGTTTGATGAGGGGCAGTCTAATCCTACTTTCTTGCTACTAGCAAAGAGCGGGAAGTACGTGCTGCGCAGAAAGCCGCCCGGGGTGCTTTTACCCTCGGCGCACGCGGTTGATCGAGAGTTCAGAGTGATTCGGGCGCTGGCCGACACTGACGTTCCCGTGCCCACGGTGTACCACCTCTGCGAAGATGATGCAGTTATCGGCAGTGCTTTTTATGTAATGAGCTTTGTACCGGGCAAGGTGTACTCCGATCAGGCTTTGCCGGACATGAACAACGACGATCGACGTGCCATGACTCAGGAGCTCATCCGCGTGCTCGCACAGATCCACAGCGTTGACGTGGAAGCCGTAGGGCTGAGTGATTACGGAAAAGCGGGCAACTATTTTGAGCGGCAAGTTAACCGCTGGACAAAGCAGTACCGAGCGGCGGAAACCGAGACCGTGCCTGCGATGGAAAAGCTCATGTCCTGGCTGAGCGACAACATGCCGGCCGATGCCGGGCAAATTAGTCTTATTCACGGCGATTACCGTTTAGGGAACGTAATGTTCGAAGCCGACGGCACGCGCATGTTGGCCGTCGTTGACTGGGAACTCTCCACGCTTGGTAATCCCTTGGCTGACTTGGCGTATCTCTGTATGTATGACATCGGAATGGTAGACCTCTCTAACGACGAAAGAACGGCTCTCGGTCTGCCGAGTGAGGCCGAAGTCGTGCAGCTTTATTGTGATCTACGGGGTTTGCCCGGTATCGATAACTGGCACTTTTACTCGGCCTTTAGTCACTTTCGTTTGGCGTCGATATCCCAAGGGGTTTATAAACGGGCTCTGGATGGTAACGCTTCGCAGAAGAATGCTATCGAAGCTGGCGAGGGCGTAAAGCTCTTGGCGCAGAAGGCGCTTCAGATTATTGATGAAGCGGGTGCTGGTTGATTACCCAATGCGCGACCCACTAAAACGTTTGACTAGGATGCAATGAAGCCCGCGTGGATATACCTCGCCACAAACTAGCCGATTCCTCTTCGCCTGCGGTGCAACTGAGCTGCAGCTCGTATCGGATGTTCGTCGATGCTGGCGAGTAATCTTCCGTCAGACGTCGTGGTGGTGGTGGCCACGGATTCGATGGCGACGCAAGCTCTGACAGACGAGGAAGAGGCGTACGTCACTCATGCTGTTGAAAAACGTAAGCGAGAGTTTCGTAGCGGCCGTAATGCGGCAAAGACCGCGTTGAGGCAGCTAGGCCTTGAAGCCAGTGCCGTTCTGTTGCCTGTAGACAACGCCAAGCGCCCTAATTGGCCACCGGGCTATGTTGGGAGTATCAGCCATACCGCTGGTTTTTGCGCGGCTGTGGTCGCTCGTGCGAGCCAATACTCCGGCATTGGAATCGACGTGGAGCGAAGAAAAGCTCTCAGGCCGGGTGTGCTTTCTCGAATCTGCACCGAGCGCGAAAAAGAGTGGATTTCCCTGCAGCCAGATGACGAGTTCAAGTCTGTCTGGGGGACAAGCATTTTTTCTATCAAGGAGAGCGTTTACAAAGTGTTTAATCCGATACACGAGGTCTATCTCGGTTTTCAGGAAGCGGATATCGCAATCAACCCTGAAGAAAAAACCTTCGTAGCCAATATCAATCAGCGCGAGCACGGCATCCAATGCCGGTATAGCGGGCGCCTTAGTATGGACGAGCACTACATCTACGCGAGCACTATATTGCGCGCCTAGGAACAGTTAGGAGAAGCGCCGAAGCATCCTTCGGCGCTCGCTCCCGTTTGCGCTAGTGCATCACATACGTTCAATAATTATCGCAGGTGCCATGCCGCCAGCGGCACACATAGTCACCAGGCCTCGTTTGAGGTCGCGGCGTTCGAGTTCGTCAAGGAGTGTGCCAATTAGAATCGAGCCCGTGGCGCCAATGGGGTGGCCGAGGGCCATAGAACCACCATTAACGTTTACCTTTGCACGGTCCAGGTTCAGATCTCGAATAAATTTCTCGGCCACGACGGCGAACGCTTCATTGATTTCCCAAAGGTCGATGTCGTCAACGGTAAGGCCGGCTTTTTCGAGAACCTTTTTCGCTGCGGGAACTGGCGCGTTCAACATCAGTGTGGGGGAGTCACCCATGTTAGCCATCGCAACGATCTTGGCACGGGGCTTCCATCCTTGCTTCTCCGTGTATTCCGGCGAAGCCAGTAGCAATGCGGCGGCGCCATCGACAACACCCGATGAGTTGCCTGCATGGTGAACATTAACGACGTCTAGTTCGGGGTAGGCTTGCTTCACAAGGCTGCCATAGGTAGTGCCGGCCTCATCCAGGGGCATATCCATGAACTTCGCAAAGGATGGCTTCAGCTCGCTTAGAGACTCAAGGGTTGTGCCGGGGCGTGGAAATTCCTCTTTATCCAGCGCTACGCTTCCGTCGTCGTTAAGTACGGGCACAAGACTTTTATCAAAGTAACCATTGGCAATTGCATTGGCTGCGCGGGCCTGACTCTCGGCCGCTAGTGCATCAAGTGCTTCGCGAGGAATACCTTCCAGAGTGGCAATCGAATCGGCGCAAACCCCTTGGTGTGGCTGCGGGTGGTGCTCTCGTAGATGCAAATTTCCCTGATCCATAAATGGCGATTGGGGTGCCGCATCGGGTTTACCCGCTGCAGACATCATCTCGCAGCCGCCAGCCACAACGAGGTCTTCCATGCCTGACATGATCGATGCTGCAGCAATGTTAACAGTGGTGATGCCGGAGCCACAGAAACGGTCAAGGGTTACCGCACTGGAACGGATATCGTACCCCGCGTCCAGGGCACTCATACGACCGACGTCTCCAGTAGCCTCACCTCTTTGAGCATTGCAGCCCCAAATAATATCGTCGACCTCAGCGGTGTTCAGGTCATTGCGCTCGGCGATTGCACGCAGCACGGTAGCGCCCAGGCGCTGGTGATGTATGTGGGTAAGGGCACCTTTGCCGTATTTGCCGACTCCACGAGGTGTTCTACAGGCATCGATAATGTATGCGTCAGTCATGTTTTTTTTCTCTTGCGTTAAGTTAAGAAGTGTTTGCCCGGCTATTTCCAGAAGCTGTGATCGTCCGAACTATCGCTGATCAGGGTCTGGAAGCCGACTGATAAGGCCTTTTAGATCTAGGACTCCGTATATCGATTGATGATCATTTTACCCAAAGCCATGTGATGTACCTGATCGGGACCATCTGCTTGGCGGCACCAGCGGGCGTAGTTAAAACCCTCGGCCATGCAGTAGTCCTCAGTCAGGCCTCCAGCCCCGTGGATTTGCATGCATCGGTCAATCAGGTTCTGTATCAATAGTGGCACGGTGGTTTTGCTCGCTGCAATCAGATCCATGGCTCCTTTTGCGCCAACCTCATCCATGCGACTGCAGGTTTTCAAAACCAACAAACGCGCCATCTCCAATTCGGAGTAGCATTTAGAGATATCCTCGCGCACGCTTTGGTGCTGGCTCAGGCTGCGGCCAAATGTTGATCGTGAAATACTTCGCTCGCAGGCTAGCTCCAATGAACGCTGACCGATGCCAATGAGGCGCATGCAATGATGGATCCGACCCGGGCCTAAACGCCCTTGCGCAATTTCGAAGCCGCGTCCTTCGCCTAACAGCACATTTTCCAATGGCACTCGCACATCTTTAAAATGTACCTCAGCATGGCCAATGGGCGCATCATCATAGCCGAGGGTGGTGAGAGGGCGGACGATCTCGACCCCGGGAGTGTTCTTTGGAACCAAAACCTGAGTCTGTTGTTTGTGGCGACTTTCGTTCTCTGGGTCTGATTTGCCCATCACGATGAAGATTGCCGTGCGCTCGTACATCGCGTTAGTGATGAACCACTTTTTACCATTGAGTACCCACTCGTCGCCTTCCTGAGTGATGCTGAGTTCGACGTTGGTGGCGTCGGAGGAGGCTACTTGTGGCTCTGTCATCAAATAGCTCGAGCGAATCTCGCCGTTAAGCAGGGGTGTTAGCCACTGGGCCTGCTGCTGCTCGTTTCCGTACTTCATGAAAACTTCCATGTTTCCCGTATCGGGAGCGTTGCAGTTGAAGACCTCGGGTGCCCACAAAACGCGACCCATGATTTCTGCAAGAGGTGCGTAGTCAAAATTGCTCAATCCCTCATGATCCACATGCTGGGCGAGGGCAGGGGGGACAAACAGATTCCAAAGCCCTGCAGCTTTCGCTTTGTCCTTTAAATCATCGATCAGCGGTACAGGTGCCCATCGGTTTTCTGCCGAGTGCAGGTATTGCGAGTAAGCCTTTTCGTTGGGATAAATATGCTCGTCCATAAAAGCGAGCAAGTGGTTTTGCAAGTTCTGGGATTTGTCGCTGAATTCGATCAAGTAGTATCTCCTGGGTGTGGTCCTGGTGGCGGTGGTAGTAACGCTGGTGGTAATACAGTTGCGGCCATTCAGCGATTGAAAATCGCGGGACGTTTCTCCATCTCAGCCATCACTGCTTCGATTTGGTTTGGCTTGCCAATTATCTCGTCTTGAAGCTTTGACTCTAGTAACAAGCCTTCATCGGCCTGTAGATAATTTGCTTCGTTGAGTAACTGCTTGCCTCTGCTGATGGCATCAGGGTTGCGTGTGGCGATGTAGCCAGCAGTTTTGAGGGCCTCTTCGAGAGGGTCTTCGCATACCCGTGTAACAAAGCCGAACTGTTGTGCCTC
>NZ_JBGCFU010000070.1:0-26740 GCF_045107095.1 Congregibacter sp. | reverse complement strand
CGCTCTACACCGGCGTCTGCGCAGGCGAGGGCCGCTTCGATATCTCCGGAATCCAGAAGTGCCTCTGCGCGATTGCGATAAACGTCCGGTTGATCAAAGCCCAATTGTCGCGCTTGCTCATAGGCATCAGCGGCTTCGGCGAAGTCACACTCCTGTCGTAACAGCTGTGCCAAAGAGTAATGTAGACGCGGGGCCCTGGAATTGTATTTGATGCCTTTACGACAAAGCGCTATGGCTTCGGGAACGTTATGTTGCTTCTGAGCTATGGCCGCCGCAAGCTCCCAAAGAGCTGGCGTCTGGGGCGCAAGGTCCGCCGCCTTGAGGGCGTAACGCATAGCCTCGACCCACGTCGCTTGCTGATAAAAGAGTCTCGCCAGTGCATTCCAGACCTCCGGTGAGCCAGGCGCGAGCTCCGCGGCCTTACGCAGGTACTCCTCCGCCTCAGGAAGTCGCTCCTGTTGCCTAAGGAACGCTGCATAGGCCAGTAATCCCTGGGGCATTTTGGGTGCGGCGCTGATCGCAGCGCGAAAGCTTGCGTCGGCGCCTACAAAATCTCCCGACTGCTGCTGACCTAAAGCCAATAACTGAAGCGCATTTACCTCACCGGGCATTTGCTGCAATAGCTGCTGACAAAGGCGCGCACAATCAGCGCCCTTGCCGGTCCTCAGCATCTGATTCGCCTGTTGCAATGACTGGCGGTAATTAGGGTTCACAACAGTGTCTTGTTCCGGTTATCCATCAAGTGAGTTACCTGTCGCACTAGCGCGTCAGCTAGGTAGACGTGATTTGCGAAGTGAGCGTCAACCCCAACAGAGAAAGTAGCAAGTCACAGCCGCCTAGCGTGCTTACGCTATGGCTTAGTTGCGTATTTTATAGGGAAACTTTGGTTAATAGTCGCCAACGATGGACAACTTACTTCTCTCGCTAGTTGGGGGAACGCTCGCTACGTAAATTGTCGCTCGTTGGCTTGAGCTATAGCCCAGCCGTAACGCAGTCAGCTCAGTAGGCGGGGTTTGCGAAGTGAGCGTCCCCCAATCTAGCGAGTGCAGCAAATCGCGCCTACTGAGCTGATCAGGCTGACGGCAGCACATACGCAGTCAGCTAAGTGGGCGGGTTTGCGAAGCAAGCGTCCCCCAAGTTAGCGAGCGCAGCAAATCTGGCCCACTCGGCTGACGATAAATCTGGACTAACGATCAGACAAAAAAAAGGGCCGACAAAGTCGGCCCTCTCGTTCTGTTAGACGGAGATCAACCCCGTCCAATGATCAGAACTGCAGTGTACCACCAAGGAACCAGTACTGACCCAGTGGATCATAGACACCAGGATATGTGTTTCCGTTCTCACGAGCGGTTACACCCTGGTATACAAAGGGAGGATCTTCATCCAGCACGTTGTTGATACCGAAACGCAGTGTTGCCGTGTCAGTAACAGCCCAAGTTGCCGCGATATCGAAGTAGTTAAACGAATCGATGTCGTTAGGCACGTCGGTGAACTGCTGCTCAAGCTCGCCAACGTGACGCCAGATGATGTTCGCATTCACGTTCCAAGGAGTCGCCCAGGTAGCCTGGAAACGATTCTTCAGATCGGGTGTCGGAATACCACAAGCACCGCCGTAGGTTCCTTCACAGTTTACGATTCCTGCACCAGGATATTCTTCCTGCTCGTAAGACATCACAAAACCTGCGAGATTGGAGATATTAACCGTACCCATATCACCGATATCGAAGTTGTAGTTGATCTCAAGGTCAATACCTTCTACGAGAAGGAAACCGATGTTAGTGCTAGCCGCGTTGATGCCATTGGTAGGCGACGCCTGCCCCAGCCACAAAGTGTCTAGCTGACCACGGTTAACCTGATCACAGAACGCTGCATCACCAGTCTCGATACACTGGAGGAGAGTAGTCTCTTCCTGAATACCCTGAATAGCTCCGGTGATTTCGATCTCGTAGTAGTCAACGCTGACCTGAAGGCCTTCGATGAAGCTCGGCTGCCAGATCGCACCAAAGCTGTAAGTATCAGCCTCTTCCGGCTCGAGCTCCGTAGAACCACCACCTGTAGAGTTGTACTGAGCCGCAGGGCTATCCTCTGGACCACCTTGGTTCCAGATTGCCTGAGAAACACCAGAACGAGCGCACTGCTCGAAAGTGTAGCCACTCAAGCTGACGTTAGCATCGGGGCTTGCTTTACGACAGGGGTCACGGTCCATAGCGAACAGGCCCGCGCTCTCTGGCTCAAACAGATCGACAATGTTTGGCGCACGAACCGCACGCTGGTAGCTACCACGTACCTTGATGTCGTCGTTGATATCCCAGCTAGCAGCGATCTTGTAGGTATCTGTAGTAGTACCTGTGCTGTAGTCAGAATAACGGAAGCCAAGATCAAGAACCAAAGACTGAACCATTGGCGCGTCTTCGATAACAGGTACGCTGGCCTCGAAGTAGATCTCGTTTACGTCATAGCGACCGTCAACTGGTACTGGTACACCGAAACCACCGGCGTCGCCGCGGCTTGCGTTGTCAGACAAGTTGTAAGTCAGGCTCTCTTCGCGGTATTCCGCACCGGCAACAATCTCGATGCCGTTTTCTGCAAAGGGAGATGCAATGCCGTAATCGCCCAGGCTACCCTGAACATAACCCATCAGGACTTCCTGTGTGGTACGACCTGTCTCGTAAACTTCCTGCGAGAAGTAACCCGTTGCGTCATCAGTAACGCCGCCAGTCTGGTAGACGTTGTAAGGCACACACTCGCTGTTGCCAGACTCACAACCGATTGTTCCGTCGTCAAGCAGTACAGCATTCAGAGCTTCTTCAACACGGATGAGGTCAACGTAGTTGGTGTTGCGGTTAGACATGTCAACTTCAGCGTACTGATAAGACACGTCGTAACGCCATGAATCATTGATGTCACCACGCAGACCGAATACGCCGCGATACGTCGAGTGACGTAGAGAACCCTTACGTGGGCCACCCTCTACGTTACGACGACCCAAAGTAGCGCTGAAGCGGTCATCGGGAGATGTACAACCTGCGATTCCAACCTGCTGCGCAGAGAGAAGCGGGTTGTCACAGTTCAGATCGTCAAAAGTTCGGAAGAACACACCAGAAGGACCAAACTGAGTATCGGACTTGGTGTCCATGAACATCAGCTCTGTGTACGCTTCAACATGCTCGTTCACGTCGTAGTGAGCGAATGTGCCGAAAGTTGTACGACGGTCTGGACGCTGGAAGAACGATGGCGCGGCAAAGTTAAACCCAGGACCACGACCTTCTGCGAACTCAGTACCTTCGGTACGGTAGTTAGTACCGCCAATAATCCACGAACCAGATTCGTTAGTACCAGAACCCAGACACTCGCCACTGCTACGTACAGGACAAGCTGAAGTATCACGGCTCGCCTGAGTAACACCTTCGATGTCACGATAGGTCAAGAACGCAGTTGCGTTACCGCGACCGTTGTCGAAGTTGCCACCCATGATCAAAGTCATGTCGTACTGGTCGCCGTCAGTAGCAGTACCAGTTGCGAAGGGCTGACCCGCACGCTCTGCAGCACCCGCTACGAGGCCGCCGTCGTTGTCAGCGCGGAATTGACCCGCTTGGAAGTCGAGCTTAATGCCTTCGAAATCGTCGATCATGATGAAGTTAACAACACCCGCTACAGCGTCGGCGCCGTAGGTGGATGATGCACCACCAGTCAGTACTTCAACGCGCTCGATCAACTGTCCTGGGATCAGGTTGATGTCCGCGGCGTTAGACGCACTGTTAGGAGAGTTAGCTGGCAGGCGACGACCGTTCATCAGTACCAGAGTACGCTGTGAACCGAGGTTACGAAGCTGGAGGGTAGCAGTACCCACGGCTTCAATAGCCTGACCAGATGATTGGTCGAGAGAGATAGCTGGAATGGCGGCGAGGGCATCCTCGACACGAGTCAGACCAGTAAGGCGAAGCTGCTCGCTATCAAGCTGAGTAACTGGGCTAGAAGATACGAGGTTGGCACGCTGAATACGCGAACCTGTTACGACAACTTCTTCAACCAGCTGCTCTTCCTGGGCATTGACCGGAGCCATTCCCATCGCGAACGCTGCGCCGACGGCGGCGCTGACCGCCATCGTTAGCGGTTTTTTATGCAACATAAGTGTTTCCCCTGTGAAGTGAGATGTTGGCCTTGCCCATACAACTGAAGGCAGGGTTTTACCAACTGAGGCCGATATTACACATTCTCATACGGGGTTGATTGTGAAAAATTCACACGAATGGGTCAAAGAGCGGACAAGTTTCATGGACTTAGCGTGCTCAATTCATGCCTTAGGCGAAGTAATTCTCACAAAATTGTTTACTCAAGAACCTGGCTAACGCCGATGCTCTTATCAATATCAACCAAGGTCATTTTAAAGAAACCTGCCCAGTTCTTGCTGATCACCACTTTCGGGTTCGCAGGACCACGATACGGGTAGCGGCCCGAGAGGCGCTGCCTCCACACCTGGCCGTTTTCGAGGCGAAACACTGTTTTCCCCGTCCAGCCACTAAAATCGCCCGTGATACGGCTCTCTACCTCGTAGCTCCTCTCGGCTTCGCGCACGGCCTCACTAGTAGCCTGCAGTACCTGCGCTTCGCCTGCGGTATAGCGAATCAGCCACTCGTTCAAGGCGTCCAGCTCTTTACCGGAAAGCTTGTTAAGGCCGGTGCCCTCAAATTCCTCGACGGTCATCAACTTTTTGAAGCCCGGGAAATCATCCTCGGCGGCAACAATAAAAGGCCCCCATAAAAGAAGAACGATAGCGAGGAGGGCGCGGGCGCGGGTGTGCACAGAAGCAGTCATAACGATCCTATTAGCGGGATATAAGGTAAAGAGTCTAGCAAAAGCTCTGAAAGGCCCGAAGAGCGGATATGGCGACTATTACCACCGCAGCCTATACTCGCGCCTGCTGAGCTTCTGTCCCTACTTCGCCCCCAGCCTTCGGTCATATTTTTTTAAGGAACGCAGTCGTGGAAACGCTTCTAAGCGCTTTTATCACTCTAGTACTCGTCATGGACCCCCTGGGGAACGTGCCGATATTTCTCTCGGTACTCAAAGATGTAGAGGGCAAGCGACGCTACTGGGTGATTTTTAGGGAGCTGCTGATCGCTCTTGGAGTACTGCTGCTTTTTCTTTATGGAGGTAGCGCGGCTTTGGACGCCATGGGGCTCCGCCAGGAGTCCATCAGCATCGGCGGAGCGATCATTCTATTTCTGATCGCGATCCGCATGATCTTTCCGTCACCTTACGGACTGCTCGGGGATACGCCGGATGGTGAGCCCTTTATCGTTCCGCTGGCGATTCCAGCGGTAGCAGGCCCCTCATCGCTGGCCATAGCGATGCTAATGGTCAATACCGACCCAAGCCGAATGACCGATTGGACCATCGCGCTGGTCGGTGCCTGGGCCGTATCGGCCTGTATTTTAATGACGTCCCCTTTGCTACTAAAAGCCCTGGGAAACCGCGGACTCATGGCCGTGGAACGTCTCATGGGGATGATTCTGGTAATTATCTCTGTGCAGATGTTCTTCGAAGGAGTCTCAACCTCCCTACATCTATAGGAAGGCTAAGAGGCAGCAAGGCTAACGAATCTCAGGCACCAACGCCCCGGCATCATAGCGTTCCTGCATGGCATCCAGTGACAAAACGCCGATCTTGCTGGCCTTGCCCGCAGTACCAAAGGCCTCATAACGAGCAATACAAATATCGCGCATAGCCACCTGAGTTTCTTTTAGGTACTTACGCGGGTCGAATTCAGCGGGGTTATGTGCCAGAAATCTACGGATAGCGCCCGTCGATGCCAACCGCAGATCGGTATCGATGTTGATCTTACGCACGCCATGGCGAATGCCTTCCTGAATCTGCTCGACCGGGACACCATAAGTCTCCGGGATTTCGCCGCCATACTCGTTGATGATCTCCAACCAATCCTGGGGCACGGACGACGAACCGTGCATCACAAGGTGCGTGCCCGGGATTCGTGCATTAATTTCTTTAATCCGATCGATAGCCAGAATATCGCCGGTAGGGGGGCGACTAAACTTGTACGCGCCGTGGCTGGTGCCGCAGGCGATTGCCAAGGCATCGACCTCGGTCGCTTTTACAAAGGCAGCTGCCTCCTCAGGATCCGTCAGCATCTGGTCATGAGTGAGCTTACCTGCTGCACCGGAGCCGTCTTCCTCACCGGCTTCGCCCGTTTCGAGAGATCCCAGACAGCCAAGTTCCCCCTCCACCGAAACACCACAGGCGTGAGCCATCGCTACTGCCGTGCGTGTCACGTCTACGTTGTAGTCATAGTCCATCGGCGTTTTGCCGTCTTCTCCTAGGGAGCCATCCATCATCACTGAGCTGAAGCCCAGCGCGATCGAACGCTGGCAGATCGCGGGGGACATGCCATGGTCCTGGTGAACAACCACCGGGATATGCGGAAACTCGCGCATTGCGGCTTCCATGAGCGCTCGCAAAAACGGTGCACCGGCGTATTTACGGGCGCCGGCACTGGCTTGCATGATCACCGGGGAATCCGTCGCATCGGCAGCTTCCATGATCGCGCGAGTCTGCTCTAGATTATTGACATTGAAAGCGGGAACTCCGTAATCATGCTCCGCTGCGTGGTCCAGCAGTTGACGCAGGCTGATCAAAGCCATGTGTGCTCTCCCTGAATAATTAAAACGCTAATGCGATAGAAAGGTTTCAGCATATTGGGGGCGCTTATTGTTCACGCGCACGCTCCTCTAATACTGCTACCGCAGGAAGTACTTTACCTTCGACATACTCGAGAAAAGCACCGCCACCCGTTGATATGTAGGAGACCTTATCGGCAATGGCAAACTTGTCAATTGCCGCAAGCGTATCTCCGCCACCGGCTAAGGAAAATGCGACACTGTCCGCAATTGCGCGGGCCAAAGACTCCGTGCCTCCAGCAAAACTATCGAACTCAAAAACCCCAACAGGACCATTCCATAGGATCGTTCCCGCGTTCTTTAGCAAGTCGGCGATGGCTTCAGCTGATTGGGGGCCGATGTCGAGAATCATGTCGTCCTCGCCCACGTCGTCTACAGAACAGGTACGTGGGACAGCGTCTTCGGCAAAATCCGTCGCCGTCACCACATCGGAGGGTAGGGGTATGTCGGTTTTCGAGGCCATGCGCCGGGCCTCATCCAAAAGATCGTGTTCACAGAGTGACTTACCTACCGGGTGGCCTGCCGCCGCGAGAAAAGTATTCGCAATGCCGCCACCCACGATCAGTTGATCCACTTTTTCCGAGAGTGCATCAAGCACTTCAAGCTTCGTCGAAACCTTAGAGCCCCCGACAATTGCGACCATAGGCCGAGCGGGATTAGCGAGGGCTTTCTCCAGCGCATCCAACTCGCCCGCTAAAAGAGGACCTGCGCAAGCTTGGGTAGCAAATCGTGCAACGCCGTGAGTTGATGCCTGGGCGCGATGCGCAGTGCCAAAGGCATCCATAACAAACACATCACAGAGTGCTGCGTAGGCCTTGGCCAGGTCATCCGTGTTCTTCTTTTCGCCGACGTTAAAGCGCACGTTTTCCAGAAGAACCACTTCGCCATCCGCAACGGCAACGCCATCTTGCCAGTCCCTCACCAGGCGCACCGGTAGATCCAGCAAAGCACTCAAATGGGCTGCAACTGGCTCAAGGGAAAACTGTTCGTCATATTCGCCCTCTATCGGTCTACCGAGGTGCGACATGAGTATTACCCGAGCGCCGGCCTGAAGGGCCTG
This sequence comes from Congregibacter sp., assembly GCF_045107095.1. Taxonomy (GTDB): domain Bacteria; phylum Pseudomonadota; class Gammaproteobacteria; order Pseudomonadales; family Halieaceae; genus Congregibacter. The sequence continues at coordinate 18,985 of NZ_JBGCFU010000070.1, read as the reverse complement.
CCGAATCGTCGGCAGGGCGGCGCGAATCCGTGCATCAGAACTTACCAGACCATCCTTTATAGGGACGTTGAGATCTTCCCGAATCAGCACTCGCTGTCCATCGAGCGCGAGCTGATCCATTCGCTGTAATTTGAGACTCATAGGCTTACTCCTTGGCGCCAAGATCAGACCAGTAACGAGCGACATCCAGCATCCGGTTGGCGTACCCCCACTCGTTATCAAACCAGGTGAGCACTTTGACCAAGCGCTGGCCACTTACCCGAGTTTGGCAGGCATCGATGATACTGGAGCGACTGTCGCGGTTAAAATCACAGGATGCCAGAGGCTCTTCCGTGTAACCCAAAACGCCGCTAAAACTCTTTGCTGCTGCCTCCGCGAGAGCGTGATTTACATCCGCAACGGTCACATCATTCTGAGTAACGACCGTAAGGTCCATGGCCGAAACGTTCAGGGTGGGCACTCGCAGAGCCTGTGCTGTAAACCGTCCCGCCAGGGCCGGCAAAATTCTCTCAACACCCAAGGCAAGGCCGGTATCTACAGGAATAATCGATTGTCCCGCAGCACGCGTCTTTCTAAGATCGGTGTTGTGATAAGCATCCAGTACCGGCTGGTCATTCATTGCCGAGTGAATGGTAGTAATAGTGCCGTGTTCGATACCAAAAGCCGCGTCGAGTGCCGCTATAACGGGAACGATACCGTTGGTAGTGCAGGAAGCCGCAGAAACCACGCTGTGATCGACCCTCAAACTATCGTGATTCACGCCATAGACTACCGTGGCGTCAACATCGGCCTCTGCGGGTTGAGAAAACAGAACGCGCTGCACACCCGCTTGAAGGTGACGCTCAGCGGTGACGCGATCCGAGAAAGCACCAGAGCACTCGAGGAGCATGTCCACACCGATGCTCGACCAATCCAGATTGGCCACATCCTCTTCCCGAAGCAGCGCCTTGTCTTGACCGTTAATGCGAAGCCGGTCATCCAGCAACTCTACCGTGCCGGGAAAGCGTCCATGGGTCGAATCGTAGCGGGTGAGATGCGCAACGGTCGGTGCATCTGCCAGCTCGTTGATCGCCACAACGCGCATGGCATCTCGATGCGGGCTTTCCTGCAAGGCTCTAAGGAGCGTGCGACCAATCCGCCCGTAGCCATTAATGGCAACCCGCAACATGACCCTAGATGGACTCCATAACCTCGGTGACTACCGCGGTCACGTTATCGACCGTAAACCCAAATTGTTCAAATAGCTCCCCCGCCGGAGCAGACTCACCAAATGTGCTCATTCCTACAATGCGTCCATCGAGGCCAACATACTTATGCCAATAATCGACGTGGGCCGCCTCTACCGCGACGCGGGCCAGACAGTCGCTGGGGAGTACTGACTCTCGATAGCCCGCATCCTGGAGCTCGAAAACTTCAGGGCAGGGCATAGATACCACGCGAATAGCACGATCTCCGAGAGCCTCAGCAGCCTGCGTAGCTAAGCCAACCTCGGAGCCGGTGGCAATGAGGATCGCCTCGGGCGCACCCTCGCAATCTCGAAGCACGTAGCCGCCTTTAGCGACATCAGCCAGCTGTTCTGTCGTGCGCTCCTGATGAGGCAGGCCCTGGCGAGAAAACACCAGCGCGGAGGGCCCATCCTGACGCTCAACAGCTGACTTCCAGCACACCGCAGATTCCACAGCATCACAGGGACGCCAGGTTTGAAGCCCCGGAGTCGCCCGCAGGGCGGTAAGTTGCTCCACAGGTTGGTGGGTGGGTCCGTCTTCGCCCAAGCCGATGGAATCGTGGGTATACACAAAAATACAGCGCTGGCGCATGAGCGCTGCCATACGAACGGCATTGCGAGCGTATTCCATAAAGATAAGGAAGGTCGCACCGTATGGGATAAAGCCTCCGTGAAGCGCGATGCCATTCATAATCGCTGACATGCCAAATTCGCGCACACCGTAATAGATATAGTTGCCGCTGGCGTCATCAGCACTAACGCCTTCTGAGCCCGACCAAAGAGTCAAATTGGAACCCGCAAGGTCTGCGGACCCCCCCATAAATTCTGGAAGCATAGGGCCAAGGGCATTGATAGCGTTTTGTGAGGCCTTTCTGGAGGCGATGGTCTCGCCGGCAGCCTGGCATTCCTCGACATAGGCCTGCGCCTTGGCCGAGAAATCCGCAGGCAAGTCGCCTGCCATTCGGCGCTCAAGTTCCGCCGCCAGCTCAGGATATGCCTCGCGGTAGCTGTCCATGGCCGCATTCCAGCCAGCCTCAAGCTCCGCGCCGGACGCTTTGGCATCCCAGGCCGCATAAATATCCTCAGGGATGGTAAACGGCTCATGCTCCCAACCGATGGCAGCGCGAGTAGCTGCGATCTCGTCTGCGCCCAAGGGCGCCCCATGGGTAGCAGCGGTGCCCTGCTTATTCGGAGAACCCTTGCCAATCACCGTTCGACAGCATATCAGTGTCGGTCTGGAACTATCTGCTCGAGCAGATTCGGTAGCCGCTTTTATGGCGGCGGGGTCGTGCCCATCAACGCCAGCGATTACTTGCCAGCCGTATGCCTCGAAACGCTTGGGCGTGTCATCGCTAAACCAGCCAGCAACATCACCATCGATGGATATACCGTTGTCATCGTAGTAAGCGATGAGCTTACCGAGGCCCAGGGTACCGGCTAAGGAGCACACTTCGTGGGAAATACCCTCCATCAAGCAGCCATCTCCTACGAACGCGTAGGTAAAGTGATCGATAATCTCATGATCGCCACGATTAAACTGCGCAGCCAGGGCTTTCTCTGCAATGGCCATACCCACGGCATTACTGATGCCCTGTCCCAGCGGACCGGTTGTGGTCTCAATACCCGGCGCATATCCGTATTCGGGGTGGCCTGGTGTTTTACTGTGCAGCTGGCGGAAGTTCTTAAGTTCTTCGATGGGCAGTTCATAGCCCGTCAAATGCAGGAGCGAGTAGATGAGCATGGACCCATGGCCGTTGGAGAGTACAAAGCGGTCACGATTTGGCCAATCGGGGTTCTGGGGGTTGTGACGCAAGAACCCGTTCCAAAGCACCTCAGCGATGTCGGCCATGCCCATGGGCGCGCCTGGGTGGCCACTGTTTGCTTGCTGCACGGCGTCCATGGAAAGGGCGCGAATAGCGTTCGCAAGGTCTGTTTGGCTGGTCATGCTATGTCCTGAGGAGTCAAGGCGGGGCGCGCATTATCGGGCAAGCGAGGCTAGGGGTAAACATTCACGAGTTCGCACTTACCTTACATATCGAAAATCTATATCAAAATTCCTTGATATAGATTGAGTTGCTGCTAAACTCCGCGCCCCAATGAACTCTGTTGCGCCCAATCATTTGTCTTTGGCCGAAATGCCGGATGCAGAAACCGTGCTTGCAAGCCTGTGTAAGGCAGCTGCGGATTCGCTGCGCCTGCGCGTTTTGCGCGTGCTGAGGCATGACGCCATGGATGTGTCAGAGCTATGCGCTGTGCTGGACGTTCGCCAGCCCGCACTCAGCCATCACCTCAAGATCATGAGTGCAGCGGGCCTTTTAAGTAGTCAGCGAGACGGCAACCATATTTTTTACCGCCGTCGCGAGTTCGCTGGGGATGAGCCTTTCGCAGGACTTCAGCAAGCGCTTTTCAGTGCAGCAGATACCTTGGCTCTTGACGAAGAGGAAGAGACTCGCCGCGATACGCTGCAGCGCAAACGTGAGCAAAACTCTCTGGACTTCTTTACCAACAATGCCAGCCGGTTTCGCGAGCAACAAGACCTGATCGCGGCTCCCGAGCGCTACGCAAGCGCCGTGAATGGCGTATTAGATGCCCTTCCGGGAGCGAATCGAAGCACGGCTTTGGAAGTAGGTCCCGGTGAGGGCTGGCTACTGCCGCGGTTAAGTGAAGAGTTTGATCGCGTGATCGCATTGGACAATGCGCCCGCCATGCTTGAAAGCGCACGCACTGCAACCACGGCGCTGAGTAATGTTGAGTTTGTTCTTGGAGATACGCGCCACGCGGCATTGAAGTCACTGCGTGCCGATTTAGTCGTTATCAACATGGTGTTGCACCACACGCCAGACCCAGCGACCACCCTGAGCGAAGCCGCTCATGCACTGGCCCCCGAAGGGGTTCTGCTGGTCACCGAGCTCTGCGAGCACCGGCAAGGTTGGACACGCGAAAACTGCGGGGATCTGTGGCTAGGCTTTGCGCCAGAGTTGATACAGGACTGGGCCACGACCGCCGGGCTCAAGGAATTGACCAGCAGCTATCTCGGTCAACGCAACGGATTCAAGCTTCAATTGCGCCTCTTCGGTGCAGCGAAAATTACATCTTAGATTGGTATAAGGAACAAACATGAGCGAATACGGCATCTTTACTTCGGAGTCAGTCTCCGAGGGACACCCGGACAAAATGGCCGACCAGATTTCGGATGCGGTTCTCGATCACATCCTGAGCGATGATCGCGATGCACGCGTTGCTGTGGAAACAATGGTCAAGACAGGCATGGTTGTTGTCGCAGGCGAAGTGACCACCAGTACTTACGTGGACCTTGAAGAGATCGTTCGCGACGTAGTTTTGGATATTGGCTACGACAGCTCTGAAGTTGGCTTTGACGGCGCCTCATGCGCCGTCTTGAACGCTATTGGCAAGCAGTCCCATGACATCGCCATGGGCGTAGATGAAGGTGAAGCTAAAGAGCAGGGCGCCGGTGACCAAGGCCTGATGTTTGGTTACGCGAGCAACGAAACTGACGTGCTTATGCCTGCACCGATTTATTACTCGCACCGTTTGGTCGAGCGACAGGCACAGCTGCGTAAAGACGGAAGCTTGCCCTGGCTGCGCCCGGATGCAAAGAGCCAGGTAACTCTGCGCTACGACAACGGCAAACCTGTGGCGGTTGATGCGGTGGTTCTCTCTACACAGCATGATGCCGAAGTATCACAGGCAGACATTCGCGAGGCGGTTATGGAAATGATCGTCAAGGACGTACTACCCGCAGAGTGGCTGCACGCCGATACGCAGTACCACATAAACCCTACGGGCCAGTTCATTATTGGTGGTCCTGTTGGAGATTGCGGACTCACGGGGCGCAAAATCATCGTCGACACCTACGGCGGCATGGCCCGTCACGGCGGCGGTGCCTTCTCTGGAAAGGACCCCTCAAAAGTTGACCGTTCAGCTGCTTACGCTGGACGCTACGTTGCCAAAAACATCGTCGCTGCAGGACTTGCAGACCGCTGCGAAATTCAGGTCTCTTATGCCATCGGAGTCGCAGAACCCACCTCCATCGCAGTCAACAGCTTTGGTACAGGCAAAATTGATGACATGCGCATTGTGGAACTCGTGCGCGAGCACTTTGATCTTCGACCCAAGGGGCTGATCGATATGCTCGACCTCAAGCGACCCATCTACCGCGCGACGGCAGCTTACGGACACTTTGGAAGGGAAGAGCCGAACTTTACCTGGGAGCGTACAGACAAGGCAGAAGCTTTGAAGGCAGCAATTTGATTATCTAACCGCATGCAACGCGCCCGATAGCTCGCTCGCGGGACGCCAAACAGCGTCATCCGTGACAGGCTCGGCAATCGCCATCCATGGCGATTGACGCCCGCGATCAAACTATCCGCCGCGCACTGCACGCTCTCACTGACAACAACCAAATCAACAAACTTTTAGAGCGCTAAACTGGAGCAAGCTATGAGCACCGTAACTAAATTGAACAACACACCGGACTATCGTGTCGCTGACATCAGTCTCGCCGACTGGGGTCGACGAGAGCTGGAAATCGCCGAAGGCGAAATGCCAGCACTGATGGCATTGCGAGAGCAGTATGGCGATTCCAAGCCACTGACTGGGGCGAAGATCCTGGGCTGCATCCACATGACTATCCAGACTGGCGTACTGATCGAGACCTTGACTCACCTGGGCGCTGAAGTGCGCTGGTCCTCGTGCAACATTTTCTCTACGCAGGATCACGCTGCCGCGGCCATTGCTGCATCAGGCGTACCGGTATTTGCCTGGAAGGGCGAGACCGAAGAGGAGTACGAGTGGTGCATCGAGCAGACCATCCTCAAGGATGGGCAGCCCTGGGAAGCGAACATGGTGCTGGATGACGGCGGTGACCTCACCGCAATCCTCCACGACAAATATCCACAAATGCTGGAAGCTATTCACGGCATTACCGAAGAGACAACGACCGGTGTTCATCGTCTCTACGAAATGCTCGAAGCAGGCACGCTTAAAGTACCTGCCGTTAATGTTAACGACTCCGTGACCAAGTCCAAGAACGACAACAAGTACGGCTGTCGTCACAGCCTCAACGATGCCATCAAGCGCGCGACGGACCACCTGCTGTCTGGAAAGCGTGCTTTGGTTATCGGCTACGGTGACGTGGGTAAGGGGTCTGCGCAGTCTCTACGTCAGGAAGGCATGATCGTACGTGTCACTGAAGTTGACCCAATCTGTGCTATGCAAGCCTGCATGGATGGTTATGAAGTCGTATCACCGTACATTGACGGCGTCGATGACGGCACTGATGCCTGCATCGATCGCGACCTGCTTCAGAAGACCGATCTGCTAGTGACCACAACCGGTAACTACAACGTCTGCAACTCTCGTATGCTCGGCGCGCTCAAGAGTGCGGCGCTGGTATGTAACATCGGCCACTTCGACAATGAGATCGACACAGCTTACATGCGTCGTGAGTGGCATTGGGAAGAGATCAAGCCGCAGGTACATAAGGTCTATCGCGACCAAGCTGCCAACGATCACTTGATCCTCCTCGCGGAAGGTCGCCTGGTGAATCTGGGTAATGCAACAGGTCACCCCTCGCGCATCATGGATGGATCGTTTGCCAATCAGGTTCTGGCTCAGATTTACCTGTTTGAGCGTCGCTTTGCTGATCTGGAAGCGAACATGAAAGAGTCCGCTATTAAGGTAGAAGTACTTCCGAAGAAGCTCGACGAGGAGGTTGCCGCGCACATGGTAGCGGGCTTCGGTGGTGTGGTGACCAAGCTCACCAAAGAGCAGGCGGATTACATTCATGTGTCTGTAGAGGGGCCATTTAAAGGTCAGGACTACAAGTACTGAGGTAAGCATGAGCAAGTCAGCAGCAATCAGCTTTGAATACTTTCCCGCAAAGACCGATGCGGGAAGGGAAAAGCTGCTCAACGTTACTACCCCGGAGTTACAGGCCGTAAGTCCCGAGTTCTACTCGGTGACTTATGGGGCCGGGGGCTCAACCCGGGATAACACCCGGGGTATCGTCGAGGGCCTCAATGCACAGGGACTTTCGGTAGCTCCCCATCTGAGTTTTGGTTTGGATGATGAGGCAACTATCGCTGCGCTACTGGAAGACTACAAAGCCGCCGGCATTAATCGTTTGGTGGCTTTGCGAGGTGATTTGCCATCGGGGGCCGGAGGTGGCGCCCGTTTGGTATACGCCAACGAGCTGGTGGAATTTATTCGTCAACAAACCGGCGATCATTTTCATATTGAGGTCGCGGCCTATCCGGAGATTCATCCGCAAGCCGAAAGCTATGAAGCTGACATCCAATATCTCAAAGGCAAGTTCGATGCCGGTGCCGACAGCGGGATTACGCAGTATTTTTACAACGTAGAAGCATACTTCTATTTTCTGGATCGCTGCGCAGCCATTGGTATCGATAAGCCAATTTACGCTGGCATCATGCCCATCACTAACTACGCCAATCTGGCGCGTTTCTCCAAAAACTGCGGGGCAGAAATTCCCCGTTGGATCAGTAAGCGCCTCGAAGGCTTTGCTGATGACCAGGAGAGTATTCGAGCTTTCGGCATCGATGTAGTCACTCAGCTGTGCCAGACGCTGTTAGAAAGTGGGGCGCCCGGTATTCACTTTTACACCATGAATCAATCGCAACCGACTCTGCAAATCTGCAGAAACCTCGGGCTCTAAGCGGACGCCATGCTGCGTCCGCGCTTTTTTACTGCGCAAACTCTCAGGGAAGGCCTTAGCCTCGCGCTGGAAAAAGACCCCTCACGACACATTGCAAAAGCACTGCGTATGCGTGAAGGAGATTCTCTTTGTCTTTTCGATGGCAGTGGTATTGAAGCCCACGCTGAAATTACATCGGTAGAGAAAACTCTGGTGTCAGTGCAAGTTCGGGATGTCTCGGATCCACCACGAGAGTCCCCTCTGCATACGACCTTAATTATTGCGCTGTCTCGCGGAGATCGCATGGATACCATCGTGCAAAAGGCCACAGAGCTGGGCGTAAACGAAATCTGGCCAATGATCAGCGAGCGAACCGGTGTGCGTCTTGATTCAGAGCGCCTGGCGAAAAAGCGTGATCACTGGCAACGTATTACGGTGAGTGCCTGCGAACAGTGCGGGCGTAATCGTTTGCCCACCGTCGCGATACCGGCTTCTTATTCAGAAACTCTTCAACGCTCTATGGAACAAGGCGATAGCCTTCGCCTTATCTTGCATCCTGACGGGAACCGCCAGCCCTTACCCCAAAGCTGCGGGACATTAACTCTCCTTGTAGGGCCAGAGGGCGGGTTTAGTAGCGCTGAAGTCAGCGCAGCAACTGAAGCAGGCTTTGACGCCTTGCAACTCGGACCGCGCATTCTTCGCACGGAGACCGCTCCGATTGCCGGGCTTGCCGCAGCGCAAGCACGCTGGGGCGATCTCAGCCTTTGATGCTTGCGGCCGTCAAAGGCTTTTCATAAGGTGACGCTTTAATCATCGAGATCACGGCATGAGCATTAAACTAGGCGTAGTGATGGATCCCATCTCGGCCATTAGCTACAAGAAAGACAGCACCATGGCCATGCTTTGGGCCGCAGCAGACCGTGGTTGGTCACTGTTTTACATGGAACCGGGAGATCTCTCCCTGGATCAGGGGGCGCCCCTGGGTCGTATGGCCGAATTGCAAGTCTTTCGTGACCCGGAGCATTGGTACTCCCTGGGAGAGGCAAGTCATCGGTCTCTCGCGGATCTCGATGTAATCCTGATGCGCAAGGATCCACCTTTTGACAACGAGTATGTGTACGCGACCTACATTCTGGAAGCCGCGGAGCGACAGGGCACACTCATTGTTAACCGCTGCCAGTCTCTACGCGACTGCAACGAAAAGGTATTCGCGACGGAGTTTCCCGATTGCTGCCCACCGGTTTTAGTCAGCGGTGATACAGCTCAGCTGAAGGCATTTCATAAAACTCACGGCGACGTCATCTTTAAGCCTTTAGATGGCATGGGCGGCACATCGATCTTTCGTGTGAAGGAAGATGATCCCAACCTGAACGTGATTCTGGAAACGCTCACCGAACTGAACACCCAAACCATCATGGCGCAGCGCTATCTCCCGGAAATCAAAGACGGTGATAAGCGCATACTGATGATCGAGGGTAAGCCCATTCCTTATGGCCTGGCCCGATTGCCCATAAAAGGCGAAACACGCGGAAACCTTGCCGCGGGAGGTTCGGGCCGCGCCCAAGCGCTCTCTGAGCGCGATCTGTGGATCGCCGCACAGGTGGGCCCCACCCTCGTGGAAAAGGGTCTTATTTTTGTCGGCCTGGACGTGATTGGCGATTACCTCACGGAAATCAATGTCACCAGTCCCACCTGCATTCGCGAAATTGATGCCGCCTATGACACTGATATAGCCGGACAACTTATGACGGCGATAGAAAGTCGCCTGGGAAGTCGCAACTAGGATATGAACGCAGCGGTAGCCGATGGCAACGACCGACTTATGCTGGCAGTGCTTGTCGCCAGCACGCTGCACGTACTTCTGATCTTTGGCGTGAGCTTTGATGTTTGGCGTGGGCAACCGGCTCGCCATCAAGTTGAAGTGACCCTGGTGCAAACTCCCGGCCTGCGGCCGGTAACAGCGGACCACATTGCGCAGGCGGATCAAACGGGCAGCGGCTCCGAAGCACTAAGAGATCGAGCCTCGGGCGCACAAAGTGCCTTACCGCAACCCATCGCTGAAAGTGCCCAGCGCCAAACCACTACCACCTCTGGACGCGAACGGCTTGCAGCACCCGCGGTTACCTCTACGAACTCCCAGCGCAAAGTCGTTGACCGCAGTGGTGAGCAGCAAAACCTTGAAGATTTGCCCGAAGCGGAGCAGGAGCTGGCACGCCTGGCGCAAAAACTCGCGCAATTGCAGGCGGATCTCAACGTACAACGCCAGCAATACTCCAATCAGCCCCGGGTCCGTCGACTTACGGCGGTCTCTGCCCGCGCAGCGGTAGACGCAGCCTACCTAGCGGACTGGCGATCCCGCGTTGAAAGTGTCGGCAACCAGTACTACCCCGAAGCGTCGCTCCGCTACGGAATTTATGGCAGCCTCGAGATGCTGGTTACTGTGCGAAACGACGGCAGCCTCGAAGACATCGAGATTTTGAGATCTTCAGGTTATGCGGTGCTCGACGAAGCGGCGATGCGGATCGTACGTTTGGCCGCTCCCTATTCTCCGTTTTCAGAGGAATTAAGGGCCACCACGGACAAGCTGGAAATTGTGCGCACGTGGCAATTCGAACAAAACCCGCTAAGCTCAAATTAGCAGCATATTGTCGTCAGTTTTCCCTTACCCGAGAGCCCGGCATGATGCGCGTCACAGGAGGTAACAGCTTGAAAATATCGAGCAGTGACAGCCTTCGAGACCATTTCCTCTTAGCTATGCCGGGGCTGGACTCGGGGCTTTTTAGTGGCAGCATCACCTATATCTGTGAACACGGCGAAGCCGGCGCTATGGGTATCGTGATCAATCAACCACTGGACCTGTCCCTTGGTGAAATCTTCGATCATCTAGATATCGACTGTGATCCCAAGTTTCACGATCAGCCTGTACTCGCCGGTGGGCCGGTGCAAATTGACCACGGTTTTGTACTGCATCCCAAAGGCAAAGATTCCTGGGACTCTTCCTTGCGGGTGACGCCGAAGGTGCAGCTAACAACCTCTCGGGACGTACTCAAGGCTATTGCCTGTGGAGAGGGCCCAAAAGACTTCGTCGTGGCCCTGGGCTACGCTGGTTGGTCTGCAGGACAACTGGAAGAAGAGATCGCCAACAACAGCTGGCTTACCTTACCCGCCGAGGACAACATCATTTTTCATACGGCCATCGAAGACAGGGTTGCCGCAGCAGCATCCGCTTTGGGTATTGATATGAACCTAATGAGCGCTGAAGCGGGTCACGCATAGGGTGGCTAAGCAGTCTTCGGCGCAAAGGGTACTCGCCTTTGACTATGGTCTGCGCCAGATAGGCGTGGCCGTAGGTAACTCAGGTCTTGGGACAAGCCAGCCTCTCACGATTCTCAAAGCGCGAGATGGCCAACCCAACTGGGCTGAAGTCACCGCTCTTTGCAAGGAATGGGAGCCTGATCTGTTGCTCATCGGCGACCCCTTGAACATGGATGGAACGGTGAGTGATTTTGCCCAGCGCGCACGAAAGTTCGCGAGACGCCTGGAGGGTCGCTTAGGTATAGCCATCGAGATGGTGGATGAGCGCCTGAGTAGCTTTGAGGTTAAGCAGCAACAGAAAGATGCTGGCCACTCGGGTGATTACCACGAGAGCCCCGTGGACGATCTCGCCGCTGAATTGATTCTAAAAGACTGGCTCCGCCAGCAGTAAGCTACCGATCAACCTGCAAGTTCACAGTGTTCGCGTGGCTGCTCTGACGCTTATCGAACATCTTGATACCCAAGCGCACTTCGTTTGCAGAGTCGGCACAGCGTATTGCCTCTTCAGCGGTCACTTCGCCCTCACAGTACTTCGCAAGCAAAGACTGATCGAGCGTCTGCATACCAAGCTCCGTGGACTTCGCCATGACTTCTTTAATCAGATGCACCTGGCCATTTCGAATGTGATCGGCAATCAGCGGCGAGTTGAGCAAAACTTCCATGACCGGTACCCGGCCATCGCCCTTCACTGTAGGTAAGAGCTGCTGTGCGATCATGGCGTTCATGTTCAGCGACAGATCCATAAGTACTTGGGGGTGACGCGCAACGGGGAAGAAGCTCAAAATACGATCAATAGCCTGGTTAGCGTTGTTGGCGTGCAAAGTACATAAACACAAATGTCCGGTTTCAGCGAAAGTCAGGGCATGAGCCATGGTCTCCGCTGAGCGCACCTCGCCGATAAGAATAACGTCGGGAGCCTGTCGCAACGCGTTTTGCAGGCCCGCTTCAAAGGTCTCCGTATCGATACCCACTTCTCGCTGGGTAACAAGACAACCTGCGTGATCATGCACAAACTCGATGGGATCCTCGATAGACAGGATGTGTCCCCGACTGTTGCGATTCCGGTGTCCTACCATCGCGGCGAGAGACGTCGACTTACCGGTGCCCGTACCTCCCACAAAAATAACCAGACCCCGTTTAGCCATCGCCAGTTCAGCGACGATGGAGGGTAAACCCAGCTCTGGAATTCGCGGTATCTCATCCTTAATACGACGCAGAACCAGACCGTGCTGGCCGCGCTGGATAAAGGCACTGGCGCGGAACCGGCCGTACTTGTCAGAGTGCACCGCGTAATTGCACTCCTGATTTTGCTCAAACTCTTTCTGCTGCGCAGGAGACATCGTCTCAAGAACCAACAGGCGGGTTTGCTCAAGACTCAGACCATCTTTGCCAATGGCGTGGATCTCGCCATCAACCTTGATAGAAGGGGCAGCACGCGCGGTTATAAAACCATCGGAAGCACCAGACTCCACCATCTTGGCTAACAGGTCATCAATTTGCATCAGTTACGCTCCAGCGGTAGGTGGTGTTTGGCGCTTTTAAATCTGCACGCGCTCTAGAAGTTCTCCGGCATGCGCGCTTTCTCTCGCGCAACGTCGCGGGAAATCACCCGCTTGTCGACCAGCTCCTTAAGGCACTGATCCATAGTCTGCATACCCACGGCCTGGCCCGTCTGAATCGCAGAGTACATCTGCGCAACTTTGTCTTCACGAATAAGGTTACGTATCGCGGAGGTAGCACGCATGATTTCGTGCGCTGCCACACGTCCACCGGCAGTACGCTTCATCAGCGTTTGGGATACTACGGCCTGCAGAGACTCAGAGAGCATGGAACGCACCATGGACTTTTCAGCGGCCGGGAAAACGTCAATCACCCGGTCAATCGTCTTAGCTGCTGAAGTGGTGTGCAGGGTGCCAAACACAAGGTGACCGGTTTCCGCGGCTGTGAGCGCAAGACGAATGGTCTCCAGGTCACGCATCTCACCCACCAGAATAATATCCGGGTCTTCTCGCAAAGCGCTTCGCAGTGCCTCAGCAAAGCCTAGGGTGTCACGATGAACTTCCCGCTGGTTCACCAGGCACTTCCGGCTCTCGTGAACAAATTCGATAGGATCCTCAATGGTGAGAATATGCTCGTACTTGTGATCGTTAATAAAGTCGATCATCGCGGCAAGGGTCGTGGACTTTCCTGAGCCCGTGGGCCCCGTCACCAGGACCAGACCCCGAGGCATCATACTGATGTCACGAAACACCTGCCCCATGCCCAGGTCTTCCATGGTGAGGACTTTGGAGGGAATGGTACGAAAAACGCCCCCCGCGCCACGATTCTGGTTAAAGGCATTGACTCGGAAACGTGCCACGCCGGGAACTTCAAAAGAAAAATCTGTCTCCAGAAATTCCTCAAAGTCCTTACGCTGCTTATCGTTCATGATGTCGTAGATGAGATCGTGCACCTGCTTATGTTCAAGCGGCGGCAGATTGATGCGACGTACGTCGCCATCAACCCGGATCATTGGCGGCAGGCCTGCAGATAGGTGCAAATCCGAGGCTCCCTGTTTGGCGCTGAACGCCAGCAGTTCAGTAATATCCATATGCCGCCCGTACACTCCCTTGTTGTTCTTTAAGGCACGCTTTTACACACGTGTTCATAAGTTATCCGCTACCGCTTTCACTATTGCTTCCACTATTGCTTCCACTACCATGGCGGCATGATCAACGACCATATTGCAACCAATATAGCAAAGGTGCTCCAGCAGGTAAGTAGTGCGGTGGAAAAATACCAACGCGAGCCTGCGAGTGTAACGGTCATGGCTGTTAGCAAAACACAGCCCGCAGACGCTGTGCGCAGCGCTGCGGCCATTGGGATATCCGACTTTGGAGAGAACTACCTGCAAGAGGCGCTGGAAAAAATTGAGGCCTGTAGTGACCTCGCACTGAACTGGCACTTTATTGGCCCCATCCAGTCCAACAAAACACGCCCCATCGCCGCGCACTTCGATTGGGTGCACAGCGTAGACCGAGAGAAGTTACTCCGCAGACTGAGCGAGCAAAGGGACCCGTCGCTCGCGCCGCTAAACGTTTGCATCCAGGTCAATGTCTCACAGGAATCCAGCAAATCTGGCGTAGCACCCGAAGAGCTGCCCAAGCTCCTGGACCTTGCCGCTGAACTCCCCAATCTTCGATTGAGAGGCCTGATGGCAATTCCGGCACCCGCCGAGGGTTTCACTGCTCAGAAACAGTCTTGCGATGCTCTGGCATCGCTGTTTGCGGCCGCACAGCAAAAACACCCCTCCATAGACACTCTATCCATGGGCATGTCTGCAGATCTGGAAGCAGCCATTGCCGCAGGCAGTACGATGCTGAGGATTGGCACCGCCATCTTTGGCCCACGACAGGTGTGAAGCTGATAGGTGTAAAGCTAATAGTAGTCAGGATGTATACTACTGCGCCTTGGTTCATAGCTTTTTAAGGTAATTCCGTGAGCGGATTCACCACGGCATTTATTGGTGCCGGCAACATGTCGCGCAGCATCATTAGCGGTCTCGTTACTAGCGGCTTTGACGCCAGCTCCATCCGTGCCAGCAATCCCAGTGATGGCCCTTTTGAAGAGCTGAGAAACATCGGACTCACTCACTTAGCGCACAGCAATTTAAGCGTTGCCGAAACGGCTGATGTGGTGGTCCTTGGCGTAAAACCCAACTTGATCAGAGAAGTCTGTGAAGAACTCTCGCCCGTGCTCGGCGCTAATCAACTCGTCGTGTCGGTAGCCGCCGGTGTGGCCGCCGATAGTATCCACAACTGGCTCGGCGCAAAGTCGGATGTTGTTCGCTGTATGCCCAATACGCCATCTCAAATTGGCCGGGGCGCCAGCGGCCTGTTTGCTCGAAGCGCCGTGAGTGCCGCAAACCGGCAGCGTGCTGAGGACGTTATGCGCGCCGTGGGCGTTGTCCGCTGGGTAGATGACGAGTCCTTACTGCATGCCGTGACTGCCGTAGCGGGATCTGCGCCAGCCTATTTCTTTCAGTTCATGGAAGCGATGATTGAAGAAGCCCAGCGTATGGGTCTGGATGCGGAAAGTGCGCGTACACTCTGTGCTCAAACTTGTATCGGAGCGGGACGCATGCTCGCTGAGGGGGATGTCGATGCCGCAGAGCTGAGACGTCGGGTTTGCAGCCCCAACGGAACGACCGAGCGCGCAGTTATGGCGTTTAGCGCTGGCGGCCTGGACAAACTGGTCAGCAAAGCAATGCAAGACTGCTATGCGCGCTCCCAAGAAATGGGCAGGGAGCTTTCCTGAACCCAGCGCGAAGCGCAGGAAACGATGGGCAA
Source organism: Congregibacter sp. (assembly GCF_045107095.1). Taxonomy (GTDB): domain Bacteria; phylum Pseudomonadota; class Gammaproteobacteria; order Pseudomonadales; family Halieaceae; genus Congregibacter. The sequence goes on along the minus strand of NZ_JBGCFU010000070.1, from coordinate 3,441 downwards.
GTGCATGGCCGCTTGCAGAGTTCAGTTATAAACAGCGGAGAACTATGAACGCATTCAATGAAATCGCTATCTATCTGGTCCAGACCCTATTGGGGATCTATCTGCTGATCATGCTGATGCGCTTTGTTTTGCAGCTGTCGCTGGCGGACTTTTACAATCCGGTTTGTCAGTTTCTGGTGCGGGCGACAAACCCGCTGGTAGTGCCTGTGCGCCGTATTATTCCCGCGCGGGGCCGGCTGGACTTTGCGTCATTTGTACTGGCGATCGTTATTCAGGTTTTGGGGATCGTAGCGATGCTCCTGCTTAACGGTGTGGGTCTCCCGCCCGTGAGCCTGCTGTTGGCGTGGTCGGCTGTGAGCGTCGTAGGCTTGCTCGTCAAAATTTACTTCTTTGCCCTTCTGGGCATGATCATACTGAGCTGGATAGCCCCGGGGACATCAAACCCCGCCGCCTACCTCATGTTTCAAATCACCGAGCCTGTCATGGCACCGTTTCGACGGATGCTTCCCTCGATGGGCGGTATGGACTTTTCGCCCATACTGGTTTTTATCATCATTAACATTGTTCAAATCGCCTTGCGGAACTTCGCCGCGGGACTGGGTCTCCATCCGGCACTGGTGATGGGCATTTAAGGTCCGGATGCCCCGTGCGCGAACACTCCGTTGGCATAGTCAGTCCCCGTAGCGAGCACTTTGATGAGCCGCTGAATTTCGCCTGTGGGCAAAGCTTACCGGCCTACGAACTGATTTTTGAAACCTACGGCGAGCTTAACGCGACGGCGAGTAATGCCATTCTGATTTGCCATGCGCTCTCCGGTCACCATCATGCGGCGGGCTATCACAAGGAAGACGATCGCAAACCGGGTTGGTGGGACGCCTGCATCGGTCCCGGCAAACCCATCGATACTCAGCGCTTCTTTGTGGTTTCTCTCAACAACCTTGGAGGCTGTCACGGCTCAACGGGCCCTACGAGCGAGAACCCAACGACCGGCGAGCCCTTTGGCCCGGACTTCCCTCAGCCGCAGGTAGATGATTGGGTTGATGCTCAGGCGAGGTTGGCGGATCGGCTGGGAATCGATTGCTGGGCAGCCGTCGTGGGAGGCAGTTTAGGAGGCATGCAGGCCATGGCCTGGTCCCTGCGCTATCCCGATCGCTTGCGTCATTGCATTGTGATCGCCGCCGCGACGAAACTCAGCGCCCAGAACATTGCGTTCAACGAGATCGCTCGCCGGGCCATCGTGTCTGATCCGGGCTTTGCCGAGGGCTATTACCTGCGTGAGGGTACGCAACCCACCCAGGGGCTCGCACTCGCAAGAATGGTCGGCCACATCACCTATCTCTCTGACGATGCGATGGCCTCTCGATTCGGCAGAGAGCTGCAGCCGGGTGACCCCGACGAAGCGGGCACCGAGGCACAGGAATTCCAGATCGAAAGCTATCTGCGGTATCAGGGTCAGCAGTTCTCGTCAGCGTTCGATGCAAACAGCTACGTACTCATGACGCGTGCCCTTGATCAATTTGATCTGACTGCGCCCTATGAGGGAGATGCCGTTGCAGCGTTTACCCAGGCAAGCTGCGAGTTCCTGGTGCTCTCTTTCTCCACGGATTGGCGTTTTTCGCCGGCAAGGTCTCGAGAGATTGTCGACGCATTACTGGCAGCAGAACGCCCGGTAAGCTACGCGGAAATCGAAGCGGACGAGGGCCACGATGCCTTCCTGCTACCCATTCCGCGCTACCTCGCAGTGTTAGATGCTTACCTAAAGCGAGTGCAGGACTGATGCGTCAGGATCTCACCCACATACTGCGCTGGATAAAACCAGGCGCCAGTGTTCTGGACCTGGGCTGTGCCGACGGCGAGTTCCTCGCTCTGATCGAGAAAGAAAGACGCGCACGAGTCATGGGTATCGAAATCGATCCCGATGCGATCACCGCCGCAATGGGCCGCGGGCTTAACATCATCGAGCAGAACCTCAATGGTGGCCTGGCGAACTTCCCTGACCACAGTTTCGACATGGTGGTCATGGCCCATGCATTACAAGCGGTGCAGTACCCAGACCAGGTATTGGAAGAAATGCTTCGGGTTGGGAGGGAGTGTGTCGTCACCTTTCCTAACTTTGGTCAGTGGCGGAGCCGTTTACACCTGGCAACTCGGGGACGCATGCCGGTCTCTCGCTTCATGCCCTATAGCTGGTACGACACACCAAATATCCATTTTTGTACCGTCAGAGACTTCGAAACACTCTGCAAACAGCGCGGCATACGCATTTTGGGTCGCGACATGATCGGTGGAGATGACCGTGGCACCAGTCTTGCCAGGCGCTGGCCCAATCTCTTTGCCACGACCGCGATTTATCACATCAGCCGATGAACATGAGGAGTGATTTACCCATGAACCAGCTACAGCGGCCACAGCTTGGCTGGCTAAGCGCCTTTGCAATGCTTTGTTTGTTTGTCGTTCTGCCAGCACAAGCGCAACTTTCGGAACGCTTCGGCAACTACGAGCTGCACTACAGTGTCGTAAACACCACTTTCATTGAGCCTGCAGTGGCCGCTCAGTACGGTCTTGCCCGGGGCAGTCGCAGAGCCATCGTCAATCTGTCGCTGCGAGAGCATTTAGAGGACGGCAGTACCGTCGCTCGAGAAATGGATCTGACAGGTAGAAGCTGGGACCTTACGCAAGCGCAGGTAAACTTCGATTTTGTCGAGGTTCGGGAAGGTCCTGCCATTTATTACATCGGCGAGTTCAAGTTTATCAATCGGGAGTGGCGATTCTTTGAGTTTGATTTCACGCCTTCGGGATCGGACGAAGGCCTGAATTTTGAGTTCAAACAACAGATGTATATCAATGACTGACGCTTCTTCGACCGCATCAGCTCCTTGGCCTTCTGGCGATATCGTCGTGGCTACTGGTAATCAGGGAAAGGTCGCAGAGCTTGCGCGCTTATTTGGCCAGCTCCCCGTAAATCTTCGCCCCCAATCTGAATTCAGCGTTATCCCTGCCGAAGAAACGGGGCTCACATTTGTGGAAAACGCGATCCTCAAAGCACGGGCCGTCTCGGAACAAACGGGTTTACCTGCACTTTCCGATGATTCGGGTCTGGAAGTGGACGCCTTAAACGGGGCTCCGGGCGTTCGCTCAGCGCGCTACGCCGAAGGCAGTGACGGTGATGATGAAGCAAACAAGAGCAAGCTAATACTCGCGATGAAGGACGTTCCCGACGGTGCCCGTGCGGCGCGGTTTCATTGTGTACTCGTTCTCTTAAAGCATCCTGAAGATCCTGTCCCCCTTATTGCCCAGGGTCGCTGGGAAGGACTGATACTCCGCGAACCTCATGGTGATGGCGGCTTTGGCTACGATCCACTATTTTTTGTACCCAGCCATGGCGTCAGTGCCGCCCAGCTTGAATCCGCAGAGAAAAACGCCATCAGCCACCGTGGCCTT
>NZ_JBGCFU010000007.1:0-3044 GCF_045107095.1 Congregibacter sp. | reverse complement strand
TCAGTAATCCGTGGAGTTTTTGCAGGCTGGGGTCGGTGAGATCGCGGTAGCCTCGTCGTTCCTCTAAAAGAAACAGAGCGATACTGTAGACCGTAGTGACTTCTGTATGATCGGGGAACTGGGCGTAGACCTCAGCCATGGCGCTCGCAAAGGCTTGGTCGACATTGCGTCTGTCCTCCGGATCATACTTGGCGGGGTACCTCACGACCGCGGCATCAATCAGTGCGGCTTCAACGGCTGAGGCACGATCTTTAAGTGCCGCCGCCTTGTTTATAGCCGCGTGCGCTAATGGCGCGTTCTCTTCCGTCATGGGTTGATTAAGGAAGGAACCAAGAGCAAAAGCCTCACCCCAGAAACAGATAGCGCAATTCGGATCGATGGTTCGTGCTTCCACCATGGAGCGCGCCGCTTCGCTCATGCTGTATCCGTAGCGCAGCTGCATGCCCTGATCAAAGTACTCTTGAGCTTTTTCGCTGCTGGTGCTGATGGACCATGTGTAAGGCCCAAGGGCTTCCGGGATGTATGGGATGGCGGATTCTCGAGGCGACCCGGCGCAGGCGGAGACTATGGAGCTAAGAACCACAATTCCCCCGATCAGCGGTATTGCTCTAATTCGGGAAACAACGACTTGTAGACTTGTCATTCGACTTCGACCTTCCGTTAGACTTGCAAGGAACCAATGCGTACAACGCTACCTTTGTTGAGCCGTCTCAACAAGAGACATCTTCTTAGAAGCGTAAATTCAAGCTTGCTCTTGTGTTACCAAGATTCCTCGTGATACAAAACCTGCGGAATGTCTTGGGCTTTTGAACTCTGTTTCGTGTCATTTTTCGCACCTACCAATTATCGCTTCCTCACAGGTTTGACACTCGTTGTCTTTCTCCTGGCGGCAAGTCTGGCCTCGGCTTTTCACGATCATGATCAAGGACACCGCAGCAGTGAGACCGAGCTCCTCTGCTCAATGTGTGTTCATGAAGATACCCCGGGTAGCATGTCTCTGGCGTCACCCCTCCTACTCTCCGAGCCTGAATGCGCCTCGCTAGCTGGGGATTCTCGCTATGACATACCACGCGACTGTGCAGGTTTGGTCTCTTTGCCTCGTGGTCCCCCTGCGGACCCGGATTCTCTGCAGCGCATCGCCGATTAGTTCGATCGCGGTTCTATTGCCGCGTCTTTCGTACCAACAGAAGTTACCCGCTAAAACGCTGTCAATGCCCACCTAGGTGCGGTGTGGACTTGTTTTGTAGGGCCCTGAACAGTTCCGGGAGGAGCAAAAAACACATGATTGAAGCTAGCAAGATGGTCGTAGAGCGCGGTAAAAACACTGTGCTCAACCAATTGGATCTTTCTTTGGGGGCTAAGCAAATACTGGCATTGATTGGTGGGAACGGCGCTGGAAAGTCGACGACGATTCTTGCGCTACTAGGCCTGATTCCATTAACGAGTGGCGACGCACAGGTCTTGGGGAAAAGCGTTGCATCGCACGCAGATTCAATTCGCGCTCAAACAGGCTACCTACCCGAGCAGGCAGCGCTGTACGACCACCTGACTGCCTTAGAGAACGCCGCTTACTTCCTTAGTTTGGCGGGGGTGGGGACCAGCGGGGCGGAGATAGAAGAAGCCTTTGAGCGCGTGGACTTGCCAAAACGCGCCTGGGATGCCCGAGCCAGTACGTTTTCAAAAGGTATGCGTCAAAAAGTGGCGATTGCGACTTGCCTGCTGCGTAAAACGCCCTTGATTTTGTTTGATGAACCGACATCTGGATTAGACCCCGCTGCTATTGATGACTTTCACCGTCTCATCGAAAACCTACGAGAAGCAGGGACATCGATTCTCATGGTGACCCATGATCTGTTTGGTGCCAGCGAAACGGCGGATCAAATTCTGCTACTGAGTCAGGGTCGTCGAGTAGGTGACTTTGATAGAGGCTCAGACGGCTTTGATTCAGATGCCATACGTGCAGCATTCTCTGCTGCAAACGAGGTGGTGTGATGAGTGCTGTATGGTCCATCGCAAAAGCTGAGATGGTTTGGCTTAGCCGCAGTCGCTTGGCGCAAATATCAGCGGGTATCTTCCTGCTCCTTCTGGCGTTGTCGGTCCTTACCTCAACAGTGTTTTTGTCCGAACAGTTCGATCACCGACAGACACACCAGGATGAAGCCACAGATATTTTTGAAGACCAACCTGATCGTCATCCCCACCGCATGGTGCATTACGGTCAGTATGTCTTTCGTACACCACCACCGCTGGCATCTATTGACCCAGGCCTGGATGCCTACGGTGGAACCTCGATATTCTTGGAGGGACATCGTCAGAACGCGGCAATGTTCGCGGGAGCCAGCGAGGGCGCTGCGATGGTAAGGTTTGGGAATCTCACGCCTGCTTTTATCCTGCAGGTGCTTGCACCACTTTTACTGATACTCATCGGACACAGCGGCATCACTCGAGAGCGCGAATCAAGCACGCTTCGGGTTCTCTTAGCGCAGGGGGTCAAGCTTAGAAGCATCGCGCTGGGCAAGCTGTCGGTACAGCTGATCATCTGCGCGGCTTGTGTTTTGGTGCTGGCGGGTGCCGCATTGACCGCCGGTCCTGCGGAAACACGGGACAGCGCCTCGGCCACCGCTGTAGTACTTGTATACGCCGTGTATTTAGCGATCTGGGCTCTAGCCGTGACGTCCATTAGCACAATGCTGCGCCGCAGTAGCAGTGCTTTCCTTGTGCTCGCAGCGTTGTGGATGATCGTCACTATTGTTGTTCCAAGGGTGGCGGCCGATGTCGCAAGCACCGCGGCGCCCTTGGAGAGTGCCTTCGCTAGGCAAATGGCGCTCGCCACGTCGCTGAGAGCGCTGGGCGATTCCCATAACCCTAGCGATCCTAACTACGTGGACTTTCAAAGCCAGGTGTTAGCGGACTATGGCGTGGAAACTCTAGACGAATTGCCGGTCAATATCCGTGGCCTGATGGCGGTGGAGGGTGAGCGGCAGGGTGCGGAAGTGCTCGCGCGCTTCAGTGGGGAGGATCAGGGGGCGCGCCTGCGACAGCAG
>NZ_JBGCFU010000069.1:0-38276 GCF_045107095.1 Congregibacter sp. | reverse complement strand
TTGATGCCGGTAAACGCATTCCTCTTTCGTTTGCCAAGCGTGCAACTCACGCAGCAATTCTTCCGCCGCAACTTCATCCATACCTTCGATACCGATGGTGTAACCCATGCAGCCGTAAATCGCCTTGCGGCCATTGACAGGGTGGGTGATTACCAGCGGGTGAGTCTGGGTTTGTCGCGCCTCATCAGAAATAATCGGCTGCATGCCGCTTTTCACCTTGGGATCGGGATTGCCGTACAGGCCGTCAGGTGAGTACGCCGCCACCGCCGAATGGATAGCTGTTAATTTTTCGGCTCTGCGCTGCAAAGACTCAGGCATTCGTTCATAGGCTAGATGCTGATTGGCAAACAACGTATCGCCGCCCTGCGGCGGTATGGTTATACCCATCAGGCAGGTACCGATGGGTGGCGATGCTTTGAAGCTCCAGTCCGAATGCCAGGATTCAGCAAATATCGGTGTCGTCTCATCCGCAAAGCGGGCAATCGCTGCGATATAGCGGCGGCCATCGATTGGGCGGAAAAAGGGATCGTCGCCAAGCGAGCCGAAGTACTGGGTAAATCGCTCCAGGTCATCGTCGCCCAATTGTTGTTCCGGAAAAGACAACACATGGTGCTCTGACCAGGCCTCTTTGACGTCGGCTACCTCTTCGGTAGTGAGCGGCTTACTCAAGTCCAGGCCGCGCACTTGCGCGCCACAGGCTTGCCCACTGGGTGTAACGGTAATGCTCACTGTTGCGCACCTCCTATTTTCAAGCTCGTCGATAAAACAAATATTCTGAATCGCATGCTAGAGACTGGCCCGCCCCCGGTATTGACCAATCACGCCAAGCGCTTCATCATCCGCTGGATGATAATTCGAGTTACAGGGCAGTTCACCCGTCTCCTGTCGGATTGGCTAGACCGCAACCGCATCGTCGACCCTGTATTACACGACCGTCTGGCAAGGTTGTCGAAGTGCGATACCGTAACAGCCGAAGAGTGGCGCGAAGCGCTGACACTGGCCTCACGTCATACCGAAGATTCCCACTTCGGCTTGCAGGTGGGTGTGGGCGCGACACTGGGTCACGTCGGCATACTGGGCTATTTGGTCTTAAATTCAGCCACGCTCTTTGATGCCTTGCATACCTACCAGATCAGTGAACGGCGCTTCTACGGGGTTAGTTTCTGTATTTTCGATAGCGACGAGAATCAGGCTTCGTTAACCTGGCCTAACACCCTGGGCGAGGAAAATGACCTGTTTGTGCAGGTGTCGCTGGCAGCCTTGGCTGGATTCCTACGCCAGCGCTTCCCCACCACGTTTGCACTGATCTCAGTCGCCCTCAGCGAAACGCATCCGGAAAATAGCGCTCCCTACGAACAGCACTTTGGATGCCCGATTCAGTTTGGAAGCGATCATCCGGGCATTCGGGTGAACCGCAGTTTTGCCAATCAGTCGGAGACCGGCCAGTTGCCGCAGGCGATTTACAGTCTTCGAGACCAGCAAGCGCAGGCGTTCAGTGATCTTCGCTCTGAACGAACCCCGTTTTTACAGAAACTGCAAGAGACCTTAATGCAACTGATTCCGCTGGGACAAGCTTCCCTGGGCCAGGTAGCCGCCACAATGAACATGTCTCCGAGAACCTTGCAGCGCAGACTGGGAGACCATCACCTCTCCTTTCAATCACTACTCGACGGATTACGTGAAAATCTCGGTTGTCGTTATTTACAGCGAAGCGGCCTTAGTCAGGTCGATATTGCCCTACTACTGGGCTTTTCAGAACAGAGCGCCTTTAATCGCGCTTTTAAGAATTGGACAGGACGCACCCCTGGGGTTTACCAAAAATTCGCACCAAAACACTGGAATCACGAAAGTTTGAATTGATGTTTTTTGCCACCAAGGTTTCCCAACAATTTCAGATCGAGCGTGCCGAGGCAGGCACCGCCGTCTTTGGAGCACATGACTTCCGATAGAAGTCACCTTCTTTCATGTGCCAGCCCATGCCATGCGTTGCCCGCCAGTGCCAGTCACTCCCACTCAATAGTTGCGGGCGGCTTCGAGCTAACATCATAGGTAACACGGGAGACACCCGTAATCTCATTAATGATGCGATTAGATACCTTCTCTAATAGTTCATAGGGCAAATGAGCCCACCGCGCAGTCATAAAGTCCACGGTCTCCACCGCCCGCAGCGCAATGACATACTCATAGCGCCGGGCGTCCCCGACAACGCCAACGGACTTCACCGGCAGAAACACCGCAAAAGCCTGACTGGTTTTTTCGTACCAGCCAGAGGCGTGCAGCTCCGCAATAAAAATCGCATCGGCACGACGAAGAATTTCCGCATAATCATGTTTAACCTCACCAAGGATGCGTACGCCCAGGCCGGGTCCGGGAAACGGATGACGAAAAACCATATCGCGCGGTAAACCGAGCTCAAGACCGATGCGGCGTACTTCGTCCTTGAACAACTCTCGCAGAGGCTCTACGAGTTCAAGCGCCATGTCATCAGGTAAACCACCAACGTTGTGGTGAGACTTGATGACATGCGCTTTACCCGTTTTAGCACCCGCAGACTCAATAACATCCGGATAGATAGTGCCCTGAGCGAGCCAACGGACGCCCTCAATTTTTGAGGATTCTTCATCAAACACTTCTATGAATGTGTTGCCGATAATCTTTCGTTTTTTCTCTGGATCGCTCTCTCCGGCAAGACGCTCAAGAAATAGCTTCTCTGAATCGCTTCGAATAACTTTTACACCCATGTTCTGGGCAAACATCTCCATCACCTGATCACCTTCATGCAGGCGTAACAGTCCGTTATCGACGAAAACGCAGGTGAGCTGGTCGCCAATGGCACGATGCAACAGCGCGGCGACTACCGAAGAATCGACGCCTCCGGACAGGCCAAGAAGCACGTGGTCATCGCCCACCGTCTCTTTAACACGAGCAATAGCATCTTCAACAATGCGCGCTGGCGTCCACAAGGCCTCGCAACCACAGATCTCGATAACAAAGCGTTCAAGAATCCGTGTGCCTTGCAGGGTATGCGTTACCTCGGGATGAAACTGAATACCAAACCACGGGTGCTCTGCATGCGCCATCGCCGCGATGGGGCAAGAATCCGTCGAAGCAACGCATCGAAAGTCAGCAGGCAAAGCCGTGACTTTGTCGCCATGACTCATCCAAACATCGAGTAAGCCATCGCCGTGATCGGTCATGTGATCGCGAATATCGTGCAACAGCGCGTTGTCACCTGCGCTGCGAATTTGAGCGTATCCAAACTCGCTGGTCTCTGAGCCTTGTACCTCACCACCCAGCTGCGCCGCCATGGTTTGCATCCCGTAACAGATACCGAGCAACGGCCACTCTCCGTCAAAAAGACACTTCGGTGCCCGCGGAGAACCATCCTCAGTAACGGACTCGGGACCGCCGGATAGAATCACGCCACTGGGGGCAAACTCACGAAGCTCTTCTTCGCTGATATCCCAGGCTCGAATCTCGGAGTACACACCGACCTCCCGTACACGCCGGGCGATCAACTGAGTGTACTGGGAGCCAAAGTCCAGAATGAGAATTCGGCTGGCGTGGATATCGGTCATACGCAGATCCGCTGTTTACAAAGGATTGGTAAAACGGGATGCGGCCGCAACCGCGTCCCTTTGTCCGAAATTAGCTAACGGGATAATTGGGCGCTTCTTTGGTGATCGATACGTCATGCACGTGGGACTCCGACATACCCGCTGCAGTAACCCGGACGAACTTTGGCCGGCTGCGCATAGTCTCTATGTCAGGACTGCCCGTGTAGCCCATAGATGAGCGAACACCGCCCATGAGCTGGTGAATGATCGCAGTAGCAGAGCCTTTGTACGGCACTCTTCCTTCGATACCCTCGGGAACCAGCTTTTCTGCGCCCTTGCTCGCGTCCTGAAAGTACCGGTCAGATGATCCTTGAGTCGAAGCCATAGCGCCCAAAGACCCCATACCGCGATAGGATTTGTAGGTTCGACCCTGATAGAGCTCTACTTCGCCCGGGGCTTCTTCAGTCCCCGCAAGCATGCTGCCCATCATCACGGCATGGGCGCCCGCAGCGATAGCCTTGGCGATATCCCCAGAGAAACGGATGCCTCCGTCCGCGATCACAGGGATGTCGTAGGTATCTTTAAGGGCTGCCACTGCATCCGCGATAGCGGTTACCTGCGGCACACCGATACCCGTCACAATACGAGTCGTACAGATAGACCCGGGGCCAATGCCCACCTTCACTGCATCAGCGCCTGCTTCGGCGAGTGCCAGAGCGGCCTCGCCCGTGGCAATGTTGCCTCCAATAATCTGAACGCCCGGATAGTCCGCCTTGATCATGCGAACACGCTGCAAGACGTTTCGCGAATGACCGTGGGCGGTATCAACAACCAATACATCGACGCCTGCTTCAATAAGGGCGGCAACGCGTTCTTCGGTGTCGGCACTGGTACCCACACACGCGCCTACTCTTAAGCGCCCAAAACTGTCCTTGCAGGCGCGAGGGTAGTTCTCGGCTTTATCAAAGTCTTTCACGGTAATCATGCCGCGAAGATTAAACTCGTCATCGACAACCAGTATTTTTTCGATCCGGTGCTGATGGAGCAGGCGTTGTACTTCGCCTGAATCAGCGCCCTCATTCACTGTAACCAGCTTGTCCCGCGGCGTCATCAAAGAGGCGACGGTTTTGTCCATCTCGGTCTCAAAGCGCATATCTCGTCGGGTCACGATGCCTACAAGGTCGTCCCCTGCCAGAACCGGCACGCCAGAGATACCGTTTGCCGAAGTAAGCTCGATGAGCTGGGCAAGCGAGGCATCCTGCTGAATAGTAATAGGATCCTTTACGACACCGCTCTCGTACTTCTTCACCCTGAGAACTTCCGCAGCTTGCTCAGCGATGCTCATACTTTTATGAATAATGCCTATGCCGCCTTCCTGCGCCATAGCAATCGCAAGGCGGGCCTCGGTAACAGTGTCCATTGCAGCAGACACCAGAGGCAGATTCAGGCTAATCTCTCGGGTGAGACGGGTTTGCAGCGAGACATCCGTGGCGACCACCTCAGAATACCCGGGCAGCAGGAGAACATCGTCGAAAGTCAGCGCTTCCTGTTCGATACGCAACATGTTGGTTCCTCCAGACGCCATTTGGTCGAGTAAACTCATTATTATAAAACTTTAAGACGCGCGGCGTAACACCGAAGACGCCTGCAAACGCAATTAGTTAGAGGAAGCACCACATGGCGATCACAGCGGCTGAGGCTGATGTCCTCTCCCCCAGCCAACTTAACCGGCAGGCGCGCAGCCTGTTGGAAAGCCACTTCAGCTTTGTTTGGGTAGAAGGCGAGCTCTCTAACTTTGCGCGCCCCTCCTCCGGTCATTGGTACTTCACGTTAAAGGACGACAAGGCACAAGTACGCTGTGCGATGTTCAAAAACTACAATCAACGCTTACGCTTCAGCCCAAACAACGGCGACCAGGTACGTTTGCGGGCACGAGTCTCCCTTTACGAGGGCCGGGGCGAGTTTCAACTTATAGGGGAGTTTCTCGAGCCTGCGGGGGCCGGCGCACTGCAAGCACGCTTTGAAGCCCTGCGCGATCAGCTCCGTCAGGAGGGACTCTTTGACGCAGACAACAAAAAGCCACTACCCCAATCTGTTGCCCACCTAGCACTCATCACTTCGCCGACCGGTGCCGCTTTGCAGGACATATTGCACGTGCTCGCGCGTCGAAACCCGGCTATTCGTGTCTCCATATTGCCGGTGCCCGTTCAGGGCGAAGGCTCAGCAAAGGCAATCGCTGAAGCACTCAATGATGCCAACGAATACGCCAAAAATCGCGATGACTGCGACTTCGATGCCGTGATTTTAGCCCGGGGTGGTGGCTCTCTGGAGGATCTGTGGGCCTTTAACGACGAGGCACTGGCCCGCGCGATCGTTGCCAGCGAGCTTCCCGTTGTATCGGGCGTTGGTCATGAAGTCGACGTCACCATTGCTGATTTCGCAGCGGATGTTCGAGCGCCCACACCAAGCGCAGCCGCGGAGCTTCTCAGCGAAGATCGTGAAGAGCTGCTGGCACAACTGGAACTGTCGCGTAAGCGATTGAGCAGAGCGATCCAGCACCGCTTGGAGCGCGCACGACTTGCCCTTGAAAGCCAAAGAGCCAGACTCAAGCACCCCGGAGACCGACTCCGGGAGCAATCCCAGCGACTCGACGAACTAGAGAATCGTCTCCAGCGCGCTATCAAACAGCGTCTGGATCAATTGCAAAGAGAACACTTGCTGCGCAGTGAACGGCTAGTTGCCCGCTCCCCCGCCCGTCGGGTCGCACTGAGCAGGGAACATATCCAGCGGCAAGCTCTAGCCCTCGATGCGGCTATAGGACAAAAGCTTGCATGGCATCGTCAGGCGCTTGAGCGTCGAGAGCAGGTTCTGCGAAGCCTGAATCCTCTCGCTATTCTTGAGCGCGGCTACGCCATACTCAGCGATGAGCAGGGGTCTGTCGTCAAAAACAGTAGTGAAGTCACTACAGAGCAAAGGCTCAACGCGCGCCTAGCAGCCGGCAGCCTGAAACTGCGCGTCGAAGAAGCCGGGAATGAACCGGGGAATTAATCGGAGATACGCGCCAAGATGTGACCATCTGAAGCTTGGATCAAAAACACTGAGAAGGGCCTAGCGGACAGCTAAGCCCTGCTATCAATACTTGGCAGGTAGCCGCGTGTTGATGATGATGTGGCGGCCTTCAAAGCGAATGTACTCACCAATCGTCAAATCCTTGAGGATACGAGCGACCATTTCTCTGGAGGCTCCCACGCGATCAGCAATATCCTGCTGAGTAAGCTTCTCGCCGATATACAGCGTGCCGTCACCGCGCTCTTCCGATAGATCCATGAGCACGTTTGCTACGCGACCGTATACATCCTGCAGCGCGAGGCTCTTCACATCCGCTGTGAGCTTACGCACGCGCGACGCCAGGTTAGCGATGAGCTTTCGCGAGATGCTCGGATGCGCCTCGAGCACTCTATTAAAGTCTTCCTTATAAATTATGCAGAAATTGCATTTCTCGACCGTTCTCACCGAGGCGGAGCGAGTGGAATCGTCTAAAAGCGCAAGCTCACCAAAGTAGTCACCCTCACCTTGGGTGTTCATGATGAACTCTTTGCCGTTCTTGTCGCTGCAGTAGACCTTGACCTTGCCTGCCTCAATGACGAACAAAGAGTCCGCGGGGTCATTCTCATGAATCACCACGGTATTCTTAGGAAAAGATCTGCTCGTACTGCTCGCCGCCAACGCTGCGAGCTCTTCTTCCGAAAGACCCTGAAAAATTTCTACCTTTTGCAACATGGAGTACGCTTAGGCCACCCGTGTTTGTCTGCTTTCGCGATTGCCTTATGTTACCTCAAATTTTCCGCTGCGCGCATCCACTTCTGTAAAGAGAGTGTGGCCGACTTCGCTTCCCCGACAATCACCCCTGTCGCTATACTCAGCAGCACACAAACAGCAGTTGTCGAGATACATCTGACAGTGACTGCAATGAAGCGAGAACGAAGAGATTGAGTGACAGCGACACAGTCAGCGAAGTTGGAGCAATGGAGACCGCGGTCCAGTCCGCTGTTTCCGCGCACAGTATTCGCGTAGTTCTGCAATCAGCAGTCATCGAAGTGTCTGCTCTCTCTCTGTCGGACCTGCCTGATCTTGATAAAGAAGCCCAGGAAGATTGGTCAGCGCTTGCCGCCTGCGCTGCGAATATAGCCCCGCTCCTGGAGCAGGAAACCGAAGATACCCATGAACTGCGAAATCTCGCCGGCGCCTTGCGCGGTTACGCAGAGATGCTTAGTGAGAGCGTCCCCTCACCCAACGCGGCCCTTGCCAGCGCCATTGAAAGGGTGCTCGAAGGGACGGCAGAGCCCGCTCTCTCAGGCACTGCCGGCGATGCAGAAGCCGTACAGCAAATTGCGCAGATCACCGGCGAGCCAGGCTTCATTCTCGCCGTGGACGATCGAGAAGAGAACCGCGCACTGCTGGCGCGCTACCTCACACGCAGCGGCCACTTTGTGGTCACGGCACCGAGCGGTGAAGAGGCATTGGAGATGCTCTCCAACGCTGATGTTGACGTTGTCCTCCTTGATCGCATGATGCCCGGCATGGATGGCCGGGAAGTTCTCCGACGCATAAAAGCCGAACCCAAACTCCGCGCCACACCGGTCATCATGATTTCGGGGGAGCAGGACATGCAGGGCATCATTGAATGCATTGAAGCCGGTGCAGATGACTACCTGTTTAAGCCCTTCAACCCCGTCTTACTTCAAGCGCGCATCAAAGCCGGCATCGAGCGCAAGCAGTGGCATGATCGAGAACAGCTCTATCGAGATCAGTTGGAGCGCAACGAGCGATTTATTCGCGCCACCTTCGGACGCTATCTTTCCGACGACATCGTTACGGAAATTCTCGAGCGCCCCGAAGGCCTTGAGTTAGGAGGCGACCTCCGGGAAGTAACAATCATGATGTCTGACATTCGTGGTTTTACCACCATGAGTGAGCAACTACCTCCGGACAGGGTAGTAAGCATGCTAAATCGCTATCTCGGAGCAATGACCGACATCATTTTGGAATACGGCGGCACTATCGACGAATTTCTCGGTGACGCCATTCTTGCGGTGTTTGGAGCACCTAGGCGCCACGATGATGATCCTGACCGCGCCGCACGCTGTGCTTTGGCAATGCAAGCCGCCATGGAAGAAATCAACAGTGCCAACCGCAAGGACGGTCTTCCTGAGTTAGCTATGGGAATCGCACTGAACACCGGTAACGTTATCGCCGGGAACATAGGGTCAGAGCGACGCAGCAAATACGGCTTTGTGGGCCACGCCATGAATGTCACCTCTCGTATAGAGGACGTGGCCCAACGCGGGGAAATTCTTATTGCCGAATCTACTCGGCAGGCTCTCGGAGCCGCCTACGCTCTTGGAAAGAGTCGCGAAGTGCAAGCGCCCGGCATCGACGAAGTGTTGGTCGTCCACCCTCTTGAGAGTGAATTGCCATGAGCAGCCCTCGACTACTCTTGGTAGAGGACAACGAACTGAATCGCGACATGCTCAGTCGAAGGCTCAAGCGTGCGGGCTTTGACGCGCTCATAGCAGAGGACGGGGCCAAAGCTCTGGACCGCATCGAATCAGAGAAGCCCGACCTGGTGTTGCTGGACATGAATCTGCCTATTGTTGACGGTTGGACCGTATGCAAACGTGTCCGAGCCAACAGCGAGCTTGCGCCAACACCCATCATTGCACTGACCGCTCATGCCATGCCAGAGGATCGAGATAAGGCACTGGCGGCCGGATGCGATGACTACGCGACCAAGCCCATCGACTTCCCTGCGCTACTGGAGAAAATCCGCCGGCTTCTTGAGACGCGAGATCCCGCGCAATGAGTCTTCGCCGCCGCTTAACACTTTCTCTGTTCACGATTCTGATTTTGTTTGCGATCAACGTTGGCACGCACTTTTGGGGCAGCTATGCGCGTAGCGAAAGTATGGTCGCTTATCGGCAGGCCGTTACAGCGGGCCAGCTCTCGGGAGAGCTAGCCAAGCAACTCGAGGACCAGCGCCAAAAGATCCTCGTACTCTCTACGTTAAGAGAAAACACGGATGACCGCCTGGCGGAGGAAGATCTTCGCAGCGCCTTAAGCGGCATTGCTGCCACCCGTAGCACGGTAGAAGCTCTGGGAGGCATGGGCAGTGACGTTACTGCTCTGCAGTTCAATCTGCTGCGGGAAAGCAGCACACGGCTTCTGAGTAGCTGGGGCGATTTTTACGAGAACTACAACGAGGCCACTTGGCGCTCAGATGTCGATGACCCCATTCCCTACCTCGAGGCTAGTCAGCGCTTAAAAGAGCTGGAACAACGCCAGGCATTCATTGCAGTACAAAGAGCCAATGTGATCGACCGCACCATTGCTCTCACAGACAGAATAACCGTGCTGGGATTTATCGCCTCGATCTTCCTAACTGCAACACTGGGATTCTTTCTGGTCCGCTATACAAACGATAACCTGAAGCGTTTTAAGCGCGGAACCCAGCGTCTTGGTGCGGGAGAGCTGGACTATCGCATCGATGACATTGACGACGATGGTGAGCTTGGTGACCTCGCGACCGCCTTTAACAGCATGTCAGACAAGCTTCGGCGCGCAATCGACGAAGAAAAAGATGCCAAGCTCAGTGCGGACGAAGCAAATGCCGCCAAGTCTCGCTTTCTGGCCAACGTTAGCCACGAACTGCGAACTCCGCTCAACGCCATCATCGGCTATAGCGAGATGCTCCACGATGAATTGGATGACGAAACGCCCGTAGACCGCGAACAGTATCAAAGCGATCTCGACAAGATCGTTCTGTCGGGACGTCAGCTATTGGCATTGATCGACGACATACTGGATCTGTCCAAGATTGAGACCGGCAAGATGACGCTGGTTCGGGAGCAGTTTCACCCCGGCGAAGCGCTGACCATGGCTGTGGATGCACTAGCACCCCTACTGCGCAGAAACGGCAACGTGCTTGAGTGTGATGACTTCGACGGACTCCCACTCATTCACAACGATGCGGTGAAGTTTCGGCAGATCGTCGTCAACCTGCTTAGCAACGCTGCAAAGTTTACCGAGCAAGGCGTAATTCGCGTAAAGGCATCCTTCGCAGAATCCGCTCAGGAGCTCAACATTGCGGTTAGTGATACCGGAATAGGTATGACAGAAGAGCAGCAGGCTCTGGTCTTTGAAGCCTTTGTGCAGGCCGACGATGCGACCAGCAATACCTATGGCGGCACAGGCCTGGGGCTCGCTATATGCCGGGATTTCTGTGAACTAATGGGGGGAACGATTTCTGTTGAAAGCCACCCCGGCGAAGGATCAACCTTTACGCTTAGTCTTCCGGTTGACCCAACGTCAGTTCCCGCAGCCGCTTGAGCGCTTGCTCACGCTTATCAAGGTCCTCTTGCAGCATTCCGGTCCTGCTTTCTAAATCCCAGATATGGCGTTCCATGAGAACAAAAGATTCAAGGGCCTGCTGCATGATGACAATACTGTGGTGCTTATGGCCATCGGGTTCGCGCGACTGTAAATCTGTGTAAGCACGAAGCGCAGCATCCACATCATAGAAAGGACTGCTCGGCAGCATGCTCACATACGCAATCGCAAGATCCCCCTCCCACTGCGCAAGCGGTAACTGCTCGAGCCGCTGATAACGCTGAAAGTACTGAACCGCCTCTATGTACTCGCCATCTGCGAGGGTTTCCATTCCCCGCTCCAAAAACGTCCGATCGTTTGCCTCGGGCGCCTGGCAAATGCAGTTATCCGCCTCCTCAGGAAGATTCAGCGTTAGCTTGACGTCCTCGGGAGAGCGCTGCTCGGGCACAACCTCTGGTTCGGGAGGAGCGCTCGCACAGGCGGTCATAAAAAGAACAGCTAAGGCGAGAGGTAAGAGCTTCTGTAACATGGCCTTGTAATCGCTAAGGTATCTGGACTGAGTGTAGCACCCGTAAAGGCTGAATCATCACTCGGGGCGCATATGTGGAAACAACAGAACATCGCGAATCGATGGCGAATCTGTCAACAACATCACCAGTCGATCAATGCCGATCCCTTCACCCGCCGTCGGGGGCATACCGTACTCCAGAGCCCGAACGTAATCGGCATCAAAGTGCATAGCCTCTTCGTCCCCAGCGTCCTTCTGCTCGACTTGCTCTTTAAATCGCTGAGCCTGATCTTCGGCATCATTGAGCTCACTAAAGCCATTGGCAAGTTCTCTCCCGGCAACAAAGAACTCGAAACGATCGGTCACGAAGGGATCGTCGTCATTTCGCCGTGCCAGGGGTGAAACCTCCGTTGGATAGGCTGTAATGAATGTCGGTTGCTCCAGCTTATGCTCTGCAGTCTTCTCGAAAATCTCGATTTGAATCTTGCCCAAACCCCAGGCTTTGTTGACCTCGATACCGAGACCCTCTGCAACACTCACAGCGCTGTCCATATCGTCGATGTCCGTCGCACTCAAAGTCGGGTTATGAGCAAGGATCGCTTCGATAACCGTCATCCGCGCAAACGGCTTCGAGAAATCAAACTCCTGTTCCTGATAAGTCACCACCTGCGACCCCAACACCTCCTCAGTCAAACCCCGAAGCATGGTTTCTGTGAGATCCATAGCATCGCGATAATCCGCATACGCCCAGTAGTATTCGAGCATGGTGAATTCTGGGTTATGCCGCGTGGAGAGCCCTTCGTTACGAAAATTACGATTGATCTCGTAAACCCGCTCAAAGCCGCCCACAGTGAGCCGCTTGAGATAGAGCTCTGGCGCGATGCGCAGATACATGGTGAGATCAAGCGCGTTGTGATGAGTCACAAAGGGCTTTGCCGCTGCGCCCCCCGGTATAGGCTGCATCATGGGCGTTTCGACTTCCATGAAGGCTCGACTGTCCATGAAGTTGCGAATATAGCTAATCACCCGGGAGCGAATACGGAAGACTTCTCTCGAGCGCTCATTAACAATGAGATCTACATATCGCTGGCGGTAGCGAAGCTCTTGATCCGCCAAGCCATGGTACTTGTCGGGTAAAGGGCGAAGCGCTTTTGTCAGTAAGCGAGATTCGCGCATATTGATGTACAGGTCGCCCTTACCTGACCTATGCAAAGGGCCTCGAGCCGCAACGATGTCGCCTAGGTCCCAGCTCTTGATACCGGCCAAAGTCTCCTCATCCAAGGCCTTGCGATCCACATACAGCTGGATCTGCCCTTCACCGTCCTGAATCAGCAAAAAGGCTCCGCGATTGCGAATCAGACGTCCCGCTACCGCAAACTCTTCGTTACGCTCCTCAAGTATTGCCTTTTCTTCATGCTCGAAATCCGCTTGTAGCTGCGCGGCCGTGGCCGTGCGACGAAAGTCGTTAGGGAACGGGTTGCCCTGCTCTCGCAAACTCCTGAGCTTGCTGCGCCGTTCGGCAATCAGCTTGTTTTCATCTTCGGCAGTGCGAGGAGCGTTACCGTCTTGTTCACTCATAATGTGTTTCCTGGGCTTTCAGCCCTCTTCACCCGTTACAGTCTGTGCAAGCTGCTTACAACCCGTCTACAGCCTACTTCCAACTACAGCCCGCTTTTCAGCGACGCCTCGATAAACTGATCGATATCGCCGTCGAGCACCGCCTGGGTATTACTGGTTTCAACGTTAGTACGTAGGTCTTTGATGCGGGAAGCATCGAGCACATAGCTGCGGATCTGACTACCCCACCCTATATCCGCTTTGTTGTCTTCCATGATCTGTTTTTCTTCGTTGCGCTTCAGAATCTCCATTTCGTAAAGCTTGCCGCGCAGGAGCTTCATGGCATTATCCCGGTTTTGATGCTGAGAGCGCTCGGTCTGACACTGCACGACAATCCCCGATGGATTGTGCGTTAGACGCACGGCGGAATCCGTTTTGTTCACGTGCTGGCCACCGGCCCCACTCGCGCGATAAGTATCAACGCGAAGATCCGCAGGATTGATTTCAATCTCAATGTTGTCGTCAATCTCCGGCGCCACAAACACAGACGCGAACGACGTATGACGCCTGTTGCCCGAATCAAACGGTGACTTTCGCACCAAACGATGAACACCGGTTTCGGTGCGTAACCAGCCAAATGCGTACTCGCCGGTGAATTTAATCGTCGCGCTTTTTATCCCCGCAACGTCACCGCCAGATGCTTCGATGAGCTCCGTAGAGAATCCTCGCGACTCCCCCCACCGGAGGTACATGCGAAGGAGAATCTCAGCCCAATCCTGCGCCTCCGTACCGCCGGAGCCTGATTGGATATCCAGGAAGGCGTTGTTGCCGTCCATCTCCCCGTTGAACATCCTGCGGAATTCGAGCTGCTCCAGAACATTAACTAAAGCCTGAATGTCTTGCTCCAGTTCTGCGACCGCAGCTTCGTCGTCCTCTTCTGACGCCATTTCTAACAGATCAAGAGAGTCTGCCGCACCGGTATCCAATGCATCGATAGAGCTCACGATGGCTTCTAGAGATGATCGCTCACGACCGAGGTCTTGAGCTCGCTCCGGGTTATCCCAAACGCTGGGCTCAGCCAGTTCCAGCTCTACTTCAGAAAGGCGCTCACGCCGCTGATCAACGTCAAAGATACCCCCTAAGCACGTCAGTACGCGCCTCGATATCCTTGAGACTTTGAACAAGAGGATTAATTTCCAACATTGAAATAGTCCGTCAAAAAAAGGCCGCTATTCTACCCTAGCAAGGGTCTAAAGAGACATCCTCAGACGGCTTCGATTTGCTCTACCAGCAACTGCAAACGTCGCTCACCGCGAAACTGGTTAACATCCAGCCGATAGGCGAGCTGAACATGCTTTACCGAGCTGTCCGGCCAGACATCCGTATCGACACCAAAGGCAATCGCGTCCAGAGCTGCGCCGTCACCCGGCTTAGCCAGGCTCATTTTGAGATGACGCTCGCCAACAATGCGCTGAGATCGAAGCTCAAAAACACCGTCGAATAAGGGCTCAGGAAACATCTGCCCCCAGGGCCCCGCGTTACGCAGTAACTCCGCAGTGGAAAGATCAAAATCTGTCGGAGTGAGCTCCCCGTCACTTTCCAACACAGGCTCAAGGGAAAGCCCACCTGCGCTTTGCACAGCATCGGTAAATGCCTCAGCGAACTGATCAAAATGCGTTTCCTTCAAGGACAGGCCTGCCGCCATAGCATGTCCACCAAATCGATCAATCAGGCCGGGATGGCTTGTGGCAACAACATCCAAGAGGTCGCGAAGATGCATACCGGGGATACCTCGCCCGGAGCCTTTGAGTTCACCGTCACCACTACTGGCAAAGGCTATAACCGGGCGATGAAAGCGATCTTTAATGCGCGAGGCCAATATACCCACCACGCCTTGATGCCAATGAGGATCATGGAGAATCAGGGCGGCCGGGAGCTCCGTCTCTTTGAGACTCAGCTTATCGAGCGCCGCGAGCGCCTCTTCCTCCATCCCACGCTCGATCCGCTGACGCTCTCTATTCATGCCGTCCAGTTGCAGGGCAATGCTACGAGCCTGAGCCGGATCCTCTGACAGCAGACACTCGATACCCAGCGACATATCGTCGAGACGACCGGCTGCATTCAGCCTGGGTCCGGCGGCAAAGCCCAAATCACTGGCGACAACGGTCATGGGGTCCCTGCCGGCGACGCTCAACAAGGCGTTGATTCCCGGCCGTGCTCGCCCGCTGCGCATGCGCGCCAGCCCGCCCTCGATCAGTATTCGGTTGTTGTGATCCAGTGGTACGACATCCGCCACCGTTCCCAGGGCCACCAGATCCAAAAAGGATCCGAGATGGGGCACCTCCAAATCCTTGCGGGCGAACCAGTCTTGATCGCGAAGTCGAGTCCGCAGTGCCAGGAGAAGGTAAAACATTACCCCGACTCCGGCTAAGGCCTTGCTGGGGAAATCACAGCCCTTCTGATTGGGGTTAACAATTGCCGCGGCGTCGGGTAGCTCTTCGCCAGGCAAATGGTGATCGGTGATCAACACCTCAATGCCCGCCGCATTTGCCGCAGCAACACCGTCGATAGACGAAATGCCATTGTCCACAGTAATGATCAGGTCAGGTCTGCGCTCGGCACCGAGAGCAACGATGCCCGGCGTCAGCCCGTAGCCAAACTCAAAGCGATTCGGCACGAGATAATCCACATGATGTGCGCCAAACTGACGAAGCGCCTTAATAGCGAGGGCAGTACTGGTGGCACCGTCGGCGTCGAAATCCCCGACAATCAGTATGCGCTCGTTACGCTCAAGTGCTTGTTGCAGACGCTCGGTAGCTGCAGAGAGGCCCTTCAACAATGACGGGGGAAGCAGCGCCGAAAAGGCCAGGTCCAGATCAGTAGAATCGGTGACGCCTCGCGCGGTAAAAATCCGAGCAAGGAGAGCAGGTAGTTCATTAAGCGCGTCGGCGTGTTCGCTATCGCGACGGCGAATACTACGAAGGCGACGAGCCAACTAAGCGCCCAAATGTTCGGACATAAAGCGTTGCACCGCTGCGATATCGTTCGGCAGCACGTCAAAGTGCTCATCGAGCTCAAACAAGTCTGCAAGGTGCGGCGGCAAGTGCGCACTAGTGCCAACCTCCGCTTGCCCTATTGCGTCAGGAAACTTGGCGGGATGGGCTGTTGCGAGAGTCACCCAGGGCAGCTCCGACTTCTGTTTAGAACTTAAGGCCGCTGCATAACCAATGGCACTGTGAGGATCCAGGAGATAACCCGTTTTGTCCCATACCTCACTAATGCACGCCAACGTCTCTGCATCATCGACGCGATGACTGGCAAACATCTTCCGAGCATTTGCCATGGCTCCTTCCGAGAGCGCGATATCACCGTCATCGAAAGCGGCCATAAGGCCTGCAATGGCGCCGCCATCTCGATCATAGAGATCAAACATCAGTCGCTCAAAATTGCTCGACACGGAAATATCCATGCTGGGCGACAGAGTGTGCTCCAAGGTTTGTCGCGCGTAGTCACCGCTGCTAAGAAGTCTATGAAGCACGTCATTTCGATTGGTGGCGATCATCAGTTGAGCCACGGGCAAGCCCATTTTGGATGCAAGATACCCAGCAAAAATATCGCCAAAGTTGCCGGTAGGCACCGAATAAGCCGCAGCGCGATGCGGCGCGCCCAGCGCTAGACCTGCGTAAAAATAGTACACAATCTGGGCCATGATTCGCGCCCAGTTAATTGAATTGACGGCAACGAGGCTTCGTCCGTCGGGAAGAAAACTCTGGTCACGAAAGCTCGCCTTCACCATGGCCTGACAGTCGTCAAAGTTACCCTGTAAGGCGAGATTATGAATCGTCGGCCCACTTAAGGTAGTCATCTGACGACGCTGTACTTCAGACACTCTCTGGTGAGGGTGCAGAATAAAAATATCGATGTTGTCGCAGCGCTGACAGCCGGCGATAGCGGCAGAACCCGTATCCCCCGAGGTAGCGCCCATGATGACGACTTTTTCGCCGCGGCGTTTAAGAACGGAGTCGAGCAATCTCCCTAGGAGCTGCAGAGCGAAGTCTTTAAAGGCCAAGGTCGGGCCATGAAACAGCTCAAGAACCCATTGGTTGTGATCAAGTTGTACTAGAGGTGCGACCGCCGAATGCCTAAACACGGCATAGGTTTCGTCAATAATTGACTGCAATTCTTCGCTGTTGAAAGCCCCTTCGACGAAAGGGAGCAAAATCCGATGGGCTAGGGACGGATAGTCAAGAGACGCCATCTCCTCGAGTTCCGAAACGCTAAAGCTGGGGAGGCTCTCGGGAACATACAGCCCACCATCGCTCGCCAAACCGGTGAGCAACACTTCTTCGAAACTGAGTGTAGGTGCGGTGCCTCGGGTACTGATATAACGCACAGGATTGCCTTTAGTTTGCCGATTCAATTCGAATGCAATGGGGGTGAGTCATTCCGGGTAGTGCTGAAATTGCCGTTACCGCTCGACGCAATGCGTCTTCTCTGGCGCTATTGGTAAGCACCACCACCGGCACGGTTGCCGCTGCTCCTTTAGGTGGCTTCTGGATCAGCGCTTCTATGCTGATGCCTTCGGCGCTCAGGCAATTCGCCAGTTGAGACATGACGCCGGGGCGGTCCTCCGCTTGCATGCGAAGGTACCAGGCGCTTGTCACTGCTTCCATAGGCAGCGTGGGCGCTGACTCAAGATTAGAAACAGGCACGCCTAAGCAGTGCACGGAGTTAGCGCCAGCCCTCGCTAAATCCACGATATCAGCTACGACTGCTGACGCCGTCGGTAAACGCCCCGCACCGGCGCCCGAATACACTGTTTCGCCTGCCGCATGGCCCTGAAGTCGTACCGCATTGAGTACGCCGTCAACGTTAGCGAGCAGCGAATCCTTTGGGAGCAGTGTGGGATGAACGCGAAGCTCTATGCCGTCGGCGTGTCGCTTGGCGATGCCCAAGTGTTTGATGCGATAACCAAGCTCGTCAGCAAACTGAATATCAGCCGGTGTGACTGCGCTTATGCCCTCGCAAAACACCGCCGAAAAATTGAGGGGGGTTGAGAAAGCCATCGCAGCAAGGATGCTCAGCTTATGCGCAGCATCTGTGCCCTCCACGTCAAAAGTGGGATCAGCCTCGGCATAGCCCAGCGCTTGAGCCTCTGCTAACACTTCGTCGAAGGGCCGCTGATGCGCGCCCATTTCGGTGAGTATAAAGTTACCTGTCCCATTAATGATGCCCGATAACTCGCTTACGGTATTCGCCGCCATGCCATCGCGGAGGGCTTTGAGAATGGGTACTGCACCCGCAACCGCAGCCTCACAGAGCAAACTAGAGCCACACTCTTCTGCAAGGGCCAAGAGCTCATTGCCATGCTCAGCTATAAGTGCTTTGTTAGCGGTGACCACGGACTTTCCGCTGCGTAATGCGGTCTCAACGATATCCTTCGCCAGAGTCGTGCCGCCGATGCTCTCAACAACAACATCGACATCTTCCGCCCGAGCCACCTCCAGTAGGTCGCGGTGAACCGGCACATCACCCGTAGGACAGTCCTCTCGGTCTCGCCGGGCGCCAACACGAGTCAGCAAAAGCTCGCGACCTGCTCGCGCGCTCAACAAGGCTTCCTGGCTACGTAGCAGCTCAATCGTTCCGCCACCAACGGTACCGTTACCGCAGACCCCAATCCGCAAAGCGCTCATTGTATTAATGTACTCCAACTGTCATTCATCTGCGCCGCTGTCCCAAGCCCTCAAGCCCCGGGAATGCCGTCCTCGCGAAACATACGTTTAATATTACGGATCGCCTGACGTGTTCTGTGCTCGTTCTCAATAAGTCCGAAGCGTACATAGCCCTCGCCATACTCTCCAAATCCGACACCTGGAGAAACGGCGACCTTAGCGTCCTTAATCAGCTTTTTACTGAACTCCAGGGAGCCCATTTCGCGGTAGGCCTCGGGAATCTGTGCCCAGACGAACATCGTCGCCTTTGGGGGAGTAACAGGCCAACCGCTCGCTGTTAAGCCTTCACAGAGCACGTCCCGACGAGACTGATACATCGCGTTTATTTCTGACACACACTCCTGGTCACCCTCTAGCGCGGCGATTGCCGCAACCTGAATCGGGGTAAACATGCCGTAGTCCAGGTAGGACTTCATGCGAGCTAGAGCGCCGACCAGGGTGGAGTTTCCGCAGCAAAAGCCGATGCGCCATCCTGGCATGTTGTAGCTCTTGGACATACTGAAAAACTCTACCGCTACCTCACGGGCACCTTCGACCTGCAAGATCGAGGGAGCAACGTAACCGTCAAAGCAAAGGTCAGCGTAAGCTAGATCTTGCACCACCCAAATCTTGTGCTCCCGCGCTATCTCAACGACCTTCTCAAAGAACGGCAGTTCCACGCAGTGTGTGGTGGGATTCGAGGGAAAGTTAAGCACCAACATCTTGGGCTTGGGCCAACTGTTACGGATAGCGTTTTCCAGCTCTTGAAAAAACTCTTCTTCGTTACCCATTGGAACATGGCGAATATCCGCACCGGAGATCACAAAACCATAGGGGTGAATCGGATAAGAAGGGTTAGGAACAAGAATAGCGTCGCCGGGACCCGTCGTCGCGAGGGCCAGATGCGCCAGGCCCTCTTTAGACCCGAGAGTGACAATCGCTTCAGACTCTGGATCGAGTTCCACTGCGTAACGCTTGCGATACCAATCACAGATCGCTTTTCGTAGCCGGGGTATGCCCTTGGATTGAGAATAACGATGAGTGTCCGGGCGCTGGGCAGCCTCGACCATCTTCTCAACGATATGTGCGGGCGTCGGTTGATCAGGATTTCCCATCCCAAAATCAATGATGTCCTCCCCCGCTGCACGTGCGGCCTGCTTTAAGTCACCAACAATGCTGAAGACATAGGGCGGGAGACGCTGGATGCGCTGAAATTGCTCTTCCACGGGAACTCGCTGTGTTCTTGGCGTAGGTAAACTAACGTTTTATGAGGGATTGCTCTGCTAAGAGATCATTGTAACCCCAGCACCGCTATCAAATCATCGGCGCTCTTATACCCGGGGATCATCTCTCCATCGGGGGTAACAATCGCAGGCGTGCCGCGCACGCCAAGCTGCTGCCCAAGAGCAAACTGTTCAGCGATAGGATTGCCTGGGCAAACATTCTCTTCAAGCTCCTCGCGGTTCTTAAACGCAGTCAGCGTTGCCTGACGATCATCAGAGCACCAGGCACTTGCCAGCTGGCGAAAACCTGGCGACCCAATGCCTTGTCGGGGATAAGCGAGGTATCGCACTTCAACGCCGCGCCGATTCAACTCCGGTACTTCTTTATGGAGTTTTTGGCAGTAAAAACAGGACACATCGGTGAACACAGTAATGCTGCTGAGGGTTTCACCTTCGGCAGGAAAGACGATGACGTTTTTCTCTGGAACAGCAGCGATGGCGTCTTTACGATCGTTAGAGCGTTGTAGCTCGCCCAGATTCACGAGCCCCGTGAGACCGACATTGTAGAGGTCACCAACAAGAAAATAGTCGCCACTCTCCGTAGCGTAAACCGTTGGCCCGGATACGATAGATACTTTGTAAAGACCGGGCAGCTCACTGGCTTTTACGCTCTGCACTTCCAAGCCAATTTGTGGCGCGCCCAGACGTAAGCGAAGCTTCTTCTCAATCGCTGGATCTACACCTTCGGCAGCGAAGCCTGGCTGTGCGAGCGTCGCAAAGGTGAAGAGGCTAAAACTAACCAATGCAAGTAAGCGAATAATGAGGGGACGTGAAGAAGTCCGACGTGAGTACATGAAATGGATTCCATTGCTTTGCCGCATAAAGCAGCGCGAAAAGTACTGTACAGGGTCTTTGATCATACCAGCCTTCGATAGTTCACTCAGCAAAAGATCATGCACAAATTCCACATCCAGGACATTAAGAGAAGGCTTTGAAACAGATTTTGGACCTACTTTTTATGCCGCCGCCTTCAGCCTCGAGGATGGTGTTTCGCGTGAAGACTCTGGAGGCGTTGCTTCGCAACATGGGTGTAAATTTGAGTCGTACTGAGATCGCTGTGCCCGAGCAACAACTGAACTACGCGTAGATCCGCGCCGTGATTCACCAAGTGAGTGGCAAAAGCGTGCCTTAGAACGTGCGGCGAGATCGGCTTCTGAATTCCCGCCGTCGCCGCATGCTGCTTTATTCGGTGCCAGAACGTCTGCCGCGTCATCATTTGGGCTCGCCGGCTGGGAAACAACACCTCCGATGGCGTGTCTCCCAGTAACTCCGGTCTAACGTCCCGTAGGTATCGCTGTATCCAGTGCAGCGCTTCCTCTCCAATAGGT
Organism: Congregibacter sp.; assembly: GCF_045107095.1. Classification (GTDB taxonomy): domain Bacteria; phylum Pseudomonadota; class Gammaproteobacteria; order Pseudomonadales; family Halieaceae; genus Congregibacter. The sequence goes on along the minus strand of NZ_JBGCFU010000069.1, from coordinate 16,946 downwards.
ACCAGACGCTCCTTCCCACCCTTCCCAATAATTCTGAGCACGCCCTGATTCAAGCTTAGCTGTGACAGCGTCAAGCCGGTTAACTCGGACACCCGTAAACCGCAGGCGTAAAGGAGCTCCAGCATGCAGCGGTCCCGAAAACCAATCGATTCTTCCAAATCGGGGGCCTTCAGGAGCGCATCTACGTCGGCTTCGGAAAGAGTTTTAGGTAATGGCCGGCCTAGTTTTGGACTATCAAGACCCAGTGTGGGGTCGTCCGAGAGCTGCCCGTTACGGAGCAAGTGACGATAGAAACCTCGTAAACACGAAAGAGCACGAGCTGCTGAACGCGGGGAGCGCTTGCTCTGAAGAAGGCTCGCCAAATAAGCCTCTATGTCGCTCCGAGAAACCTCGACAGTGCTATGGCCACGACTCTGAACCCAGCGAGAAAACGCCTGAAGATCGCGCCGATACGCAGCCAGCGTGTTTTCGCTTAAACCCTTCTCCATCCAAACCGCATCCAGATAGGATTCCAGAAGGGGGAAGTCGCTGCTGATGGCAGGTTTTGACATGAGATCAGCTTAGCAAAGTCGCAGGCAGACAAGGCTTAAAATAGGCGCTAAAACTCAAGGCTTGTAAAAATTTCAAGGCACAAAAAAACGGCCGTCCCTATGGGAACGGCCGCTTTCGGGTGTTCTAAGGCCGCAGACGCGACCGAAAAATCAACCCAACTTTTCTTTAATACGCGCTGAACGACCTGAGCGCTCACGGAGGTAATAGAGTTTAGCCTGACGAACGTCACCGCGACGCTTGACTTCAATAGACTCCAGCAACCGTGAGTAAGTCTGGAAAGTACGCTCAACGCCTACACCGTGAGAAATCTTTCGAACGGTGAAAGCAGAGTTCAGGCCGCGGTTGCGCTTACCCAGCACAACTCCCTCAAAGGCCTGCAGACGCTCACGACTACCTTCCTTTACCTTTACCTGAACAACGACTGTATCGCCGGGCGCAAACTCCGGTAACTCTTTGTCCATCTGCTCAGCGTCAAGCTGAGAAATAATTGCATTGGTGCTCATTTTGTTGCTCCCAAACTACTCTTGTTCAAAAGACCGCCCACACGACCGATCTTGTATAAAAATTCTTGTCTCGCTTCGGCTTACTTCGACTCGCCTCAAACCAAAACAGTCAGTCTCCGAATTGCGTCTCTAAGCCAATACTCACTAGCAATCGAATACCAGACTAGACCAAGTCGCTCTGATATTCCGCCAGAAGTAACCGCTCCTCGGCAGTGAGGTCCCGACGCTTCTCCAGCGCTTCGAGCAGATCCGGCCGCCGCTCCCAGGTCCTTCCAAGCGCCTGCTTTAGGCGCCAGCGTCGGATCGCCGCATGATCTCCGCTTAGCAGCACCGCGGGGACGCCTTCTCCCTCGTACTGTTCCGGCCGCGTAAAATGCGGACAATCCAGCAAGCCCTGCGCGAAAGAATCTTCTTCCGCTGAATCTTCATGTCCCAACACTCCTGGCAGTAATCGCGCAACTGCGTCGACAACTACCAGCGCGGCCAACTCTCCGCCGCTTAATACGTAGTCACCGATGGAGATTTCCTCGTCCACCGCCGACCTAACCAAACGCTCATCAACACCTTCGTATCGACCCGCGAGCAACACCATTCCGGGCGTCTCGGCTAATGCCCTTGCGCGCTCATGATCAAACTTTCGACCCTGAGGCGAAAGGTAAATCACTGGCGCCGCTTCTCCCGCAAACCCGCGCCCCGCTTCGAGGGCCGCTGCAAGAGGCTCGGGCCGCATCACCATCCCCGGTCCGCCACCGTAAGGACGATCATCGACGCTGCGATGCCGGTCCGTAGTGTAATCCCGCGGGTTTACCGCTCTAAGCTGCAGTCGATCATCGCGCACTGCCCGCCCCGTTACACCAAGATCGCCCACCAAGCTGAGCATCTCGGGAAAGAGTGTGACCAACGCAACTCGCATCAATCTTCCGGATGCCAGTCGACAGTCATCGTACCGTTCTCTAACTCCACCGACAGGATCACCGTGTCGGGCAGGTAGGGAATGAGCCTCTCCCGCTCGTCGGCACTGCCCTCACAAGGACGCAGTACCAGTACGTCGTTGGCGCCAGTCTCGAGGAGGTGATCTATCTCGCCGAGAAGCAGCTTTTGCCCCTCGTGCTCGCTCCACACCTGCAAACCTTGCAACTGGTGCCAGTAATACTCATCGGAATCTAAAACAGGTAACTCCGACCTGGGAACCCATATTTCGGTACCCTGTAGCAGCTCAGCGTCGGTGCGATTATCTACACCGACCACTCTAGCTACCCAAGCTTTGCCTTGGATGCGCCCATCGGCTAGCTCGATTGCCTCTGCATTCCGCCGTCCTTTAATCAGGTGGCTACGGAAAGCAAAAAAGTTCTCTGGCGGGTCAGTAAAAATCTGAAGTTTGACCCAACCTTTGATGCCGTAAACGCCGGAAATCCTTCCGGCGAGGAGCATCTGATCCTCGGGCGTGTTCATGCCCGAGAGGCCGTTAAGCCGCTTCGCTGCTCGATTCTGCGACGCTGAGAAGCTTCGCTACACGAGCGGACAACTGCGCGCCCTGGCCCTGCCAGTACTCGATGCGCGCACGATCAACGCGCAAACGCTCTTCCTGACCTCGAGCCACGGGATTGAAAAAGCCCACACGCTCAATAAAACGACCGTCGCGAGATCTGCGGCTGTCAGTTACTGTCAGGTGATAAAAAGGACGTTTCTTAGCGCCACTACGTGATAGTCGAATAGTTACCATTGCCTTGCCAACTCACTCCTGCGAAAACCCGTAAACCTCTGCCATCTTCGGCGTTTGGCCACAGATCATCGACAAATACTCGATAAATTCGGGCAACCGTCAAGCACAGTGCTTTTCGGACCCCTGCGAAAGGTCGCGCATCATACAGAAAACAGAGCGCTGATGAAAGCCCTGCAAGCTGTGATTTTTTCAATACTCGCGGGCGGTTAGGGCAGCTTGGGGCCGTTAGCGCATGGGCGGAAAACCGCCGCCGCCAGGAGGCATCATCCCCCCCATGCCGCGCATCATCTTCTCCATGCCGCCGCCCTTCATTTTCTTCATCATTTTGGCCATCTGCTTGTGCTGCTTCAGAAGGCGATTGAGGTCCTGCACCTGCGTGCCTGATCCTCGCGTGATACGGCGCTTGCGTGTGCCTTGAATCAGTTCAGGGTTGCGTCGCTCCCGCGGAGTCATGGAGTTAATCATGGCCTCCATGCGGGCAAAGGACTTATTGTCGATTTGCGATTGAGCCGCCTGCGCCATACCGGCCATGCCGGGCATTTTGTCCAACATGCTTGCCATGCCGCCCATATTGTTCATCTGTTGGAGCTGATCACGAAGATCCTCAAGGTCAAACTTCTTACCCTTCTTGACCTTGCGAGCCAGTTTCTCGGCCTTAACCCGGTCAACTTTCTGCTCTACTTCTTCGATAAGCGACAGCACGTCCCCCATCCCCAGGATTCGCGAAGCCAAACGATCGGGGTGAAAAGGATCAAGAGCTTCGGTTTTTTCACCGACACCCAAGAACTTGATGGGTTTGCCTGTAATCTGGCGGACGGATAGAGCCGCACCGCCACGACTGTCCGCATCCACCTTTGTCAAAATAACACCGGTCAGCGGTAATGCCTCACCAAAGGCCTTTGCTGTATTAGCGGCGTCTTGCCCGGTCATAGCATCAACGACGAAGAGCGTCTCCACCGGCGTTACCGCCTTTTCCAGATCCGCAATCTCAGACATCATGGCTTCGTCTACGGCCAAACGACCCGCCGTATCAACGATCAATACGTCGCTGAATTGAATCTTCGCGTGCTCTCGGGCAGCCAGGGCTATATCTACGGGCTTCTGATCTACTGTAGAGGGGAAAAAGTCGACCCCAATCTCTCCAGCAAGCGTTTCCAATTGCTTGATCGCTGCGGGACGATAAACGTCGGCACTCACTACCGTGACTTTCTTTTTATCGCGCTCTTTCAGCAGCTTGGCGAGCTTCGCGGCCGATGTGGTTTTACCCGCGCCCTGAAGCCCTGCAAGAAGAATGACAGCGGGAGGCTGCGCCGATAAATCCAGGGCCTCGTTCGCCGAGCCCATAACCGACTCAAGCTCGGCCTGTACAATTTTAAGAAAAGCCTGACCCGGGCTGAGACTACTCATAACCTCCTGACCCAGTGCACGCTGTTTCACTGAGTCAACGAACTGCGTGACAACTGGCAGCGCTACGTCGGCCTCAAGAAGGGCCATGCGCACTTCTCTCAAAGTGCCCTGAATGTTCTCTTCACTGAGACGCGCCTTACCAGTTACGGAACGGAGGCTCTGGGTTAATCGCTCGGAAAGATTCTGAAACATGAAACAAAAAGTCCTTTGAAAGCGCGCAATGTACTCGGGCGCGCTATTGATTACACAGTGACAAGTCGGTACAAGGGGGGCCAAGTATACGCGCCGCGGAGCCGGCCCCCAAACCCATGTCCATAGCATTTATTGCCGTCATTGCTGCACTGCTGTATCTCGCCGCTGCGGGGCTGCAATTAGCCAGCGCTTTACAGCACAACGGCAGCCTCAGTCGCAGCCTGATTGTGATCGCAATCTTCGCTTTGGGATGCCACGCGTTTCTAACTTGGCACAATATTTATGGACACGACGGCGTCAATTTTGGTTTTTTCCGAATTTTTTCCCTGATTTTTCTCAGCATTAATTGCGTCTGCCTACTAGCACTTACGAAACGACCCCTTCAAAACCTGCTCGTCATTTTGTTTCCACTCTCCGCTGTAGCTATTCTGATATCCACTCTCGGCCCAGACACGGGCGCACGCGAGCACAAAGTGCCGCTGGGCGTGGCTGCGCACGTGGGAAGCTCGGTTGTTGCCTACTCGATTCTGACTCTAGCCGCAATTCAGGCTGCGCTGCTTGCCGCTCAGGACGCTCAGCTCAAACGTCGCCAAATGGGCGGCCTGCTCGGAGTGCTTCCCCCGTTACAGCTCATGGAGAGCATGCTTTTTGAACTGATATGGGTTGGTTTTGCTGCCCTGACTCTCTCTATTGCTACCGGCGTGATATTCATGCAGGACATATTTGCCCAGCATCTGGTGCACAAAACTGTACTGAGCATCGCCGCGTGGATTCTATTCGCTGTACTCCTATGGGGACGTCACTGGCTAGGGTGGCGGAGTCAAACCGCAGTAAGGCTCACCGTAAGTGGCTCTACAGTACTGATGCTGGCGTTTTTAGGATCCAAGCTCGTCCTCGAGTTGGTGCTGGAGAAAAGCTGAATTGAACGAAGCACCACTGGGCCTTCTATTTGCTGTGTTAGCAGCACTGATCCTCATGTCCGGTTTTTTCTCCAGCTCCGAAACCGGCATGATGTCGCTCAACCGATATCGCCTGAAACATCTTCGCAAGCAAAATCACAAAGGCGCCCAACGAGCGAGCAAGCTGCTGGAGCGTCCGGACCGGCTTATCGGTTTAATATTGATTGGTAACAATCTGGTAAACATCGCCGCATCGGCTATCGCAACGGTAATAGCCATCCGACTCTACGGCGATGCGGGCATTGTCATAGCAACTATTCTCCTCACGCTGGTAATACTCATTTTTGCCGAGGTGACGCCTAAGACTATAGCCGCCCTGCATCCAGAGAAGATCGCTTTCCCTGCAAGCGTTGTGCTGCTCCCTCTCATGCGCTTGCTCATTCCCTTAGTCGCTATCGTCAATTGGGTAACTAATGGGCTGCTGCGACTACTGGGAATCAATACCAACGAAGCAGGCGAAGAACGCGTATCCCGGGAAGAGCTACGCACGATTGTTTCAGACCCTGATGCGATGATCCCCCAACGTCACCGCGGCATGCTGGTCAACATCCTGGATCTTGAGGGTGTGACTGTTGATGACATTATGGTTCCAAGAAACGAGTTCTACGGCATCGATCTGGATGCTAGCGATGAAGTAATCCTGGAAACCATTCATCGCAGTAACCACACCCTGCTACCCGTGTGGCGTGAAGACAGCAATAACATCGAGGGAGTCCTTCACCTTAGAAATGCCAGCCGCGTTATGGACCGCGAAGGTTTGTCCCGCAGCGGCTTGCTGGCAGCGCTGGATAAGCCCTATTTCATCCCGGAGAGCACACCACTACACACACAGCTGCGCAACTTTCAGCAGAAGAAGTTTCGCTTGGCCCTTGTCGTAGATGAATACGGTGATGTCATCGGCTTGGTTGCTGTGGCAGACATCCTTGAGGAAATCGTAGGAGAATTCACCTCAAACCTAAGCGACAGCTCCGACGAGATCTACCCCCAGCGCGATGGCAGCTACGTTTTCGACGGCGGCGCCAGTGTCAGGGATATTAACAAGGCCTTGAAGTGGGAGCTCCCCACGGATGGACCTAAAACCTTGTCTGGTCTCGTGTTGGAGTATTTAGAATCGTTTCCCGACGGCAACGCAGGTCTGCGTATCGGCAGCTACTGTTTTGAGATACTCGAGCTGGAGGGCAATGTTGTGCGCGCCGTGAAAGGCAGGCCCTCACAGTAATGCCTTCAGGTTCTACAGCAGTCGAATAGGGTTATCGGCCTCGCGCCGCGCTCTTGCCCGCTCCAGCATCTCGCGCTTTTGCATGGCGCTCGCCATAAACCAATCTGTTATCTCTTCGGCACTGCGATAGCAGCCCAGACAGATATCGTTTTCATCCAAAGCGCAAATAGATAAACAGGGTGACCCTGGCTCATCGGCTGAAACAGCGGCCTCGGGACTCGCCTTCCCGTCAGTAGAATCAATCATCAAAAAGAGCTTCCAGGTCGCTGCTATAACGTGCTGCGTTGCTCGAGTAGTGCTCTGCATTAAGCGCTAGCATTGCCTGTTGATCAGCGCTCAAAGTCTTTTTGACCACGGCCGGCGACCCCAGAACCAAGGACCCATCCGGCACCTCCATACCCTCCGTCACGAGCGCATTCGCACCTATCAGGCAGTTCTTACCGATTTTAGCTCCATTGAGAACGACGGCATTGATCCCCACCAGCGAGCCATCGCCAATGCTGCAGCCATGAATCATAGCGTTGTGGCCGACGGTGACATTCTCGCCGATCATGGCGGGAAAGCCGGGATCTGCATGAATAACCGTACCATCCTGAATATTGCTCCCCGCCCCTACCTCTATGGCCTCGACATCACCCCGGAGCACACAGGAAAACCACACGCTGCTTTTAGCGCGGAGTGTGACACGACCAATGACCGCGGCATTGGGCGCCACGAAGTGTCCTTCGCCATCCAGAACGGGAGTCTCGTCCCCAAGTTTGTACAGCATCTTAAGTCTCTCTCTTTTACTGTTCGCTGACCGTTCAGCCCTAGCCTGCCTGAGCATGGTAGAACTCATCTGCAAAGTCATCCAAACGTCGAGCTTCAATTGCCTCACGGATGCCACGCATATGATCCTGATAGTAATGCAGATTGTGCAGTGTATTGAGCTGAGATCCCAAGATCTCGTTGCATTTGTCCAAATGATGCAAATAGGCACGACTAAAGTTGGAGCATGTGTAGCACGCGCAGTTTTCATCAAGGGGTGCAGTACTATGGCGATGCTTGGCGTTGCGAATTTTGACAACACCTGTAGAAGTAAAGAGGTGACCGTTTCTGGCATTTCTTGTGGGCATCACACAGTCGAACATGTCGACACCCCGTCGAACGCCCTCCAATAAATCAGCCGGCGTACCAACCCCCATCAGGTAGCGGGGATGGTTCGCAGGCAATAAGGGTTGAAGCCCTTCGAGCACCTTTAGCATTTCTGCTTTGGGCTCTCCCACGGACAGCCCGCCGATGGCGTAGCCGTCAAAACCAATCTCCTCCAGACCCTCCAGTGAACGGGCTCTCAAATCGGGGTACATGCCCCCCTGAATAATACCGAAAAGCGCTGCCTTGCTGTCTCCGTGAGCGACCCGACTACGCTTTGCCCAGCGCAGGGAAAGCTCCATGGATGTAGCCGCCTCATCATGACTTGCCGGAAAGGGTGTGCACTCGTCAAAGATCATCACGATATCGCTGCCGAGGGCTCGCTGAATCGCCATGGATTTTTCAGGGTCCAGAAACACTTTGTCGCCGTCTACTGGTGAGCGAAAAGAAACACCCTCTTCACTAATCTTGCGCATTTCGCCCAGGCTGAACACCTGAAAACCGCCGGAGTCGGTAAGAATAGGTCCCTGCCACTGCATGAAATCGTGCAAGTCCCCATGGGCAGCAATCACTTCAGTTCCCGGACGCAGCCATAGATGAAAAGTGTTTCCCAGGATAATTTGAGCGCCTAGAGACTTGACATCTCTTGGAAGCATGCCTTTTACCGTGCCATAGGTTCCTACGGGCATGAACGCGGGAGTCTCGACGATGCCCCGGTCAAAATGCAGGCGAGATCGACGGGCGGCCCCATCGCTGGATAACTGTTCAAACCTCACTGTGATCGCGCCTCGGGGTGGGGTGTCAAGAACATCGCATCCCCGTAGCTAAAGAACCGATAGCGCTCAGCCACGGCTTCGTTATAAGCACTGAGCATTAAATCTGTGCCACAAAAGGCACTTACCAGCATCAACAGCGTGGACTCCGGAAGGTGAAAGTTGGTAATCATGGCATCAACGCAGTTAAAGTTGCGACCCGGGTAGATAAACAATCTCGTATCCCCAACATACGGCTCTAATTGTCCTGAAGCCGATGCGGTTTCGAGACTGCGCACCGCGGTTGTACCTACGGCCACCACGCGGCCTCCCCTCGCTCGGGTTGCGGCCACTGCGTCAACTACCGTCTGATTGACCTCCAGGTACTCTGCGTGCATGTCATGGTCGCGTATATCGTCGCTACGTACGGGTTGAAAAGTGCCAGCGCCCACGTGCAAGGTGACCTGAGCCCGTTGAACGCCCATGGAATCAAGCTTGTCGAGTATTGCATGATCAAAGTGTAAACCCGCCGTCGGCGCAGCGACTGCTCCATCCCTCCGTGCATACACCGTTTGATACCGATCTCTATCCTCAAGGGCGTCTGCCCTATCGATATAGGGCGGCAACGGCATATGCCCAATCCGCGTTAACAGAGGCCCTAAGCTTTGAGTGCTGGTGATTTGAAACAGCTCTCCCTCGCGCCCCTCAACCGTGAGCAAATCGTCGCTCGCCGGGCTGTCCGCATCGGCTGCCAAAGCGATCGTCATTCCCGGTCGCGGCGTTTTACTGGCTCGCACATGCGCTAAAGCGCTATTTTCTCCGGTAAGGCGCTCGATAAGAATTTCTACACGGCCACCGGTCTCTTTAACACCAAAGAGGCGCGCGGGAAGTACACGGGTGTCATTGAAAACCAACAGGTCGCCAGCTTTAAGCTGCGATGGAAGGTCAGCAAACTGCCCGTGATTCAGTGTTTTTGTTGCGCCGTCAACGCACAGCAATCGGCTCGCAGAGCGTTCGGCGAGCGGCTGCTGTGCGATAAGTTCGGGGGGTAGGTCGTAATGAAAGTCTGAGCGTTGCATGGCGTGACTGACGCGGGGAAACCCGCGCCAGGTTCCAAATAAGGCTAGTGCTTACTCGGTTTCTTCGCCGTCTTCCTCAGAGGCAGCTTCTTCGGCAGGTGCCTCTTCAGGGGCAGCCTCTTCAGCAGGTGCTTCTTCAGCGGGCGCTTCTTCAGGAGCAGCTTCTACAGCGGCGGGCTCCGCAACCTTGATCAGGCCCTCTTCCAGAAGGATACGGACCTTCTCCTCGCCATTAACCGGGCGCTTGGAAGCATCTTTTACCGCATAGCGCTCATCGCCACGCTGAAAAACACTATATTCGTCGGTCTTCTTTACCAATTTCATGGTCATACTTCTTTTCTCTCTGTCGGCGCGCCCTTACGACGCGTGGGCGGATACTCAGTTTGCGCAGAACACACGCTCTGCGCGGGCGGAGTGTACAGAAACATGCCTGTGTCTGACAGCCTGAAAATTGCCGTTCGCAGCTCCTCTGCGGCACTTATTCAAAGATCTTATGGACAAGATATGGCGACAGACGATTGTGCACTGTTATACTCGCGCCCGCCCACTTGCTGGGCGATGCAACCCTTCAGTGCCGAAGTGGTGAAATTGGTAGACACAGGGGATTCAAAATCCCCCGCCCTAACAGGTGTGCCGGTTCGAGTCCGGCCTTCGGTACCACTTTATGAACTCCACAACCTCCGCCGTATTTCAGCCTCTCGGCAACAATATTTTCTGTATCGATGCTTTCTATACCGGCCCCGATATAGCCTGCTGCTATCTGCTCGTGGACCGGGACGAGTGCGCGCTCATCGAGACTGGCACCGCACTTAGCGTCGACAATATTTTGGCTACGCTTCGAGCATTGTCTATCCCGAAAGACCAACTGCGCTACATCATTCCTACGCACGTACACCTTGATCATGCCGGCGGCGCGGGTGCTCTTATGCAACAGCTTCCTCAGGCCAGCCTGCTTATTCATCCCAAGGGTGCAAGGCACATCATTGACCCCACACGACTGGTTGCCAGTGCACAGCAGGTTTATGGACAGAAACTGTTCGCCCAACTCCATGGCGAAGTTGTGCCGGTGGACGCATATCGCGTCCAAACAGTCGAGGATGGTGAAACGCTGTTGGTTGGTCAGAGGCGTTTACGTGTAAAGCACACGCGGGGGCATGCCGAGCATCATTTTTGCCTGTTCGATGAGCAAAGTAAGGGATGGTTCAGCGGGGATATGTTTGGCGTGAGCTATGCCCGTCAGCGCTTTACGAAAAGTGCCTATGTAATGCCGGCCACTACGCCGACACAGTTTGACCCGGCGCTCTATCAGAACTCGGTACGGACACTATGTGAGAGCGACCCTGCCGTTTTCTACCTAACCCACTTTGGTGCTCTGAATTTCCAAGAGTCTCAGCGAGACTGCTTGCTGCGACAGCTTGAACAGTATGCAGCCTTGGGGAGTGCCTTTGCCGGCGATATACCCGCCCTTGAAAACGCAGTCTTGGATGTGAGCCGCGCTGAATTAAAGCGCCTGCTACCAACTTCGAAGATAGAGGCAGAGGTTAATGCTTTGACACTGGATGCGAAGCTTAATGCTCAGGGCATCGCCTGGTGGAGCCAGCAACAGACAAGCCCCGCAAACGCCTAGGCCCTCGTAACCAAAACGCATTACCACTCGGCAACCGACGGCCCAAGAATGTGCCGTGAACGCCCAATCACATGCTGACTATGACCGACCAGTAAAGGATCCGGTCGACGAACAAGGCGGGTATCCTTCTCTGGATAATCAAGGCTGGCTAAAAAGTGCTGCATACAGGCTAGGCGCGCTCGTTTTTTGTCTGATGACTTAATAACAGTCCACGGCGCGTCGGCCGTGTCTGTGTAAAAAAACATAGCCTCTTTTGCTTCGGTGTATTCATCCCACTTATCAATCGACGCCTGATCAATGGGCGAGAGTTTCCATTGCTTTAGTGGATCTGTTTTACGACGAGAGAAACGAGCATGCTGCTCATCTTTTGTAACCGAGAACCAGTACTTAAACAGACGCACTCCACTGCGCACCAACATTCGCTCCAAATCCGGCGTCTGACGCATGAACTCCAGATACTCTTCTGGAGTACAAAACTCCATGACTCGCTCCACCCCCGCGCGGTTATACCAGGAGCGGTCAAACAAAACGATTTCGCCATCGGAGGGCAGATGCTTCATGTAGCGTTGAAAATACCACTGGCCGCGTTCTTGGTCCGTCGGTTTTTCCAAGGCAACAACCCGTGCACCTCGTGGATTCAAATGCTCCATGAAGCGCTTAATAGTGCCCCCCTTACCCGCGGCATCCCGCCCTTCAAACAAGACGACAATTTTCTGGCCGCTATCTTTCACCCACTGCTGCACCTTGAGCAGCTCAACCTGAAGCGCTTGCTTCTTCTCTTCGTAGTCTCGACGGGGAATTTTGCTCTTGTAGGGGTAGTCTCCCGAGATGAAGAGCTCCCGAATCGCAGCAGGATCATGTCGCATCTTTGCCAGCTGATGAAGTCGCCGCGAACGGTCTGCACTGTCAACTGACAACTCGTCCTCGTTGCTTAACTCCTCAACTGCTTGTGAAGCCATCAATGAATCACTCATCCTACGCCTATCTCCGCTGATTTTTGATTCGGTCATTTGGCCGTAAGAGGTATGCTCTTGCCATGATCCCAATCAATGAAATGCACGAAACGCATGAGATATGCCGGTAGAAAGGATTCTCGGATGGCAAATAGATCGCGATTGCTGGGAGTAGATCTCGGGGGCACCAAAATAGAAGCAGCGCTCCTTGACCTCCAAGGGGCGGTGACTCACCGAGCGCGCTGTAAAACACCCCGGGAGAATTACGCAGAGACCCTCTCTGCAATTTGCGAGCTGTGTGAACAATTAGAGTCCAGTGCAAATCTGACTGAGCGCCTGCCCCTTGGTATCTGTACTCCTGGATCCCCTTCGCCCGACACAGGACTGATGCGAAACTGCAATAGCACGTCGTTGAATGGCCACACACTGTGCAACGATCTGGAGGAGATTTGCGCTCGCCCCGTGCGCATGGCCAATGACGCCGACTGCATGACCTTGTCCGAAGCGAGCGACGGTGCAGGGACAGAAGAGCAAGTTGTGTTCGGCGTAATTCTCGGGACGGGCGTGGGCGGAGGTGCCGCGATCAATCGCAGCCTACTTCACGGCCCCAATGCCATCAGCGGCGAATGGGGGCATAACCCAATGCCTTTGGCACGGGTTAACGAACTGCCGGAAAGCCTCCAATACCCACGTCTTTGCTACTGCGGACGGGAAGACTGCATTGAAACATGGCTGAGTGGCCCTGGATTGGCGCTCACTCACGAGCAGCTGCACCGCGAACCCATCGTCGTAGAGCAACTGTCCAAGGGGACGCCGAACAACAGACATCGCGAGACACTCGCCCTCTACAACGACTTGTTAAGCACTGCGCTAGCGGGCATCGTAAATGTACTGGACCCCGACCTTGTGGTGTTTGGAGGAGGCCTTTCAAACATTCCATTTATCTACACCGAGGTACCGCGACTACTGGCGTCCAAGGTCTTCTCCGATGTCTGCCGAACAAAACTCAAACCTGCGAAGCATGGCGACAGTAGTGGCGTTCGCGGAGCAGCCTGGTTGTGGGGCAATGCCTGAGATGTACGGGGTGATGGGACGCTCCGTAGACAGCAAGGCCTGACTGTGCAGAATGGTCACATAGTAAAAACATCTTCACCTACGATAATAAGACGCCATGGAGACCTTCATACTCATGCGACCAACCATTAGTAGACTTACTCCGTTTTTCACAAAAAATTGTGAACGCTCCTCTCGCACCAGTAATGTCAAACTCGTTACCTTTGCTTTGGCTCCCCTGCTTTTCACTAGCTTCGCTGTCGCCGACATAGACCAGCCTGACTTCTCTGATCTTTTTGAGCACGCGCAAACCATGCAAGGCGATCAATTTGATGCCCGGGCATTTCAGGCCCTTTCAAAGCGTATTGAGTCACTGCCTTACGACGCCCAGCAGAGGCAGGTGTTTGACTGGGTCGAATCCCAAAACTCCTACGAGGTAACTGTCCGAAAAGGGCCCTATGGTGTGCCTCACATACAGGCAGCCGACTATGGTGCCCTAGGTTATGGCGAAGCTTATGCCGCAGCGGAAGACCATGTTTGCAATATGGCTCTAAGCTTAGTTCAAGCCAGAGGAGAGAGTGCTCGCTATCTCGGCGCCGGCGCCAATCAAAGCAACATCGCTAAAGATGCTGTAGTCCGCGGCCTAAATCTTCGCGGCCAAGCACAGGAAGCCTTCGCAGCTCAGAATAGCGAAGTTAAAGCTTGGCTGGCAGGTTACACCTCCGGCTACAATCGTTACGTTCGAGAGCATAAAGGCGCACGCAACAGCTCCTGGTGCAGAGGCGCGACCTGGGTACGCGAAGTATCACCCCTGGACCTGATGACGCGTATGGTAATGGTCGCTCAAACGCTTCCGCGTATGAGTGGCGCTATCGCGGCCGTAAAACCTCCGAAAGATGAAGCTGTGGTCGCGGCAAATCCGGATACAGAGATGCAATTAGCAGCGCTTGATGCCGCGTCGCTGGAAGGGATGGGTTCAAACGGTTGGGCCCTAGGCAGCGAATACACGGAGAATGGCAAGGGTATGCTTCTCGCCAACCCACACTACCCTTGGTACGGCGAGAGTAGATTTTGGGAGAAGCACCTGACTATCCCTGGCAAGCTCGACATCTACGGTGCGCAATTACTCGGTAGCCCAGGTGTTTCCATAGGGTTTAACAAAGCTCTGGGGTGGACTCATACCGTATCCGCCAGCCAACGCCTGGTGCTTTACCGCCTAGAGCTCGATCCCACTAACCCTCTACGCTATCGCTACGGAGAAGAGTGGCGTGACATTGATGCCCGTACGGTAAATATTCCTGTCGCGGACGATTCTGGTGTAGTAAGAATTCACTCGCATACAATCTACATGAGCGCGCACGGCCCCGTTCTTACCATGCCGGGCATGGCCTGGGACAAGAAGTTCGCCTACGCTGCCAGAGACGCGAATGTGGGCAACCACTCCCTTTTGGCGCAGTGGAAAGCGATGGGCGAAGCCACCGATCTGGACGAATTCATCGATGCCCACCGTACTTACAATGCTATGCCTTGGGTAAACACCATAGCGACAAGCGCCGACGGCCGGGCTTTGTATCTCGACAACTCCACCGTGGGCAATATTAGCGATGAAGCTCAGGCAACGTGGCGAGCTTCGCTTGAGAAGGACCCTCTAGCCGCACAGCTTTATGGCGGCAGGCGTATGGTACTTCTCAACGGCAGCGACCCCAAGAACACTTGGGTCGACGAGCCATCAGTGCCTATTTCAGGAACCGTTCCCTTCGATAAACGCCCACGCATTGAAAGGAAAGACTACGTATTCAACTCGAATGACAGCTACTGGCTTAGCAGCCCAAGGGAGCCCCTCATCGGGTATTCGGTTCTCTACGGACCCACAGAGTCAGCTCGTTCACTGCGCACGCGGATGAATATTCGCATGCTGGAAAATGAGTACGGCGATGCCGGCGACGACGGGCGTTTCACTATCCACGAGATACAGCGGGCTCTTTTTTCCAACCGAGGGCTAACCGCTGAAATATTATTGCCTAGCCTCGTCTCTGCCTGTCGAAACGAAGGAGAAGAACTGGATGACGTCTGTAACGTGCTAGAGGCCTATGACGGCAGCCTGAACCTCGATAGCCCGGGAGCACCGCTTTTCCGCGAATGGATAACACGCTACGACCGACTCGATACGGTAAACACCGGCAAGCTTTTCAAAGACAGCTTTGATGTAACGCGACCCGCAACAACTCCCGCAGGTTTAGCGGAGAGTAAACAAGCCGTTCAGTCATTGCGGGATGCCGTCGAGGTATTGGCAGAAGCCGGGCTGCCATTGGACGCCAGCTTGCGAGACGCTCAATTTGCCTGGCGAGCAGGCGAACCAATCCCGGTTCACGGCGGTAACGGCTTTGAGGGTGTTGCTAACCTGCAGATGTCAGGTAACCCGTCGGCTTCACCCATAGCCGGTATTAACGCTTCAAAGGTGGCGGATAGCCGTTATCTCACCGACAACGGGTACGCCGTGGTTCACGGTAGTAGCTTTATTTACACCCTTAATTTTGACGATGAGGGACCAATCGCAGAAGCGCTGCTGTCCTACAGTCAATCGGGCAACCCTCACAGTGCTCATTTTACTGATCAGACATCGTTGTACGCCGATAAGAAGTGGCGCAAGGTCGCATTCCACCCTGACGATGTAGCAGACAACGTGAGGAGTATTCGTGTACTTCGCAGTAGCGACGGCCGTTAGCGGCCGACTGAACTACTTATCGCTGAAGCCATTTGGGTTTTGCGACTGCCAACGCCAGGCGTCCTCGCACATACGCTGGACGCCAAAACGCGCTTCCCAGCCCAGTTGTGCTTTAGCGTAGCCGGGATCGGCGTAGCACTGGGCAATGTCTCCCGCACGACGAGCGACAATTTCATAGGGGACGTTGCGACCACTAGCGGCTTCAAAAGCACTTACCAATTCCAGCACGCTATAGCCTGTGCCCGTGCCTAAGTTGACGATCAGCGGATCGCCCGATGGTCGACTCGCTAGTGCTTCAAGGGCACTGACATGTCCCTCCGCCAGATCGACCACATGTATGTAGTCCCTAACGCCGGTACCGTCTCGGGTGTCGTAGTCACCACCAAAAACACTGAGTTTCTCTCGACGCCCCACCGCTACCTGCGCAACAAAAGGCATGAGATTGTTAGGCTTCCCGGATGGATCCTCACCGATCAAACCACTTTCATGAGCACCCACGGGGTTAAAGTAGCGTAAGAGCGCTATTTCCCAAGCGGGATCCGAAACCGCCAGATCCATTAGAATGTCCTCAACAATGAGCTTGCTGCGCCCGTAGGGGTTTGTTGCACTGCGCGGGAAGCCCTCGGTGATAGGAACGGAAGCCGGATCACCATAGACCGTCGCCGATGAGCTAAACACCAACTTAGACACAGATGTCGCCTTCATCGCCCGTAACAGCGACAAAGTTCCCGTGACATTATTGTCGTAATAATGCAGTGGCATCTCTACGGACTCACCCACCGCCTTTAGCCCCGCAAAATGCACCACCGCATCCGGCCGTGTTTGCTCTAACACGCGCTGCGTCGAGGTCTCGTCACGAATATCCGCCTCATGAAGCTCCGGTCGATAGCCGAGAATTTTTTCCAGGCGCTCCAAAACAACCCTCGAGCTGTTACAGAAGTTGTCGAGAAGACTTACCTTGTAGCCGGCACTACTGAAGGCCACACAGCTGTGAGACCCGATGTAACCGGCACCGCCAGTCAGTAGTACGTGTTTGGAATCAGCCATTCCAATACTCCAGTAGGGCAAACC